>CAZPRY010000009.1:0-108689 GCA_964589175.1 uncultured bacterium
AAAAAGTGTCCGAATGCTTCCGGAATCGGTGTCCGGTTTGATCGGAATATCCAGTTTATCGACTTCCCGGTGCCGGAAACCGTATTTCTTCTGAAATTTCTTCAGAAAATGATCTACCAGGACCGGAATATCCTCGCGGCGATTGCGCAGCGGCGCGACCCGGATGGGAAAGACATTCAACCTGAAGAAGAGATCGGCCCGGAATTCATTGTTCCGTACCAATTTATTGATATCCCGGTTGGATGTGGCTATGATCCGCACATCGATTGGGATTTCCTTGCTGGAACCGATCCGCGTAATAACACCTCCCTGAAGTACGCGCAGCAGTTTGGCCTGCATGGCAATCGGCATTTCGCTGATCTCATCGAGCAGGAAGGTGCCCTGATCGGCTTCCTCGAAAAGTCCCTTGGTCGTCTTGAGCGCGTTGGTGAAGGCGCCCTTTTCGTGGCCGAACAGGGTACTCTCGAAGAGTGTGTCAGGGATTGCGGCGCAGTTGACTTTGATGAAGGCCTTATCGGCCCTCTGACTCTGATCGTGGATCGCCTGGGCGATCAGTTCCTTTCCCGTTCCGCTCTCCCCCTGGACAAAAATCGGCGCGTCGGTAGCGGCCACGATGCTGATCTGGTTATGGATTACCCGCATCGCCTCACTTTTACCGACCAGTCTCTCTGTTTCTCTGCGGCTAAGAATCTCCTTCTTGAGATTTTTATTCTCATCCATTAAATCTTGATAATCGATATAACGCTCTAAGATCGATTTCAAATGGACCATTTTGAACGGCTTGGTGACAAAATCATAGGCCCCGCAGTGCAGGGCTTCCACGGCTTTTTCAACACTGCCGTAGGCGGTGATGATGATGAATCCGAGATCCGGAAAATCTTTCTTGATTTCCTGCATGAATTGAATGCCGTCCATCCGGGGCATTACTAAGTCTGTCACCACAATATCGAAACTGTGTTCCCGGATCAAATCTGTGGCAGCAGCCGGTGAAGGGGCAGACATAACCTCATACCCGCTATCCTGAAGCGAGAGCGTCATAACGTTGCGTATACTATTGTCATCGTCGACAATCAATATACGATTCATACCGATTTCCCTCTGTGTTTACCGTTTCAATTCCAGGCTAAAGTAAAACAATACCGGTGAAAATAGCAAATGATATTCTTTTATTGCTTCCTCGCCTGGTTCCTTTTAGTAACTCCCCCGGGCCACAAAAAATTCGAGAATAACTTTCGATTTTCCGGTACCGCTTACACCGGATCGGCGAATCGGTCCGGATTCAGAATTTCCAGATTTAGATTATCGATAATCTCCTCTACCGAATTGCCGTTGATGGGGTATGCGATCACCGCATACCGGCAACTCAGCACGGTAGTCCCGTCTTCTGCGGCAAAGAGGCTTTCGATGCTGCGCTTGATTTTCGCGCAGAGTAGTTCAACGGAGACGATATCCTTGTCCTTCGAGATCAATAAAAACAGATCAAAATTCTGCCATACGATGCTAATGTTTCCGTCAAATTCATTTCTGATACATTTCTGAATGAGCCGGTTCAACTGGGTCAGGGGTAGGGATAACTTGATGCGCCCCTTGTTCATCAGTTTCATCTGGATGAAGGTCACCAGGCCATGCGCCGCCTGGGCCTGCTCAATATTCGTCCGGATGATTTCCTGAAAATCCTGATCCGTGAAACCGCACCAATCGGCTACCTCCTCGCCGGACATCTTCAGATTATGCAACAACGGCGCAATCAGAGTGGTCACGACCTCAAGCAGGTTCTGCTTCTCTTTCAGCGAGGCGTCCGGTTCCTTTTCCAGAAAGGCGGCTATGTAGCCCACCGGAACATCCCGGTACAAACTTGGCACCAGAACGCAGCGGTCTATATTCGGCGGGAACTCCAGTTTCAGGCCATTCGGAGAAAGCTCTTCGCCGCTTTTCCGAAGAACCACTGTACGGTACGATTCGGTCTTCTTCGAAGCAAGCATATCCCCCAGGCTGAATCGGAAACTGTTTCTGGTCTCCTCGCCAAGGCCCTGACTCTTATAGATAGCGAAGACCTCTTCCGGATCTTCCAGCATCAGGGCTACTCTCTTGAGCCCAATTCCCTCGGTTAAAGTATCCAGAACCATATCGAGAAGGGTTTCCGCATCGGACAACTGGTAAAGGATTTTGGCTACCTCATAAATTGTCGTAATCTGGGCGTACAAGCGCTGTATCTGCCGATTCAGAGTGGAATTTTCCCTTTCAATAAAGAGCTTTTCAGCCGCGTTGCTTACCGTAATTCTTAAATCATCCAGCTGAAAAGGTTTGCGAATGTAGCAGTGCACGCCGTACGAAATTGATTCGATAGCGGTATCTACCGTAGGATAGGCCGTAATCACGATTACCTTCGTATCGCGACCGCTCTTCTGCACCGCCGCCAGGATATCCATTCCACTCACGCGCGGCATCTTCAGATCGGTCAGCACGATATCAAAGGCCTGCAGTTGGATCAGTTCGCGAGCCTCTACGGAATCGGTCAGCGCCGTAACGCTGAAGCCACATCTCGAAAGAAAATAATCCAGTTGCGTTACGATTGAGATTTCATCATCAATCACCAGAATCGAAACATCTTTGTAATCCATCTTCTTAGTCATTTTTAATGAAGATACTGTTTCCGGCTTTGTACATTATTATCGACTTGTAATTCTTATCGACCTTAAACTCACAATCCCCAAAAGCAATTGTCACTCCTTTAAACAGAGTATCCTCGACATGAATGCATTTTTTCTGATAATACTCGTTTAGCGTTTTAGAGAGATTGTCTTCTTCCTTTTGAAGGGATTTGAGTTGCTTTTTAAGGATTTTTTTCTCTTTCATGATCGCATTGAATTCCTGATCCTTCTCGGGGGACAGGCTATCCAAACGGTTTTTAAGCAGCTCAAAAAAGACAATTTTCTTGTTGATGATTGCGATCCGGTTGTTAATCTCGTTCTTTTTCATCCCGAGAACAACACGATTCGAATCCCCCGCAAACATTTCAGCACGCAGACCTACATAGGTAGGGATATACTGATCGGAACCGATCCGGATGGCTTTGATTCCGTCTTTGGCAAATATTCGTCCGCCACGGATCAAGCCCTCGTTCTGGGTCAGAAGCACCAGCCCTCCCGCAGAAATATGGCTGTTGATCGAGTAGTGTTCAATGAACACATCTTCCTTGGCGCTGATCGAAGCGTCCTGGACGAAGCGGCAGTGGAAATTGCCACCGGCATAGATTTTCGCCTGTCCCTTCCCGAGCACGCCCGACCGGCAAATGATGTTTCCATTCTCCGAGTACAATTCGGCCGCCTCGATATTGCCCTTCACATAGATGGAGTCTTTGGCTTCGACGCAGAAGCCCGAACGCACATCCCCGTCAATCAGTACTTTCCCGTTAAATTTGACATTGCCGACGGAATAATCCACATCGCCTTTGATGTGATAGACGTTGTCAACGTGGATTTTATCCTCCTCCCAGAACGCGTAACCGTCGATTTTGGAATACAGAGTCAATCCATCATCCGACAGCAGCGTATTTTTACCGGCGATCAGGGATACATCGTCCTGCCCGATCGGATTTTCCGCGAAATTCCCTTTGTCAACACTTTTTCTGGCTGGTACGGGTAAACGGGAGACGATTTCCTGGCCTTTGCGTACAAATTCGATCTTCTTTTCGTGTTTGAAATCAGCGTGCCCCTTCATATTGATGGAGGGTTTGTTGCTGCCCGGCAGATCCACGTACCAGATGAATTTCTGCTCATCCGGCCTGAGACCGGCTTCGTCAAACGGAAGCGTATAATTCTTCATTTTATCACCTATTCTTTTATGCCAAAGCGGGATCAGGAATCATATTCGAATTGAATTATGGTCACCTTTCCGCAGGCACATTCATGCATTACACCGACAATCTGACCGTCTTTGATCATGGGTTCGATCCGCCCAGTTCTTCGCGCGGAATTGCTGCAATCGCCCTCCATCTCGATGATCGTCGATCCATCAACCGAGTAATCGTTGTACTTGATGATCCTGTGTTTCCGCACAGCCGAACTATCCAGAGTTTTAATTCGGTCCTTCTTTAAGGGGTACACATTCATTCCTTCCATGACACAACCCTCTCCATCCAATCGGACAGAATGAGTCTCACGCACTTTACGCCTGCATGAGCCCCACCATCTCGGTGATTGAGTTGATTTCCGGTTGTATCTGCATATTAAAATGATCAAAATTGATGCCGTTCATGTACGATGAACGACTGTGAATCAGGTCATCACCCGTCTTTTTAATATCTATGGCACTCAGTCCCATGCCGAAAACCAACGAATTATAGTTACATAACATATCTGCAATCTGGATGACCGTCGCAGCCTGGCGCTTCGATTCATCCGTTAAAACCTCCACATTGTGATGGTAGCCGATCACCTTTACGATGATATCCGGCAGATCCCATTTCTCCGCTATCCAGCGCCCCACCTCCGAATGATTGACACCCAGAATTTCGGATTCAACTTCGTAACTCTCCCTGTTCTCGACTTTCGCAACCTTGAAGGCTACCCGATATCCTTCCGGGTGAATCCGGTACAGGACCAGCTTGCCGATATCATGCAGCAGCCCGAGGGAGTACGGGCTGGTCGATGTGGAAACATCGATATGCTCGCTGAGCAACTGCGCGATATGGCCGCAGGCAGTCGAGTGCTCCCAGAACTGTTTCCAGGGTACGCCGTATTCGTTCTGCTCAGTCCTGGTCAAAGCCTTGATCAGCGTAAAAGTCATGGCCAGCTGACTCAGCTGCTTCATCCCGATCACAACCATGGCATGGCGCAGGGACTTCACTTTTTCCCTCAAGCCGTAGTAGGCCGAATTCGCAAAGCGCAGTACTTTCATCGCCAGCGGCGGATCACGTTCGATAATCGGTAATATCTGACTTACCGATAAACGGTCTTCACGCACGATCCTTAATATCTCGGTGGCGATGATAGGTAATGTCGGTAAATTCATTAAGGAATTCACTCTCTCGCGATACACTTCGGGAGAAAGTCTGGTTAATTCATCCACTTCGGTACCTCTGCCTGTTTCGGTATTCAACAGCATTTTTGCTTTCTGCAACAATGCTTCGAAACTGTTGTTTTTGAAAAGAATTCCATCCAATCGAGACTGATTTCTCGATCCGGTGCGGGGACAATTTTACAGTATTTGATCCTATTACCATTGCTTTTCCGATTCAGTTGCTGAAATGATTCTGATTCGATAAAGTCAAATGTTATGCCAAATGACCTCACCCCTGCATCCCCTGATTGATCCGGTCTATTCGCCGGGCTGCACCGGATTCCAGCTGGGAAAATATTTCCTGCCTGGTTAAAAATTACCAAATTTTCCCGGTCTGGTGCTTTCTATAAATTCGATCCTCTTAAATGCTCCCCGATTCCGTGAAATCCGAATCTATCCCCGTATCGATCCATTTCTCGCTTTCCATCCGCTTCATCCGCAAGAATCCCGTGCTCTGCTGGCATACATATTGAACTAAAACAGGAGACATTAAAAAGAAGTCGAGAAGCACCATCAATATTCGAATCCAAAATATGACATTTTCGATTGGAGATTTTCCATGCAAAATACAGAGAAAAGAAGCCCATTGATGGGCGCCATGGCCGATAATCCAATGCTTTTTCCCCCTAAAAAACCGGATAATCGCGATTGTCCCGATAATAAGATGACTGATACGGATTTAATGATTTCCGCAATTCTCGATACCTGTGAAAATCCGATTTTTATTCTCGATCCGAATCTGCATATCGTCCGAACTAACCGGCTTTTCCATCTGTTATGCTCGAATATCGGTCTACAGGAACCTTTTACAGATGTTGACCTGGCCGCGCTGTTTCCAGCTGTCTCAGCCGATCATCAGGATGAATTCCACCGCATCTTCGCCGGCTCTTCAAACTGCAGCGCGAACATCAACACGGCGATCGGCAAGTGTAATCTCATTCCTGTCGGGCAGGCCGAAACCAACAAGTACCTCATTGCCGTAATCACCGATAGTAAATTTCTGCCTTCCCTGAATAGTGGGACGGCCCAGACCTCTCCGACGCCGCATGAGGCTTTCGGTGCCATCATTATCCTGGGGCTTGACGGCGACATCATGGCCTGGGACCGTGGCGCCCAAGTGATGTTCGGATGGACCGAAAACGAAGCCATGCAGATGAATATCCGGGAAATGCTGCCCGCTAAAATTCACGAATCCTTCCTCGATTACCTGGAGCAAATCCGGAGCAGTCGGAGCGAACGCAGCTTCGAAACCGAACATAAAACGAAGTCCGGAGAAATTATCCACATCACTATCACCGGGAATGCCCTCCAGGACGAAGAGGACAATATCTACGCGGTTGCGCTCACTGAAGAAAATATTACCGCAAGAATTCTGGCCGATAAGGCGCTGCAGGAGAGTAACCAGCGCTATCTGGCTCTCTCCGAAAATATCACCCTCGGAATTTTCCGTCTGTCCCCTCTAGGAGAGAACCAGATCATTGACGTGAATACGGCGGCTGTTAACATGTTCGGCTTCCGGGATAAAAATGACTTCCTCATCATGGAGCCGCATGTTCTTTTTTACTCCGAAGAGACCGGACAGGGTTTCCTGGACAACATTCTCCAGCAGGAATACTTCAGCAAGCAGGAATATAAACTCAGGAAGAAGGACGGCAGCGCCTTCTGGGGCTCGGTCACGGCTCTGGCCGTTCGGGATGAAGAAAATCACTTCAAGTATCACGATGTCATCATTGAAAATATCACCGAAAAAAAACTTTCCCTGGAGAAACTCAAGTACAGCGAAAAGCGCTATCGCGAATTGATCGAAACGCTGGGCGAAGGTGTGATCGTAATGGACCGCGAAAAAAATATCAGCCTGGCGAATCCGGCCGCGATAAAGATATTCGGCCTTCAAAACAGCGATCTGACCGGTTTCGCTTTCGACAATTTCTTGGATACGGAAAATCTGGCAATCCTGAATAAAAAAATCCGGAATTTAAAAAAAGACCATTCCCTCAATTTCGATATCGAGATTATTCAGCCATCCGACAAAAAGAGATTACTGATGATCACGGCTACGCCGCGCTACGATTCCGACGATAACTATATTGGTTTGTTGGGCGTCTTCCGGGATATCACGGAAATCCGCAAGATGGAAGTGGATATGCTGCAGGCCACCAAACTCGAATCTATTGGCGTGCTCGCCGGCGGAATCGCCCACGATTTCAATAACATTCTGACCATTATCCTGGGCAATCTTACCTTGGCTAAAATGATCAGTGACAACAACGAAAAACTCACGAACCGCCTGCAAAGAGCTGAAGAAGCAACCAACCGGGCGAAGGATTTGACGCAGCAGCTACTGACCTTCTCCAAGGGCGGCGCACCGGTCAAGACCGTGTCTTCCATCCCGGAACTCCTCAAAGAATCCGTCAATTTCTCGTTGATCGGTTCCAAAGTGAATTGCAATTTGAGCATTCCCGATAATATCTGGCCGCTGGAAATCGACGAGGGACAGATCAGCCAGGGCATTAATAACCTGATTATCAACGCCACCCAGGCCATGCCCGAGGGCGGCAATATCGATTTCAGTTTACACAACATCCATCTTGATGCCGATAATCCCTATTCCATCAACGCCGGCAAGTACGTCAAAATCTCGATTAAAGATCAGGGTATCGGTATCCCTCAGGAGAATCTGGCTAAAATCTTCGATCCTTACTTTACCACCAAAAAGAAAGGCAACGGCCTGGGATTGAGTTCCCTCTATTCCATCATCAAGAAACACAACGGCGCCATTACCGTCACCTCCCAGGTTGGTGCCGGGACCCATTTTGAAATCTATCTCCCCGCCACAGAAAAGAAATATGTCGGGAAAAGGATTCAAGATGAAAGGACACTGAGCGGAAAAGGAAAGATCCTGGTGATGGACGACGAAAAGGAGATCGGGGAAATCACGTTATTGATGCTGCAGGAAATGGGTTATGAGGTCGTCATTGCCCAGACCGGCGACAGTACGATCGAACTCTATAAAGAGGCCTTGAAAACGAATAAACCCTTCGACGCAGTGATCGTGGATCTCACCATTCGCGGCGGAATCGGCGGCAAGGAAACCGTGCGAAAACTGCGTGAAATCGATCCCAAAGTCAAGGCCGTCGTATCCAGCGGTTATTCCAATGATCCGATCATGGCGCATTACAAGGAATACGGCTTCAAAGGCGTACTAAAAAAACCGTTCAGACCGCAGCAGATCAACGATGTCCTGCATTTGTTATTGGGCTGATCAGCGTCGAATTGCCGGACCGTCTCATCCCTTAACCTTTGTCAACTACCTAAAAAACGTAGCAGAGCATATTTCCGATCAGCATTCGGAATACCACTCCGTGAGCATTTTGATTACTTTCGATATATCAAATCTTCCTGGTGCATTTTTGACGGAATACCGTAAATTAGAGTAGCTAATTTTGACGGAGAAGGAGCATTCATGAACGGCAATATTCCCGTACTTTTTGTAGAAGGCAACTCGCTCGCCGAAGCCTGGGAAAAGTCATTGATCGCCTTATACGAACAGGGCTGCGACATCAAAACCGAATACGACAAAGCCGAGGACCCGCCCAGTAAGGACAGTTCGATGACGATTGTAGTACAGAATCCGCTCGAAGAACCAATGATTCATCGTGATTTCCCGGGCGGTCTGGAAGACCTGCAGGAATATGTGCTGGAAGTGCTCGATGGGATCAAGGACCATTGCGTCCGCAACGCCGACGATCCCGAAGATTCGCGCTGGGAATATACCTACCACCAGCGCTTGTTCAACTACGCAGTACCGGGCAATACAACGATCTATGACCAGATCGAGATGATCGCCGCAAAACTGGCCGAAGTGCCCTACACCCGCCGGGCGCAGGCCATCACCTGGAAAGTCTGGGAAGACAACTACTGCTACGACCCGGCCTGCCTGCAGAGCATCTGGTGCCGCCTCTTACGAGGCGACGACGACGTCTGGTATCTCAATACGAATGTTCGCTTCCGCTCCAACGACGCCTACAAAGCCGCCTTCATGAATATGTTCGCGTTGATTCAGCTGCAGTTAAAAATTGCCGGACGCATCGGTGCATTATCCGGTAAGACGGTCCGGCTCGGCCGTTACGTGCACCAGGCCGACAGTTACCACATCTACGGCTCCTATTTCCATGAATTCCAGGAACGCTTCCTGAAGGCCCTGGAAACACGCACTTTCGAGCAGCGCGTTTTCAATTACAGTGATGTGAAAGATCTGATGGAAGAAGCCATCCCCGGCATCCTCGAAAAAGCCCGCAATATGTGCCGTTAGTATCACCAGCGGTTATCGGAGGATATTCCCGGATTTATTGGGACATGATACATCGTGCCTGTTTTTGAATAACCATCGATCACGGCGCGCGGTAATACCATCGAAAAACAAAAAAAGGCGAATCGTGATTCGCCCCAGCTTAATGACGATCGTCATTTCGATCCCTTACCAGCGGGAGAGAAATCGGTAAAGTCTACGCCCATTTGCTTCGAATAGCCGATTATTAATTCAATCTCAGTCCCGAGGGGACGCTATGTTTGTAGAATATTCATCCGCAGAAAGCCCTTAGCCCCGGCGGGGCGGCATGTTACATATCACCCCGTCTGAGTTTACCTCGGCCGGATATCCACATTGCCGGGACGCGATTATCTATTCTTTAAACCATCGCCGCAACCACTTCACCCGGCTATTTTTCCGAATCATCTCTATTCCAAATACTTTCACCACCAGGGCGGGATGCTGCGGATTTCCCAGATCACATTGACAATCTTCCATTCACCGCCAAAGTTGACCAGCTGACAGACATCCATCAAATATTCGGACCTGATTCGCACAACGGCGATGTTGCCGTAGATACCCAGAATATCGGCGTCGATGGACCATTTCTCCCGGGGTAGCTTGCCCGTGCCCTTTTCCGCAGCTTCCACCATTTCCGTTTTCCCGACGGAACGAATCTCGATCTTCCCGGAATTGCGGTTGGGTACGACGCCCCGTTTGGCCAGGATCTCATGCAGCACGCGATCCATTTTCTGAGGATCTCCGTTGTACCAGCCCTCGAGCATCTGAATTCCGGTCTGCCGGATGGCCGCCCGCTCCCCATCGGTAACAGTTCCATCGAACAGGCTGCCCCGGCCGACTTCCAGAGCATTCACGATTTTCCATTTTCCGTCAAGCTCCGCCAATTGGCACAAAACCAGTGTCTCATCGGCTCTTATTTCCAGATTCGCACTGTGGCGATACGTATCAAGAATCGAAATCCGGATTGAATGTCGATCCGAGCCCGCATCCCATTTTCGGGTTCGGATGCTCTTCAGGAATTGCGACCGGTCCATCGAACGCAAGTACATCCGTCCCGGTACGGCCTCGTGCAAAACCTCGCGGAATACAAACTGCTCCATCAGGCAATCGTTCAACAGCCATCGATCCCCGCTCTGCCGTCCAGCGGCAAACGCCCGACCGGCGCGGATGATGGCCGTCGAATCAGCCGCATCCGGAAATTCCGCCAATATCTTCTCCAGGTTTCCATAGTTGCTTTGCTGATCCGAATTATTCATCGCAATTGTTATTGCAGTCATCAGAGCCAGTGCGACAAAAATACGGATGTAACTTTGATGTACAGGGTTCATGCTCCCTCCTCCCAATATCTTACACAACGCAAAGACCGATCGTCTTTGACATTCAGCCCCCCAGGCTTCATTCCTCTGATATTGCCGTCACCCCTTTTTTTTCTAACGACTTTGAGATCAGAATGATCCCGATTTTTTTCGCTGCAATTAAAACGAAGCGAATGAGCGCTGGAAAATAAATGACTTATCCCGGTAGCTTTGATTTGTGGATCCGTCCAAAATCGTTAAATTCAACGGTTAAATATGAATTGAAAAGAGGTCAGCTATTATGCCAGTAGAAGAAAAAAGCAGTAATTTTATTCATCAGATCATCGATGAACACCATAAAACCGGCCGCTTCGAAAATCGCGTCAATACCCGCTTCCCTCCCGAACCCAACGGCTATCTGCATATTGGGCACGCCAAGTCCATTTTGCTGAACTACGGCACAGCCCAAAAATACAACGGTAAATTCAACCTGCGCTTCGACGATACCAACCCGGTCAAGGAGGAGGAAGAATACGTTCAATCCATCATCGCGGATGTGAAATGGCTGGGCGCCGACTGGGAGGACCGCCTGCTCTTCGCGTCCGACTATTTCCAGCAAATGTACGATTATGCCGTCGACCTGGTCCGCAAAGGCAAAGCCTACGTCTGCGATCTCAACGCCGACGAAATCCGTGAAACGCGCGGCACATTGACCGAAGCGGGCAAGGAAAGCCCATATCGCAATCGCAGCATCGAGGAAAATCTCGATCTCTTCGAACGCATGCGCAAAGGTGAGTTTCCCGACGGTTCGCGCACCCTGCGCGCCAAAATCGATATGGCCTCGCCGAATCTGAACATGCGCGATCCGATCATGTACCGTATCCTGCATTCTTCCCATCACCGCAGCGGTGACGATTGGTGCATTTACCCGATGTACGATTGGGCGCATGGCCTCGAAGATTCCATCGAGCGGATTACCCATTCAATCTGCACGCTGGAATTCGAAGACCACCGGCCGCTTTATGACTGGTTTCTGGATCAACTCGAAGTCTTCCATCCGCAGCAGATCGAGTTCGCGCGGCTCAACCTGACCTACACCATGATGAGCAAGCGCAGACTCCTGGAACTCGTCAGGGAAAAATACGTCAACGGCTGGGACGATCCGCGCATGCCCACCATCTCGGGTCTGCGCCGCCGCGGCTATACACCGGAAGCCATCCGGATTTTCGCCGACCACATCGGCATCGCTAAAAACGACAGCATCATCGATGTCGAATTGCTCGAGTTCAGCATCCGCGAAGACCTGAATAAACGCGCGCCGCGTTACATGGGTGTGCTTGAGCCACTGAAAGTCGTCATCACCAATTACCCCGAAAACCAGGTCGAGGAACTCGAAGCCGTCAACAATCCCGAAGACGAAAGCGCCGGGACGCGCAAGGTCCCGTTTTCCAAAATCATCTACATCGAGCGCAATGATTTCCACGAAGATCCGCCTAAAAAATATTTCCGGCTGGCCCCCGACCGCGAAGTCCGACTGCGTTACGCCTATTTCATCACCTGCACGGATGTGATCAAAGATGCAGACGGTCATATCATCGAACTGCACTGCAGCTACGATCCGGCCACCAAAGGCGGCGATTCACCCGACGGCCGCAAGGTCAAAGGCACGATTCACTGGGTATCCGCCGCGCACGCTATCCCGGCCGAAATCCGGCTCTACGATCGCCTGTTTACGGTCCCCAATCCCTCCGGCGATAAGGAAGGCCGCGATTACAAGGAATTTCTCAATCCCGATTCCCTGCAAATACTGAACGACTGCAAGATCGAACCCGCCCTGAAGGATGCCGAACCGGGCTTGCGTCTGCAGTTTGAGCGGCAGGGCTATTTCTGCGTCGATCCCGATTCCGTTGAAGGTAAACTGGTCTTTAACCGGACGGCTACTCTACGCGACACCTGGGCCAAAATCGCCAAACAGCAATCCGGAAACGAATGACCTTGCCGGAACAACGACCGGACATCGAATTGCCGGGATTGGATCTTTCGATCTCCCTGCTCGCCGCCAATGTCTACGGCGCCGCCGTCGCGATAATCTTGACTCCCCTCCTTTTCGGGATTTATTATCTCGTCAATCCGTCCTTCGATCTCCTGCTGCTCAGAAAACCCGTCGTCCTGCTCGTGAGCATCGTGCTCGGCGTCTTCGCACATGAACTCCTGCACGGCCTCACCTGGCAGATCGCGTCGAAGCAGCCCTCTTCCGTCATCCGTTACGGCATTAACTGGAAACTGCTGACACCCTACGCCCACTGCAGCGAACCGATCAACGTTCAGTACTATCGTATCGGTATCCTCATGCCGACGATCATCCTGGGCCTGATCCCCTATATCGTCGTTCTGTTCGTTCAGGAGCCGAACCTGTTGTTGTTCAGCATCATCTTTACGATAGCCGGTTCCGGCGATTTAGTGGTATTCTGGATCATCCGCAACCTGCATTCGGACACCGTGGTCATGGATCATCCCAGCCGGGCCGGATGCTATGTCTTCCTGATTAAAAAGATCGGAAAATAATTATCAGCCGCGGATTTATCACCCCGAGCGTGGCGGAGTGAAGCCCACGCCCTTGGCGGGATTCAATCGGGTTGGATAGTCGCAAGTGCTCAAGAGACTGGTGCTTCCTCGTTCCCGGGTTGTACTCGGGAACGTCATCGCTCACCGCTACGGAGTACAACCCCGTAGCGAGGGTAAGGCAGCATGTGTCCATCGGCGGAAAAAGGCGGCGCAGCATCGCAGGCAATTTAGGACCTTAGTGAATTCCATAGGGATCAAAGATCGGTAAAAATAGCCACGACCTGCTATGGTCCCGTCCCGTCCGGGACGGCAGAAACGGTTATGCGGATTCTTTTCTACCGATCGTTCAGGCCTGACGGCCTGGATAACGTCCAGCATCATTTGTCTCGGAGAAAGTCATCCATCACCTTTACACATTCCCTCACCGGCTTGTCCCCATCATCGCAGCGCAGTGAAGCCCCGCCCCCGACCAGTCATTTCGAACCCTGCCAACGGCGGGGGAGAAATCGCATCAGCCGGATCGCATAACGTAACCAGGCAACGGTCGGCCCTCCCGTCTTTTTTTTCGCTTGCGCTTAATATGGGATATGCGTATCATATCCACATCAATCACTGCCTATCGACGTTTATTGAATGGAATGAACGTAAAATGTATTTTCTAGAATATAGATGAACCTTTGCTGGGATCAATCTCCATAACAGAGAGATTACGAAATCCATCGATTTCGATGGGTTTATCCTGGTGCCGTGAGTTTTAAAATGGAAAAAATAAACGTCCCTGGAACCGAAATAACCTACATTGCGAGGGTAAAGTAAAAGATATTTCATTGATTGATTTTCACCTTCACTTGTTTGTTGTCTTTTAAAGTCAGATGGATTTGGACAGTTTAATACTCATTCAGATGTTTGCTGATCTATTTATATTAGACGGATGCACACAAAAATTGATTTAACAAATTTGTATTGCTTAATTTGAATGTACATAAAATTTACACAAGATATAAATGATCAATTTTATTTGAAATTTTATAACCTCTACAAAACAGCCAGGAGGATATATGTCGCAAATTTCAACGTCAAAAACTAGAGAAATTATAGACGATTTTGCGCGAGAAATATCTAAAAGAAAAACCAAAGGCCCTAAGCCAAGCAAAGTTGTAATAAATTTCAGGAATGAAAGACATGATGGATTTGAGCGAGATGTATTTTGGGTCCCAGTTGAACTGCTCCTTTTTCGTAAGGATAACGGTAGAATCCGTGCAGAAGTAGCTACTTATGAAAAAGAACACGGCTTGCTCGTTGAGAAGACAGAAGAGGCACAAGATGTTCTAAGAACTATGCTTAAGGAAAATGATATAGAGAAAAATGTTGAGCTAAGATATTCTATTTTGCACGAGGGCCAAAGGGAACCTGCTATTATCACATGCGATGGATTCCTTATTAACGGAAACCGCCGTAAGATGATCATTGAAACATTGCCAGAACAGCAACGGACAAAGTTTCGCGATATGCGAGTTGTAATTTTACCAAGCGCAAATGACCTAGGTGGCCCACCAACCTTGGTAGAAATTGAACAAATTGAAAACAGATATCAACATCAGGGCGAAGGAAAAGCTGAATACTCAAAATTTAACACAGCCTTGTCAATAAAAAGAAAAATAGACCTAGGTATGTCTCTTGTTGAACAGATGAAGGATGATCCAATTTATGCAAGTCGTTCTGAAAAAGAATTTAATAAAGCCGTGAAAATGTTTGAGGATCAATACTTAAAACCTTTAGAGTGCATTGATAGATATCTTACGCACCTTGGACGACCCGGCCTTTACAATACTATTGCGTCAGGTGTGGGGGATCCTGAGGGTCGTTGGCAGGCGTTTCTAGATTATTACAATCTTGTCTATAAAAAACTTGAAAATGCCAAGCAACGTATTAGACTAGGAATAAACGAAGATGAGATAGGAATTATAGAGGATGTCGCTTTTAAAGTTATTCGAAAAAGAGAATTTCAAAATTTACCAAAAGCACACCAGATAATAAGAGAATTTCCGAAATGGTTGGATATAAAAAATCAAGATTCAAAAAAAGCACTGCTGCAGCTGAAGGCCATAGACATAAGACTGACCAGAGATGAGTATATTGGTAACGACGGTAAGGAATATGATGAACGAACAAAGGATAAATTTTGGGGCGAGAAGTACAGCACCATTCTACATAGACAGATTAATAAAGCAAAAAACTGCTTTGAACATGTTAAAGAGCTAGAAACGCCTATTTCTTTGTTGGAGGCTGCACTTAAAAAGTTAACACATGATAATATGCAAACTGAATCAGTGAGTTTAACTGACATTCCTAAAGCGCTTGAAATCGTTAGATATATTTGGGAACGTGCTCAGGAAATTGAGAGTGAACTCGATCATCACCGAATGGAACTAAAGAAACTAAGCGAGAAATACAATAAAGACAAATGATATATTTAGACTTCCTAGAAGGATATATTAGGATAACTGGAGATGCAATTCCAATTGCACCATTATCAGTTATTAGTCAACTAAATTTCTGGGGATTTCGAACCTACGAAGGAGAATTTAATTTATCCCTTGCTTCTTCTAAACCTGGACCTATTATAGCAAAAGTGGCTAATTATCTTCAAAAAGAAAACGTTGCCTATGAAATTTCAGAGAATGTTTCTCATATCCTTGAAAACCAACGCCAGCTCGATACTGAATATGAGGATGTTCTTAGATCAGCACGGTGCTTCAAATCAAATATTTTTAACAGAGTTGCATTTAATAATTTCGTTAGTTTTACCCGTACAGCACTCGTTCGAAATTTACGCGAACACCAGATAAAGGCAGCGTTCCATTTACTTACTGCTCGTAACGGTGCTAATTTCTCGGTGCCAGGAAGTGGAAAGACATCCGTAGTCTTGGTTGTTTACGAATATTTACGGCAGCAGCAATTTGTAAACTGCCTTTTTGTCGTTGGTCCACCTTCTTGTTTTGGTCCGTGGCGTACAGAGTTTGAAGAAACGCTTGGTCGGAGTCCTATATTCGAAATATTATCAGGTGGTGATATGATTTCCCGCAAGGCTAAATATTTTAAACCATCAAGGGAACGTGCTGAGCTATATCTGTCAACTTACCATACATTATTGAATGATTTACAGGATGTTTCAACCTTTTTTTCTAGGCAAAATAGCAATATTTTTTTTGTGGTCGATGAAGCCCATTATATGAAACAGCCAGATGGAGAATGGGCTGATGCTCTTCTTAGGATTGCGCCACTCGCTCAGATTCGAGTTGTGCTTACGGGAACGCCAATGCCGCGAAGCTATATAGATATATTTAATTTGTTTGATTTTTTATGGCCTTCTAACCCTCCTTTATCTAACAGCCAAAAAATTCAAATAGAATTAGCAGAGCAAAGAAATGACCCCGATACTGCTATTAGCGTTTTTGAGAACACCGTTGAGCCATTGATTTATAGAGTAAGAAAATCAGATCTTGGCCTGCTTCCGCCATGCTTTCATCCGCCAATTCAAGTCCAAATGAATCAGTATGAGCGCAAAATTTATAATGCCATTATGAAAAGAATACGCGGATGGTCAAAGGAAGACTTTTTAAAAAATATTGATCTCGTTCATCGTCTTAGACGCGGTAGGATGATTCGAATTCGCCAATCGTTATCATATTGTGCAACTTTAAACTCTGGGATTACTGATTATGATGAGAACATTTTTTTAGACGATTCATATCTTGCACGAATAATTCATGAATACGAAAATATAGAAATCCCTGCAAAAATAGCTACATTGAAGGGTTTGATTTCTGAATTATTAAAAAGAAATCAAAAAGTGATTGTTTGGGCCAATTTCCGCGCTACTCTCCATCTAATTAAAAGGGCTATAGTTTCTATGAATCATCGCTGTGATATGATTTATGGTGATACGCCCACACAAAACACACCTACTAGTGAAGAAAGAAGCCGTGAAGTTATTAGAGACGAATTCGTTGACCCAGAGAGCGGATTGAATGTTTTAATTGCAAATCCAGCAGCTTGCGCAGAATCAATTTCGCTACATAAAACATGTTTTCACGCAGTATATTACGACCTTTCATATAATTGTGCTCAATACTTGCAGTCTCTTGACAGAATTCATCGTGTTGGTGGCTCAGAGAATAATATCGCAAACTATTATTTCCTTCAATACACTGATACAATGGAGACGGACATAAAACACAACCTTGATAGCAAAGCACAAAAAATGTATAAGGTCGTCGATAAGGAATTCCCTATATATTCTTTAAACATGTTCGAAGACGAAGATGATGCGCAAGCCTATCGACGGTTATTCTTAGGGCAATCAGATGATTGATTTTGGGACTCTGCGAGTTAAAAACATTCAAGGGCTTCTTCTCACTATTCAGCAAGCGAATATACGGGATCGCTCATATATACAGCATATCTATTCTCAGTCCTGCGAGAATTATAATACGACCTTATCATTTTTAGAAGAAATTGGAGTTTTATTAATAGAAGGCAGAAATATAGCAATTACTCCCCAATCACATGCAATCTTTAATATACTTACAAATAGCGATAAGCCTTTGGATATATTACGCTCATTTCTAATTCAACAACTTCTGAATAAACATAATTCTTGCTCTACTTCGGTTAATGAGTTTCTTTCACGGTTTACCCTTCATGATGACAAAGCATTATTTATTCCAGATTACAGCGAAAATATTCATTTCGCCGATCTGCGAAATTTTCTTATGGACTTAGGACTCGTTGAATACGACCACAAACGCCCACAATATTTACTGCGTATCGACAATCTTCCCCCAGCCACTACGCCGAGCAAACTTAGCCCATCTTTATTGTATGTTCATAATCGTAATTGCGAAGAATTGGGCCATAAAGCTGAATTGGCTATCCTCTCAATGGAGCAAGAACGCTTATCACACTTTCCTGATTTGGTAACTCGAATTGACCATGTTGCATCTAAAGACGTGAGCGCAGGTTATGACATTCTTAGCTATGAAATACCTGTAAATAATGATAATATCGTGCCACGATATATTGAAGTCAAGGCCGTTTCCCAGTGGGATATGGAATTTTATTGGACTTCACTTGAAATTAAAGTTGCTTGTGAAAAAAAAGAGTTATACTGGCTCTATCTTTTGCCCGTTGGAATAGAAAGTAGTTTCTTAATTAGTTATCTTAAAATTATAAACAATCCTTATACCCTTATATTTGAGGCAAATAGTGTCTGGGGCAGAGAATGCAAGGCCTTTAAATTTTGGCCAATTAATAGTTTAAATGCTACATCAACGTTACAGGAAGAAAATAAGTGAACACTTTAAATGTTAATAAGATATATTATGGCGACTCCCTCTTTTTATTAGCTGATTCCAATGTTTTTCCCGATGATAGTATTGACCTTATTTTTACTTCGCCTCCTTATGCAGATAAGCGAATAACTTCATATGGTGGCGTACATCCTAATAAATATGTTTCATGGTTTATACCTATTGCAGCACATTTAAAGAGGATTCTAAAACCACGGGGATCTTTCATCCTGAATATAAAGGAACATCCTCTTGAAGGTGAGAGACAAACTTATGTAATTGAGTTAATATTAGAACTTAAAAAACAAGGATGGCTTTGGATTGAGGAATATTGCTGGTACAAAAAAAATTGTTTCCCTGGTAAATGGCCAAATCGATTCAGAGATGCTTGGGAGCGATGCTTGCATTTCACTAAACGATCCGACTTTTCAATGTATCAAGATGCTGTTCGCGTACCAATAGGAGATTGGTCGACAAAACGATTTAAATCAATGTCTGAGCAAGACTATATTCGTTACATTTCAAAAAACAATAAGCATATGACTCGCAATGTATCAAACTGGTTAGGCAAGAAAACAGTTAATCCACATAATGTATTAGTTTTCGAAGAGGAACATTTCCTATATCCTTCGAACGTAATTGAGTCAGCCACACAATGTTCTAATCGCAATCACTCTGCTCCTTTTCCACTTGAACTTCCTTCTTGGTTTATGAGATTATTTACCGAAGAGAATCAAGTAGTTTTAGACCCTTTCCTTGGCAGTGGAACAACTGCAGCAGCCGCTATTTTGCTAAATCGCAAATATATTGGCGTTGAGATAATACCTGAATATAGAACACAGATAGAAAATTGCATTTCAGAAGTTGAATCTCTGAAGAATGGGCGCAAACATTACTTGATAAGATAAGGCCATGCGGTAAAACATCCTTTTGTTTTCACATTTATTACCGTTCCGTCAGATTCTCAAACCTGACATTCTCCATCCCTACCGTAGCAGTTTGACTGTGTTTTTTGAATAAATGTGTTGCAGTTTGCATTACATATCATTAAAATCTTCTCGGAGAAGACGAAAATGAATGATGCCACCATCAACATACGGGTATCAAAAGAAGTTAAAGCCAACGCCGAGACGATTTTAAAGACTTTGAATTTATCGATGTCCACTGCTATCAATCTCTTTTTGCGCGAAATCAGTCTCCACCGTGGATTACCTTTCGCCGTTCGAATCCCAAATGATGTTACTCTGTCAGCCATGCGTGAAGTGGAAGCATATCCGGATTTGCCTGCCTATGACAACGCCGATCAGCTCTTTCAGGCGCTTGAGATCGAAGATTCCCCGCAAAATCCTTGAAACGACTCAAACCATCGCATCAATTTAAAAAAGACTTAAAACGTCTTGCTAAACGCGGGAACGATTTGGAACTGGCGCGCGATATTTTAAACATCCTGGCAAATGAACAAAAAATCCCGGAAGTCTACCAACCTCACTTTTTGCATGGCGAAATGGAAGCTTACCTGGAATGCCATATCAGACCTGACTGGCTCCTGATTTGGAAAGAAGATCGAGAATATATCTACCTGGTGCGAACCGGAACACACTCCGACCTGTTTAAGTAATCGAACCGGTTTTATCGATCGCTGCTTTTCCACTGCAATCCAATCAATACATATCCGATTGTCATGCCGAACTATTCCGTACCATAGGCGCGTCTACTCGTTCCTTATAATTTAGCAATAGCGCTGTTCTCCGGTTCCCTCGGGTCCTCAGACCAGCCGTTCTTCATTCCGGCAATACCTCCCCACAACCTAAAAACTTTCGTTGCGGTCTTTGTCTCGTAGAGACCCTTCACCGGAAGTTCTGATGAACCTTTGGGGCGAGAGAATTCCTTCCTCTAATCCCGGCCAACCCTTGCGAAGGACTTTCCGGCCAATCGTTCACACTCAAATGACCAAACCTTCGCAAGGATCTTTATTTCCATAATATGAAACCTCCCGTTGCGCCCTTGGCGAGGGAATTCCTTTCCTCCACCCCGGCCAACCCTTGCGAAGAATTTTCCGGCAAATCGTTCACATTCAGATGATCAAACCTTCACAAGGATAATTTACTCACACAAAATAAAAAATCTTTCGTTGCGGTCTTTGCGAGAGTATTCCTTTAACATTGTCCCTTTCCGATTCACGCCAAACTTTTACTTGCATTTTGAAGATATACACTTTATTTTTATTGTAACTAATCGCTAATAATTCAACCCATCACGTAATTGTATTGTCCGGGCTTAGCAATGTTGATATTAACCGTTTATGTTTTGAATCGTGTTTCATCCTTCCGGTTCTATCCGGCGACGGCGCTGAGAACCGTCTTATTCTCTCTGTTAACCGCCTTCCTTTTGCACGGAACCGGGAGTATTGTACGTGGAACTGCGATCGTTGCGGACGGAACTGTCCTTATGGCGATAGGAATCGTCACCGTTGCAAGCGGAACTGCTCCTGTGGCAATGGGAACTGTCAGCGTTGCAGGTGGAATTGTTACTGTTGCAATGGGAACTGTTAACGTTGCAGACGGAATTGTTACCGTAGCAGTGGGAACTGTCGGCATTGTCAAGGGAATAGCCGTCATGGTACATGGAATTGCTCTTCTTCCCGGAGCTTCACGCGATTCTGCGGAAATCACGCTGACATACATAGTGAATAAAACATAAAAAAGGAGGCCTATTATGGCTGGATCGTTGAATGTTGAGATTCAGGATGCGGGCGTTCTCCTGACCGCAAGCAAAAAGTACCAGGCCGAACTGACCGGCGTCGGTTCGCCTGAATCCGAAACGGAACATTTGCAGACCGTGATCGAAGCCCTGACGCTGAAGGATGTCGAGCATGAGGCGGCCGTCAACCATGTCCGGCAGTTGACCGGCGAACAGAATACCCTGATCGCCCGCAGCTGGAATATCATCGGCAAGATCAAAGCCGCCGTCAAGGTTCATTTTTTCCGCGATAAACTCACGCAGAAGGAGTTTCACATCGGGGCGAAAGTTGTCCAGAATGTCGCCAGTACGCTGGCTGAGTTGGCTTCTATGATAGGTTTGACGACAACCTATGCGGTGCAGTTGCTTTCACGCGGCATCGGCGAGGCGGATAAAACCGAGTTGAACGCCTGTTATGCAGGGTTGCAGGCCAAAGACAGCGAACAGGAAAACGCCAAACGGGTGAAAGTCGCCCTTAGAAACGAACGCGATGCTTTGCTCGCCGATTTGAAGGACAGCAAAATCAAAATCCGTGGTTCGGCGGCCATCTGCTTCCGGGGCAACAAGGACGTCCTGTACGAGTTCAAGTCCATCATCCGCCGGTCTTCATCAAGGAAAAGCTCGGGCGATACGACGACCGACGCTCCGGTAACCGGCTGATCGATACAACCGGAGCGAACCAATTTCCGTGAGGCGCGCCGAACCCGCCCGACTTACGTCATTCAGGCGGGCCCGCCCGACCTACATCATTCAGGCGATCTAAATTGGTTTCCCCCTCACACCGGTTTCGAGCCTATCCCATAAGTCTGAAGGACAAGTCATCCTGAATGGAGCGCAGCGGAGCGGAAGCCCCCCCCAACCGGTCATTTCGAATGGCCTGCGCCAGCAGGACGGAGAAATCGCGTCGACGTGAGCGAGTACATTCGGAAGTCATCGACTGGCCTACCCGATTCTTCTCCCGCCGCGCGGGATCAGAATGACAAGCCTCTTAAAACAATCATCCTCCCACCAGGGATGTCATCCTGAACGCAGTGAAGGATTGGGTTGGATAATCGCAAACGCTCACAAGACTGGTGCTTCCTCGTTCCCGGGTTAAGTGCCCCCTCCCGGAGGCAAACACCGGATATAATCAATATGCCCCTAAACTGCACTTACACCGGTACTTTCACGGATAATCAAAGGTCTGCCTCCGGGAGGGTTAATTGCCGCTACGAAGTACAACCCCGTAGCGAGGGTAAACCTAACATATATATTCGTGTCATTCGTGGTTCGGTAAGCTACCCCAGCGGCAGCTTTTCCAGCGCCTTTTCAACGCGCCGGATCACAGTCTCCCGGCCGAGTACGACCAGCAGTTCGAAGATTCCCGGACCGACGCCGTAGCCGCTGACCGCCAGGCGCAAGGGATGAATGAATTTCGCTGCCGAGATTTCTATCTCATCAGCCATTCCGCGCACCATTTCTTCCAGGCTGACCTCATCCCAGGTTTCCTGCATTTTCAGACGCTCCGGCAGCAATCGCATGCGGTCGTTAACCTCGGCGGATTTCCAGTTCTTGGCGGCTGCGCCCGCTTCGTAACTGTCGGGATCTTTGAAGAAATATCCGCCCAGTTCGCCGAATTGCTGAAAGGTGCGAAAGCGGGATTTCATCAACTCGATGAATTTGAGGATGGAGTCCTTTTCAGCCGGGGATGGATCAAGCCCGGCAAGCTTGGCGGTCTGCAAAATGGGCAGGATATGACCGTAGATTATCGCATTGTCCATACGCTTGATGTGCTCACCGCTGACCCAGTCGAATTTCTTCATATCGAAGATGGCCGACTTGCGGGCGATTTCGGAGAGATTGAAGCGCTCGACCAGTTCGGCCGCCTGTAGAATCTCGTTCTCATCCTTGGGCACCCAGCCCAGGATCGCCAGGTAGTTGAACACCGCCGCTGATGGATAGCCCAGTTCCTTATACTCGTCGACGCCGGTAGCGCCGTGACGCTTGCTCAGGCGCTTGCCGTCGGTACCCAGCAGCAGCGGCAGGTGCGCGAACTGCGGCACAGTCGCCTCAAATGCCCTGTACAGGTTGATCTGTTTGGGCGTATTCGGGATATGATCCTCGCCGCGCACTACGTGTGAAATTTGCATGGCGATGTCGTCCACCACGACGGCCAGCTGGTAGGTCGGAATGCCGTTCGAACGCTGAATTACGAAGTCGTCGATTTCGCGATGGTTGACCTTAATAGTGCCGTAGACACTATCGTTCCACTCCGTCTCGCCCTCTTCTATTTTAAAACGCACCGCTGCCGGCATTTCAGCTTTAAGATTGGCGGCGATTTCTTCCAGCGAGAGGCGGCGGCACTTGCCGTCGTACATATAATCGCCCTGTTTCCGGCGGCGTTCTTCCAGTTCCTCTGACGTACAAAAGCAGTAATAGGCCTTCCTTTTATCGACAAGTTCCTGTACGGCCTGCTGGTACTTTTCCAGGCGTTGCGACTGAAAAAGCGGCTGCTCATCCCAATCGAGTCCCAGCCAGCGCAGGGAGGCATAGATCTGTTCCACCAGCTCCGGCCGGGAACGTTCCGTATCGGTATCCTCGATGCGCAGTAAAAACGTGCCGCCGACCGAGCGGGCGAACAGCCAGTTATAAATTGCGGTGCGGGCGCCGCCGAGGTGCAGGGCCCCGGTCGGACTCGGTGCAAATCGAACACGAACTTCTGGATTCATCAATTTATTCACTTTCCGGCTATCATTTCTTTTTCATAAAACAGGATTCAGCAGTCTATCGAAAACTCAAACGCCCGCAAAGCTCCTGAGAATAATTGAGGATTTCAAGCAGTTTAGCCAATGCGCTATCCTTAATAATTCACCGCTGAGATTCTGCGTTTGAAGTCAAGATAAATTTCTCTCATAATAAGGATCGAAGTACTGTTGATTTTTAAGAACACCGACAATAATGTGAACGAATTTCCGCATGCAAGCTCCCACGGCCACCATCTTGGGCTTTCCACGTCCGATCAAGCGTTGGTAAAATTCATGAATCACGGGATTGTGTCTGATGGCGCATAAGGTTGGTAGATACAGGGCAGTGCGCAAGCGTTTATTCCCAGTCTTACAGAGTTTGGTCTTACCGTTCATTTTACCGGATTGGTTTTGGCGTGGCGCCAGACCGGCATGGGCGACCTGCTGTTTAGGAGTCAGCGAAGGAATACATTCGCTCAGAAGAATAGCGCTGGTCGTTTTCCCTATGCCGGGAATTGATTGAAGTAAATCAGATTGATGGCGCAGGTTTGGATGAGAATCAATGTGTTTCCGAATCTGATCCTGTGCTTTTTCAATCTGCTCTTGATAAGTTTTAATAATCTGCTGAGTTTGTCGACGGATATTGGGTTCAACGACAGACTCCAGATAGGTTTTTTCGTCGGCTTGCTTGCGTGTGAGATGTTCCAGATGGCGTACCATTATTTTGAGTTCCTCGATTTCCGGTGCGATGACCAGTGTTGGATTCGGTTTGCGGATCGCCAGGTAGCGAGCAATCAAACGAGCATCGTTCACATCATTCTTGGTTCGCGAAAGTTCCGACTGAGCAAACCTCTTAATCCGTACCGGATTCAAAACAGTAATTTCGAAGTCTGTGTTGGATCGAAACCATTCAACCATCGGCTTTTCATAGCCGCCCGTCGACTCAACTCCCAACTGTACCTGTGTGGCTTGCATTTCCTGAGATTGTTTCAGAGCCCATTCTTTGAGTGTCTGCCAGCCATCAGTCTGATTCATTACTTCCGGATGAATAATCTGTCGCTCCAAATTTTCAGTACAGAGAGCAGCTGTGAAACTGGACTTGCCCATGTCAATGCCTAAATACAATTTCATTGCGAACCTCCTGTTTAAGTATTTCACCATTGAGTATCCGCTCGATGCTTTCCGCTCTACTCTTGCAGCACACAGGGTCATCGCCCTTAGATTCTGCCCAGACTTGAAAGAAAGACGGGCGGGAATTTATCTCAGCGACAAGCTCTTGTGGCCTAGAACGCAAACCAATTTCACCACCCAATGGCTTCATATTTCTAATTTCTTCTTTTTTCATATCTATCACAATGAAACGTACAAGATCGCGGAGGTCACAGAGAATAATTAATGACAAATAGTTAAATCGACAATGAAATGAAACTTATCAAAATAAAAAAGAAATTAAAAAATATACTCTGCGTCCTCCCTGCCCGACTTCGTCATTCAGGCGGGTGTGAACTCTGCGGTTTATGAATTAAGCAGACTATGAACTAATCTCAATTCCCAGCGGACAGTGATCCGAACCCTCATCACCCGGAATGATGAAGGCATCCGTGACATGGTCCCGGAAATCTTCGTTCACGAAAAAGTAATCGATTCTCCAGCCGATATTCTTCTCGCGCGCCCGGGTGCGGACCGACCACCACGTGTACTGGTCGGGTTCCGGGTGAAACTCACGAAAAGTGTCCACATAGCCGTGGCTGATAAACTTATCGATCCAGCCGCGTTCCATTGGTAAAAATCCCGAGATATTCTCGTTTTCTTTCGGTCGCGCCAGATCGATCTCTTTATGGGCCGTATTGAAATCACCGCCGATGACGAGCTGTTTCCCGCTCCTTTTGAGGGCGTCGGCATACTCCAGGAAGGCATCGTAGAAATCCATTTTGTAATCCAGCCGCTCCTGGCGCATCTGCCCATTCGGATAGTAAATGTTCATCAGCGCGAAACGATCGTATTCGGCGATGATCGTGCGTCCTTCGTTGTCGAACTTCGGTATTCCGAATCCGTAACGAATATCGTTGGGCTGCGTCCGGGTATACAGGGCGACGCCGCTGTAGCCCTTTTTCTCGGCCGACGAGAAATAAGCCCGATAGCCGTCGATCTGCAGCAATCCCTCATCCAACTGATCGGGATGGGCTTTGGTTTCCTGGATCAAGATCATGTCCGCGTCTGTGCGGGCAACCCAATCGACGAAGCCCTTGCGCTGGGCGGCGCGGATACCGTTGACATTCCACGATAATATTTTCATGTTTATCCTTTCCGATCGTCCGTTATCTTCGGGAGAAATATAGGCAGAAAGTTACAAAAGTGAAACGGCTCAGCGGAGCGATGGGCTGACGCGTATCCGAACGAATATACCGGAATTCCGTCAAAAAAAGTTCAATCCCGAGCGATTTCGGCTTTGATCTTCGCGGCAATTTTTTCAGCGGTGAGTCCCAGGTCCTTAAGGAGTTGCGTTCGGCTGCCCTGCTCGATAAAGTGATCGGGTATCGCCAGATTGACGATTTTTCCGGTGAAGCCACTGTTCGCCAGATATTGGCTGAGCGTGGCCCCGAAACCGCCCTGAATCGAGTTTTCCTCGACAGTCAGGATCAGGCGATGCTTCGCTGTAATTTCGGCGAGCATGGCGTCGTCGAATGGTTTGACGAAACGGGCATGAACGAGTGTGGGGTGAATCGCCTGATCCGCCAGCAAGCGGCAGGCCTGTAAGGCTTCATCGGTCATCACGCCCACCGAAATAACGGCCACGTCAGAACCTTCCCGAATCTTTTCCCAGGAGCCGATCGGCAGTATTCGGGCTTCACGATTTTCATCAAATTCCCCGCAGGCGGCTTTGGGATAGCGAATCGCAAAAGGTGCGCTGTTTTGCGCCAGGGCGGTCGCCAGCAAATCGCGCAGTTCATTACCGTTGCGGGGAGCGGCGATGATCATCCCGGGAACCGTATTCAGATAGCTGAGATCATAGGCCCCGTGATGCGTCGGTCCGTCTGCGCCGACCAGTCCGCCGCGATCGAGAGCGAATACAACCGGCAGTTTCTGGAGGGCGATATCGTGGATAATATGATCGTAAGCGCGCTGCAAAAAGGTCGAGTAGATGGCCACTACCGGTCGGAAACCGGCCGCACACAATCCGCCCGCAAAGGTAACGGCATGCTCTTCGGCAATACCCACATCGAAATAGCGTGCGGCGAAGCGTTCGGCGTAATCAACCAGGCCGGTGCCCTCGCACATAGCCGCGGTGATGAAGACTGCCTTTTCATTCTGTTCACCGATCTCGCAGGCGATTTTACCAAAAGCAGTCAGAAACTGGGGAACTTCCGCCGCTTTCGGTTGCGTCGCAGCGCTGCTTGTCTGTGGTCCGATTCCGTGATATTTAATCGGATCTTCCTCGGCGCAGGCCAGGCCTTTGCCCTTCTTGGTGAGCACGTGCAGCATCACGGGATATGGTAAATCTTTGATCTTCTGTAATGTCGAAATCAGTTGCTCCAGGTCATGCCCGTTGATCGGGCCGTAATACTTCAGCCCCAATTCCTCGAAAAGGATACCCGATGTGACCAGGTTCTTGGTCGATTCGAGGATTTTACGTCCCAGCGTCCGCAGAAATCCGGCGCCGCGCGGCAGCCGTCCGAGAACATCGTACACCCGCGTACGGAATTTAATATAGCGCGGATGCGTGGCAATCCGGGTCAGATAATAGGAAATCGCCCCGACATTCGGAGAGATCGACATTTCGTTATCGTTCAATACGACCAGGAATTGGCCCTTGACGGCGTAAACGTTGTTCAGCGCTGCCAATGCCAGTCCCCCGGTCAGAGAGCCGTCGCCGATTATCGATACGATGCGATGCTGTTGTTTTTCGATGTTGCGGGCAATCGCGAAGCCGATCGCCGCCGAAATGGAGGTGCTGGCATGCCCGGCCCCGTAAACATCGTATTCGCTTTCCGAACGCTTGCAGAATCCGCTCAGGCCTTTGTACTGGCGGATGGTCTTGAATGCTTCCCGCCGGCCGGTCAAAATCTTATGGCTGTAGGCCTGGTGTCCGACATCCCAGATGAATTTATCGTCGGGTGTCCTGAAAACATAATGCAAAGCCACGGTCAGTTCCACTGCGCCCAGACTCGGCGCCAGATGACCGCCGGTCTGCCGAACCGTACCGACGAGATAATCCCGGATTTCCTCGCAAAGCAGCTGGAGTTCCGATAGAGACAGGGGGCGAAGATCGCTTGGAAAATTCACGCGATTAAGGACTCGATAATCCTTGTTGAGGTCAATAGCTACCATAAACTTATCGTTTTAAAAAAAGCGGTTAATAAAATATTCGTGAATGCGCGCATCGTCGGATAATTCCGGATGAAATGTTGTCAATAAATTATTACTATTACGGACAAAAACAACCTCATCTTCTATTTTTCCCAGAATTTCGATACCGTTAAAAATGCCCACAATGCGCGGCGCCCGGATAAAAATGCCGCGAAAGGGAGTCGGGTCGATGCCCAGTTCCACGTCCTGAATGAAGGAATCAACCTGGCGTCCGAACCCGTTGCGGTCCAGAGTCACCTGCATGCGGTTCAGCGGCCGGATACGGGCGTCCCGGGGATCGTTCGAAAGCATGATCGCCCCCGCGCAGGTCCCGAACATCGGACCGCGAAAAGTATCGAGTTCAACCCGCAGCCGCATATCGTCGATCACCTTCGTCATAGTCGTCGATTCGCCACCCGGAATAACCAACCCGTCGATGTGACGGAGCTGCTCCGGATACACAACGATCTCGGCGTCCGCACCGATTCTTTTAAACATTTCAAGATGCTTTTGGAAAGCACCCTGCAATCCCAAAATACCAATCTTGGGGAGTTTTGCAGTCATATATCGTATCCTGAATACTAATTATAACAATTCGCTGTGACTACCAACCTCTTTGGGAAAGTCGCTCGTTTTCCGGAATCGTGGCGATATCCAGGCCTTTCATGGCATCCTTGAGATCCATCGATACTTCGGCCAATTTATCCGGATTGTCATAGTAGGTCGTCGCGAGCACAATCGCTTTGGCCCGGGCGGCCGGATCATCAGACTTGAAAATGCCCGAACCCACGAAAACCGTCTCAGCACCCAACTGCATCATCAGCGAAGCATCCGCCGGAGTGGCAATGCCGCCGGCGGCGAAATTCGGTACAGGCAGTTTCCCGATGATGGCCACCTGCCGAACGATCTCGAATGGTGCGCCGAGCCGCTTGGCTTCGGCCATCAGTTCGTCCGCCTGGAGCGTCGTCAGTTTCCGGATTTCCGATTGCACCCGGCGCATGTGCCGCACCGCTTCGACGATGTTGCCGGAACCGGCTTCGCCCTTGGTGCGGATCATCGCCGCGCCCTCTCCGATGCGGCGCAGAGCTTCCCCGAGATCGCGGCAACCGCAAACGAAGGGTACCGTAAAATCGTGCTTCCAGATATGATTTTCTTCATCGGCGGGCGTGAGGACTTCGCTCTCATCTATAAAATCTACTTTTAAAGATTGCAGAATCTGAGCTTCCGCGAAATGTCCGATGCGGCATTTTGCCATGACCGGAATCGATACGGTTTCCTGGATAGCCTGAATGACGCGCGGATTGGACATACGGGCGATCCCGCCGTCAGCGCGGATATCGGCCGGGATTCGTTCCAGCGCCATTACGGCGACCGCACCGGCATCCTCGGCGATCTTGGCCTGCTCAGGCGTCGTCACATCCATGATCACGCCGCCCTTGAGCATTTCGGCTAATCCGACTTTTACTTCAAATGTTCCCTTTTCCATGATCTTCTCCTCTTCAAACCAACAACAAATTTACGATTCTATCCCGGAAATTGGTTTATTTTTTTTGCGGTTTCTGCAACAATTTCCTGCGGCGTCGAGGCCCCGGCTGCGATTCCGACCGATTGCGCATCGCTGAACCAACTTGCCTTAAGCTCGGCCGGGCCGCTGATCTGGTACGTTCGCGGATTGATCCGGCTGGCGATTTCGGTCAATCGCCCGGTATTGGCGCTTGAGAATGAACCGACAATTATCATAACGTCATTGCTATCGGCAAGTTCCTGAATTTGGGCCTGGCGATGGCGCGTCGGATGGCAGATCGTATTTACAAAGCGCAAGTCGTCGACCTTTTCCAGCAGGATACGGATGACTTCACTGACATTCCCGAAGGCCTGCGTGGATTGCGCCACGACGCCGGCCCGGCGGCATTTCGAAAAAGCGCACGCCTCCTGCGGACCGGATATCACAATCGCTTCCGCAACCTGGCTGGCGATCGCTTCAACCTCTTCGTGCCCGTGGTCGCCAATGATGATGATTCTGCGTTTTTCGGCTTCCATCTCCTTAACGGTCCGGTGGATTTCCAGCACCAGAGGACACGTCGCGTCGATGATTTTCAGATTGCGCTGCCGCGCGATTTCAGCGACTTCGCGCGGCGTACCGTGGGCGCGGAAGAGCATCGGTTTATCCGGAGCGACTTCATCCAGGCTGCCGACCACGTGTACGCCCAGCTGTTCCAGCTCCCGAACGACGGTTTCATTATGCACAATGTTACCCAGCATCAGCACTTCACCGGAGGCCGACGCGGCCTGTTTGGCTGTATCGACCGCCTTGCGGACACCCGCACAAAATCCGACATCTTTGGCAATGTTGATGGTCCTGGACATAATATTGCTAAATTTTCGCGGTTGTAATCCTCTTCTGGGCCTGGTATTTTCCTTTTTTGTCGGCGTAGGAAACCCGGCAGAGTTCGTCACTTTCCAGGAAGATGACCTGGCAAAGTCCTTCGCCGGCGTAGATTTTGACTGGAACCGGAGCCGTATTGGAGATCGAGATCGTCACGAATCCCTCCCACTCCGGTTCAAAGGGCGTGACGTTTACGATCACTCCGCAGCGGGCATAGGTTGATTTCCCGGTCGTGATTGTGATGATATTGCGCGGAATCCGGAAATACTCAAGGCTGCGGGCCAGGGCAAAGCTGTTCGCCGGGATGATGCACTCCGGTCCTGTGAATTCCTCGAAGGCGTCTTCGGGATAATTTTTAGGGTCCATGATGACGCCCGCTTTGGCTCTGAATATTTTGAAATGATCCGCAACCCGCATATCGTAGCCGTAAGCCGAAAGTCCGAAGGAGACCACGCCTTCCCGGACCTGCCCCTTCTCAAACGGCTCGATCAGGCCCTTCGTCGCGGCCATCTCTTCAATCCATCTATCCGACTTTACACTCATATTTCACCAAATTCCAACTATTACCGGTTCTCCAGATGCTTACTTATTTTTACGCTGAATGACGCTTCTTACCTCGGGCAGCACATTCTGAATCGCTTTGGCGAGCGGTAGATCCAGCATGGCCCCGGCCGCATTGGCATGACCGCCTCCGCCGAATTTTTCGGCGGCAGTGTTTACGGGATAGCGGCCTTTCGAACGGAAATTCAGGCGTACGTGATTGCCTTTTAATTCCAGAAACATCACAACCACCTCGACTCCTCTCGTCGAGCGAATGAAATCGGTGAATCCGTCTACATCGTCAACGCGGGCACCGGTTTCCTCCAGCATCTCACGCGTGATAATATACCAGGCCAGCCGCCCTTCGAGTTCATAATGCACATTTTGAATCGCCATACCGAGCAGTCGCGACTGCACCGGAGTTCGGTTCTCGTAGACCTTACGATAGATTTCGCTGGGTGAAACGCCGTACCCTACCAGTTCGGCCGCCATCTGAAAAACCTCCGAGGTCGTCGAACCAAAACGGAACGATCCGGTGTCCGTCAGCAACCCGACGTAAAGCGCTTCGGCGATTGTCGTGTCGATTATCTGCGGGGCAATATGCCGGAACATTTCCAGAACCAGACAAACCGTCGCCGCTTTTTGGCCGTCAATGATATCGATTTCGAAGCAGTTTGTATTGTTAGGATGATGATCGATGCAGACGATCGGGGCTTTACTCTTCTCGATAATATCAATCAGTTTACCGATCCGCGCCCGCGCCCCCACATCGAAAATAAAGATCAGATCCGCGCTTTGCAGCATCTCATCATGTTGCGCCGCATCATAGCGCGCAAACATATTATCCCGATTCAGGAAATCGAGTTCCTGCGGTACTTCGGAATCGTTGATGATAAACGGATTCTTACCCATTTTCTTTAAAAAATGGTAGGCCGCCGCTTCGCAGCCGATCCCGTCGCCATCCGGGTGAATATGCGTCGTTAGTAAAATATTCTGATTCTGTTTAAGAAGTTGAGTCACCTTTTCCCAATTTTCCGTTCGATCTGTCATCGGGTCTCCTCAATAAAATAACACTAAATATACCCTATTAAATTTTATTTACAAACCATCTCGTACATTGGAAAAAGCAAGCTGATCGATATAAAATCAGTACAAATTCTTTGGCAATATTCCGCAACGTTTCGATGAAAAACCTATGAAATGCTCGGAAACTTTTTTATTTTTCGTGAGTTTTGTGAACAAGAATAAATTTTTGATTAACAGGAGTATAATATGAGAAAACTCGCCCTCGTGTCGCTGATTCTGCTTCTTTCGGTATTTTCCTGCTCTAAAAAAGCCGAGCAAGTCAAATTATCCGAAGGGATGCCAGCCTATGAATTAGGCAAAGCGATATCCGCCACCTTGCCCGATCTTGATCCCGATAAAAACATGGTCCTCGTTTCCAGCAAGCAGTTCAACGTTACCACCGGTGAGGTTTTGTTGCTGATCCAGACCAATTTTTCCAGCCGCGTGGGACAGGTAAAATCGATGGACGCAGAGCAGCTGAAAGGCGTTTTTAACAATCTCGCCAAGAGTCTCGGGGAACAGAAACTGCTTCTGAGCGCAGCCGGAAAAGCCGGGATTATGGCAGCCGAGACTGAAGTGGACAGCATCATCAATCTGCAGTATGAACGCTACGGCGGCGAGGAGAAATACGCGGAATGGCTGGAACGCAACGGCATGCTCATGGCCACGGTCAGAGAAGATATCCGCAAGAATATGACGATTTCCGATTTCCTGGATAATGCCCTTGAAAAGAACGTAGCCGTCACCGAGGAAGATATCCTGGCAGTCTACGATCAGGATAAAACGGCTTCCGTCCGGCATATTCTGCTCCTGACGCAAGGCAAGAGCGATTCCGCCAAGCAGGAAATCCGCACGAAAATGGAAGAGATCCTGGCCAAGGCCAAAGCCGGTGAAGACTTCGCCGAATTGGCCAAGGAATATACCGAGGATCCCGGTTCTAAATCCAACGGCGGACTCTACGAAAACTTCGAAAAAGGCCGTATGGTCAAGCCGTTTGAAGATGCCGCTTTTTCAATACCGATTGGCGAGCTCAGCGACGTCGTCGAGACCCAATACGGTTTTCACATCCTCAAGGTCATCGACCGCCAAAAGGAAACACGCCCGCTGGAAGAAGTTCGCGAGGAGATCACATCCGTACTGGAGCGCGACAAACGCAACGAAGCCTATAATAACTTCATGGAAAATCTGAAAAGTGAAATGAAGTACAAGGAAATCGAAATATAAGCAGCCTGATTATAGCGGTTTTAAAAACGCCCGTTCTGCGGGCGTTTTTTTTATCGGTTCAGTTCAGGATATCATCAATACTCTGAATTCTGGATTCGACTTCTTCGAACGCGGATTGCTCGGTTTCCCAATCTCCCATCTCGGCGATCAGTTGCCCTTCCAGTTCCGCTTTGCGGGTCAGCAGTTCCTGGAACTCGGACTGCCGCGCAGCCGCATAAATTTCAGTACCGGCAAAGGTTTTCTCGATCTCTTCGATCTTCGATTCGATCGCCGCGATCGCCGCTTCGTGTTTCCGGACTTTCTTTTCCCGGCGCGACAAATCCTTCATGAACTGGCGCCTCTCCTGAGTACTGAGTTTTACCTCAACCGGCTGAGCATCGTTCTCCCTGGGGATTGCCAGCCGGCTACGCCAATTCACACCCCGTTCGAGATGATCGTCACCGTACTGCGCCACAAAATCGCTGTAGCGTCCCGGATATAAGCGAAATCCTTCATAATTCAGTTCCAGGATTTTGGTGGCCACGCTTTGCACGAAATACCGGTCGTGACTGACAAAAATCAGGGTGCCCCGATAAGCCACCAACACTTCCGCCAGCGCCTCAATGGATTCCAGATCGAGATGGTTTGTGGGCTCATCGAGCAGCAACACGTTCGGCTGCTGCATGATCAGACGGGTGAAAATCAGGCGTGCGGCCTCGCCCCCGCTCAGCGCCGCCGTGTTTTTGTCCACATCGTCACCGCTGAAGAGCATCGAGCCCAGTACGCCGCGAATCCGGCTGGTCAGTTCATTCGGCACCGCGCCGGAAAGCCATTTGTAAGGAGACGATCCTTCCGGGATAAGTTCCTTGTGATTCTGAGGGAAATAGCCGGGCATGACGCCATGACCCCATAAAACGGTCCCACTGTCGGGTTGCAGATCCCCGGAAAGAATCTTGATCAGCGTCGATTTCCCGATTCCGTTGGGGCCGATAACGGCGATTCGTTCCCCGCGCACCACATCGAAAGAAAGGTTTTTCAGTACCCGGTTGCTGCCGTAGCTTTTATTTAAATCCGTCACGCCGAGTACCTGCATACCGGAGGGCCGTTCCTGCTCAAACCGAAAGTGGGGCGCCATGCGGGAGGAACGTTTGATAACGATATCTTCCATCCGCAAAATCTGTTTTTTTCGGCTGATAGCCTGACGCGCTTTGGTTGCCTTGGCCCGGAAACGATTATAGAAATCTTCAAGTTCTTTCTTCTTTTTTTCCTGGCGTTCGATTTCCTGTTCCCGCTGCTCGCGTTCGAGTTCCTTGGCCATTAAAAACTGCTCGTAATTGCCCTTGTATAGTTTCAACGTCTCATAATCGATATCAATAATGTGGGTCGATACCTGGTTGAGGAAATGGTGGTCGTGGGAAATAACCGCCACAATTCCCCCGTACTGGGCCAGGTATTCGCCCAGCCAGGCAATCGAATAGATATCGAGATGGTTGTTCGGCTCATCGAGTAGAAGAATATCGGGTTGGGCAAAAAGACATTGCCCGAGCAAAACGCGAATTTTATAGCCGCCCGAGAGCGTCGACATGCAGTCCTGGAGCTGCTCGTTGCGAATCCCCAATCCTACCAGAATCCGGGCCGCTTCTGATTCCGCCCGGTACCCCTCCCGTTCTGAGACGGCGAGTTCGAGCTCGGCCAGGCGTTTGCCTTCGGATGCCGTCAGATGGCTCCGGGCTTCCAATTCCTGTTTTTCGTTGAGCAATTGCCACAGTTCTTTCTTCCCCCGCAGAACCACGTCGAGAATTTTGTCCTGTTCGAATTCGAAATGATTCTGGTTTAAAACTCCAACCCTGGACTGCCCCGGGATTTTAACGCTGCCCTCCACCGGCGAAAGTTGCCCGGACAGGATTTTCATAAAAGTCGTTTTCCCCGAGCCGTTGGCCCCTACGACGCCATAGCGATTACCCGGCGTCATATTGAAACTGGCGTCCCAGAACAAGATGCGTTCACCGAAAGCCATACCCAATTGATTCAGCTGAATCATACTCTTCCATTCTATCTTTTCAGGTTCTGCAAAAAACGCCTGATTCTAGCCAATTATCTGCTGATTTTCAACAGAAGAATCATTATGATTCCTCATTCGGTCCGATGTAATGTTAGTGTGAGGCGGAAACACAGAAAATTCCCGGGATGCGGCATCTTTTAGTATTTGACAATATTCCCGTCTGGACCGAGCAGTTCGGCGGCCGGCTGATCGAACATCCAGAGCAAATCCCCGTTTTCCGGTTGAATGATTTGGGCCGGATACAGCGTCGGCTCGAAAGAGCCCTCCAGCACCCGCCGTAGCGTGTTGGCCTTAGGTGAACCGCTCACGAGGAAAATAATTGCCGCAGCCCGATTCAAAACGACGGGAGTCAGAGTCAGCCTCCAGGCTCTTATGGATTTCACATAATGGGCGGTTACCGTCTTCTGCTTTTCGAAGATCGCTTCCGATCCCGGGAAAAGGGAGGCCGTATGCCCGTCCGCGCCCATTCCCAGAAATACCAGATCGAATTCCGGAGATGATCCGAGCAAGCGGTCCAATTCGGAACTATAAAGATCGGCGGCTTCCGCAGCCGGCAAATCGGTACGGAACGGATGCACATTCCCCTCCGGAATCGCGATATGATCGAGCAGTGCTTCCTTAGCAGAATTGTAATTGCTGTCGGGATGATCCCATGGAACAAAGCGCTCATCGCCCCAGAACAGATGCACGTTCCGCCAATCGACTCTCTGATTGAAGGAATGCGTCGCCAGCAATCCGTAAACGCCGAGCGGCGTGGAACCGCCGGCCAGGGCTACTGAAAATATACCCCGGGCACGGATCGATTTCTCAGATAAACGCACAAACTCTTCCGCAGCAGCCCTTATTAATTTTTGATAATTTTCATATACTTTAATCTGCATCTCTGAATCCTAGTGGTTGCATCCGTTGTGCCAGTCACGACCGATCCGACCAATAAACTCATCCGCTTCCGGCGGTCCCCAACTACCCGGTTCATAGCTCGCCGGCGGTTGGGCATTCGGAGACTCCCAGGCATCGATAATCGGATCGATGAATCGCCAGGCCATCTCGATTTCATCGCTGCGCGTAAAAAGCGACGCATCGCCGGTAACGGCATCCAGCAGCAGCCTCTCGTAAGCGTCGGGCAGACTGCTCGGTCCGAAATCATCCTCGTAATGATACATCATGTGTACGGACCGGGTTTTGGACAACGAATCGGGCACTTTGACCTCAAAACGCAGATGCATGCCCTCGTGCGGCTGAATGCAGATCGCCAGCATATTCGGCTTAATCCATTGATCCGCCGCCATTGGAAACATCACATGCGGCGGCCGCTTGAACTGCAGGACGACCTCGGAGTTCTTCTCGGTCATGGCCTTCCCCGAGCGCAGGAAAAAGGGAACTCCCTGCCAGCGCCAGTTATCGATGAAGAGCCGGATAGCGGCGAAGGTGGCGGTTTGTGAATCCTGGCCGACCTTGGATAAATCGCGGTAGCCCTGATATTGACCGCGCACGGAATTTTGCCGGATGTCTTCATTCGTGATCGGGCGGATCGCCGAAAACAACTTGGCTTTTTCGTTGCGGATCGCATCGGCGTCAAAAGAGGCCGGCGGCTCCATGGCGACCAGCGCCAGCAATTGCAGCAGATGATTCTGGAACATATCCCGTAGCACACCGGCTTTATCATAGTACCCGGCGCGATGGCCGACATCCACCGTCTCCGACACGGTAATCTGGACATGATCGAGATAGTTGCGGTTCCAAACCGGCTCGAGGAAGGTATTGGCGAACCGGAAAAAGATGATGTTCTGGGCGGTCTCCTTGCCGAGATAGTGGTCGATCCGGAAAACCTGAGGCTCGCTGAAGACGGCATGAACGATCTCGTTCAATTTACGGGCTGACTGCAGATCGCGTCCGAAAGGCTTCTCGATGACTACCCGTTTCCAGCTTTGGGTCTCCTGCCCCATTTTCAAGTGTCCCAGGTTCCGGACAATTACCGGGTAAAATTCCGGCGGAGTGGCCAGATAATAGAGGCAATTACCCCGTTCTCCGACGATGGTACTCAGAAGTTTCCCTAGCGTTTCAAAATCCTCAACCTGATCGAAATTGCCGGTGTGGTAGCGAATATTCGTTTGAAATGATTTCCAGTCGCCGTCATTGTAAAATTCCGGCGCAAATTCCTTCAGGCCGCTCTCGAGATCCGCCCGGAACGAGTCCTCAGTAAAATTCCGGCGCGCAAATCCGATAATGTGCATATCGGCAGGCAGCCGTTTGCGCCGGTACAAATTAAACAAAGCCGGTATCAATTTCCGACGCGTAAGATCCCCGGAGGCGCCGAAGATTACGATTGCAGTCGGATTTGCATTCATTGCTTCTGGCATACCATCATTTCCTTAGATTTAGAAATAATCATATTCTTTAAAACGGAAACGGTAAAATTTTCGTCACTTTCTACCTGCGGATCATTTACCCGGCGAGGAAGATTGAGAGCCGTAATACGCGGCACCCAGCAGGGCTGTTTTCGGATTCAGGATGATATGGACGGGAACCTGTTTCATCAGTCCCGCCATCCGTCCTTTATTGATAAAGGCATTCATGAAGCGGGGCTGCTGAAGCGCCGGTATGATGCGCGGCGGAATGCCGCCACCGAGATAGACACCGCCTGTCGCCATCACCTTGAGGACCATATTGCCCGCCTCCGCTCCCAGAATCGAAACGAACGTATTTAGTGTTTCCTTGCAGATTTGGCAGGATTTGCCACTGTCCAGGGCATTGTTCACGATAATCGGCGTCGGATCGTCCGCATGGGCGAGCTCGTCGGTCAGCCATTGCGGTTCGCCGGTGATCTGCTCCTCCTTCAGAAACGCATAGATATTGGGAATGCCCATGCCCGAGCAGAGCTGTTCGTAGCTGACATGCTGGAAGCGTTTCAGCAGAAAGCGTAAAAGGTCCAGTTCCAGAGCGGTCGTCGGCGCGAAATCGGCGTGCCCGCCTTCCGAAGCAAAAGCGCAGTAGTGCTGATTTTCCCAGTTCAGATAGGCTTCGCCCAATCCGGTCCCGGGAGCCACGATGGCTATGGAACCCTGCGCAATCGGCTGACCTGCATTAAGTGTGTAAATATCGCCAGCTTTTAATAACGGCACCGCATTCGCGGTTGCTACGATATCGTTTAGTAAACTCAGTTGTTTAAAGCCGAAAGTCTTATGTAGTTGTTGTTTGTCAATCACCCAGGGCAAATTGGTAATCCGGACACGGCCGTTCACTACCGGTCCGGCGACACTGAAACCGGCTTTCTCAATTTTCCCCTTTATACCCGCAAGAAAGTCGGCTATGATCGTCTCAAGATGCTGATAATTTCCACTTGGATAGACAAGTTCCCTGATCGGGCTATGCAATTCGTTTTCATTGGCATAAAGCGCCAGGATTGTTTTCGTCCCGCCGATATCACCCGCTAACAGCATTTTCATTCCCATCCTATCGATCGAATTCTAAATATTTCTTTCTGTCAAATTAAAATACTCTCCCGAACGGGGAAAAGTGCTTAAACATAAGACACATCTTCAATACTATCAATGAGCAAAAAAGCCCGCGAATTTTCAATAACCGGATTATGTCCATCCTGAATTACCGGCTCCGCGGACAGAGCTTCTATTTGTCGATTTTCAAAGTCTTAAAATCAAAAGCCCGGATGATTTGCATGATCCGGGCCAATGGTTTATGTCGTATCGCTGATTTGTGCGGTAGAATTTTACTGAAGGGTATCGGAATAGAACGTACGACGTAAGCGTTTCATGGCTTTAGCCTTCCTCATCCGTTTATCCTCACTCGGCTTGACATAGTAGGCATTCTTCTTAAAATCCTTCAGAATACCTGCCTTCTCAAACTTCTTTTTGAAACGCCGAATAGCTTTTTCGAGGGGCTCATAGTCTTTTACTGTTACATAAACCATGCTAAATTTTTAACACCTGCCTTTCGGTTTTAGCCTAGATAGGCTCTTAGCTTTTTACTTCTGGATTTATGGCTGAGACGGCGGATCGCATTCTCTTTGATTTGACGAATACGTTCGCGCGTCAATTGAAATTCTTCACCGATTTCGTTCAGTGTCAGGGCATACTCGCAATCAATACCAAAGTATAGTTTGATCACTTCCCGCTCACGATCTTTAAGAGTATCTAGGGCGGCCCGAATCTCCTGCTTGAGCGATTCCTGCATGAGATGCATATCGGGAGATTCCTGTCCTTCGTCCTCGATAACATCCATCAGCGAGTTTTTCTCGCCATCCCGGAAAGGTTCATTGAGAGACTGATGGCGCCGCGAGATTCGGATTGCATCCGAGACCTCTCCCGACTTCATCTCGAGACCGGTGGCTATCTCATCCTGACGTGGAGTGCGCTCATTCTGCATCTCCAATTCCTCGGCCTGCTTGGTAATCTTGCTGATCGTTCCGACCCGATTCAAAGGTAGGCGCACTATCCGCGAATGCTCGGCAAGCGCCTGCAGAATCGACTGGCGAATCCACCAGACCGCGTACGATATGAATTTAAATCCACGAGTTTCATCGAAACGGGTGGCTGCCTTAATCAGGCCCAGATTGCCCTCATTGATCAAATCCGTCAGGGGAAGGCCCTGCCCTTGATAATCCTTGGCGACACTGACGACAAAACGCAGATTGGATTCGGTCAATTTCTTCAGCGCCATCGGGTCTCCTGATCGAACCCGCTGGGCTAATTCGATCTCTTCTTCAGGTGTTAACGGTTCGTACTGCCCGATCTCTTCCAGATAACGACTTAATGCCCGATTGGAATCCGAACTTTTTTTAACTTTTTTTGCCATCTCTTCTAGGTTTCTCCTTAACTTCCCAAGATTTTCAATAAAAGCCCACAAATTTAGCGATATTTCGATATTTATTCAATCAATAAGTTACAAATCCTCCAGATTTTAATATTTTCAACACGACTTATTCGAACGGATAATTTGAAAACAACCTCGATTCCCTGCGATCTCTTCAGTGTATTTAATTTTTCGGGGATGAGTTGGTTCCGGTATTTATCTTGACAAAGAAAAGTATATTCGTTAAAATTTTCCGCTTTTACCTGTGACTTTTAGAATGAATAATCTATACCAATATATCGCCCACTATTCTAAAACGAAAAAAGACTATCCTTTTATAAAATTCGATGATAAGGAAGTGTCTTTCAAGGATTTGCATAATTCCGTCGTTATTCTAGCCTCCAATCTGGAAAAGGAGGGTGTCAGCTCCGGCCACCGGGTTGGGATACTCCTGGAGAATACGGCTGAATTTATCATCTCATACTACGCTCTCCTGAGCATCGGCGCGGTAGCAGTCTTATTACCCTCCGACAGCACCACAGGTCATCTGGTCTCATTCGTGAAACTATCCCAGATTGATACGATCATATTCGCTCCTCATTATCAGACGAAGGTAAACGAATGTGAAGTGCAGCATCGTAATTTCAGTCGCAAAATCGTGACCGGCGATGCTTCGGAAAATTCGATTCCGTTTTCTCAGCTGCTGGAGGGCACCGAAACCGCGGAGTCTGCCCATCACATCGCCGAAGACCATGATGCCGTGATCCTCTTTACATCCGGCACTACGGGCGTTCCCAGGGGTGTCGTGCTCAGCAAAGAGAATATTTTCTCCAACGCCATGGCTTGCAGCGGGATCATTCAACCGTACCGGGCTGACACATTTTTAGCTAGCCTGCCCTTTTATTCCGCGGCCGCCTACACACTGATCCTGAATACGGCTCTGCTCCTGGGTGCGGCCATTCGTATTCCCGCTGATCCGTCCCCGCAAAGATGGATCGAACTGTTACAGGAAGAAAACAATTCGGTTCTGGTTGCTTACCCCCAAATGCTGGCGGAACTTCGGGATATGCTGGCAGCCCAATCCGCCGAGGTAAAATCGCTTCGTCTGGTTTTTTCAGTAGGGGGACCCCTGTCACAGACTGTCCTCGAACAGATGGAAGAGCGCTGCAATTGTACAGTCCTGGAGACCTACGGGCTTACCGAAGCGGCCCCTTTTGTCGCCATGAACCGCGGCAAACTCTACCGGCAAACCGGTTCCGTCGGTTTGGCCCTGGCATGTAATGAAATTCGTTTAATCGGCGAATCGGGTACCGAGATCAAGACAGGCGAAATCGGAGAATTACAGCTGCGTGGCACAAACATCATGCAGGGTTACCTGGACGAATATTCGCTTGATTTGGACTACAAACAGAATTGGTTTTCGTCAGGAGACATGTTCTTTCAGGATGAAGAAGGTTTTCTGTATTTTATGGGTCAACGCAGCGATCGCATCCGTCGCTACGGCTACTGGATTTATCCCCACAATATTGAAAATATCATCGGTGAACATCCCGCTGTCGAGGATGTTTGCGTGCTCGGAATATCCGGATCGCACAATAGCCAGCAAATCAAAGCTTACGTCGTACCCGTCCAGGGCCGGGAAATCTCCGAGCAGACTCTCGCTCAGGACCTGCGTCCGAAATTGCCCCATTACTTGTTCCCGGACATCTGGGAATTTCGCGAACATCTGCCCAGAGATGAAAAGAGAAGAATACATAAGAATCAACTGAAATAAAAAAAAGGTCTGAATAAAGGAGGAATGATTTGAAAGAGTATCTGACAACTGATCTTCGAAATCTGGTTTTATTGGGTCACGCTTCTTCCGGTAAAACTTCACTTGCCGAAGCGATGCTCTACACTACCGGTATCACCAGCCGGTTAGGAAGAATTGATGAAGGCACCACTACTTCCGATTATCATGCAGACGAAATCGAGCGAAAATTCTCGATTACCGCCTCCTTGCTCTACTGTGAGTGGAAAAAGAATAAAATAAATATTCTCGATACACCGGGCTATCTGGACTTTATCAGCGAGAGCAAAGCCATGGTTCGTGTAGCCGACCTGGCGGTACTGGTGGTTCACGGACAATCCGGTGTCGAGGTCGGAAGCGAATTGGTGTTCAGATTTGCCGAAGAAGAAAATCTGCCCCTGGCCTTTGTAATCAATATGCTGGACAAGGAGCACGCCAATTTTCAAAAAACGCTGGACGGCATTCGGAACTCTTTCGGCAACAAAGCCGTCGTCTTCCATCTCCCGGTCAATCCGGGCGTGGATTTTGATACGATCGTGGATATTCTTTCGAAAAAGATGCTGAAATACAACAAAGGCGGCCGGGGAGAAGTAACGGTTGAAGAGATCCCCGCCGACCTTCAGGCAGAAGTCGACAGCCTGCGGGAAGCAATTATCGAAGCTGTGGCCGAGTCCGACGACGCTTTGCTGGAAAAGTTTTTTGAACAGGGCGAACTAAGTGAAGAAGAAATAATGACCGGGCTGAAGAAGGCGTTGTTATCCAGAACTCTTTTCCCGGTTTTTGCGACTTCAGCCACCGGCAACATCGGCGTCAGCAGTTTCATGGATAATATCAGCGCCATCGCACCGGCGCCGGATGAATCCCGCCCGGCCAAAGCCAAAGTCAAAGGCCAGATGACTGATTTCCATGTAAAGGAAGATTCGCCGACCTCTCTCTTTGTCTATAAAACCTTGAGCGCCGCGCACATCGGTGAAATTTCGATGTTCAAAGTCATGTCCGGATCCTTGCACGCAGGGATGGATCTCCAGAATACCAAGCGGAAGGGCTCCGAACGTATCGCTCAGGTATTCACTCTCAATGGAAAAGATAAGAGTGAAATTGCCCACATGCATGCCGGCGATATCGGTGCAGTGGTAAAATTAAAAGACACGCATACCATGGATACGCTCGCCGAATCGAGGTTTGATGTTGTGTTCGCTGACATTCCATTCCCGGCACCGGTGCTGCAGACGGCCGTGATTCCGAGAGCACGCGGCGACGAAGAAAAAATATCCACAGGCTTGCACGCTTTATCAGCCGAGGATCCGACGGTCAGCTGCATCCAGGACCCCGAAATCAAACAAACCATTCTCTCCGGCCAGGGCGAATTGCATCTGACGGTTATCCTGGAAAGGCTGAAAACCCGCTTCAATGTTGAAGTCAATCAGATCCCGCCGCGCATCCCCTACCGTGAGACCATTCGTAAACGGGGCGAATCCAAATATCGTCATAAAAAACAGACGGGCGGCGCCGGCCAGTTTGCCGAAGTCTGGTTATATGTGGAACCCTTGCCGACCGGCTCCGGAGTCGAGTTCTCAAGTTCGCTGGTAGGCCAAAACGTCGATCGCGTTTTCGTGCCTTCTGTGGAAAAAGGCGTGCATGCGGCCTCTGAAGAGGGCATCCTGGCCGGCTACCAGGTCACCGATGTGAAGGCCGTCTTTTATGACGGAAAGATGCACCCGGTGGACTCCAAGGATATCGCCTTCCAGATCGCCGGCAAAGGGGCTTTCAAAGAAGCCTTTCTGGCTGCTCAACCCATCCTGATGGAGCCGATCTACGATCTGGAAGTCATCGTACCCGAAGATTACATGGGCGACGTAATGGGTGATATCTCCGTGCGACGCGGGAAAATCCAGGGAATGGACTCCGAAGGCTCATTCCAGAAAATCACGGCCAAGGTTCCTCTGGCCGAACTGTATCGCTACGGCACCGCGCTGCGTTCCATGACCCAGGGCAAAGGCATGCATCGCCAGAAATTCTCACATTACGAACAGGCGCCGCGGGAAATTCAGGAAAAGGTCGTAGCCGAAGCCAAAGAAAAACGGGAAGAATAATAGCAACTGCGATGGATAAACTCTGGGCCCCATGGCGCATCGAATATATCAAAGCACCGCAAGAAGACGGTTGCTTCTTCTGCAAATACATCCGGGAAAATGATGATCGCAAACGCCTGATCCTTCATCGCGGGAAAAAGGCGTTTGTGATCATGAATTTCTATCCTTACAACAACGGCCATGTGATGGTTGTCCCCTACCGCCATAGTTCCGAGATTGCCGATCTGGATTCCGAAACAAGACTGGAGATCGTGGAATTGATCGATCGCTGCATGCGAATCCTGAAAGTCTCGATGAAGGCCCAGGGATTCAATGTCGGTCTGAACTACGGTCAGGTTGCCGGTGCAGGCGTGAAAGATCATCTCCATTTTCACATCGTTCCGCGCTGGAACGGCGATACGAATTTCATGCCCGTAACCGGTCATACCAAGGTGCTTAGCGAGGGATTACAGGAAACCTGGCAGGAACTGAAGAAATTTTTTGAAACTGAATTATAACTGTTTGACTCTCGCTCTTTTATCGCTTAAATTAGCCTCGCTTTTTTGAATAGGATTCCGGGGTGGCTCAATGGTAGAGCGGGTGGCTGTTAACCACTAGGTTGGGGGTTCGAGTCCCTCCCCCGGAGCAAAAAAGAAAACTAAATTATGGTAGATATCTTACGGTATCCCTCATAAGGATTTATCCCTCACTCCCCGAATCTGATAATTCTTCCGTAAATAATTACGTCCCCAGAATATATTGTCCGGATATTGGTCGAACAATTTCTTGGTCATTTCCCGTAACTCTCTGCACGAGCGCCCTCGAATGGGCATAACGGGCTGGTCAATCACCGAAAATAATTCAACAATTTTATTCCCTCTGATAATCTCATCGAATCGGGATGATATTTTTTGGAACGGGTTGTGCGTCGGTTTTGATTAACTTAATAATCTTCAAAAGTCCTTTGGTACATTTTATTCCCCCTTTTTCTCCGTTGATTAATCCGAAGAAATATGGATCGATCCATGGCGTTCAGAAGAGGTTTCACGAAGAGTTCTTGGATTTTCAACTCTCTCTATTTAAGTTGTCAATGATTTAATAATTTGAAAAAGATGACCGACAAAATATCCATCCTGACTACTTGCATTCTATCCTGCTCTCTGAGTACTTATTTAGACAAATTGTAATGAGATCGGCTATGAAGTTTATGTCGTCAAGACGCTCACTTTTAAAACTGCTTCTCAGCTCTCCGCTGCTACTAGCAAACCCGTTCACTAAAACCAGACAAATAACAGCACAAACATTAGGGTCCAATCCTGACCGATGTCAATATTTTGATAAAAACACCCGCCTGACCATTGCCATGTGGGACTTTTCCTGGTTAAAAGCCAATCACCCGGACGGTGCTTACGAGGACCTTGAAAAACGGGTCAGAGAAGCGCATGAACGAGGCTATAACACGTTGCGGATTGATTGCTTCGCCTCCCATATTTTGCAGGGAGAAGTGACTTTTAGTAAGAACTATAATCCATCCACCGATTTACCCAGATGGGGACAAACGTCAGTTGATCATAAATGCAACGTCCTGAAACGCTTATCGCAATTAGCTGAATATTGCCGTAAATACGACCTATGGCTCGGTCTGGATGCCTGGGATAAACAACATATGATCGGGCATGATGAGATCATCGAATCGAATAATGAGGAAAAAACCTTCCGAAAAATTGCTGAGATTTGGGTCGAAGCATTGAAGTTAATGAGAGATGCCGGGATTCTGGAACGCGCTGTCTGGATCGCCCCGCTGAACGAAGTCCCTCACTATGGTGTGAGCAAATTACGTTCTATAATCAATATAAGAAAAAAAATAAGTGAAAGCGGTCAGTCAAATCCGGATCTGGAACGATCCATGGACGAAATTTATAAAAATGTTAATCACTGGATGGGAGAAGCCATCAAAGATGAAGTTAAAAATGATAATATTCCGCTTTCCTATTCGTCCCTGGGAATGGAAAATTTCGCAAGCCGGGTGACCGACATCTATGATGTTATTGACGTCCATTTTTTACCCATGATCATCATGGATGAGATGGACAAAAAAGCCTTTGAAAAGACCGGCCGGGGTGCATCGACATTTTCAGATTTTGAGGCCTTATTGAAATATGACTTAGCTGAGTATTCCAAAATATGGAATTCTGTATGCAAAAAGAATTATGCCAAAATGCTTAACGAGGTTCGGGATTATCATCAAAAGGCGCTCGATAATTTGTCGCTACCATCCGGGAAAAAGCTTACCGCAGTCATTACGGAATCCTTCGGGCCTTGTTTTTGGCCTGACCATCCTTCGGTCAGCTGGGAATGGTACAAACGATATAACGCCGATGCCTTACGAATCGTGGCTTCGATGCCATTTGCAGGATCGTCTCTATCCAACTATGCCGAACCGATTTTTTCGCTTTGGGAAGACGAAGATTGGCACTATGCGGCCAATACATACTTTTTAAACGCCTGTTAAGGGACTAAGTATTCTTGGAGGAATGAATAAATGAGTAAAATATGCAAATGTATATTTCATTTCCTGATTCTGATTCTGGCGATGTGGTTCATTCTACCCGTACCTTTAATCTATGGCGCTACAACCGGAAAAATAGATGGTCGCGTTACCGACAGCCAAACAGGCGACGGTATTCCGGGTGTTAATGTCGTCATTCCGGGCACCTATGTCGGTTGCGCTTCCGATGAGGATGGTTTTTACGTTATTTTGAATGTCAATCCCGGTAGCCATGATTTAAAATTTCAATGCATCGGCTACACGGCGGTCACGATCACGGATGTCGAAGTAACGATCGATCTGACCACTACGATCGATGTCGCCATGCAATCCGAAGTTCTCGGACTGCAGGAGGTAGTGGCCGTCGCTCAGCGCCCTGTCGTTAAACAGGATATTTCGAACAGCCGCCTGGACATCAACGCCGAGTCGATTGAAAATCTGCCTGTTCAGAGTATCAGCAATGTCGTCGGCCTGCAGGCGGGTATCGAGGGCATGACGATTCGCGGCAGCAGTTCCGACCAGAGCGTATTCCTGGTTGATGGAATTTCTCTGAACGATGAACGCAATAACATCCCCTATACATCCGTGAGTCTGAGTTCTGTCCGCGAGATCCAGGTTCAAACCGGCGGCTTTAACGCCGAATACGGCAATGCCCGGTCGGGTGTCATCAACGTCGTCACCCGCGAGGGCCAGAATGACCGCTATTCCGGCCAGGCCACCTTTCGAATGACACCTCCCGCATACAAACACCGGGGACCTTCCGTATATAGTCCCGATTCGTATTTCACCCGCGCCTACACCGATCCGGAAGTCTGCTGGACCGGTACGAACAATGGCACTTGGGATCGCTATGAACAACTGCAGTTTGCCTCTTTCGAAGGTTTCAACAACCTCTCACATATGTGGCTCACGGATGAAGATCCGACCAACGATCTCTCACCCAGCGCCATTCAGCGGCTGTGGCAGTGGCATCACCGCCGCCAGGGCGACATCAAAAAACCGGATTATACGATCGATGCCGGTTTCGGCGGACCGGTGCCTTATCTGAACGAAAAACTCGGTAATCTGCGCTTCTTCGCATCCTACTTCCGCCTGCAGGAGATGTATATCCTGCCTCTGATCCGGGATAGTTATGATGAAGAAAATTTTCAGTTGAAGCTGACATCGGACATCAACAAACAGATGAAACTCACGCTCACCGGCATGTACGGCGGGTTGTTCTCAGTCTGTCCAGACCAATGGGAGATCGCTCCTTCCGGTTCCGTACTGCACAGCGCCGAAGGCATTGCCGACCGGGCCGGTGTCGACGAAGTGATTTACATGCCTGACTACTATACCCCAACCGACATTTTCCGCAAACAGGTTGCGGCGAAGTTCACCCACATTTTGAGCGAGACGGCTTTTTACGAAGCCAGCATCAGCTATCTCCACAACCGTTATCACACGTACGCGACCGCAGACCGCGACACCACGGCAAGATACGAAATCTTCAATGGCTTCTACGTCGATGAAGCCCCGTATGGCTACTATCCGCCCCTCTCCGAAGCCAGTCCCGGCGGACAATTGGCGCTGGGCGGCTGGATGGGTTTCGGCCGGGACAGCAGCACGGTCGCGACGACTACCATGAAGTTCGATTACACCAACCAGATCGATAAGTTCAATCAATTGAAAACCGGTTTCGAATTTGTTATGACCGATTACGATATTCACTCCTCCCTGTATCATCCCTATTCGATGCAGTGGAACCATCGCCTCGACCGGACTTCCAATCCGTACCGGCTGGGACTTTACATCCAGGATAAGATGGAATTCGAATCGCTGGTTGTCAATGGCGGCCTGCGCTTCGATTATTCCAACGCCAACTCCAACTGGTACAGCCTGGCGCCCTACGATACTCTGCTGACCAGTCAATACGGCGATGCCATCGAAGAACTGGCCGACCAGGAAGAATCGGAACCGATCTTCGCAGTGAGTCCGCGTCTGGGTATTTCCCATCCCATCACGGCCGATTCCAAGTTGTATTTCAATTACGGCCATTTCTACTCCCTGCCTTCCTCCGAATACCGTTTTCAGTTGGATCGTTCCGGATTCGGGCAGGTCAAATACCTGGGTAATCCGAGCCTGCCCTATTCCAAAACCGTGGCCTATGAATTGGGCTATGAGCAAAACGTCTTCAATCGCTACCTGCTGAAACTCGCCGCCTACTACAAAGACATCGTCGATCAACCCAGTTGGACCACCTATGTCAACGCCGATGAGACCATTGGCCTCAGCCGGGCGGGCACGGATAGTTACGAAGACATTCGGGGTTTCGAAATCACGCTACGCAAAGATTACGGCAACTGGTTCTACGGCTTTGTCAATTACACTTATATGGTGCAGACGAGCGGGTACTTCGGCGTACGCTATTTATATGAGAATCGCAGCGAGCAAATGCTTTACGAAAAAAACAATCCCTACCAGGAGCGGCCGTTACCGCAACCCTTCTTCCGCACGAACTTGAATTTTCACGTTCCGCGTGATTTCGGCCTGATCGGCGACTGGAACCTGAACGTTCTGGCCACCTGGAAGGCCGGCGCGACGTCAACCTATAATCCGGCCATGCTTCCCAATGTAATCGACAACGTGCAATACAAAGATTACGTCAATGTCGATCTGCGGCTCTCCAAACGCTTCAATATCCGAAACACCGGCATGGAATTCTTCGTCGACATAAACAATGCGCTGAATAGCCGGCATTTCAGCGCCGCCGGATATTTCGATTCCAACGACCGCATCGCTTATATGGAATCACTCCATTTCGATTGGGAAGAAGGGATCGAACACGGTGATGACCGGATCGGCGAATATCGCGATTGGGATGTGGAATACGTGCCGATGCAGCAGACGGGAAGTGTCCAATCTGTCAGCAATCCCGAAGCGCGTGTGCTCTATTACGATTTATCCAATTCGACCTATTTTCAATTCCGCGACGGTGTCTGGGTTAAACGCAGCAAAGGTTGGGTCCGGAAAGAAGTGCTCGATACAAAGGCCTACATCGATATGCCTAACCTGACGTATTTTACCTTTCTCAATCCATTCGCGCTTACGTTCGGCCTGAAAATTTCGTTCTAAGGGAATTCAAATTGCTCGAGAATTGCATATAGCAGAAGGTCAGATATGAAACATCTTAATCGATTCCGTTGGATATATTCTTTCATCAGCCTGGTCTTGCTGGTAAATCTATCTCCGGGGCAGGTCGCCCCGGAAATGAAGAAGTGGATCAAGATCGGTTCCCTGCATCACTTCTACTCCGCCCGCGGCGGGGAATGGGGTTGGAACGATAATACGAACCTTTTTGATGGGTTTCGCTGGCCGGCCAACTATCTTAATCAGGATAATTTCTGTATTATTCGGACCTGGCTGGTCTGCCGTGATTTCACCGATGAATACGGCGTCAACTGGAACTACAAATCCGCTTTTATGGGCGGTATGGAGCCGGGCTCGTCAGTGCCGATGGTGCACCGCATGATCACCAAATTCAGCCCGTCGAAAGTGTACGTGGATAATGAGCTATCTTCCGAGTTCAGTACCGGTATCGACGCAATCGACCCGAACTTGCCCTGCGATCGAAAAATTGTCAACACCGTCCGGACTCCGATCGGGATATCCATGACGCGTAATATCTACGCCTTCAGTCAAAAATATCACGATAACTATTTCATTGTCGAATATATCCTGGAAAACACCGGCAATACCGACGAGGATGATGATATTGAACTACCCAACCAGACCATCAAGGATCTCTACCTGGGATGGTTGGACCACTACGCTAACCGGGAGGCTGCCTGGTACGCCAGGAGCCAGCATTCCTGGGGCAAATATCTTTGGGTTGTGAAACGCGGCGATGATTACGATCAGTGGCTCAGCGGAGATACGCAAGCCGATTCCATGCGCTGCACCTGGGCCTGGCTGGGACAGGTGGACGGATTGGGCTGGGACAACATCGGCGCCCCCTGGACTACGGGAAATGGTCGCCTTACTAACGCCCAGCATATTGGCATGATTTATCTGCACGCCGATACCGGGCCGGACGATCCCGCCGACAATCCGAATCTGCCCGTCATGGGTTGGACCGGAAACGATACGCACCCCGCCTCGGCTAACAACGGCACTAATATGGGTGGCATGCGTACGCTCTGGGAAATGTTCGCCGGCGTCGCCCTGCCGTCGAATGGCCAATACGGCGGCTACGACAGCATGGATGACCGCGTTGGACTATACCCCGAAAAACTGACCGACGAAGGCGGAGCCTCCGCAATGGCCGGCTTCGGACCGTATACCCTGGAGCCCGGCCAGAGTGTACGGATGGTGGTAGCCGAAGGCGTCAATGGCATCAATCGCCAATTATGCGAAAGCATCGGCCGCAATTGGCTTCTCGGCAGCGCTCCATTCGATCTGCCGGACGGCGGCACCACGAACGATCGCGACGAGTATAAGAATAACTGGGTCTACACCGGTAAGGATTCGATCCAGCAAACTTTCAGCCGCGCCCGCAAGGTCTTCGAAGCCGAGCTCGCTATTCCACAACCGCCCCCTCCGCCCAAACAATTTGAAATTTCGTCCGGCGGCAATCGTATCCGCTTGACCTGGGAAGATCCGGACGGTGGTTACGGGCTTGATTTCGAAGGCTTCAAAATCTACCGCGCCGTCGGTAAACCCGATACGACCTATGAAGAGATTTTTTCCTGCATGATTCCCGATACCGTCCATCTTTTCGACGATACAACTCCCGTTCGGGGATTCTCCTATTATTACTCCATTGTGAGTTTCAACAACGGTACGAATAACCAGACCGGTCTGAATCCCAAAGGACCCTTGATGAGCAGCCGCTTTTACACGCAGACCACACTGCCCGCCTACCTGCGCCGCCCGGCGAATGACGATCTGCAGGCTATTCGGATTGTTCCAAATCCCTATCACATCGGCAGCCGGCAAATTCAATACGGAACCGAAGAGGACAAGGATAAAATCATGTTCCTCAACATTCCCGGTAATTGTAAAATCCGCATTTTCACGGAGCGCGGGGACCTCATTAAATCGATTAATCACATCGACGGCAGCGGGGATGAAGCCTGGAATTCGGTTACCAAAGGTCGGCAAATCATAGTCAGCGGGATTTATATCGCCCACATCGAAACGCCCGAGGGCCGATCGATTCAAAAGAAGTTTTTGATTATCCGCTAGATTTCCCGCCATTAACAATTATTTTTCGGAGCATTTCTCTTTTCAGTCGCCTGAAAGGAAGATGCTTCCTTGATTTCCGGCCGCCTTAAATGCTTGGATATAACTTTACGATTCGCGATATTTTCCCCTGTTTTACATTGCACGTAGAGGATACTTTATGAATCAGGAGACAATCCAGACCAAAACCACCGGCAAATTCCAGATGGCGAATGTGCTCATCATCTCCTTCGCGCACATGCTGCACGACATTTTCTCGTCGTTCCTGGCGCCGATCCTGCCGCTCCTGATCGCAAAATTCGGTATCACCTATACCCAGGCCGGCTTGCTTACCGTCGCCGGAAGAATCCCCTCGCTCTTCAATCCGGTCATCGGCATTATCGCGGAAAAAGTACGTATGCGCTATTTACTGATTCTCGCTCCTCTCTTCACGGTTGTGAGCATGAGTCTCCTGGGCCTCGCCCCAAACTATATCGTTCTGCTGGCCTTGCTCCTGACGATGGGCGCCAGTTCGGCGCTGTTCCATGTCCCGTCACCGGCGATGATCAAACATATTGCCGGCGATCGCACCGGCAAAGGCATGAGCTTCTACATGCTCGGCGGCGAACTGGCCCGCACCCTGGCGCCGCTGACGATTCTCGGAGCGGTCTCACTTTGGGGACTGGAAGGCACATACCGGTTGATTCCGTTCGGCTTTCTCGCCTCGGGAATTCTGTATCTCAAATTCCGCAATATTTCGATTCGCGAGGATTTCAGCCGCCCCACGCGCAGTTCGACTATCCATCATACTTTCCGGCGTTACATTCCCTTTTTCCTGCTACTGATCGGGTATCATATCTTCGCAACAATGCTCAAGTCCGCGCTGACCACTTACCTGCCGACCTATCTCACGGCGAAAGGCAACGGTATTTGGATCGCCGGCATTTCGTTGTCCGTATTACAGCTTTCGGGCGCGGCCGGCACCTTCGTAGCCGGCACCATTTCGGATAAGATCGGACGCAAAGCCACGCTGCTCATCAGCGGCATCGCCAGTCCGCTGCTGATGTGGGCTTTCATCCTCTTCGACGGCATTTTCATGTTCCCGATTCTGCTCCTGCTCGGTTTCTTCACCATCGCCACCGGCCCTGTGATCCTCGCCCTCGTACAGGATTCCGACTCGGAATATCCTTCCTTCATGAATTCAATTTATATGACGATCAGCTTCGTGATCGGTTCAATCATGGCTCTGGTTATCGGAATCATCGGTGATCATGTCGGACTCGAACTGACTTATAAGATATGCGCAACGGCCGGGTTCGGCACCATCCCCTTTATCCTCCTTTTGAAAGACAGAAAAAAACGATAAGGTAACGCAATCAGCAAGCTGGATAACTGATTGCTACTCCCGCTGCAAATCAGAAAAGTCTTGAGCCTTTCTTAAATTTACTGCATCTTATAAGTAAACGGAACGAGCCGATGCGTCACGCCAATGCTTATATTATTTCCTTGTCGCTCTGCGCATTTTTTGTCGTGCGCGTTTTCGCCTGCTCGCCTTCGCCTGATTCCCTGCAATTCGCACAGCAACGCGAGCATATGGTCAAAACCCAGATCGAATCGCGCGGCGTCCTGGATAAACGCGTTCTGCAGGCCATGCGCAAAGTCGAAAGGCACCGCTTCCTGCCGGCCGAATACCTCGATTATGCCTATCGCGATCATCCTCTGCCGATCGGCTACGGGCAAACCATCTCGCAGCCCTATATCGTGGCCCTGATGACCGAAGCCCTGAATCTCAAAGCCACGGACAAGGTCCTCGAAATCGGCACCGGTTCGGGTTATCAGGCGGCCGTCCTGGCTGAAATCTGCCCCCGGGTCTATTCCATCGAGATCGTCGAAGAACTGGGCAGGCAGTCGCGCGCCTTGCTCGATACACTCGGTTATAAAAATATTCGGGTGAAAACCGGCGACGGCTACCAGGGCTGGCCGGAATTCGCCCCGTTCGACGCAATCATCGTGACCTGCTCGCCGACGCATATCCCGCCTGCGCTTGAAGAGCAATTGGCCGAAGAAGGACGCATGGTCATTCCGGTCGATGAGGAATTCTACCAGGAACTGGTTCTGCTGGTTAAAGTGCAGGGCGAACTTAAGCGCACGAACATTATCACGGTGCGCTTCGTGCCCATGCTGCGCAAGGATGGAACGACATACTAATCCTCGTCGCGGTGCTTCCCGCCTGCGGTACCACTAGGGTAATTTCCAGCGGGAGATGACACCGTAATGCAAACACTCATGTTTGCATCGCTGCCCTGTGAGATATCGCCTGGAATCCACAGACATGAAAGTCTGTGCTACGTCTTCCCTTTTGGAAAAAGATCAAAAAGCAAATAAACTTCATAAAAATCGGCTTAAAAATCCCGAAAAGTGTTACCCTGGGGTAACACTTTTGGCACCCCTCATTTTCATAAATTATTGTTTATTTCAAATCGGCTTTACAATGACGGAATTATTATCTATTTTATTATTAACAACTGTACGAAAAGGTTACCGATGAAACCGGAAAACCATCTATTTGCTAAATTCAGAAGGAAAAGAAGACTACTTGCATTGCCGAAAAAAATAAATCGCTACTTTAAGGAAAATGATTAATCAAGTGCATCAGAAATAAGAGGAAATGGATCGTGAGAAAAATAACTGTCTTGCTTGTACTAGCTTTATTATTCCCAATTTTGTTACATGCGGAATGCCGGACCTATATTAACCTTGGCGCTAATTATTCCACTTTTCGAACGCAAGAAGGCGAAAGCAAACCTGGATTAAGTGTTGGAATTGGTAGAAGATATTACGCACCTTACAATTCTAAAAGTTTCTTAGGGGGGGAATTGAGTTTTAACGAGGAAAAGATTCTAGTTGAAAATATAACCTGGCCGATGGGTGAATACCGTCACTTTTCCGGAGTTATTACGGGCGACTATGATATAGACTTAAATTATTTTGATATCTCGCTTTATCTGGGCTACCGTTTAAAAATCCTGAAATCGTCAGATCTTGAATTCTCTGTAGGGCCTTCCTTATCAATACCTGTTGACAATAATACAAAAAGGACAGTAACAAAGGAGGAATTTTTCGAACAAGAAATTAGCGATTATGATTATGATTATTATCATTATGATGCCGACCCAGGACCGACGTTGATTCCATTTATGGAGAGAGGCATGGATCCTAACGCAGGTATAAACATGAAAATAACCTTGTGCTGGAATTATCTTCATTTTACTCTTGATCATTTTAGAGCGTTAACTACTACAAAAAAAATTATCGGCTTGACACTGTTCGATAAAATTGATTGGATGTCTCTGTTAATTGGGATCAGTTTTTAATATTTATTCTTCGGTGTTATGTAATCGAATGCTTTAAGTTTAGTAAACAATTATTAGTAATCTAGGAGTTAAAAATGAAAAAGTATCATTTAAGGACAAACTCATGGCTGCCGGTCTCGATTGGACGTTGGTGGAAAGCCTGCCCGAGCGGGCCGGGGCGCTGCGCGAATCCGAGTCGCTCTGGTTCAAGATCCGCTTCAGCCGGGAGGAAGCTGAAAAGGAATGGCTGACCAAATCGCCGGCCGCCTATGAATTGCGCGACACCCTGCTGCACGACTTTCGCTTCGCTTTTCGCAATATACCCGAAATCGCCAACCGCGTTGCCGCTATCGCCGAAGGCAGCGGTCATGCCGATATGATCCAGGACCTCAACGATCTTTCCGTACTGGGCAAGGCCAATCCCGAACCGCTGGCTGCAATCGGTTTCGACGCTACCCTACTGGACACTGCCGCCGCTACCGCTGATGAAATGGCTACACTGTTATCCGAAGCGACCGTTGTCCGTGCCGACCGCAATATCGAGCGTATCATCCGCGACAGGGCATATACCTATCTCAAACAGGCCCTGGATGAAATCCGCGCCTGCGGGCAGTATGTTTTCTGGCGTAATGAGGAACGTTACAAAGGCTATATCAGCTCCTACCATAAAAAAGAGCACAAAAAGGCCAAGAAGAGTCCCGACAACGGCATTGAAACAGCCAACTCGTAACTTATTGGCGAGCATAACGACCTTTTTGACCCCCTGCCGGATTTGAGGCCTTCCCGGCATGAAACTTTATTCCCATATCCGCCGGGGAGGCATAAAACGCGCCGGGAATAACTCATTTTTCGCCGGGAGGCTCTCATCTTTACCAGGAACCGCTGATTTTCCACCGGGAGATTTTTAAAATCGCCGGGAAGTTCCGATTTTCTGCCGGGGAACAGTAAAAGACAGCGGGAATCGCTGAATTTTGCCCGGGAGTTTCATAAAATCACCGGGAAGTGCTGAAATTATCTCGGGGAGATTATAACGAAATCTATTCCATGGATTTTCTGCCGGGATCAATGATCCGCTCCGGCGCTGAGCACCGAAGCGAGAGAAAACGGAAACCCGGTTGGCCCGATGGAAAAGCTTTTCCCCAGTATCTATGATCCCTCACGTCGGGCTGAAACCGGGTTTTGCGCTTTCGCCTACCAGCGGTAGATGAAGCCGTACTGCAACCACTCTTGATCGCATATCATGTTACAGCGTCTTGCCTAAAAGCAGACAAACAAGAGTGTTTGTCTTACGTTACGTGCTGATATAATTCTCACGCACGATTTGGTAGATTCGCGCGGATACGTCGCGGGTTTGTTGAATCCAGTCCTCGGCCAGCGGCTCAGTGAATATAGGGTGAGCCACGATCTCAACAACCATCCGTTTCAATTTCAGAAATCTCCAGAAATGATCGACGAAACCCATATCGCCATACCAGCAAACCCGGTCGCGATTGGCATCCCCGAAAGGCTCACCGTCTACGGTCAGATACCGGATCGTGATCGGCAATATCGGAACTCCGGCCCGGAACGGGCAGGTGAAGATGGTTTTCTTGAACGGCAGCACATCGCGGCCGTCCGTGCTGGTGCCTTCGGGAAAGATCACGATATTGAATCCCTGCTGGAAACGTTTCACGATCTGGCGGATATAAGGCCGGTCCGCCTTGCCGCGGATCGAACGATCGACGAAAACCGTGCCCAGCATCCAGGCCACGGCGCCGACCAGCGGCCAGTACTTCACGTCGTGCCGGCCGACAAACACCAACGGGAAATGGTAGCCGACAAATAGGATATCCAGGTAACTCAAATGATTACCGATAATACAGTAGGGTCCCTTTTCAGGTATGTTTTCCCGGCCGCGGAGCCGGATTTCCACGCCCAGAACAAATGCGTACAATCGCGCCCAGAATGGAACCTGCGGTACCAGGACCCGCAGCCGATTGCGGTTGCCGAAAGGCAACATCAGAAGCGAGATTACGGCTTCATAAAGAAGAAGAATGATCGTGATTGTCAGAAACAAAATCGATTTTATAAATGCCCGCATCGTTTAATCCTGTTTCCTGGTTGATTTGATATGCCGATCTGCGTCGATAACACATCACAAATATAATTACTTCTCCCGGAAACACCACATACTTTATAACAGTCAAATACCGCAGAGAAATCGACCCGGTGTATTTTTCTTTCATTCATCTGCCAAAAGAAACCATGCCATTTGCGGGATTCTCCGCAAAAATAAAAGGGCGTCCCTCGATGAGACGCCCTGTGCTTCTATCTCTTGTTCTTATTGTTTAGGAGGTCGCCTTCTCCAACAATTCATTCATACGCTGAATAAATTCCGCCGGGTTCTCCAGATCGCCGTCGATCAACAGCGCCGATTCGTACAATTGCAGGATCGATTTGCGTAAAAGCGGATCGGCACTATCACCCAGGTTAAGGCGCGATAAATTGCGGATAACCGGGTGATTGGGATTGATTTCCAGGATCTTCTTTTGCGGATTGACCTCCTGGTTCATCATCTTCATCATGCGCACCATCTGCGGATCGAGCCCGTCTTTGGCTACCACCAACGTCACCGGCGATTCCACCAGGCGTCTGGATTCCTTGACTTCTTCAACTTTATCGCCCAGGGTCTCCTTGAATACCGCAATCAGCGACTTCAGGGCCTTTTTCTCGACGGCCTCTTCCCCATCCTTCTGATCCTCTTTGATATCGAGATCGGCTTTATCGATGGATTTGATTTTCTTCTTTTCAAATTCATCGATATAGGGAACCACAAAAGTATCCACCGGATCGGTCAGCAGCAGCACTTCGATGCCGTTCTTGCTAAAATACTCCAGGTTGGGGTTCTTCTCGATCACAGCCCGGCTCTCGCCCGTCATGTAATAAATCTCTTTCTGGTCTTCCTTCATTCCGGCAGCATATTCATCCAGCGAAGTATACTCGCCTTTTGCCTTGCGGGTCGACTCGAAGCGCAGCAGTTTGACGATTTTATCCTTGTTGGCGAAATCGGTATTCACGCCGGTCTTAAATATCGGCCCGAATTGCTTATAAAATCTCTCGTACTTGCCCGGATCGTTTTTAGCCCACTCCTCGAACATCCCGAGCACTTTCGAAGTCAGCAGGTTTTTGATTTTGGCCATCACCGGACTGTGCTGCGTTACTTCGCGGGAGATATTCAACGGCAGGTCTTCGGTGTCCACGACGCCCTTGATAAACTTCAGATATTCCGGCAGCAAATCCTTGCAGTCCCCCTGGATGAAAACGCGATTGGCATAGAGGTGCACGCCGTGCTCGTAACTCTCATAGAACAGGTTGAACGGCGCTTTTTCCGGGATAAACAGCAGCGCCTTGAAATTCACGGCCCCCTCGATGGATAACGGCAGGTAACCCAGCGGTGGGGCATATTCGCTGGCTACAAATTTATAGAACTCATTGAGTTCATCCTCTTTCAGATCGTCTTTGGGCTTGCGCCACAGGGCTTCGATTTTGTTGATCTTTTCCTTGCCTAATGAGATCGGGAAATCGACAAAATTGGAGTATTTTTCGATAATCGAACGAATCCGGTACTCTTCGGCGAAATCTTTCTGTTCGTCTTTCAGCCGGAAACTGATTTTTGTGCCGCGCTGTTTGCGTTCAATTTCCTCGATCGTAAAAGAGCCCTGACCGTCCGAGCGCCAGCGATAGGCTTTCGAATCGGGCGAGGCCTGCCGGGTCTCGATAACGGCCTCGTCCGTAACCATAAAAACGGAGTAAAAGCCCACGCCGAATTGACCGATCAGATCGCCGTTCGGCTTCTTGCCCTCTTTCTGGATCTGTTCCAGGAAATTCAGCGTCCCGGAATTGGCAACGGTACCGATATTCTGAATCAGTTCCTCTTTCGTCATTCCGATGCCGCTGTCCTCAATTGAGAACAGCTGCTTGTCCTTATCGACTTCGATTATGATTTTCAGCTCCGCATCGGGATCGAGTACATCCTTATCCGTGAGCTGTAAAAAACGCTGTTTATTGAGCGCATCCGAAGCGTTGGAGATCAGTTCCCGAAGGAAAACCTCGGGATGCGTGTAGAGCGAATGGGCAATCAGCTGCAACAGTTGCGACAGTTCCGCTTTGAATTTGTAGGTTTTCTTGCTTTCTTTTTTGATTTCTTCAGACATCAAAATTCTCCTTCTTAACAATTCATTCGAATTTCGGTTTTTACAAATCGGCCGGACTATAACGAATATCATGCCAGAAAACAAAATCAGACAGATTGACACAAGGCCAACGGCCGCGCAAAAAGGAAGAACCTCCCGGTCTGTGAACCGGAAGGCCCTCTCATTTATTTTGAAGTACTTATTACGAAAGTGTTTGCAGAAATGCGTTCAGGGCGTCGGCGGTAACCCGGGCGGCTGCGATTTCTTCTTTCAAACCGTTGGCGAAGCTATTGTTCTCCAGCGTTCCGCGAATGGCCTCAAAATCGGCATTGCGCACTGCATCGTCACCATCGATTCCGAAACCGATCTTGCTGCTGTTATCGAATTCCTTCGAAGCATCGTTCAGAATCATGTTGTTGAACTTGGCCCGTGTGACAGCCCAATCCTGCACGAGCGAAACCAGCTGTTCTGTCCGCACTTTTTCAAGATCGATACCGATCTCCTTCTCGATCAGTTTGCGGCACCACGCCCAGGATTTCCCGGAATATTGCTGGTACATTTCCAGCAGTCCGGAACTCAGTTCCTGCAGTGTGGAAATCCGTCCGGTACGAAGCGTACTTTGCAAAGTTTCCACATCTTCCTGCGGGGTCAGCATTCCGGCCAGATCGACCCACGCATCGCCGACAACCGTCCGATTATCGACAAGTTTTTCCAGCAGTTTCGGTAAAGATGTTTCGGACTGCAGCTGCTGCAGTCGATCAACGAGGTTCTGTCCGAGGTAGATTTTCAGGGCCGTTTTGTAAAACTTGATCCCGCTGCGCAGCAACAGGCGCTTTATTTGCAGACCTTTATAAAAAACATACTCCTGATCGGGGGAGGCCTTCTCGCGCAGGTTTTCCAACACTTCAATACCCCTGAGAATTTTAGCCATGATGTAAGGGCTGAAGAGATCGAAATGGATCAAATCGTACTTACAGGCATCTTTGCGCCGGTCGCGTTTGGGCCATTTGACGCTGTCGCGGCGGGTGCCGACCGTGAAAAGGTTCATCGCCGGCGTCAGTACGGTTTTGCCCTCTTCTTCCGTGATGTAGGAAAACGGGAATTCGGAGGCATCGAAGTTGATGTAGTGCTTTCCGGTCACGACCGAAAAAGCGCCCACCCGGCTTGGCCAGAGCATATACGAGAACGATCCGGTTTTTGAGCCGCGTTCCAGGATTCCCTGGTGCAGCGGGCCGAGTTTATACATGTGGTTGCTCTGGTTCGACCCGCTGCCGGCATTGAAGAAGGAGAACAAGCCGGCGATCAGCAGCGTAGACTTGTGATGCGTTACGGTATAGGGACCGGCGAAAAGACCAACGGCCTCACCATGGAAACCTTCGCAATTGGCAAAGAAAGCCGAATTTTCAGCCGAATACTGCTTCCCGATACGCACACCCTGGCCTACGAAACACTTATCGAGCAGGGCGCCGCTGTCCACTTTGCTGCCCGATTGAATGATGAAATGCCGTGCGATGACGCCGTCACCGATCACGCTCGGATCGGCGGCGCTGCTCAAGACACTGCCATCTTCGAGGTCGACAGCACCTGAAATCACAGCATTCTCGCCAATCCGGACATTGCGGATTGTCGTGCAGTTCAGGATCCGGGCGCCCTTCGCAACCGTCCCCGTAATACCCTTTTGAGTTTCGACGTAAACGTCAATCATTTTCTTCAGATTGTCGATCATGGCGGCATCATGGCGATAGAGCACCATCAGGTAGGCTACCTGAGCCGAGAGGCTGTCGAAAATGAGCAACTCGCGCCCGCCGCCCTCATTCAGGACTTCCAGTTCGGTTCCGTTTCCGAAAGCAGTTGCGCCGTTGACTTCCATCGAAGCCACGTTCTCAATCGCGACATTCTCTTCGATATTGTAATTCGAAAGGAAACCGACGTTGGAAATCAGAATCCGGTCGTCGATGGTTACATTGTGCAGCCACGCATTGAATATTCCGGCCGGCCGTCTGCAGCCCGGACTGGTTTCAAGCTCGCCGTCCAGCGTACCGATCAGCACCTTTCCGTAAAAACGCACGTTACGGACACGCTCGGGGAGGAAGCCGTCTTTAACCAGGACGGTCGCCCAATCCTCTGCAAAGCAGCCCTGACTCAGCAGGGCTGTGATTTCATTTTGGTTGATTTTACGAAACTCCATGAACATTCCCCTTACACTTTGGGCAGGTGTGCGAGTGCCTCTTTCTCGATATCCTTGAAATACTTGACCGTACCAACCTTGAGTTCCATCGTCGATTCATCGTCACAGACGATGATTCCATGCGGATGCAGTTGCAGCATGGAGACCGTCCACATGTGGTTGACACCATCTTCCACAACTTTCTTCAAAGCGCGGGCTTTCTTATAACTATTGACGATGATCAGAACCTGGCGGGCGTCCATGACGGTACCGACACCTACGGTCAGAGCTGTTTTCGGGACTTTGTTAATGTCGTTTTCGAAAAAGCGCGAATTCGCTACGAGCGTATCGTAGGTCAGCGTTTTGATACGTGTGCGCGAGGAAAGCGAAGAACCGGGTTCGTTAAACGCGATATGACCGTCGGGCCCGATACCGCCCAGAAACAGATCGATACCGCCCGCCTTTTTGATTCTCGCTTCGTAACCCAGGCATTCTTCATCCAGGTCTTTGGCATTGCCGTTCAGAATATTGACGTTTTCTTCCGGAACGTCGACATGGCTGAAGAGGTGGTGCCACATAAAGTGGTGATAACTTTCCGGATGTTGTTCGGAGATTCCGACATATTCATCCATGTTGAAGGTGACTACATTCTTAAAGGATACTTTCCCTTCCTCGTAAAGACTGACGAGCTCTTTATAGGTTCCGATAGGCGATGAGCCGGTCGGTAATCCAAGCACATACGGTTTATCAGGAGTCGGATTCGCCTTGTTGATTTTGGCGGCGACATAATGGGCGGTCCACTTGCTCAATATCAGATAATTGTCATGAATTAGAATTCGCATTTCAGTTCTCCCTCTTGTTATTACAGTAATACTTTAGCATCTGCGACAAAACAGCCGTTGCCCTCTTCGAGGACAATCATCGGATTGATATCCAATTCCCTGATTTGAGGACAATCCAGGGCCAACTGGGACATACGCTGGATGCATTCAACTATTTTTCCCGTATCCTTACGGATGCGCCCCCGTGCACCGGTCAGAAGGCCGGCGCCCCTGATCGATGTGATCATCGATTCCGCGTCGGATTTCTGCAAAGGGGCTACCCGGAAGGTCACATCCTTGAAAATTTCCACAAAAATACCTCCCAGGCCGAACATAACAACCGAACCAAAGGAGGGATCCTTCTTCACACCGATGATAACCTCCTCCCCTTTGGGAACCATTTTTGTGACGAGCACGCCGGTGATCCGGGCTTCCGGTTGTAACTTTTTAACATTATCCATAATGCTCCGGAAGGCGTTGCCGGCTTCCTCGTCATCGCGGATATTCAACACGACACCTTTCACATCGAACTTGTGAATGATATCTTCGGACATGATTTTCAGCACGACCGGATAGCCGATTATTTTCGCATAATTCACGGCTTCTTCCGGGCTGTTCGCCAGGTAATTCGGGAGAACCGGCAATCCGTAAGTCTGCAGTATTTTCGTTGATTCCTCTTCGGTCAGAAAAGTCTTCCCGGCTTCCTTGGCCGAATCGAGAAGTCGATGCGCCGCCTGACTATCGATGTCCGTAAAAGTTTCCGGTCCGGCATAGTGCTTCCGTTTAATCTGGCTGAACTTGTAGACGCTGGCAAATGATTTACACATCGATTCCGGCAGCGAGTAATGCGGGATCTTATTACGCTGCAGGACGTCGATGCCCTGCGCAACGTCGGCTTCTCCCATGAAGGAGGCATAGACCGGTTTCGAGTAGGCGCTGGACACCTTGGCCACTTCGCGCGCGATCAGATCAATCTCGGTCATGGATTGCGGTGTCAGGATCACGAAGACAACGTCCACACCGGGATCTTTAAAGGCCGCCGACATCGCCACATTATAGCGGTCCGTACGGGCATCGCCGATCACATCAACCGGATTTTTAGTATTGGCCGTTCGAGGCAGGCTCTTCTTCAAAATGCTGGTAGTGGCTTCGGAGAATTTGGCCAGTTCGAGCCCCTCTTTGATCGCAGCATCAGTCGTCAGAACACCGGGCCCGCCGGCGTTCGTGATGATCGCAATCCGGTTGGATTTCGGTTCCGGCTGGTAGGCGAAGGCAATCGCCTTATGGAACATCTCCTCAATATTTTCGCAGCGGATAATGCCGGCCTGTGCGCAGGCTGCGTCGCAAATCTCATCGCTGCCGGCCAGGGACCCGGTATGCGATGCGGCCGCTGAGGCACCCTCGGAGGTGCGTCCCGATTTCAGAATCAGGATCGGTTTGCCGCTCTCCTCGATGACGTCGCGGGCCGCTTTCATGAAGGCCGGCCCGTCCGTGACCTCTTCCAGATACATCAGGATCACTTTGGTCTTCGGGTCATCTTTGAGATAGTACAGGATATCGATATCGGATATATCAGCTTTATTACCGAAACTGATAAACTTCGAGAAACCGATATGTTTTGCCTGGGCATAATCCAGGACCGCCGTACAAAGCGCCCCGCTCTGCGAGAGGAAACCGATGCTTCCCTGCTCAGCCATTTTACGGGCGAAAGAGGCGTTCATCTTGGAGCGCGAATCGGTATTAATGACTCCCAGGCAGTTGGGACCGATGAATGACATATCGTACTTGCGGGCGATTTCGACTAGCTGCAATTCCTTTTCCAGACCTTCGGGACCAACCTCCTTGAAGCCGGCCGAGATGATAATGGCCGCTTTGATTCCTTTCTGGCCGCACTGCTCCAGGGCCATGTGGCAGACAGAACTGGGAAAAACCAGAATCGCCAGATCTATATGATCCTCGATATCAAGAACGTACTTGTAGGCTTTCACCCCGGCGATAAATTTCTCACGCGGGCTGACCGGAAAGACAACACCGTTGAAATCGGCCTTAAGAATATTAATCAGAATATCGTACGGTACCGTTCCCTGGACCTTGTTGGCCCCAATTACGGCTATGGAGTCCGGATAGAAGATTTTCTCGAGATTTTTCTGTTGTATCTTCGCTCGTGTGATCATCATTGCTCCATCAATATTGGGTGGTTAATCGACATATCCGGCGATGAAATCCACGGCATCCGCAACGGTCTGGATAGTCAGGGCCTTATCCTCATCCATTTCGATATCGAATTCCTCTTCAAAGGCGGCTACTAATTCCAGACTCTGCATGGAGTCCGCTCCCAGATCGAAGACGAAATTGGCATCATTGGCAATATCGTCAACATCCATTCGCAACACTTTGGCTACTGCTTTTTTTACTCTATTCTGTACCTCATTCTTCTCCATGAAGTCCTCCCTGCTTTTTTGCTTTTATGATGTGAATTATAATCTGGCTCTGCTTTTATCTACCCCGGTAAGCATATACCATTTAAAAGAGAACGCTAAAAAGTGAGCTGGTATTGTAATGAATAGATGGACAAGATTCAAGAATAAAGTATCAAAAATCGAATGTATTTTGATTTTATCCGGCATTTTTTTGATTTATTTCGTTTTCCGGTACCGATCCACACTTGGGATAACCTGTCCGCGATCATCGATCTTATTCGGATCCAGGGGTACAAATATTTTAAGAAAATCCTGAACATTTGGCGTGTAATTATCCTCGTTTGTTTATAAATTACCGCGATGAATCGCTCTGCGTGATTCATTCCCAAAATCACTTCCCAATGCGACCAGTTCTTCGACATTACAGATCCAACCTCCAGCATGACAGGGGCCAAGCCTCAGCAGCTGATTATGGGAACCAGCAACGTCACCGTATAAACATAAAGATTTTCGTTGGAGGAAATTCCGGAGAAGATGGGAATTTTGGGGCCTCATTATAAAGGTTGAACGAATACCCAAAGAAGGGAGAGTATGAATGTCAAAAATTCTAATTGTTGATGATGATCAGGACTTCGTGATTGCGATCAGCATGGTGTTGAAAAGGGCCGGCTATACGCTGGTTTCTGCCAACTCCCGTCACGAAGGCATGGATGTCTTCAAGGCCGAGAATCCCGACCTTGTGATTCTGGATGTCATGATGGACGAACCGGACGAAGGTTTCACGATGGCCCAGGATTTAAAAAAGGAAAATTCGGCCGTACCGATACTCATGTTGACCAGCATCAGCCAGGTGACCGGGATGAGTTTCGATAAAGATTCGGAGATGGTACCCGTCGACGCTTTTGAGCAAAAGCCAATCATGCCGGATACTTTGCTTTCAAAAGTTAAAGAATTGCTGAGTTAATGAGGAGCGGAAACCATGCAAGTTATTGATCGACATAAAGTAAATGAACAAATTGATGAATTGAAGCAGAAATACGGGAACGATCGTTCCGCGCTGCTTCCCATCCTCCAGGAGCTGCAGGATGTGTACGGATACCTGCCGGATTTGCTCATGCAGGAAACCGCACATGCCCTCGATCTGCATCCTGTGGAAGTGGAAGGCGTGGCCAGTTTTTACAGCTTTTTCCGCACCAAGGAGAAACAGGGCAAATATGTCATTCGTCTCTGCCGGACCATCTCCTGTGATATAGCCGGAAAGACCAATGTCGCCCGCCAACTCGAGAATGAACTGGGAATTAAATTCGGCCGGACGACTAAAGACGGCATGTTCACGCTCGAATACAGCAATTGTCTGGGTATGTGCGATCAGGGACCGGCCCTGATGGTCAACGATCGCCTTTTCGCAACGGTCACGCCGGACAAGGTTTCGCAGATCGTCGCGGACTGCCGGCGTAATTTCGTCAAATCGGATTTCCCGAAAGTCGTGCCTTCCGACGTCAAAAAAGCCGGCCCGATTCTAAAGCATGGGCTGAAAGCCGGAGATTCGTTGAAAACGGCTTTGAATATGAAAAGAAGTGAAATCATCGGCACGATCCGTGAATCCGGCCTGAAGGGGCGCGGAGGCGCCGGATTTCCGACCGCCATCAAATGGCAGCTGGCCGGTGCCGCCATGGACGAGCAGAAATATGTAGTCTGCAACGCCGACGAAGGCGAACCCGGTACCTTCAAAGATCGCCTGCTTTTATACGATCAGATCGACTTCATGCTGGACGGCATGTGCATCGCCGCCTACGCCGTCGGCGCCAATAAGGGCTTCATCTACCTGCGCGGTGAATATCTCTATATGAAAAAATATCTCGAGGAGATTCTGGAAAAGAGACGCCAGGATAATTTGCTCGGCGAAAATATACTGGGCAAAGAGGGTTTTAATTTCGATCTGCAGGTGCGCATGGGTGTCGGCGCCTACGTCTGCGGTGAGGAAACGGCTCTGATCGAATCGCTCGAAGGGTACCGGGGCGAACCCCGCAACCGTCCGCCGTTCCCTGTCGATACCGGTTTTCAAAAACATCCGACGACTGTCAACAACGTAGAAACCTTCCTCGATGCGGCCCTGATTGTGGTCAAAGGCGCAGCCTGGTTCAAGGAATACGGAACCGAAAAATCAAACGGCACCAAATTGTTCAGCGTTTCCGGCAACTGCGAGCGACCCGGCGTCTATGAACTCCCCTTCGGTATCTCTATCTCCGAATTGTTGAAAGAGGTCGGCGGTGAAGATGCCAAAGCCGTGCAAATCGGCGGCGCTTCCGGTCACTGCGTCCCGCGCCACGATTTCGAACGTACGATCGCCTTTGAAGACCTCTCTTCCGGTGGCTCGATCATCGTTTTCGGGCCGGGTACGGATATGCTCGAAGTGGCAAAGAATTTCATGGAATTTTTCGTAGAGGAATCCTGCGGTCAGTGTACGCCCTGCCGCGATGGAAATCCCAAATTGCTGGACGGCATAAAGCTGCTGGAAAAAGGTCGCTGCTCGGTTACCTATCTAAATGAATTGGTGAAACTGGGTGAAACCATTCAACTGGCTTCCAAGTGCGGTCTCGGCCAATCCAGTCCGAATGCCTTCCTGTCCATCATACAGAATTTTAAACCTGAAATCCTGGGCCGCGTGCCGGAAAGAGATTAAGGAGAAATAAGAATGCCAGAAAAAGATAAATTATTCGAAGAGCTAGCTTCCCGGTCTCCCAAGAGCACGGTCACAGCCACTGTGCAAGCCCCTGAAGATAACTCGGCGATTGGTGCCCTTATAAAGGTCATCATCGACGACAAAGAAGTACGGATTCCGATGGGTATGACCATTCTGGAAGCAGCTAAAAAACTTGGAATCCAGATCCCGACCCTGTGCTATCACCCGGATCTCTGCATCAGCGGCGTTTGCCGTGTCTGCGTTGTGGAGATCGAGGGCATGCGCACCCTGCAGGCTTCCTGCGCCTATCCCATCACCCAACCGATCAAAGTCCACACGCATACCCGGAAAGTTCGCCAGGCGCGTCGTCACGTGCTGGACCTGCTCCTGTCCAACCACGTCGGCGAATGCTATAGCTGCGTGCGCAATAACAATTGCGAATTACAGCAGCTGGCCAAAGAGTACGGCGTGGATTTTTACCGCTTCGGCCATAAGACAGAGGTCAAATACGGTCGCGATGATTCTTCCTACGCCATCGTACGTGATATGGACAAATGCATCCTCTGCCGTCGTTGTGTGCGCACCTGTATCGATTTTCAGGAAGTCGGGGTTTACGAAGCCTTCAACCGGGGCGCAGAAACCCACATCGGAACTTTCGGCGACCGCCCCATGGCCGATCTGATCTGTATCAATTGCGGCCAGTGCATCAACCGCTGCCCCACCGGCGCATTGCACGCCAACGATCCGAGTGACGAAATCTGGGCGGCGATCGACGATCCGAAAAAACATGTCGTTATTCAGACAGCGCCGGCTCCGCGTTCCGCAATTGCCGAGTGTTTCGATGTCGAACCCGGCACTCCTCTGACGTTCGAGATGAACACCGCCATGCGATATTGCGGCTTCGATAAGGTCTTCGATACCAACTTCACGGCCGATCTGACTATCATGGAAGAGGGCACGGAATTAATCATCCGCCTCTATAAGGCCCTGGTCAAGAAAGAGGCGGTAGCCTTGCCACAGTTTACTTCCTGCTCCCCCGGATGGGTGAAATACATCGAACACTTCTCCCCGGAAATGCTGGATCACGTATCTTCGGCCAAGAGTCCGCAGCAGATGTTCGGTTCCGTCATCAAAACCTATTATGCCGAATTGAATAATATCGATCCGGCCGATATCGTAACAGTGGCACTGATGCCCTGTACGGCCAAGAAATTCGAATGCAATCGACCCGAAATGAACGACTCCGGATACAAAGATATCGACTACGGTCTGACGACCCGCGAACTGGCGCAGATGTTCAAAGAGGCCGGTATCGACCTGCCGAATATGAAAAAGTCGGATTTCGACGATCCTTTCGGCACCCGCACCGGATCAGGCGTTATCTTCGGAGCCACGGGCGGTGTGATGGAATCCGCGATCCGTACCGTTTATGAACTGGTCACCGGCGATAAGATCGAAAGCCTGTTCGATCATGCCAATATCATTCCTCTGCGCAGTTTTGAAGGAATACGTTACGCCGAGGTACCGATCACCAAAGTCGGTCCCGTTCCGGAGATTCTGAAGCATCTCGTCCCCGATTGGGAATGGCTGAAAGGGGCTACACTGAAAGTCGCCGTTGCCCACGGCACCGCCAATGCCAAGAAAGTTCTGGATAATATCAAAGCCGGCGGTAAACTGAGCGAATGCCACTTCATCGAATTCATGGCCTGCCCCGGCGGCTGTCTCGGCGGTGGCGGTATGCCGGTTCCGACCAACGAGGAGATCCGTAAAGCACGCGCCCGCGCAATCTATGCCGAAGACGAAGCCAGTGAGGTGCGCAAATCGTACGAAAACGAAGCCGTACTGAAACTCTACAAAGAGTTTCTGACGGACGGACCCTGCGGGCATAAAAGCCATAAATTGCTGCATACCAGCTACACGCCGCGCGGTAAAAAAATGGTGTAATTTCGACAGTGATCTAATCGCACTGATAAAAGAGGGCAGTTTCCGCGAACTGCCCTTTTTTTATTTGACAACCTCGGAATGATTGCTTATTTTTAGCCGTATGGCTAATTAGGTGAACGACTAATAATAGATGCCTTATCATGAACAGCATATACCGTGCCCTCGCCGATCCTAACCGGCGCAAAATTCTCAGACTCCTACGCGAACGCGATATGACCGCCGGCGAGATTGCCCTGCACTTCGATATCACTAAACCCTCTCTTTCGAAACACTTCCAGATTCTGCGCGTGGCCGACCTGATCCAGGGCGAAAAAGCCGGTACAACCATTACCTATCACCTGAATCTCTCCGTACTGGAAGACGCCCTGCTGGCGCTTTTGACAACCTTCAAATTAAAGGAATCGTGTTAGATGGAAACCAATCCCCGAATGTCCAGACTCTTTAAACCGGCAATTCTGATCGGTTTGTGTGTCGTTTGCATCATGCTGATTTTCACGGCCTGGGCTTGGCGGCAGGTTCCGGAGGGCGCCAATATTCCCGTCCATTGGGGAATCAACGGCGAACCGGATCGCTATGGCGGAAAATTCGAAGGACTCTTGATGCTGCCGATCATCGCAGCGGTAATTCTTTTCCTGCTCTACCTCAGTCCCCATATCGAACCGCGGCGCCGGCATCTCCAGCTTTCCAACAAGGCCTATTCCGTTATCATCACGATTGTCCTGTTCGCCTTCGCCGCATTTCACTTCTTCACGGTGATGCAATCGCTGGGTAAAATCATCCACCTCAATCGCTGGATCCTGATCACCCTCGGTATTCTCTTCATGGTTATCGGTAATTACATGGGTAAAATCAGGAGTAATTTCATGCTCGGAATCAAAACACCCTGGACACTTTCCAGTGAACTCTCCTGGCACAAAACCCACCGCTTAGGCGGCTGGCTTTTCGTAATTTTGGGATTTATTGTCGTACCCGGTGCCATGATCCTCGAGAATAGCGAAGCTTTCTCAATTCTGTTTGGAGGCCTCCTGGTAGTAGTTGTCGTCCTGTTCGGCTACTCTTACCGGGTCTGGCGCCTCGACCCGGATAAGTCGGAAAGAGGAACCCGCTCCTCAAAATAGCCGGCCGGCCGCGAGCCTCACGCTTGCTCTGTTCGGGTACTATTTACGATAATAATAAGTTTATGAGAGAAATGCGTCTGAGAGTGTTGCCCGGATTTGGCTTTCGGATACCGTCTCAGAGCCATCGATATCAAATCTCATCAAGAGAAATCAAATCATTCGCTGCGTAGCGATATAAAAAATCCCTGGCAATGATTGGCAGGGATTTTGGGGATTGATACGCACCAGCAGACGGTTCTACATAACCTCGTCAATCTTTGCTGCCAGGTTTTTCTTGGGCTGCAAACCGATAATCTGCGAGACAACTTTACCGTCTTTGAACAGCAACAGGGTCGGGATACTGCGAATGCCGAAGCGCTGGGCCAGCATCTGGGCGTTCTCGACGTTGACCTTGCCGACTTTCAACTTCCCGGCATATTCGACAGCCAATTCTTCGACGATCGGGCCAATTTTCAAACAGGGTGCGCACCAGGTCGCCCAGAAATCCACCAGCACCGGAATATCCGATTTCTGCACTTCCGCTTCAAAGTTGCCTTCGTTTAATTCAAGCATTATGACTCCTTCCGATTAATCATTCAAATTTTGCCTTTTAGAGGTTTTAATATAATCAGGGTTACACGGATTCAAAACCATTATTTTGGATTATTTTTAGATCAGGTTCGCAGCCACTGCCAGATGACAGATAATGTCGGACGTTTACCGTAAACCAGGATGGCTGTTTTAAATATCTTTCCGGCGGCCAAAATGGCGAGCACGACCGACACGGCCATTACCAGGATGGAAGCGATGATTTCCCACAGCTGCGGCATCTCGACGCCGATACGCAGGATCATAATGAAGGGCGTAATGAACGGAATAAATCCCAGTACGACGGATGTCGTGGAATTCGGATCCGAAATCACATACGAGGAGAGCATAATCGGTAAAATACAAATCAGGGAGAATAACGATGAGGCCTGCTGCGCTTCATGTTCCGAATTGAAAATGCTTCCGATCGCGGCGAAAATCGCAGCGTAAAAAAGGTATCCCAAAACAAAATAGACCAGGAAAAAAAGGGTGCTTTCTGAAGTCAGGATTGCATAACCCTGAAATGTCGATACAACCTGTCCCAGAACCAGATAGACGCCCACCTGCGTCAAACCCAGCAAGCCCAAACCGGTAATCTTCCCGGCCATCAGCTGCGTCGGCGAAACGGAAGACAGCAGGATTTCGACAAGCCGGTTCATGCGCTCTTCGATGACGCTGCGCAATAATATCTGGGAAGACATAAAAATGGACAGGAACAGCATCAGCACGAAAATGATGGGAGTCAGGAAGGACAGCAATTCATCCGCCTCCTGCTCCTCACCCTCTTTGCCGATCTCCATCAGGGTGAAGTTCAGCGGCCGGGTGACCGAATCGATGACCTCCTCCGATACCGCCGCATCTACCAAACGCTGCCGGATGAAGAGGTCCTGGAGTGTAATCTGGAGTTCCGCCTGATCCTTGAAATTTCCCAGGTTTTTCGCATAATAGCGCAGCTCCCGCGATTCGGAGAGATCTTCGGGAATGATAATACAGGCCGTCACAAGCGATGAATCCAGCAGTTCCAGCGCCTGTCCCTTCATTTCAGCATAATCCCGGCCCTGGAGCAGAATTATCTGGTATTTCGGACGGCCGTCTTTCAATTCATATTTGTGCGTGATCATCTGCTCGAACAGGTGTCCGTACTGCGCCGATCCGTCCACGACGGCAATCAGGCGCGATTCCGTATCTTCCGAGGTAATCAGAAGGGTCGGCACAAGCATCGAGACGATCATGATCACCGGTATTAGAAGAGTCGATATTATAAACCACCGGGAACGAATTCGGGTAAGGTACTCCCAGCGGGCGATATTGACGACCTGATTCATGATTTTGAGCTACCCTTCACGCGATCGATAAATATCTGTTCCAGGGACGGTTCCAGCAATCGGAAATGCGTCAATGTGACGCGTTGAATAACCTGAGGCAGGATATCATTCAATTGCCGGCTGTCGTTCAACTCCGCCCGCAGCCGTTGATCGGAGAGCTCGATGATTCGCAAAGGCAGCTCCGCTAGTTTCTCGCGATCGCCCTGAAATTCAATCTCGACGACGATGGCCCCATAATTCCGGCGGATCGTCGCCAATGGGCCTTCCAGAACGCTCTGCCCGGCATTGATCAGGCAGATTTCGCTGCACAGTTTTTCCACCTGTTCCATCTGGTGCGTGGAGAAAATGAATGTCGTGTTTTTCTCGTGCAGACTATGAATGACCTCTTTCATTTTCAACTGATTAATTGGATCCAGGCCGCTGAACGGCTCGTCCAGGATCACCAGAATCGGTTCATGCACGATGGCGATGATAAACTGCACTTTCTGCTGGTTGCCCTTAGACAACTCCTCGATTTTACGATCGGCGTAGCCCAACAGGTCAAATTGCTCCAGGAGTCCCTCCGTCCGCAGCAGAGCCGCATGAGCTGACATCCCTTTTAAACGGGCGAAATAGTGGATCGTCTCGCGCAGTTTGGTTTTCTGATACAGTCCGCGTTCTTCGGGCAGGTAACCGATGTTGCGAAAATCGGATCGCAGAAGAAGCCGCTCCTTCAGTAGAATTGCCCCGGAGTCGGGTTGCATGATATTCATGATCATGCGAATCGTGGTGGTCTTCCCGGCCCCGTTCGGTCCCAAAAGACCAAAGACGGAACCCTTTGGTACCTTCAGATTGAGGTGATCAACCGCAATGGTGTGATTGAACGTCTTGGTGACATTTTGGAGCGTAATCATGTTTTTCAGTGTTACTCGTGCCGTGAATGCAGTACGAAACGGGACAGGAAGTTGTGCCGTTTTCCCGTTAAATTTATGAGAATCTTACCGATATCTTCAATATCATGAAATCCAATAAAATCATCCTGTCCCGGTCCTTTCGCAAAAACCGGGCAGATATTGGCGCTGTGTTCCGTGGAGAGGAATTGGATGCGGATATTGCCGCGTGCGTTCAAATCCTCCACCAGAGCCAGTCCGCCGGTTTCATGATCTCCTAGGACCACAATCAGCAATTCCGGATGCGTCATCTGGTAGTCGAGGGCCCAGCGTATGGCATTATCAAAATCAAGCATCTCGTCGATGAGACCGTCGCCGTCCTTCTCATGACAGCGCCAGTCGATTTGGGAACCTTCGACCATGAGGAAGAAACCCTTCCTGTAATTGTCCAGGACATTGACGGCTTTCTCCGTCATCATAGCCAGCGACAGGCTGCGCATGCTGGCCTGTTTCAGGGCTTCAATCGCAAACAGGCCGATCAGCTTATCCGTCTTCTCGGTATCCAGAATTTCCAGCTGAGTCTGGGTAGCCACAAAAGTATAACCCGCTTTGCTCATCAGTTCAGTAAGGTTCGAATCCGCGCCAGTATTGTTTTGAAAAAACCGCAGTCCCCCGCCCATAAGTACATCAAGCTTGGCGCGCTGCTGCTGTTCGGCGATTTCATTTTCCCGCCCCCAATGTGCGAAATGGGTCGTAAAAGCTGCCGGGGTCGGCTGCGTAACACTGGTTGTTACTACGATACCGGTTCCTTTGTGCCGGCTTTGGGCTATTTCCATTACGGAAGGCAGCTTGTTCCCGTTCTCATCAACCGCAAGCGTACCGGGTTTCACTTTTACGCCGGTAGCCAGGGCCGTGGCACTGGCCGCTGAATCCGTGATCCAGCGGTCGCCATCCGGGTGGGTGCTGAGCATCCCGGTAGCCGGAAAACGGGGAAAGGGGCTGTGATGATTGTAGTAATAATCGGCGGAAACCTGTCCGTTCCCCATGCCGTTGCCGATGAAGAGTATGATTTTCACCGGGTAGCGGGGACTGATATTCGCGACGAACACCCCAATAATTACCGACAATGCAGCCAGAACGGCCAGGATCAGGTAAGAAATTTTACGAATCGTCTTTTCCCTACTTTCACGATATATTCGCCGGATGATTCCAATTCATAATTAATATCATCAATCCTGGTATCATTGACTCTTACCGCCCCCTGCTGAATCAACCTGCGCCCTTCCCCATTGGAGGCTACGATCCGATTTTCGGAGAGCAGCTTCACCAGGTTAAACGAATTACCCGGCTCAATCCGGATTTCATCGATATCGTCCGGAATTTCCTTTTTACTGAAGACCTGTTCGAACTGCTCCTGGGCTTCCCGGGCTTTCTCTTCGGAATGGTACATTTTGACGATGGTCCGGCCCAATTCCTTTTTCAGCAGCATCGGATTGAAATCATCGCGCTGCAGTTTCATTTCAACTTTTTTCAACGCCCCAAGATCATAATCAGTCAACAGCGTAAAATATTTCAGAATCAAATTATCCGGGATCGACATCACTTTTCCGAACATCTCAAACGGCATTTCATCGATACCGATATAATTCCCCGTGCTTTTACTCATACGCTGGGTGCCGTCGATGCCCTCCAGAACCGGCAGCGTCAGCACAATCTGCGGTTCGAGGCCGTATTCCTTCTGGACCTGCCGGGCCGCGAGCAGGTTGAATTTCTGCTCGGTGGCACCCAGTTCCACGTCGGCCTTTATCGCTACGGAGTCATAGCCCTGCATCAACGGGTAAAAAAATTCATGCAGGCTGATGGGGACGCCAGCCCGGTAACGTTTCTCGAAGTCATCCCGCTCGAGGATACGGGCAATTGTAAATTTAGACGCCAGGTTCATGATTTCGGTAAAAGTCATATTCTTGAACCAGCTGCCGTTGGAATGAACCTCGGTTTTGGCTTCATCAAGAATCTTGAAAAATTGTTGCTTATAGGTCACGGCGTTTTCCAGAATGGTTTCATAGAGCAGGCGCGGCCGGGTTTCATTCTTACCACTGGGATCGCCCACCATGGCAGTGTAATCACCCACGATTAGGACGATCTGGTGACCCAACTCCTGGAACTGGCGCAGTTTGCGAATGCCGACTGTATGCCCCAGATGGATATCGGGCGCCGTCGGATCGAAGCCCTGCTTAACCCGCAGGGGCTCCCCGCTCTTCTCACATATTTCCAGTTTCTTAACCAACTCTTCTTCGGAGATGAGTTCTTCGACGCCTTTCATGATGACGTCCATCTGCTCTTTGATCGGAGGAAACATCTTACCAGTTACCCTTTCTTAGTCTTTCGATTTCCCGTTTGCCGTCTTTTTCGGCCAGCACCGCGCGCTTGTCGTGCAGTTGCTTTCCCTTTGCCAGTCCGATTTCGACCTTCACTTTGCCTTTGTCATTGAAGTACATTTTCAGAGGCACCAGGGTCATGCCCTTTATTTCGACGCTGCGTTTGAGGCGCCGGATTTCGGATTTATGCAGAAGTAGTTTGCGATCACGCTCCGGTATATGATTATCCCAGCCACCGAATTCATAGGTCGGGATATGACTGCCAATTAAAAATACCTCTCCATTCTTGATTCTGCAGTAGGCTTCATTGAGACTGGCCCGGCTTTCGCGCAGAGATTTAATCTCCGTTCCCTTTAGCGCAATTCCGCATTCCAATCTTTCGGAAATGAAATATTCGTGGGTGGCTTTGCGATTAGTCGTGATCAATTGAAAATTTTCATTTTTCATCGGAAGAAATTAGTCTATGCCTCAAGATTTTGCAATACTTAATCTTGTAGAATATAAGTCTGCTTATTAAATTAGCCCGTTGTTTGAAGCCCGGGTGGTGGAATTGGTAGACACGCTAGGTTCAGGGTCTAGTCTCCTTAAGGAGGTGCGAGTTCAACTCTCGCCTCGGGCACAAATTCCCAACAAAACTACATTCGCTTTCCAATCTGAAATTGGCAAATTCCATTTAGTATTTGAACAGTATGGGATTCGTAGAGGGAGTTGGCCGATTCTAATCGCGGGAAGGTGAACTGATCTGCACTGAAATCAATTTCGTTTTTTTCTTCGAGGAATTCGTACCGGCCAGGTTCAAGGGGGCAATCAGATCGAATTTCAAACCGATCCCGGCCATATGACTTTTAACGGTCTCAATATCCGTTTTACCCGAATCATAGCGAAACGTGAAAAGATTGGCTTTTTCATCCAGACAGACGGGCTGAATTCCATCCACACGCTTGAGAAGTTCCTCGACTTTGACGCCCAGATTTTCACTATCCGTACTACTCACACGGCAGGTAAGGGACATCGTAGTCGATGGTGTATATTTGCCGATTAACAAGATTGCCAAGGCAATAACCGCAAAAATGAAGACCAAGTAACGGCTTACTTCTTTTCTTACCATTTGGCCACATAGAGAAGAGCTAATAATTCCATACTTGCTACCCCAAAACCCTGGTATAATGTAAAATATTAGGCAAATATTACAAGTGTTTTTTTAAGGGTTTTTAGAAATTATATTTTTACGGATCAGGACCGCAAATTATAATTTATAAATAAAATAATTTCCAACCGCATAATTGCGATATCATGCCACATTATTCGCTAAATCCGGGCCCTTATGAATTCAGGCTGAGATACTGCGCCTCGGCTTTGCCTTTCTTCTCATCCACAAAAAAGAGCAATACTCCGCCGATGATAAATAGAACCGAAACTGAGGCGATTCCGACCCTCGAGGATATATTCGATGAATACCCGAGATTTTTGGCCAGTAGCCCGACTAGGCCTACCAACGCCGGCCCGACAATCGCCGCAAACTTACCCAGCATGTTGTAAAATCCGTAAAACTCGCCGCTTTGATCCTTGGGGATCAGGCGCGAATAATAGGACCGGCTGAGCGCCTGAACTCCGCCCTGCACCAGGCCGATCACAATCGCCAGGAGGTAAAACTCGATCGGTTTGGTCATCATCACTCCCCAGGCCGTCACGCCCAGGTAGACTGCAATCGCGATATAGATGGAATATTTCACATTCCACTTCTCGCCCAACTTACCAAAAAATAAGGCCGCCGGGAAACCGACGAATTGCGTAATTAAGAGGGCGACGATCAACGAACTGGATGGAAAGCCGATCGACATGCCGTAGTCGACCGCCATCCTGATGATGGTATCGACCCCGTCGATATACAGCCAATAGGCTATCAGAAACAGGAATACAACTTTCAGATGGCGAATTTTTTTAAATGTGCCGACTAATTGGCTGAATCCTTTTTTGACGTAGTTCACCCTGGCTTCGGAAGGCTTTTTGCGCTTGCGTTCCTGGACATACAGGATCAGAGGAATCGTGAAGATACCCCACCAGAGCGCAACGGATAGAAAACTGATCCGGATCGATAGAAACTCGATCGGCAGCCTCAGAAAATCGGAAGTGATTTTTGTCTCGCCGAAATGGTTCTCCAATCCCTGCACGCCGATCAATTCACCCTGCTGAAAATCCGTAAACGAGATCTTGCTCTCGAGTGTGAAAATCGCCGTTGTCAGTCCCCGGATATTGCGCGTAAGGTCCTCAATCGTAAATATTCCTTCTTCGGAATTGTAGGAAACAATCTTACCGGTCCTGAAATCACCAAATGAGACTTCGTTTTTGATAATGTCCGGATTCAATCCTTCCGGTAAAACAACCCGGATTTGGGCATGGTTCGGGTAGGCGTCCGGCGGAATCTGGACGATCTCAAAATCGGTTTCCAGCTGACTCGTGATGATGGCTTTACCCATATCCAGGCCGGCGGGGATATGGAAATCCGCCTCTTCGCTAAGTTGAATAACGACGGCGTCCTTTTGCAGAACTTGCTCCACCGCCGCGCTACGCTCCTGGGGGAAACCGAAGATACCCGGCATCAGGAACCAGAGCACATTGACTAAAAACAGCAATCCGCCGCCAAGGTAACCCAATGCAAAACCTTTTGCGGAGACGTAATCAATGTGCTTCTCATCTGCGACATCCGGCAGCAATCCGTCATAGAAGACATTCGCGCCCGAAAATCCGATCGTACCGATTACATAGATGATGACAGCCAGCAGCCAATTACCGGCATCCACAAGAAACAAACAACCGGTGAGTAAAACCCCCAGGTACGCGAAGAAAATCAGAAAGCGTTTCTTACCTGAACTCTGGTCGGCGATGGCGCCGAGGATCGGGGCCATCAAGGCCACAAATAAAGAAGCAATCGAATTGGCCAGTCCCAGCAAGGCGGTACTTTTATTGACATCCGCCCCGACGCTCCAATAGCTCTTGAAGAAAACCGGAAAGAATCCGGCCATGATCGTCGTGGCAAAGGCAGAATTGGCCCAATCGTACATTGTCCAACCGAAAACCTTTTTATCCTTAATCAAGGCCATGGCGCCTCCTTATTTGTGCCCTAATTTAGCAATCTCTAGTACAGATATCCCAGGCCAATGTATAACTGCAATCCGGTTTCTTCGGATGTTCCGGCATCCACCGCAACGATAAAGTTTTCGTTCCAGCCGATATGCAGTCCACCACCGTAGCCAAAGTGCAGATTGGCGAAATCATTCTTGTTTTCAGCGTCACGATCGGACCAGACCTTCCCGAAATCGCAGAAAGCTTTGATCGCCAGGTAGAAATCCTGTCCCAGACCCGAAAACTCCAGGAATTTAAAGCGCAATTCCGTATTCATAAAGAACTTGGTATCGCCGATAAAACGATTCTTGAAAATACCGCGGATACTCTTGGAACCGCCCAGGCCCTCATCGATTTTGTAGGAACTGCCGTAGAAAGTCATTTCGTAAAAAGGCGGATCGCCGAACATCTTCTCGAGCATGATTCTCTGGGCATAGACCAGGCGCGGCATCAATTGAAAATAGTGCCGGTCCGTTAATGTCAATTTGACGAAATCATAATCACTGCCGATCACACCGGTATAGATTTCGCTGACCAGGTCGGTCCAGTGCCCCTTGTTGGGTGCCGGCTCGTTGTCGCGGGTATCGTGAATCATGCCTAATTTGACATAATTGGTAAGCCCGCCATCGATTTCTTTCTGGGTGACGATTCCAGCCGCCAGATCTTCCTGCAGCTTCGTGATATTTTCATCGAGTTTGTTCTCGGTGCTGATCACGCCGAAGCCAACCAGCGCCGAAAGCAGGGGACGGCCGTTGGGATGTGACTGAAAGGCCTTTACCAGGGACGCCGTAAAGGACAATCGTCCGCGGTAGTGGGTATAGTAATACTTGTTCCTGTACAGGGCCGGATCGACCGGGTTGTCATCATCATCCACCTCGATAAAAGCCTCATCGTAGGTCGAATTATTTCCGATTCCATAGTAGGCGTTGTACTGCTGCTTGAGCATTTTCAACTCGGCGGTGATACGATAGCCCTGTCCCAGGACATAGGGGCTATCGAAGAAAAGCCAATGTTCCTGCTTCCCGCCCGTCGTGAAAAATATCTGCGGCTGAACGGTCCAGTAGTACGGGGAATAACCGCCCGTGGAGTAATTATAGATGTTGCCGACGACACCGTAACCAAAGCCCTCATCGGCATTGTAATTGATCGCCGGAACGCCTCCCCATCCCCAGCCTTTGCGCTCTTTTGACTGGGAAAAGCCCAGGCTGCAGACGAGCAGAATAATCATGAAAATGCCAATATATCTTTTCATCTCCACTCCAAAATTTAGACGGGAGAAGCAGCGTACCACTCCTCCCGTCTTATTCTAAACGTTCGCTTTCAAGTAATTATTCCGGGTGATCGACTGTATCAGAGTTTGATATCCAGACCGACAGCTACTCCCCAGTTGGCTTTCCGATAGGTTTCGATGGTCGGAATTGCATTTCCACCCAGCATGTGTGTCGAGCTCTTTTCATCAGCCTGATAGAATGTATTTAAAGCGCCGACATTCAGCATCATTTTCGGAGCGATTTTGTAGGCTGCCCCTAAACCGATCGTGCTGGATTTCAGGCTGTAGCTCAGATCGGTTTGATATTCGGGCGTTGCGCCGCCATTACCATAGGAATAACCACCACTGACCAGCAGTTTTTCGTTCAAGGCGTATTCCAGTGCCAAACCTACTTCGTAGCCGTTGTCAACCAATTCTTCTCTACCGGCCCAATCGACATCCTTATTGAAATAATAGTTCAGGTCCACTTCGGCGCGCAGAGCGCAAAGCACCTGATAGCCGACTCCCAGAGCAAACATAGCCGGGATGTCGGCCCGCGTCTTGGCGCCGTCCGGGAACATGCCGCTGCCGTCAACCTCGGTTTCGTTCTCAAGTTCCAGAGTCGTCTTGGCTTCATAACGCATCGCCACTTCCAGGCCTTCCATCGGCGTAAGAAAAACGCTGACGACCGGGGTGATCCCACTGGCTTTCTGGGCCGCGTCGACTTCAACATCGCCCAACTGAGCCGCAGTGCCCGTCATCTGGGCTGAAACCATGGTATAAGCGCCCTGAACTTGATTGATCGTTAAACCGGTCGATGGGACACCAAACTGAGTTAAACCGCCCTCCAACTGGGCAACCTGGGCGGCTGACAGATAACCCGCGCTTTGCGCCTGGGCGAGGGTAATACCACCCGCACCGGCCGCAACCAGGGGGGCCAGACTGGAAGCCGCTCCGGTTGCCGAAGCTGCCACGCCAGTAAAATAAGTATCCGCCCGCATCCAGTTGCCACCGACGTTGATCTCGATATCTCTCAGGTGTCCGACGTAGGAATTGGAAGCCATCACATAGCGGCCGCCAAGGGCTACGGAAAGCATATCCATAACTTTATAGGAAACGCCAACCTGACCACCGTAATAAACGGACGAACCTTCAAAGGCCGCATCCAGGCGATAATCAGTACCCAGACTCGCCTTCAAATCGGAAACCGGCAGTTCGAAAGAGGGCAAACCCTTTTCAAAATTGGCGCTGCCGCCGCCGCCGATCGGTTGGAAGCCAACCGAAATGGCCAGTTTTTCCTTTTTCCAGACAGCATAAACATTCGGGAAAAGCGGCGCGCTGACCGATCCCTCAAAGGTCGCCTTATTTAAATAGGGGAAGTTGTTCTCGACTTCCCGGGTTTGAAAAATCGATTGGTTGCTCAACCCGATATGAATGCCGTCGCAGAGACTGGTCAAGCCGGCCGGATTGAAATAAGCCGCATCAACATCCGTTGAGGCATTGCGGTTTAAAGTTCGCATGTAAGCAGCACTTTGGTTGGTATTCGTCACGATGCCTCCTGCAAAGACCACCGTAACAGCCAGAATACTGACGAATAGGGTTACGAGTACTTTCCTCATGTTTTTTCTCCTTCTCTGATTGAAAGTCATGTTAGGTTTTTAAACGATTTTTTCTCGTTTTCTTCCTCTGAAAAAATCGTTCAATCTGTACAATTTTGAGTTAATTAAAATAATCCCCACGTCGTTTACACAGACTAATATAGGAAAAAAATATACAAAAACGACAAAAAAAATATTTTGTCAATAAAAGTGTATGAAACGTTTCAGCCTCCGTCTTGCGCGGATGAATACGAGACACCGGAACATATTGGGGATGTGGGTTGCCGTGACCGGGATTTTTTTAGTCCTCCCCCACCTCAAGCGAATCAGAAGCATACTTATTCCATCTATGGAGACTAAAAATTGGTTTACGGACCTTTTTGCTTGATCAGGAGTTCGTTCCGGAGGATCATAAAACAGGTTGTCCCTGATAGGATTATTTCTTACATTTCGAAAGAATATGTGGTATTTGTAAGGAATGCAATGAAGGCGACAATCACCTCCAAAGGTCAGGTGACCATCCCCAAACCGATCCGGGATCATCTGCATCTTAAGGAAAAGGATCGGATTGATTTCAAAATCAGCGATGAGGGCAAGGTGCTGCTCGAGAAACCCGCAAGCCAGATTGCAGATGCCGGCGGTATGCTGGCTGCCTATAAATTTTCCGGTAGCTTAACCCTAGATCAAATGAATGCGATCGTGCGAGAAGAAGTAGTAAAACGGAATAAGCCATGATAGCCGTCGATACGAATGTATTAATCCGGTTCTTTATAAGAGATGATGAAGGACAATATATACTGGCTGAATCCCTGCTGCAAAAGACCGAAGATTCAGGGCGAAAAGTCTTCATCTCGAATATTGTATTGGTGGAATTGATCTGGGTTCTGATCGGCGGTTATAAGGTCACCAAAACAGATCTAATACGAACGATATCGTTTCTGCTCTCTAATGATCTGTTTCAATTCAGCAACCGCAGTGTAATCCGTAAAGCGCTGGATAAATATCGATCCGGTAAAGCCGATTTCGCTGATTATATGATCGGTTGCGAAGGATTACAGCAAAAGGCCATCACTACTTATACTTTCGATAAGCGTTCCGGTCAGGATGAAGCCTTCACCCTGTTGTCTAAGGCAGCATAAATCAACTAATCCATTTACACAGAAAAAAAGTCTCCAAATTACAGGCAAAACCAGTTTGGGCCGTTCACACGGATAATGACCTCCCAGGGAAGCCCGGTTTCATCCCGATTTACGAAGATTTACATACAAAGAGAAGATTCAAATTCATCGGGACAACCGGGTTTCGAGTCGGGATGGGAAAGAATAAAACCAATTTGACCTGTTGGCACGGATTGAAAACTGGTTTACAACCCAAATATTTCGATAGCATTTTTATTTTTTATTTATTATTCTATCAATAGTTAAACATATAAGCGCGAAGCAGAACTAATTATTTTCGGATTTTTTGGGTGAAAGTTCATTATTCTCATGGATTGAATTTTGAGTCATTCCGGGTATTGTACCCGGTGACCAGAGGCAAAATAAAAAGAACCATCCAAACCAGAGGAGGTCATTATGCCAGTGCTTTACTCCGTCGTCGCAAGGAAGAATCCCAGTAATGCCGAAGCCCCCGCTAAGTACTACGCCCAGGCGAAGAGTTCAGGTAGCGTATCGATGCGCCAGATCGCCAAGCAGATTGCCGACATTTCCACGGTCAGCACGGTTGACACCATGGCTGTGCTGGAAGCCTTCCTGCAGGTCATTCCAAACCACATTGCCAACGGGAATATTATTCGTCTGGGAGAATTCGGAAGCTTCAACCTGACGCTCAAATCCGAGGGTTCAGACACAGCCGAGTCTGTCACGGCAGCCAATGTCAAGGGAACAACCTTGCATTTCCGACCCGGCAAGGAATTCCAGGCCGTCCTGAATAATATCACATTCAAAAAGGCTTAGGAACATCAAACAAAAAGCTCGCGAGCTTTTGAAAAAAGCTGGCGGGCTTTCTGATAAAAGCTGGCGGGCTTTTGATCAATAGCTCGGGTGCTTTCCGGACAAAGCCCGGGAGCTTCATACCGCTATGACCAGGCGCATGATGATAATACGCTTCGGGCCAAGCCGCGGTATCGGGACAATGATGTCCGATTGAAATATCCTCCGAAGGAATCAAGGGAGGAATATGACCGCCTCACCCGGCGGGAAGGCAAAACCGTCACTATCCGAATGAGCCGTACATTACCACCTGGTTAAAAAAACAAAATGGCAGAATGATCGAAAAAAGTGACCTTAATCGTGTATTAGGGCAAGAGGACAGTGTAAAACCGGTTCATTATCAGGATGATTCTGACTATATTTATATGGCAACAAACAATACAGAAAACGGATTTCAACAAGGATAGGCTTATGAATTTCAATACAAAACTAGAAGAAATTCTCAAATCCGATCCCCGCTTTGTCGACAGGGACGGCGACCTGCTGAAAAGCGAGGTAATCGACAAAGCCTGGAAAATCGACCGGCAACTGATCGGGCTGCTGCTGGATAACGGGCAGATTAAAGCCAAGTTCTTCGATGAGATCAAAGGCCATTGGGTCTTCAACATCAATACGTTTATCGACTATGTGCAGGACAAGAATTTCTACGCCAGTTCCTATACCAAATTCAGGAATAAAATTGGATTGACGATCGATGGCAAATTCCTGAAAGAGCGCGGCGAAGTGGCGCTGGTCTGGCCGTATAAAGACTGTGTGCTGGAAGGCGGACAGACAAAAGAGGAAGAAAAACGCAAGGAAATCTTCTTCAACGAAGTTTTGGCGCAGGACGAGATCGACCGCCTGCTGGACCCGAAAGTACTGACGAACTTCAAACGCTATACGATCAACGGCGAGGAAAAAGTCACAGAATTGAAACGGGACAAGGACGGCACCATCCGGGAAAACCTGATCATCAAGGGCAATAACCTGCTGGCGCTGCATTCGCTCAAGGAACAATTCCGCGGCAAGATCAAACTGATCTATATCGATCCACCGTATAATACAGGCAGAGATGGTTTCAACTATAATGATAATTTTAATCGTTCTTCTTGGTTATCGTTTATTAAAAATAGACTCGAAGTATGTAATGATCTGTTGGCTTACAATGGCGCAATATTTATACAAATCTCTGATGTGGAACAGGCATATTTAAAAATTTTATGTGATGAAGTATTTAGAGAAGAAAACTTTGTACAGCAGATAATTTGGAAAAAAAGAAATGGTCCTCCTAATGATAAAATAATAGGATCTGTACATGAATATATTCTGGTTTACGCAAAAGATTATTATCATGTTGATTTTAATTTAAGAGAACGAACAAAAGACCAGACAGATCGATATTCTAATCCTGATCATCACCCAAAGGGTCCATGGACTCCGGGAGATTTGATGGCAAATGTAAAAGGTGGGAGATATGTAAAAAGTCTATATTATCCAATTGAAAATCCGAGAACTGGTGTCAAACATTATCCCTCCTCCAATGGAAACTGGAGATTCAATCAAAATGATATGCAAAAACTAATTAATACTAACGAAATATCTTTTGGTGAAAATGATCAGGGTAGACCAAAATTAAAACGATTTTTACGTGATGTTAAAAAAGGAGTTACATACAGCACTATTTGGGATAAAACTCCATTTAGTCATGTTGGTACAAAAGAAATTCAACAATTATTTAATAATTTTAATCTATTTGATACTCCTAAGCCTGAAGGGCTGATTAAGGAGATAATAGAATTTGGTTCATCTGAAAATGATTTTATTTTAGACTTTTTTGGGGGTTCTGGTACTACTGCTGCTGTATCTCATAAAATGAAACGTAAATGGATTATTGTTGAACAAATGGACTATATAGATCCTATTCTAGTAGAAAGGATAAAGAAAGTAATTGGTATTAAAATCAAGAAAGGTGATCGATTGATTGATGAATTGGATTTTGATCATGGAGGTATTTCAAAATTCGTCAAGTGGGCCGGTGGCGGTGATTTTATCTATTGCGAGTTGATGAAATATAATGAGGCCTTTATCGAGCGTATCCGGGACGCGGTAGATACGAAGGGTCTTTTGATAATCTGGGAAGATATGAAAGCCAGGAGTTTTTTGAATTACAGTGTGGACATCCAGCGGATGGATGAGAATATCGCCGGATTCAGGGAATTATCCCTGGCGAAGCAGAAAGAGGTTCTGCTTGATATCCTCAATAAAAACCAGTTGTATGTAAACCTGTCGGAGATCGACGACCAGGATTTCAAAGTGTCCGATGAAGACAAGCAACTGAACAAACTTTTCTATAAAGGTTGATCTATGGCGACGTTTCTATATGACCGCCTGTTAACGGAGTTCGGCAAGCGTTACATTCAGGAAATAGAGATTCCTAAACATTTGATGGAGAATCTCAACCCGGAATTTGCCCTGCGCCCTTATCAGCGGGAGGCATTCCAGCGTTTCATTTGTTATTACGAAAAGGAATTCGATTTCAAACTGTCGCCGATCCACCTGCTCACCAATATGGCGACGGGCAGCGGCAAGACCCTGATTATGGCGGGGCTGATCCTATATCTGTATGAGAAGGGCTATCGTAATTTTCTCTTTTTTGTGCCTTCGACCAATATTATCGATAAGACAATCGATAACTTTTTGAACACTTCATCCCGTAAGTTTTTATTCAACCAGACCATTACTATCGATCATAAACGGGTAGAGATACATAGAGTGGATAATTTCGAAGCCGCTAATCCGGAGGCAATTAATATCTGTTTTACCACGATTCAGAAACTACACAGTGATCTGTACACGGAGAAAGAGAATTCGCTGACCTTTGCGGATTTTAGGGATAAGCGGATTGTGCTGATCTCTGATGAAGCTCATCACAGTCAGGCGCTGACCAGAAGAAGGAACCATAATCAGGCAGAAGCTGATTTTATACCCACCTGGGAAAATACGGTCGAGAAGCTGTTTAAAACCAATTCAAAGAACCTGCTGCTGGAATTCACGGCGACTATTGATTACTATGACCGGGATATTGTCCATAAATACGAGAATAAGATCCTCTATCGCTATGATTTGTCTGAATTCCGGCAGAACGGTTACTCCAAGGATGTGCATATCCTGAAAGCCAATATTGATAAAAGAGACCGGATATTACAGGCAATCATACTAAACCAGTACCGGCAAGATGTGGCGGGGAAACACGGGATATTCCTGAAACCGGTAATTCTATTCAAAGCCCAGCGCACCATCGCCCAATCACAGGAAAATGAACAGTACTTTCATGAGATCATCGTCAAACTAAAAGCAAATGATATTGCGAAGCTTCGGAAACGATTGTCCATTCCACTGATTCAGGATGTATTTAGGTTCTATAAGGATAGCGGTATCAGCGACAGTCAACTGGCCCATCGTCTGAAAAGCAGTTTCGCTCCCAAATACTGCCTGAATGTCAATGAGGAAAACCTGGATAAAAAGAGCATCCGGGCGCAGGACCGAAAGGAAGTCGTAGAACAAGAACTACTCCTGAACCGGCTGGAAGATAAGGACAACGATATTCGGGCGATTTTCGCAGTGCAGAAACTGAATGAAGGTTGGGACGTGCTGAATCTATTTGATATTGTCCGGTTGTATACTGAGCGGGATACTCGTCATAATAAACCGGGAAAGACGACCATTGCCGAAGCGCAACTAATTGGACGGGGAGCGCGGTATTTTCCTTTTCAGTTGGATAACACACAGGATAAGTACACTCGCAAATACGATAATTCCCTGACCCATGATTTACGGATCATAGAGCAGCTGCATTACCATAGCATCGATGACTCCAAGTATATTTCCGAATTACGGACGGTGCTGAAAGAAAAGGGCATTATCGATGATGATGAAATCGAGATGGACCTCTTTCTGAAAGAGAATTTCAAAAAGCATAAACTATATCAAAACGGACAAGTCTATAAAAACAAGAAAGTCTCTAAGTCTTACAGCCATGTTAAATCTTTTGAGGATTTAGGGGTAAAGAAAAAGAATTTTGAATATGTAATTTTATCCGGCGGCGGTTCGGACACGGCAATATTTGAAGATACAGCCGAGGAAGCGCCTGCTAAAATAAGACGTCGCGATATTTCAGTGGGTACTGTTGAAACACATATTATCCGTAATGCGCTGTCTCGAAATCCTTATTTTACATTTGATAGTCTGTCAAAATGTTTTCCGAATTTGACATCCATATCTGAATTCATTACAAGCAAAGAGTATCTTGCGGGGCTTTCAATCACATTATCCGGTCCTGAGAGAGATGTAAATGATCCGTTCAATTTTGTCAAATATCAGGTAATGGTGGAATTACTGGACAAGATTGAAAAGGAGATTAAAGCGAACATCACAGAATTTGCGGGTACGCCGAATTTTGAACCTTTCCCGATTCAGGCGGTGTTTGAGCCTAGAAAATTGAAACTGGACAAACACTCCGAACGTACTGACGGTGACGAAGCATTTCTTAAAGACAAAGACTGGTATGTAAATAATGCCAATTATGGGACTTCTGAAGAAAAAGCCTTCGTAAAAATGTTAGATCGGCAAATTGATGAATTGAAAAAGCATTATAAAGAGGTATTTCTAATTCGGAATGAAAGGCAGCTGAAAATATTCAATTTCAAAGACGGCCAGGGATTCGAGCCGGATTTTCTTTTGTATCTTATAAAAGAGAACGGAGATGAAATAACCTATCAGCTGTTTATTGAGCCCAAAGGAAAATATTTAAAGACCACGGACAAGTGGAAAGAGGATTTTCTAACAGAAATGAAGGAGAAATTCAAGGATAAACTCTTGACTTTCAACAAGCGTGAAAAGTACAAGATCATCGGCGTTCCCTTTTATAATTACGAAGATGAGAATGAGTTTAAGAAGAGTTTGTTTGAGGCGATTGGGATTGATCTAAGATAAGGAATATTGAAGTGAAATTATAGGTCTTTCCCAAGAAAAAAATGATTTAAAAAGAAGAGTCCGTGAGTTGGAAGATCTGTTAGCGACCGAAAAAGAGATAGAATTTAGAAAACCTTTCTATTATCGGAAAAATGATCCCGTTCCTTATTGTGCGAGATGTTGGGAAGTTGACAAGAAGTTGGTACATCTGGATGGGCCTTATTATGTTGAAAATATAGAAATGTATGATTGTAATAATTGTGATAACAACTTAACATTAAATTGAATTGTATGGTCAAATATGGGCTTCGATCATAAATATATAAGTCAGAAAAAATGGGCGATTGCTGACGAACCCGTTTTCCGCTGGCGATTCCTGCAGAACATTCATTTCATCGAACCCATCGGTTTGGTGTTTCTGGCTGGGCTGATTGATAAACAGTTTGAATTTGCCGGGAGTGGAAGCATCACTTTCAATACCGAGGTCATTGGTTATTTAGAGCGGATTCATTTCCTGTCGTATTTGGAGAAGTCCTATAGAAACCGCCTGGAGATTATTCCCCAGCAACCAAAACAGCGGCACTATCCCTTAGCGGATCGATTACTGGAATTCCAGAAGATTGAGTTTACGGATCGATATGATTGCGAGGAATGTATAGAACGGCTGGCGATACTCTGCCAGGGAAGAATCGGGAATGCAGTATCATTCGCATACATCAACGACGTTTTTGCCGAATTGCTCAGTAATGTCGCGCGGCATTCAAAGACACTCTCATTTTTCACCATAGCCCAGAAATATCCTAAAAATGAAGTATTGAAAATATCAATAGGTGACCTCGGTATTGGTATCCCCGAAAGTATCCGTGGCTATACTTCCCGGAACCTTCGCGATAATGACGCGATTATGATGGCTACCTTGCCCGATGTCTCGGCTGATGGTGGTGGAATGGGATTAACTACTCTTAAGAGTTATCTGCAAGATCCCGAGGATTACCTGTTTATTCTCTCCAATAGCGGTTGTGTTAAATTTACCAGGAATGTGAATATTTCTTATGCAAATTTTAAATCCAGCCTTTCGGGATCGTTTATCGAGATATGTTTTAAAATGGATTCTAAATATAGGTCGGAGATGACGGTAATCGATCAGCTTTTTTAAAAAGGGTGGGATCAATTCTGCTGATTTTAATCAAGGTGTTAATTTTCATTTGGACCGTTTGATTAAAATGGATCAGTTTTACATCGATATTCTCATTGCTCAATCGAACCACCGTCGATTGGATAAATGAAGTGGAAACATCCTCAATATTCTGAAAATCGAAGATGATCTTGGAAATATCGGGGTGCGAATCAAGAAATTTTCGAACATGCTCGTACAGCAGATTCCCCGCATTCCTAGTGAGGGTATGTTTAGTGATCTTATTTACGGCAGCAACTACATCCATGATTAGCGGTCTCTCTCAATTCATGTTAACTCTAAAATGAATATACTCATAATTAGTATAAATTGCGTAAATAAATTTTCACCATTTCTGTAACCGAGATTCTTGGTGTAAAAAGTAACAGCGGAACGAACAATCATCAAATGATGAAAATGCGCGTCGCTCTGCTTACGATTTTTTCCCGAAACCCGCCATCAGGTTACCGACGATCAGCGTTGCTGTACAGCCGATGAGCACGTACCAGGTCCAGTAGACGATGGGCTGCTTACCCAGAATCATCGGAATGACGATGAGGGAAACCATCACCAGGATTCCGGCCGTAAAGCCCCCAATCGCATCTTTTTGCCGGGTCTTTTTGAAGAGGGTGCCCAGCAGAAAAGTGCCCAATAAGCCGCCATAGGTAATCGAGGCGATACTCAACGCAATCTCGACGACCGACTGCAGCACACGAATGAAAAGAAATGCCACCGAGGACAGAATAACGGCCCAGAAAATGGTGAAGATCCGTGAAACCAACAGGTCCCGTTTCGGATTGTCATCTTTGGCGAAATAGGGTTTGTACAGATCCATCATGGCGGAGGAAGACAGCGAACTCATCGATCCGGCCAGGGTCGACATAGCGGCGGCGAAAAGCCCTGCGATAATCAGTCCCTTAATTCCGACCGGCAGCTGGTAAATAATGAAGTACGGAAAGATTTCGTCCGGTTTACTGAAAAGTGATCCGGGCGTGCCGATGGCCTGCCCCTGGTAAAAAGCGAAAAGCATCAGCCCTACTACAAGAAAAAGTGCAAACTGCAGGATGACGATTACACCGCTGGTAATCAGAGCTTTCTGGCTATCTTTAAGCGATCGCGTCGAGAGCAGACGCTGCACGATCAGTTGATCGGTACCGTGGGATGACATCGACAGGAATGTGCCGCCGATCAGGCTGCCGATCAGGGTATACGGTCGCGAGAAGAAATTATGAAAATCCAGGTTGAGGAGGCCAAACTTATTTACGCCGCCGGAATACTCATTCACGGCGCTGAGTCCGCCCGGGACTTTATTGAAAAGGATAACAAGCGCGATGATCGCCCCGCCGATATAAATCCCCATCTGCAATACATCAACCCAGATAATGCCTTTCATGCCACCGGTATAGGTGTAGACCAGGGTCACGAGCGCAATGATGATGATGGAAACAGCGTAGATTTGAAAATCGCTATACCTTTGAAAGACCGGAAAGGCTTTAAAGATAAGCGCCAGCGGAATGGATGTCGCGAACAGCCGGACGCCGTCTGCGGCCACCCGGGTTATCAGGAAGACGATCGAAGCATAGCTGCGGGTCTTCTGTCCGAAGCGGGTTTCCAGGAGCGTGTAAGCCGTGACCAGGTTGCCCTTTTTATAGGCCGGCAGAAAGAGATAACTCACGATGATCCGGCCGATCAGGTAACCAATCGTCACCTGCAGGAAATTCAGGTTGGTGATATACGCCAGGCCGGGAATACTGATGAAGGTCAGGGTGCTGGTTTCGGCGGCGACCACGGCGAAAGAAACCGCCCACCAGGGCACGTCGGAACCCCCTAAAAAATAGTCCTTCGTCGAGCGCTGTTTGCCACCCGCAAAACTGCCGATAAAAGCCACCAGGGCCAGATAGGATAACACGATAATGAAGTCAATTGCTTGAAAGCCCGCTACTTCGTCCACAGTATATCCCCTTTTTCTACGCGAAAGGTGTTAAACATCGTCACCCAATGAGTATCCGATTCTATTCTCGTTTTTTCTTAATGCCGAATTCAGGCGGAATCGGTAAAAACTTCAAGATGATGAAGCCGGGGATGGTAGCGATGACGACCCAGATGAAGAAATTCTGATAGCCGACAATTTCCTGGATCCATCCGCTCATCATCCCGGGAATCATCATCCCCAAAGCCATAAAGGCCGTGCAAATCGCGTAATGCGCGGTCTTGTGTTCCCCTTCCGAAACGATGATCATATAGAGCATATAGGCCGTGAACCCGAAGCCGTAGCCGAACTGCTCGATCGCCACACATAGATTGATCAGAAAAAAATTATCGGGCTGCACCTGAGAAAGATAAATGTAGACGGCATCGGGCAGGTTAATCGCGATTGCCATCCACCAGATCCATCTTTTCAGGCCGTGTTTGGCGGCCAGCAGTCCGCCCAGAATTCCTCCCAGGGTCAGAAACAGCAGGCCGATCGTACCGTAGACCAGCCCGATTTGCCCCGTCGTCAATCCGATTCCGCCGACTTCCTGGGCGTCCAGTAAAAACGGCGAAGCCAGTTTGACCAGCTGCGCTTCACCCAGGCGGAAAAACAGCAAGAATGTGATCGAAATCCCGATTTTGTCCTTCTTGAAAAAGGCCACAAACGTCTGGAGGAATTCCGTCAAAAATGTCCTGGCATTCACGTCCGCATGATTTATGTCCTCAAGCGGGTGCGGCAGTATCAATTTGTGATAGATGAAGAAGAGGACGAACAGACCGCAGAGGATGAAAAAAGTCAGCGACCAGGCCAGTCTGGTATTTCCGCTGCGGGCCGTAAAAATCGCCGCGGCGCTGCTCTGCAGTTTCGCATCGAGCTGAATGACGGCCATCAGCGGTTTGTCCCAATTCTGCCGGTTAAAAACGAAACGGTTGCCTTCAATTAATGAAATCGATTTGTCGCCGCGGTCGCGACCGAAATTGACGACGATGTCCTTGTCGGTCTCCGGTTCCCGGCTCAGGTGAAAGTAGACGATACCGGTGTTTCCCGCAAATTTCAAGGCCGGCTGGACCTTCTCCCCGAAGAGCCCCTGCAGCAGTTCCTTAAGCGGTTCGGAGATGGCATTCTGCCACCAGGAGCGATTTTCTTTCAGGACAAGCTCATCATAAACCTGCCCGTTGGCGATATTCCAGGCTTTGGCAAGCGCCAAAATGGAATCGATCTCGCCCCGGCTGGCCGGTTTGACATCAATCGCCAGGTTTTCGGGAATCGTCATAACGCGCAGCGGACCGGCCGCAGTCACAATCCGAACCTGATCCGGAGCGATACTTTGCAAGATTGCGTTGGGCTGCGCCGTTACCTGCAGATCGACCGGCGGCAGACCGCTGTGGCTTTCGATAAAGCCCGCCAGCATGATCAGGAGCCCCTGCCCGAAGATCATCGCAAAGCGGTAAAAAGTGGAACGGATGCCCACGAAATAGGCCTGATCGTGCTGATCGAGGCCCATCATGTAAAATCCGTCTGCGGCGATATCGTGCGTCGCCGAGCTGAAGGCCAGGAGCCAGAAGAATGCCAGCGTAAATTTTAAAAATCCGGGAACAGGGATCACCAGGGCGACACCGCCCAGGCCGGCACCGACCACAAGTTGCATGGTGACAATCCAGAATCTCTTGGTGCGCAGGATGTCAACCAGCGGACTCCAGAGGGGTTTGATCACCCAGGGCAGATACAGCCAACTTGTGTATAGCGCAATTCGGGTGTTGGAAATTCCCAGGTTCTTGTACATTATCACGGAGACCGTCATCACCACGACATAGGGAATTCCCTCGGCGAAATACAGGGAAGGAACCCACCACCATCCGGAACGATTATTACCGTTCAGCTGCTTGGCTTGTGACATCTGAACCCCTCATTTTTGAATTATGAATCAATATATTTTAACGAGCCTGGAACCGGGCAGGTAATGCAGAACTATCTCTTCCGCAGAGTAGCCGGAAAGCGCCATCCCCAGCGCACCGATCTGGCAATAACCGACGCCATGCCCCCATCCGCCGCCTTTGAGGAGAAAGGCCAACGGGATATCGCTTTCGCCGGTCTCGATATCGACCACAAAAGCGGAGCTGTACAGGAACGTTTCGTGGAAACTGTGCCGAATCACATGCTGATCTTTGATGACATGGAATTGCTCATCACCCGACTTATTCAGATAGCGTATGCCGACCTCGATCAGCCGTCCGGAATCGCCGCGCTTTAGAGGTTCAATGCTCTGAATCGCCCGGGCTGCCAGGGCGCACTTGCGGTTGAGCAGGTTGGTGAGTTGTTCCTGCGTATAGCGGAACTGCCAGCGAAAATAGTGGCCTTCTTCATCCACACTGCCGAGATATTTTTTCAGTTCGTTTTCGGGAACTGTCAGCGAACTGCAAAAAGATTGGGGCGTATCGGCGATCCAAACCCGGACATTCTCCTCAGAGTTCAGCGGCAACGACGGGTGGCGGAATCCATCGACGGCGTCGGGGATCGGCTGCAGGTAATCCAGTTTCCCGCCTTCCCAGACATTCTCGAAAGATTCCATCACGCCCCCGCAACTTTTAGAGTAGCGTGCGTCGCAGATTTTACCGCCGTAGAGCAGGACCTGCCCAGAAGTAATCAGCGCACCCTGAATGGACTGCCGGGTCAGGTGCGTGGTTCCCTGGTAGCGCTGGCAGCAGTCGTCGTTACAGACATCCATGCCGATCGAACGGTGTTTCATCTCCACATTGGCCAGCATCCACGAACGGGCCACAATGGTCTGCGACTCGATCAGCGCCGGCGGGCAGGCCGCCCCCATCTCCGAAGTAGCCACGCACATCAGGTACTGCTCGATCGGTAGTTCGTTGATTAAAATCAGGTCGTTGTCGATGCGGCCGATTTCCAGTTTTCCGGGCAGGAAAACCTCTATGTGTTTGCTCCAGTGAAATCCGCGTCCGGAGATGATCTTTTGCGCCAGGACACCGGTTTTATGGTCGATCTGAAAATCGCCGGTCGGCTGCACGAACCAGCACACGGCTGTTTCCGGTTGCGAGTCGTTAATTTTCGAAGTTATACTAGTACCGCCAATCCCGAATTGCAGAAGATCGCCGGCCTGCAATGCCGTCCGCCGCCCGGCATCGTCTTGCAGCACATATCCCGGCTGCTGCGGAATCCGTAGTTCGATTCTTTTCTCATGATCCACCGGCAGGACGATTCCCACCCGGATCGTCGGTTCGGAGGTCGGAATGGCGTTGGGTTCCAGCATGGCCTACTTCTCCCAACTTAGATAAGCGTCGATGCCCGCCCCGATGGCCGGAGCTTCGCGTAGATTGGAAATCTTGATAAGCTCGATATTGAAGGTACCGTTTGTGCAGTAATGCATTTTCGCGGTATCATCCAGGTATTCGGACCCGCGGATCAGGGTCGCCAACTGTTCGAAAAGCGGCATCCAGAGTACACGATCACCTTTGGAATCGCGCAGGAGATCGCCCAATCGCTGGCCGATAATGATCGAATCGTAAAGCACTTTCATGAAATTGTGCTCCGAACTCGGCTTGGGACGATTGGGATTCACGAAGGCAAACAAATCCTGCCAGCCGACATACAATGAAGTGATGCGTTCGTAGAGCAATTTAGCCAGATAGCGGGAGACCTTTTCAAAAGTAAGCACGGCCTCCTTCTCGCCCTTCAGGGCGCGTTCGCGAATCTGCGGCGGGTAGATTTCCGCTTCGTTCAATTTCGCCAGGGTCGTGTTCTTCAGGGCGGCATAGATGGTCTGAATGCCACTTGACGAGACGTATTTTTCAGCGGAGAGCCCCTCGCTGCTTTTCATCTCCCAGGTCTTGACGAACCAGCCCTTAACCTCATCCAGCGGAACAACTTCGCCGCGCAGTTTCAGGGCGTCAGCCGCACCGGTGCCGCCACCGAGATAGTAGGAGTTCTGGACATTTTTAAACTGCCCCTCTTTGGCGTATTCCTCGCCCAGGCCACAGTAATAGGCATCGCTGCCGATATGTGAAATCGGTTGGACGAATTCAATCCCGGATTCCGACAGGCGGGTTTCCAGATCATCGGCATAATGAATCAGGCGCGGGCCGTTGGCCATGGCCGAAATCCCGCGCTGGTCCCTGGTTTTGATGCCGGGCATGCCCAATCCGACCAGAATACGCCGCTTGCCGCTCAGTTCCACGATCTTCTCGATCACCCGGGCGCAGGCTTCGATATAGGTTTGGCCCTGTAGTTTTTCGGAATCCGTAGGGCGGCTGTCGTCTTTTTCGATTTCCCCTAACTGGATATTGATATTCACCGGTTGAAAATTATCGATAAAACCCGGTATCTCGCGATAGGATTTTGCCGCTTTATATTCACCCAATGAAAACGTCTGACCGTCTTCCTCCATCGCAATCGACCAGGCATTCACTTTCGTAGCGCCGCCGTCGATTCCAATCAATAAAAAATCATCCTTCATTCCCGGTGTCCCTTCGTAATCTTTTCAAAATCGGTTCTATTTGGACTGATTTAGTTTAATTCGCCGTTGGATCGCCAACAAGCGCATGTAGTCCTTGGCCTCATCGTTCCGGTCGATAGTCGCCGGATCGATGCTATGGTCGGTACCGCCGCTGTGCCGGACTACCTCGTAAATCGGGTCGAAAATGCGGCCGACGCGGTATTTTTCGCTGATCTTCATCACCAGGTCGTAATCCTCGCCGTAGTTACGCGCATACGGTTCATCATTGATCCCGAACCAACCCATTTCCTTGATTACCTCTATCGGAATACAGCGCGGCGCGCCGGCGCCGTTGATGCGCAGCAGGTTGTTGCGGCCGTTGCTTTCGGTCCATTCGGCGTGGGTTACGACCGGTATTTCGGCCATGCGTATAAACTCGCCGGAAACCTTCTTCTCCCAGACCTCATAGGAACCGATCACGATCCCGATGCGATCATCGGAAGCGAACATTGCGGCAGCCTTCTCGACGGCGTCCGGTTTCAGGCGGTCGTCGGAATCGAGCTGGACGTAATACTTGCTTTGGGCAACCTTCACACCAAGATTTAGACTCAGGCCGATATTATTCACATCGGTCACAACGAGTTTCACGGCCGGATAATGTTCATCGTAGCTGGATCCGCCAGGCATGTATTTCCGGACTTCCTGAATCGTCGGATCGGAGTCACCGCCGTTCACAACGACGATGGCTTCGATATTCTGTTCCGTCTGCCGGAAGACACTGCCCAACGCGCTTTCGATAAATTCCGGCCGGTTATTAACGGGAATAATGACTGAAGCCACGTATTGGGCCTCTTTAACCGCGGGCCGTTCATGCATAAAAGCACCCGGTTTCAGGTAAGCGCCAATGCTCCTGAGATGATCCGTGACGACTGCTTCCGCCTCCAATTGTACATCTTTTCCGGCCAACAGGTAATCGAAAACATTGTGTCCTTTGCCCTGGGCAACAACCGAATAAAGTGAACCGGCATAGCGGTTGGCGATGTGAACCAGCTGGAATTTCCCGGACAGTCTCAGGCGAACGTCGTAAAGGTGATTGTATTTTACCTTGGCATCGAACCCGCCGATCGCGTCAAGGGCCGCTTTGGGGAAGAAAAATACCTTGCCGTAATCCTGGTTGTCGCGCAGACGCCCCGCGTGGTGTTTCAGCAGGTGAATCTCCTTTGCGCCGGCTTCGCCGATCAGGTCGTAATCGGCATACAGCATGCCCATTTCCGGATTTCTCTCCGAACAGATCAACGCGGTCTCGATGTATGAGCGCTTCAGCGTGATCTCGGCCGCCTGATTATCGAGATACAGAATGAAATCGGCTCTGCTCTTCGCAATCGCAGCGTTTAAAAACTGGGCAGTATTCGCGAACTTGTTTTCGATGATGATCGTCTTTACGGATGAAATTTCGAATTCCGGATTGTGTTTGCTGTCCATCAAGATGATCAATTCTTTGGGCGGGATCGTTTGATTGATGATGGAATTCAATATCTTCGAGAAGCGGTCTTTATCGTACGGCATGAGATCCGAGTAATGTAAAACCACGCTTACCGATGCATTTTTCTTAACTTCCATGAACTCTTTAACCTCCAGATTTATTTTCCTATATAAATTCTAGGAACGCGTTTCGATACCGAACAGCACAGTTCGTACGAGATTGTTCCCACCTCCTCCGCCAGGCGCGAGGCCAGGATATCCCCCTGTGGTGAATCGCCCCAGATCAGTACCATGTCACCGGCAGCCACCTCATCGTCCCCTACATCCACCATGATCTGATCCATGGTCACGGTCCCAACCATCGGGTACAATTTGCCCTTAATCAACACGTGGGCCTTGTTGGTGAAACTACGGTGAATACCGTCAGCGTAGCCGATGGGCAGCACCGCGATCTGCGTTTCCCGGGATGTGGTGTAGCGGCATCCGTAACTGATGCAGGTACCTTCCGGCAAACGGCGCACCAGCGAAACCCGTGTCTTCAAAGCCATTACCTGCTTGAGCGCAATCGATTCACTGGTCTCGAGCGATGGGTATTGTCCGTAGAGAATGATTCCGGCCCGTACCAGATTGAAGGGATACTGACAGGCTTCGGGTATATCCAGAATCGCCCCGCCGTTAGCCATGTGCATGAACGGAATGATAATGTTGTGACCTCTCAGGTCGTTGATCAGTTTCCGGAAGCGATCCAATTGTAAATGGGCATAGGCTTTATTGCTCGTGTCCGAAGTGGCGAAGTGGGAATAGATACCCTCCAGGCGGATATTTTGGTTCTGATAGAGACGAACGACTTCCTCCACAGCCTGATCCGATTGAATCCCGACCCGCCCCATGCCGGTATCCGCATTGAAATGCACGATGGCAATCTTGCCCATTCTGGCGGCAATCCGGCTGATACGCTCAATATCCCGCGGATCCGTTACCGTGATACGAACATCGTAAGCCAGGGCGTTTTCGATCTGGTCATCGAACAGCGTGCCGAAGATGAGAATTGCTTTGTCGATCCCGGCATGTCTGAGTTCCAGCGCCTCGGCGATGCGCGCCACGGCAAAATATTGGACTCCTTCTTCAATCAAGCGGTTTGTGACCTGAACGGCCCCGTGACCATAGGCGTCGGCTTTCACGACGGCCATAACCTTGCACGGCTTCACCCGTTCGCAGATACGTCTCAGGTTATAGGCCAGATTTTCCAAATGAATTTCAGCAACCGTGTATCTCACTTCATGATCCTTTTATGCAAGAATAATTGAAATTATTCGACTGCTGCGCGGCCGTAGCGATCGGATAGATGTTTTTTCAGATCTTCGAAAGAGTCAAAAATCCTGGTAGTACAGCCCAGTATCCAGCCGCTGATTTCCCGAATCGGCAGCCGTGAAACCATATAGACCGGCTTGCCCAGTGAATAGGCCATAGTCAGCTCGCCATAAGTTCCTCCGCCCATCGCGGCGAATTTATCCCAGAGGCAAACGATATAGTCGATTTCCTCGCGGATAGAATTCAGATCACCGTCAATCAATTTGCGGACACTCCTTTTAAACGCTTCGGTGTCGATGGTTTTCAATGCCCGGAAGTTCCGGCTCTCGTCGGGACTAAGATATTTAAATTCTTCCCAGAGCGGATTATATACTTCGTGCCCAAGTCGCTCTATGATAAATGCGGACATATCACTGCGCCAGGCTTCGCCGTGATCGGGAGAGTATTCGATTGCGCCGGCCAGATAGGCTTTCACTGGACCAATTTCCTCCGGTAAAAATGGAAACAAATCAAATAACTGGACCCGGCCAGAACCAGCATATAGAGGAAGTACAAAACGTTAAAATGATGATTGCTGAACAACTGCCGGGCACCCTCAACAATAGCCGTGGTCGGTAAAAAATAGATGATTCTGGCCCAGAATGTCGGATATTGATGCACCGGCACCAGAACACCCGACATGAGAAAAAGCGGTATCAGGAACAGAATGATGAAGTAAAACGGAAACTGACGCTCGACGATATGAATTCCGATCAGGATTCCCGACTGAATAATAAAAATTACCCCGATGATCAGGTATATCCAAAATCCAAACAGCAGGAACAGGTTAATCTTCAGCCCGGAAAGCATCAATAAGAAAAGACTGGTAAGCACGATATGAAATATCGTTTCAATCAGAATTTTCAGCGACTGGGCCAGGTGAATCTGCCATTCGAAATAGCGGGCCGTGCGCAGCTGGTCCAGGTAGCCGGAATAGCGAATGCTGCGCCAGGATTCGGATATGGAGAGACTGAAAGCAACCATGGACGAAACCAGGACAATTAATCCGGGGATGATCGTTCCCGCAAAATCGAAAGTCATCGAGTGCGGGAGAATCGAGGCAAGACCAACGCCAAAGGCCGCATAGAGCAGCAGGCACCCCACCAGGTTGAATAAAAAAGCCGTCAGGATTCGCCGGCCCAGTGGCATCAGCGATTCCAGTGTTAAAAGCCATACGGATTTCATCGTTTAAAATCCTTCATCTGACAAAAGTTGATCTAAAAAATTGTCGATATTCAAGGAGCTGCCGGAGAGTGAGACGATTTCTTCCGGATCGATCTTTTTCACATTTTGATAAAAAGCGTCGAAACTTTCGGTGATGATCTGGACCGATTTACCAAATTCGATGATCTTCACTACCGATTTGCCCCGCTTGAGGGCATCAATAGCGGCCCGGTTTTCCTGACGAAACTCGATTACACCCACGAAAGGCACATTTATCTGTGAAATCAGCTTCTCCATGGCGCCGTCAAAACGAATCTGCCCGAGGTGCAGCACAACCCAGCGGTCGGCCAGTAATTGCAGCTCGGTGAAAATATTCGATGCGATTGCGATCGTTTTGCGGCCTTTGACCTCATGCAGATAACTATAGAGCGCATTGCGGCTGGTGTAATCCAGGCCAAGTGTGGGTTCATCAAGCAGCAGAATCTCGGGATCGCCCATCAAAACCTGCACGATATCCAGGCAGCGTTTCAATCCGCGGGAATAGGTGACCGGGAAATCGTGAATCTCCTCGGTCAGGTTGAATTTTTCGATTAAGGGCTGCAGTACGCTTTCGATTTTTTGCTCGTCAATTCCCAGAAAGCGGGCGCGCACCTGCAAGTTTTCCAGGCCTGTTTTCCAGGGATCGTGCATATCGTGATCGGGCAGATAGCCGAGCGCCCTGTTGCTCAGCATGCGAAACTCGGCGGTGCTTTTACCGTTAATGTAGACAGTGCCGTGATCGGGTTCCAGGAGCGTTGCTAAAACCCGCAGCAGGGTCGATTTCCCCGCCCCGCTCTTGCCGATCACCGCAAAGGTACTGCCTTTTTCGATGCCCAGAGTCAGGTTGCTTAGTGCGTACTTCTTTTTAAAATGCTTGCTGACGTTTTTTAAAGTTACTGATGCTTCCACTAATGTGCCTCATACCATGAATTGCCAGTGCCGACATCAACCTTGAGCGGGATGTCCAGCGACATGGCGCTTTCCATTTCATCGCGGATAATCGCAATCAAACTTTGCACTTCACGATCGGGTGCTTCGAACAGCAACTCATCGTGAATCTGTAAAATCAGCTTCGCCTGCAGCTGATGCCTGAGGAGCTGATCGTGAATGCGGATCATGGCGATTTTGATCATATCCGCCGCCGTTCCCTGGATCGGCATGTTGATGGCCGCCCGTTCGGCCGCCTCGCGTATGTTGCGGTTGGCGCTGTTGATATCGGGAACATAGCGCAAACGCCCTGAGAGCGTCTTCACGTAACCATCCCGGCGAGCGCCCTCCAACGTGGTAATGATATAATTATTAATTCCGGGATATGTCTTAAAATATTGATCGATAATCTTGCGGGCGTCACCCATCGGAATGCCCAGTTCATTCGACATGCGGTAAGGTCCGGCACCATACATGATGCCGAAATTGACCACTTTGGCGACACGGCGCATATCGGGTATCACGTCCTTTTCATCTACGCCGTAGACCAGCGCCGCCGTGCGGGCGTGGATATCGACACCGTCATGAAAAGCCCGCACCAATTCCGGGTCTCCGGAAAGATGCGCCATAATGCGCAACTCGATCTGCGAATAATCGGCGGAAATTAACTTCCACGTCGAATCCTGCGGTATAAACGCCTTGCGAATCTCGCGGCCGATCTCGGTGCGAATCGGTATATTCTGAAAGTTCGGATCGCTGCTGCTCAGCCGGCCGGTGGAGGCTACCGTCTGATTGAACGAACTATGCACCCGCCCCGTGTCCGGATTCACCAATTGCGGCAGCGCTTCCACGTAGGTGTTTTGCAGTTTGGCAAGGGCGCGATAGTCCAGGATCATGCCGGGTAACGGATGCCTGGCTTTGAGCCTTTCCAGCACATCTACCGCCGTCGAACGTTTTCTTCCCGAGGGCAATTGCATTTTATCGAAAAGGATATCGCCGAGCTGCTTGGGCGAGTTGATATTGAACTCCAGGCCGGCGACTGCATAGATTTTGTTGACCATTTCATCGATCTGAACCGTTAAATCCTGCGACATCATCTTCAGAAACTCACAGTCCAGGTAGACGCCGTTCTGCTCCATTTGGATCAAAACGGGAATCAGCGGCATTTCGATCTTCCTGTACACATCCCAGGTCTGATCGGACTTCAACTGATCTGTAAAAAGCGGCACCAGTTGCAGGGCCACATCGGCATCTTCGGCCGCGTAGAATGTGACTTTATCGACAGCAACCTGATCCATGGTAATTTGCTTGGTTCCGCTGCCGATCAGTTCCTCGATGGGCTGCATGTTGTAATGCAGGTAATGCTGGCTCAGTTTATCCAGTTTATAGGAGCGCGCATCCGGCTGGATTAAAAAGGCGGCGATCATTGTATCGAAATCCAGGCCGCCCAGTTCGATGCCGTTACGGCGCAAAATCAGGATATCATATTTGAGATTTTGACCGCATTTGGGGATTGACGGATCTTCGAGAACCGATTTCAATTCGGCCAGCAATCCGTCTGCCGCTTTCTTGTGAAACATATCCTGCTGGTCCTGCGGGCTGCGGATAGGGATATAGACGCCCGCATTCGGTTTCGTGCTGAGCGATACGCCGACGATTTCGGCTTTCATAGGATCGATAGAGGTTGTCTCCAGATCGACCGACAGAAGTGTTCCCGGTTTGATCGATTTCAGCATTTTTTTGATTTCTGCCGGGGTGCTGAGGGTACGGTAGTCCTTCGCCGGTTTTTCTTCTTCGGCCACCTGCTCGCGTGTGGTCAGCAGGGAGTGAAATTCCAGCTCCGTAAAAAGGCCGTTTAAAGCTTCTTCGTCCGGCGCTCCGGTCTTCAAATCCGCGATGCTGATTTCCACCGGCACATCGGTTTGGATCGTCGCCAGTTGTTTGGAGAATTTCGCGCTTTCTGCGCCCTCCCTCAACAGGCCGACAATCCGCGCATTCTCGATCTGCTCCAGGTGTTTCAAAATGCCTTCAACGCTTCTCCATTCCTGGAGCAGGGGAGCGGCCTTAGCGGGACCGATACCCTTGACGCCGGGGATGTTATCGGAGTTATCACCAACCAGACCGAGATAATCGGTGATCTGCTGCGGTTCGACGCCCCATTTTTCGATGACCTGCGCCGTTCCTACAATCTCCACCGGTTTCGAGCCGCTGGCCGGTTTATACATATAAATATCATCTTCCAGCAATTGCATGAAATCCTTATCGCCGGTAACCATGTAAACCTGCAAGCCCTGCTGCTTGGCGGATTTCGCCAGCGTCCCGATGATATCGTCGGCTTCAAATCCCGGCATGACGATCACGGGCATCTTCAAGGCCTCCACGAAACGTGACATCAAGGGCAGTTGCTCGACGAGATCTTCCGGCATGGCCTCACGTGTGGCTTTGTATTCCGGGTAGATTTTATGCCGGAAAGTCTTCTCGGGCGCATCGAAAACCATCCCGATGAAATCGGGCTTCTCTTCCTTCAGCAATCGTAACAAGGAATTGATGAAAGCGAAAACCCCACCGGTGGGTTTTCCGCTGGAAGTGCTTAAACGCGTTCGTATCATTCCGAAATAGGAACGATAGGCTAATGCTGATCCGTCAACTAAGAAGAGTTTCTTTTTTTCTTGCATAAAAATATCAAAAAAGTTTACTACAATGCCGGGAATTAGGCAAGGTGTTTCGGACCGCATGGAGTCCGGCTTTTATATCACGTATATCTCTGTAAAAAAGTTTTTTGATGAATTCAGTGACTTTTCCCTTTTATTATTTTACTTTTTGAATACTATTGTTTCCGTCCGATCTGAAAAGCGATCCTAAGAAATCCCAAAATGCCTGACATAAGGGAAATCGTCTCTTGAAAAAACATCCCACAGAAAGATAAAGAGAACTAGCAATGATCGATCTGAAGCTGGAACTGCCGATTCAGACCGCGTTCATTCACGTCCGGGATGTTCAGGTTACGAAAGATCGACAGGCATTTTCAGCGCTGCAGGATTGCGGCCGATTGTACCTGGAAAAATATCGCAATGCCAATATCAGCGAGATTCCCGGAGTGCAGGTTGCCCGTCAACTGTTCCGCATGCTGGGCATCGAACCGACCAAGCACCGCCCGTCATCCGAAGCCATGCTGCGCCGCATTTTGAAGGAACTACCCCTCTCCCCGATCAACAACCTGGTCGATGTCAGCAACTGGTGTGCGCTGGATTTCCTGCTGCCCAACGGCGTTTATGACTTTCATAAAATCGTGGGCGACATTACGCTGCGAAAGGGCGGGCCGGATGAGTCCTACTGGGGCATCAGCAATCGTGAAATCCATCTCGAAGATCGTTTTACCCTTGTCGACGCAGCGGGGCCGTTCGGTTCGCCGATGACCGATTCCCAGCGCAGCGCCGTCGATCCGGGAACGCTTGAAGCAATCGCAATTATGTACGCAACGCCGCAGTACGATCGGCAATTATTCCTGAGTCAGGCCGAAACCTACGCCACCCGTATCGTCCGAATCTGCGGCGGCACAATCGCTGCCGTGCGTATCATCGATCATCCCGATCGATAACCATCTGTAACACGGACCCAAATTACTTCGTTTTTGCTATACATTCAGATTTATGCTTGCATTTCCATGTATATGGGAGTAATATACAATCCATGAAAAGGCTTCTGAAAGAATGCGAAGGTTTTCAGTGGGATGAAGGGAACTCTGATAAAAATTGGACCCGACATAAGGTCAGCCGTTTCGAATGTGAGGAGCTCTTCTTTAATGAACCGCTAATTGTCAGAGAGGATCTTAAACATTCACAATCCGAGGACAGATTATATTCTCTCGGAAGAACTGATTCAAATCGCTTTTTGTTTGTCGTTTTCACCATTCGAGATAATTTAATCCGCGTTATATCTGCAAGAGATATGACCGCAAAAGAGCAAAAAGAATATGAAGAGAAAATTAAAAGAAATACCACTCTTTAAAAGCGAAGAAGAAGAACGCGAGTTTTGGGCGAGTGCCGACTCATCCGAATTTATTGATTGGGATAAAGGAGCGGTAACTACCTTTCCAAAGTTAAAACCTTCAACGAAAACAATCTCTCTTCGCATTCCGGAGACGATGCTGGAGGAATTGAGAACGCTTGCTAACAAGCGGGATGTGCCGTATCAATCCTTGATAAAAGTATTTTTGAAAGAGAAGATAAATTCGGAACTTCACCGTACCGTCTAAAATGCTTCGTCCGGACAATTTAGATTGTGACGTCTTCAGGGAACGGCCACCGGCATAGCATCGAAAGGGAGGAATTGAATGGACTGTAAACAAACCCGCAACAAGAAAGACTGTAACTGCAGTTACGAACCCTGTTCCCGCAAAGGTGTCTGTTGCGAATGCATCCGCTATCATCTGAAAAGCCGTGAACTGCCCGCCTGTTTTTTCCCGGACAATGTGGAACGCAGCTACGACCGTTCCTTTGAACGCTTTGCCAAACTGGTGAACGACGGAATCGTCTGAAGTGTAAACGCATAATCAGGAGTTCAATCGCATAACAAGCTAAACTTCCTCTTCCGACTTCTCACCTCCAATGTAGAAAAAAGACTATATAAACAAATACCCGTTCTCCCTTTTCGATGGAGAAAGCGTATCCTTTTTGAACGTATGAAACGAAAATACATTTGCGGAGAAATTTGTAGGACATCATGAGTATATGTAAACCCTTCTTTCGACATTCCCAAAAACCCACCGGCTTATGCGGCCGCTGGTTCGGACGCAGCATGAATATCGGACATGCCCGCCTGCGCACGTGGGGGTTGCAGCACGTGCAAATTCAACCGGATTTTCATATCCTGAATCTGGGCTGCGGGGGCGGCAAAACCGTCAAAGTCATGGCTGCCCGGGTTCCGCAGGGCAAGGTTTTCGGCATCGATCACTCACCGGATATGGTGCGGCTGGCCGGCGCCGTAAACCGCAAGCCGATCGAAGAGAAGCGCGTCGAAATCCTGCCCAGTTCCGTATCGAAATTACCCTTTCCCGATCATTCGTTCGACCTGGTGACGGCCTTCGAATCTTATTACTTCTTCCCCGATTTGCCCGGCGGCCTGAAGGAAATCCGGCGCACGATCAAACCCGGCGGTGAGCTGCTGATCGTCAATGAAGCCCATCTCAGTGAGAGCTATGTAAAGCGGAATACTTACTGGACGCGGATCACGGAAATGATGCTGCATTCGAAGGACGAATACCACGAATTCCTGACGAACGCAGGCTTCACGAACATTTCTTTTGATACACTGCCCCATAAAAACTGGATTGCAATCGTGGCTGGAGCTTTCTGAGTCCGACAATTGCTGCCGGATAATAATCACTCCACAGGAACAGAATAGTGCAATTGAATGACCACCCAGTTGCCGTTTTGTTTCTCCAGAACACCGCTGCCTCTGAGTCCTTTCAATTCCATGGTTTGACCCTCAGATAGCATGTTCCAGTCAATGATCTCCGAGAACCAGGCAACCTCACCTGAATTGTGAACCTTGATGACGCGATCTGTGACCGAAAGTTTGGAATTTTCGGTGGCGGCGAATTGGGTCTGCATGACCGTTTTCAGGGCTTCCCACCCAACAATGCGCTCACCCGCATCGGTACCAAAGCAGACCATATCGGGATCGTGGGCAAAGAGTCTGGAAAACAAATCCAGATCTTCAGTTTCCATCATTTGAATAACCTGATCGAGGACCGTATTGACTTTCGCCTTTTCGGCCGCGATGTCAACTTGCTGCGTGCAATTACTCATCATCAGGAAGGCTGCGCCCATGACCAAAATAATTAAGTTCTTCATAACTTGCCTCGCTCATTTAGGATATTAATAAATGTTGCCCCCATCATTACAGATGTCAAACGGTGCCGGTGTTTTGAACATAGCCGATAATGGTTGCCCGCGGCTCCCGAAAAAACCGGGAGACTGCCGAAAGAGTAGGATGGGTAGTTTAAAACCGTCTGCAAGCAGGTAAATCTCTAGTTATTGAAAATATTGGATGTTTTTAATCTAAAAGTAAGCGATGGTTAGATTTTAATATTTTATAACTAAATTTCAGATCTGACTTGTTCAATTGCGCGATTAACTGATATTCTATTATTGTTATCATCAATTAAAGTGATATATGTTTGACAATTTTTGGTATCTGGACAAGCCAGTACATCTCTTTCCCATCTTATCATTGGTTTACCACATGTAGGGCAATATGGATTATATCTTTTATCCCACCAAATCGAGAATTTTAAATACTTCTCACTATCTTGGCCTTGTGATCTTATTTTTTTTATCATTATCATAATTACAATTATTGAAATTAATATTAACAAAATCAACCAAGATATTATCAGTAGCCAACTCGTTATAATTTTTGAGTTAGTAAACTTATTGATAAATTCAAAGAGAGATGTTGTCTTAACAATAAATAGAATAATTAATGATGGAAGAGTAATTAAAATTATTGATAATAACTCAATATATTCTTTTAACATCTTAGTCACTTTATTCAATTCAAATCATCTCCTTAGAAAATCTAACATATGCATGAACGACTAGGATTACTGTTTATAGACCGCTTTTTCTGTCGTATAAAATTTCTGATGGATTCTTTGCAAATCATTGTTAATCCAATGTTAAGCATAAGAAATAAGCAAGTCAATTGGAATATTATCCAACCCGGATAATATTTCTGTCGTCGGATAAAAATGCTGCAAAGTGCTGAAAACTCGAATTTATTCTCCATGCTTAAATTCCGCTTACTTCTGCGTAAATCGTCGCTAATCAACGCAAAAGGTCCGCAGGCTTTCGCAAACTCTTGCCGGCCAACGCAAAAGGCCCGCAGTCATCCGCAAAAGATCGAAACCTCCGCGCAAGACGCGGAAGGCCTGCGCAAGCAGCTGCCGGTACTACTTTTCGTGCGGCGCTTTCACCTCGTTCCCGGGTTAAGCGCTTCACAAACTCTCAAACCTTTCATTTGTCGAGTAGTTCTCAACGTTGGCTACGTAGTCGATAATGTATGCCCGCGGGCTCCGAAAAAACCGGGAGACTGCCGAAAGAGTAGGATGGCTAATTTAAGACTGTCTGCAATCAGGTAATTCTCTACTTAATACGAAAAATTGTTGTTTTTAATTTAAAAGTATGCGATTGTTATGTGTCTTTTTTTTTAACGGTCTTGGTGTATGGCGCGTTTTAATGCGCTATACACAGTGTTATACAATGTAAAATTTCTTGTCATAAAATTCATTAACGAAATTGGTATGGATA
>CAZPRY010000010.1:0-61899 GCA_964589175.1 uncultured bacterium
AACGAGCCAGAAGCCCTGTCCCGCAATTGGCCCTATTTTAACCGGACAGTAGTGACAAGAAATGATATATTCCAATTTGTATGGATAATTAATAAATTTAAATAGCGCTTGGAGCGACGAAATGAAAAATGAACAAGCAGATAGAGTTGCCATTTTAAGTATTCTTATAGTATCTATCTGTACAGTTCTTAACGTCAATGCCTATTTGGAAACGGATCAGCCCGCTTCGTTTTTACGTATAACAATAGATTTACTAGAAACCAAATCAATTAGCGATTTGGTTGAATTAATAAAAAACATTGTATATATCTTCGCAATTATCGTTGGGGCAATATGGACATATGTACTATTCTATAAAAATAGAGAGAAAGACCCCAAAGCGAATATTTCTTTAAATATTGAGCATTTGGAAGTAAATGAAAATCAGAATCTTATTCGAACCAACATTATTATAGAGAACATTGGGAAGGTACTAATACCGGTAGTTTCAATGGATGTTCGCCTTATGCAAATTTTACCACAAAATGATAAAACAAAAAAGGCGATAGACAAATTTTATTCTCAAGCAAATATATCTAGACAAGAAATTGACTGGCCAGAATTGCAAGGAGAACAAAGGCATCTTAATGCTGAAGTATGTGAAATTGAGCCCGGCGAAAAGGAATTCTATTTTTTTGATTTCATTATTGACAACAAAATTAAGGTTGTTGAAATATATGTTTATATTCAGAATATAAGGAAAAAGAAAATGGGGTGGCGAGTCAACAAAATATACAAAATTTATTAGGGGGTTTATCATATGACAACCGAAGGAGATGAAAGATTATTTGATGAGAGTCAGAATTCTAGATTTTTACAATTAGATTCAGATGACGAATCAATACAAAATGAAGTCGTCCCTGAGAATGGACGTAACAAATTCGTCAATAAGAGAGTTGTAAGTTTAGGACAGAGACCTCCAAAGTACAGCCCATCTACCGAAGATAGTTCGGAGGCACATGTAGAAAAAAAGGGGGAAATGATGTGTGAAGATGATGAACAAATTCAGGGATTCGACAAATATTTCAAACAACAAAGACAACCTAGAGATTTTAAATCAGAACCTTCGGAAGAGAATGATTCTGACGAGGAAACGACTGAATAATCATACATTCAATTAAATCGATATTGTGAGTTTTGATTCGGGTTGGGATACCTTTTTTGGTTCGGTAAACCAGATAATGGGATAAATATTGGTTTATCAGACCAATATTCCATTTTGTAATGCCAGCAATGCGTAGCGTCGTATATTTTCTTCACCGCCATCGATTTTTTACTTGTCCGCCACGCGGTGCCATTCGTCGATCATCGCAAGATAGTTTTCAACCGGGACATAATCGGGGATCGAATTGCCCGAGCCGATGGCGTAACGACCCGAGGCACAGCTTTCGATAATCGAATGCGTTCGCGTACGGACTTCTGCCGCTGTACCCGCCGCGAGAATATTGATGTCGAGCCCGCCCAGCACGGCAATGCGGCTGCCGTATTTCCGGTAAAAGTCCTCCACCGGAAGGATAGCGTCTTCGAAAGAGTGTTTACCGTCGATCTGCACATCCTCGATCAAATCGTCCATGATATTTTCGAGATTGCCGCATGAATGCAGGAAATAGGGGAGTTTACGTCGATGCGCCATCGCGGCAAAGCGCTTGTGCCAGGGCAGGGTCAGCTGCCTCAAGTCATCGGGCGAGATCATGGTCCCGGAGCGATAGCCCATATCGTCGCCGGGCCAGAGCGCAATGACATGATCCAGATCGAGGATGTGTTCATAGAACCGGGTCATGAGTCTTCCGAGCCGCTCCACGATGGCCGCGACAAGTTCGCGGTTGTCCATTAAATTCAAGCACAATCCCTCAAAAGACATGATCTGCGAAAGATGTTCGTAAACGCCGCCGGCGTGGGAGACGATCAATCCCAGGCCCTCGGGCAGATGAGCATTCAGGTATTCATAGGCGAAGAAATCGTATTCTTCAATCTTCGGCCAATCATAGGTTTCGAAATCCTGCCAGCTCGCGATGCTGCCGTGGTGCTGATCCACCCAGCTGCGTTCCGGGCCGTCCAGGCGTTTTTCGGCGAAAGGCAGGCTGCGCTCGAAACGCACGAAATCATACCCCAGCCGGTACCAGAGCTGGATGAAATTATCGAGATAGGCGCATTGCGATTCGCGTTCATTGCCCCAATCGACCCAGCGGCGGTCGAGCAGCTCGCCGTGAATCGTCTTCATCACGGAATCGTGGATATTATATTCCACCAGCGGAACGGTCGGTATCGGATTTACCCCCATCATTTCCGCGATGAATTGTTGTCGGTTGGGATGCGGCCGCCGAATAGGAATATGCGAATACATAGAGTGCTCCTGCGTGATCAAGAATTTAATAAACACAGCGTCCGGCTTCGTCGACAAAAGCCTGGACATTCCGTGGATCGCCTTTAAAAAAATGGTCGGACGGGCTGCAGATGTAACCGCCGTCCGGGCAGGCCGCGTGACATTCGCGCACCAGCCGGGCGGCGCTTTCCGGCGAGCCCTTTTCGAAACCGGCGTTCTGATCGAAGCCGCCGATGAAGAAAATTTTAGCGCCCACGCGGCGATTGGCTTCGGCCAGATCGCAATCGCCGCCCATCGAGACCGGCGTCATGGTTTCCAGACCGTCGGTGCCGTTTTCTACGACGGTCTCCAGCAGCGGCATCAATCCACCGCAGAGATGGTAGACGACTTTGGTGCCGGCGTTGTGCAGCGCTTCGATCTGAACCCGGTCGTAGGGAAGACAAAATTTTCGGTGAATCTCGGGGCTGATTACCGTCGATGATCCCGCACCGCCGCCGGTTTCGACAAGATCGAGGGCGAACTTTCCGGCCCTTTCGATCACGGTCAGTTTCTTCTGTAGCAATATCTCCAGCACGTGCGTCACCCAATCGGGTTTGTCATAGACTGCATAGATGGCCTTTTCAGTGTTGTAAAGGTAGCAGAAATCCTGCCAGGGGCTGCCCTGTCCGAAGCCGAAGAAATCGCCGCGCACGATACCCCGGTCGCCGATGCGCTTTTTGATTTCGATGATGGGAGTCCAATCAACCTTCTCCGGCAGCGGCACGTACTTTTCCCAGAGTTCGAAGTCGCGTTCCGATTTGATTAAAAATTTGGTGACCCAGACGGTGAATGGATTCCAGCCCAAGCCGTAGCTCAGTTCCCCTTCCGGGGTCTTGATGATATGCCGGAACTGATGATCGCCATTGGTATCGTAGCCCAGATCGATGTCGGATATTTGCCACCGGGCGAGGTCTCTTTCATTATAAATAAAAGCGGGATTGGCATAGATTACCCAATCCAGCCTTTGAAATAGTCATAAGCCGCGAACTGGTCCAGGCCGCCGAGGTAGTTCTTGAGGTAGGCGTGCATCCAGCCGTGCACCTGGCAAGGCAGCCGGTCCGGCTTTTCGTTGGCGATGGCGGTCAGCAGGCGTTCGCGTGAAGTCATCATTGGTTATTCTCACTGATTTCATTTTCAAAGGCGGCTTCGATCATGGCTTCAACGTTTTGCGGGGGAATGTTGGGCAACAGGGCCTCGTGGCTGGGACTTACAATCAGATGCGGTCCCAGGATTTTTTTAACCCGGCGGACGTCCTCTTTCACGGCTTCCGGAGTGGCGTTGATCAGCAGATCCTGCGTATCGATGCCGCCCATGAAGGCGATTCTGCCGCCGAAGTCGCGTGCCAGGATTGCGGCGTCCATGTTATGGGCTTTGGCCTGTATCGGGTGCAGGCAATCGACGCCGGCGTCGATTAGGCGGTCGATCACTTTATGAACCGCCCCGCAGGAGTGCAGGATAACCTGATAGCCGTGGTGATGTCCCTGTTCGGTGAATTTTCGGAACCAGGGCATGATGAAGCGATCGAACTGTTCCGGACCGATGATCAGATCCTGCTGGGTGCCGAAGTCATTTCCGAAGAAAAAACCGTCCATCAGGTCACCGGCACGTTCGAAAAAGAGTCGGTTGGCCGCAAAGTAAAATTCACAGACATGCCGTGTTACAGCCTCGACGACATCCGGATCGGTGTACATCTTGATGAGATAATTTTCCATGCCGAACAGAAACATTACATCGTGATAGAAGGAGGTCCACATACCACTCAGACGGTAGAAGTTGCCCGTGTTACGCAGAGCGGCGATCGTATCGTCGAAATGGAGATAAGCGGGATCGGGCCAGTCGAAAGCTTCCACCTCATCGATGGATTCGCAATCGGCCAGGGGAGCGAGAAGGGCGTCTTTTTGCTTCGGGGAGCGCGGCCTGCTAAAGGGCGCCCGGCCCAGCGGATCGCGGTAAAATCCCGGGAAGAATTGCGGGCAAATCCAGCGCATATCGTCTTTAATTTTAAGGCGCAGTTCCTCTTCGTTTTCAGTATGGAAATAATGGTGATAGATCGGCCAGCTGTCGGCATGCGGATTACCGAGCCAGAATGCGGGGCGATCCGCCGGCATGCGGCTGATAATCGCCCGAACCCGTTCGCGGCCGGTCACGAATTCTCTTCCCGGTTTTTTTTAAAAATCGGGGGGCTCGGCCGTTGCCGGGGTCTGATCTGATTTTCTTTTGAGCGTCCTGTTTTGATGCTTTTCATATTTTCCACTTGAAACTTGCCGGAAAATAATATATACTCTGGAAGTTATAAAATCAACAAATGACTTTATGAGTTTGAAATACGGTACCTGAAATGACCTTACCGAAGATGCCCGGGACCCAAACATGAGATGCTTTGCCGACGGGAATTCCCAATACTCTACCGGCGGATTGGGCCTAACGTTCTAGCCTGGAGACGGACAATATGAATCGAATTTGGTGGAAAGAAGCGGTGGTGTATCAGATTTATCCACGTAGTTTTATGGATTCCAACGGCGATGGCATCGGCGATTTGCCGGGGATCAACGAGAAGCTGGATTATCTCAAAGAGCTGGGAATCGATATTGTGTGGCTGTCGCCGATTTTCAAATCACCGAACGCCGATAACGGCTATGACGTCTCCGATTTTTACGATATTATGGATGAATTCGGGACGCTGCAGGACTTCGATCGTTTATTGAAGGAAGTGCATCAGCGGGGCATGAAACTGATCCTGGATTTCGTAGTCAACCACAGTTCCGATGAACATCCCTGGTTTATCGAATCCAGATCCTCTAAAGATAATCCCAAACGGGATTTCTATTACTGGCGCGAAGGGAAAGACGGCAAAGAACCGAATAACTGGGGTTCGTTCTTCACCGAATCCGCCTGGACGAAAGACGCGCAGACCGGGCAATATTACCTGCATCTTTACACGGAAAAACAGCCCGATCTGAACTGGTACAATCCCGAGCTGCGCAAAGCGATGCAGGCGGCCATGCAATTCTGGCTGGACAAGGGCGTGGATGGTTTTCGGCTGGACGCGCTCAATATGATCGGCAAGCGCGAGGGACTACCGGACGCCCCGAAGGAAAAAACGGCCCGCAACGGCTACGTGTATGACTGGCTGTTCTATTCCAATAACCCGGGTGTGCATGAGTTTATTCATGAAATGAACCGTGAAATCTGGAGCAAATACGACGTGATGATCGTCGGAGAGAACGCCTTCATTTCACCGCAGGAAGGCTTGAAGTACACGGCTCAATCCCGGCAGGAACTGGACATGACTTTTCAGTTTGAAATCATGAATTCCGCCAGGCATCTGCCCACCCTCAAAGAATGTCTGAAGAACTGGTACGAAGTGTTTAAAGGCGAGTCGTGGAACACCATCACACTGAACAACCACGATACGCCCCGCCAGGTATCGCAGATCGGCAACGCTGCGAAACACCGCCGGGAATCGGCGAAACTCCTGGCGACATTTATCCTCACGGCGCCGGGCACGCCGTACCTCTACCAGGGCGAAGAGCTGGGCATGACGAATGTTTGTTTCGATTCCATTGACGATTACCGCGATGTTGCGATGATCAACAAGTATAACGAACGGGTGGCGGCCGGTGAGGCGGGCAGTGCGGTTTTGGCGGATATGCGCCCGGGCGCACGCGACAATGCCCGCACATCCATGCAATGGAATGGGTCACCCAATGCCGGGTTCACGTCGGGACAGCCCTGGATCGGGGTAAACCCGAATTACGCGCAGATCAATGCGCAGTGCGAGCGGTGCGATCCCGAATCGGTTTTCCACTACTATAAAAATCTCATCGCCTTTCGCAAAAATCACCCGGAAATCATTTACGGCGATTTTGCGGCTGTTGACGACGGCCGCGCGGATGTCTATGTCTATCGGCGTTTGGGGGAGAAGAAAGACTATCTGATCATTCTGAACTTCTCGGACAATGCGCTCGAATACAGCCTGCCGGCGGAGATATTGAAAACGCCGATGACCCGGGTTATTTCCAATTATCATACGGACACGACGGCTCTGATACCGACGATACGGTTGTTGGCCTGGGAAGCCGGAATCTACGAGTCGGAATAAAGTTGAATAAAGTTGTTTTGAAATATATAATTTGTAATCCGGGGACAGAAAAACAATGCAAGTGATGAGCACCCGTGAAAGATTTAAACGTATGTTCGAGCATCGGGAAGCGGACCGCATTCCGATCATCGATTCGCCCTGGCGGGCGACGATCGAGCGCTGGGAGCGCGAGGGCCTGCCCCGGGGAGTCAGCTGGGTTGATTATTTCGGAACGGACCGCGTAGAGCATATCTGGGTCGATAACTCGCCCCGCTATCCCGAGCAGATCCTGGAATTAACGGAAGAATATAAAATTTATACGACCAAGTGGGGCGCTACCCAGAAGGAGTGGCTGCACGAGGAATCCACGCCCGAATTTCTGCAATACACGATTGTCGATCCGGATAGCTGGCTCAAGGCCAAAGAGCGCATCCAACCCGACCGGGACAGGATCAATTGGGCCGAATTGCGCCGGGACTACAAAGGCTGGAAAGAGCAGGGCGCCTGGATCAGGGCGGGTTTGTGGTTTGGTTTTGATGTGACGCATTCCTGGATCGTCGGAACGGAGCGCATCCTGTTTGCCCTGATCGAAAATCCCGATTGGTGCCGGGATATGTTTCATCATCTGCTTGAGGTGAACCTGGCGTTGCTGGATATGGTCTGGGATGCCGGCTACGAATTTGACAGCATCTGGTGGCCGGACGATATGGGCTACAAACACAACCAGTTCTTTTCCGTCGGCATGTACAGGGAGATTCTGAAGCCCTTTCATAAACGCGCGATCGAATGGGCCCACGCCAAGGGGATCAAAGCCCAGCTGCATTCCTGCGGAGACGTGAACCCGTTCGTGCCGGAGCTCGTTGAGATGGGGCTCGATGCGCTCCACCCGCTGGAGGTCAAGGCCGGCATGGACCCGCTCTATCTAAAAAAAACGTTTGGCGGGGAGCTGGTGCTCAACGGCGGAATCAATGCCGTTTTGTGGAATGATCCGGTCGCCATCAAAGAAGAGATGATGCGTATCATTCCGGCCGTAAAAGAGTCCGGCGGTTATGTGTTTTCGTCCGATCATTCGGTGCCTTCCAGCGTCAGCCTGGCGGATTTTCGGGCGATTGTCGAGCTGGCTAAAAAACTGGGCGCGTATTGATCCCGGCCAATGGGCGGATTTAACGGATTTTTCAAAAACGATCCGGGAATAGGGTGAAATAAAGATTTCACTTGCCATTTCCTGAAAAATCGATTACAATCAAAAAGTTGTAATGTCATCTGATATCTTTATGATTTGATGAATACTGGGGGCAACGATTACACACCTGACACAGCAGCTATCTTCTCGCATATCCCCGTGGGACAATCCGGGTTGTATTCCTTTGCGATCCGCCCCCGGTCCCTACGCCGACGGATAATCAGTCCGTCTCATTCAGCCGTTTTTTAAATCCTAAATCAATGAGAGTAAGTAAGCGATGATGAAGAAAATCACGCCCATCAGCAAAAAGTCTTTGCCGGACAGCCTGGCCCATGAAATCAGAAATTACATCCGGTCTCAGAATTACCACCAGGGTGATCGTTTGCCGCCGACGGCCGAAATAGCCAAACGTTTCGGGGTTGGCATTCCAACGTTGCGCGAGGCCATTAAAAAGCTTGAAACTATCGGCTCGATGGAGGTTAAGCACGGTTCGGGCCTGTTTGTCGGGAAGTATTTCGATCGCCTGTTTTTGCCCAATCCGGTCATGACGGATGAATCCCTGCCAAAAACCAAACTTATTGAACTAATCGACGCGCGCATCGCCATTGAGGGCCGCATCATTCATCTTGCAATACCGAACCTGACTCCTGAAAACTTCACCCGACTCGATCAGCTTCTGGCGGAAGCCAAAGAATGCCCGGACGATTACTTCACCTGCGCCTTGAAGTACCTGGAGATCGAGAATCTGATGCGCAAGGCGGCGCAAAATACGATTCTTTACGAAATTGTGATGGCCATTACCTATCTCTATTCCGAGGATCAGATCAATATTCTGAATACGCACTTTCCGGGCCAGAAGGATTACGACCTGCACTGTGATCTGGTCCGGTCCCTGAAGACGGGTAACGAAGCGGGCGCCGTTCTGGCTATGGAAACACGCTTTAAAACCATGAGAAATATCATTTCGCAATATATGATGGATTAGCTTTGGGTCGTCGTTGGGGCTAAACGCGTAAATCATTGGAGAGTATCTATGGGGCGGAAAAGAAGAACAATCGTATCGGTTTTGTTGCTGATGCAACTTCTCGCGGGCTGGAGTTATGCAAGCCAAACGGGAAAAATTCGCGGTATCGTAACCGATAAGTCGACGGGCGAGCTGCTGACCGGAGTCAACGTTATCCTGAACGGTACGGATCTGGGAGCGGCCACGGATGAGAACGGGGAGTACTTTATCCTGCAGGTGTCGCCCGACAAATATGAACTCACCTGCCGTATGATTGGTTACCGCGTTATGATCTATAAGGATGTGCAGGTGATGACCGATCACACGACGAAGATCAACTTTTCGCTGGAGCGCGAAACGATCGATCTGGGTGGGGAGGTTATCGTAACCGCCAAGGCGCCGATTATTCAGAAAGATGTCACCACCAGTACGCAGTTTATTGACAGTGAAGAGCTCCGGCAGCTGCCGTTTTCCGATGCTAAAGAGGGGCTTATGGTTCAAACCGGCGTATTCCTGGAACCGATACCGGCCATGGGCGGCATCGGCTCCAGCGGAAAGGGCGAAGCGCGCTACTCCATCCGCGGCGGGAGCCAGGAAGAGGTCAAGTGGTTTGTGGACGGTGTCCGGACCTCTTCGCTGATTGAGGGGAAAGCCGATCGCGGCGGTTCCTTTACCGCGGTGAATATGCATGCCATTCAGGAGGTGCAGATCATCACCTCAGGTTTTAATGCCGAATACGGGGAAGCCCAATCGGGGATTGTCAATGTCGTTACCAAAGAAGGCGGCGATAAACTTTCAGCGTCGTTTGAGTTTATCTACGGACTCCCCGGGCAGCACCACTTCGGGAATTACGTGTACAGTATGCCGTCGGTTTCCGGGTACCTGGATCATTCCGATGAAATGAGCGCTCTCTACGGCGATTATTTCGGGAGCGGTGAGGCGGTGCTGGCCAGCCCGGCCGATTCGGCCTATATGGATTATCTGTACGAAGTCGATAACCAGTGGTGGTCGAAATATCAGAAGGAGTACCGGGACAATCTGGCCGACACCTCTTCGACGGATTGGTCTTCGGCGGCCGGCGCTTACCGGCATCAAATTTACGAGCAGGACGGCCTCGGTCTGCTTGATACTCTGTGGTGGACACCTTACCGCCAGGAGAACATCTATGATTACCGGAAAATCCCGGACTATACCGCTTACCTGAGTCTCGGCGGTCCGCTTTTTAAGTACAAAGGGATCAGGGGCAGCTTCTTCATCGCCTCGCAGTTGAAACAGGAGGCCTACACCCTGCCTCATCCGCGAGATTCACGCAACCTCGAAAACATCACCTATAATTTTGCGCTGCGCCTGAGCCCCAAGATGAAACTGCGCTATAGCGGATTTTATAACCACGAGGCCCATTCCACCTGGCAGGAGCAGTACTACTATCTGAATCAGGCGAAGTACTATCGCGGCTGGGGCTCGCTGCTGGATACCTACATCGCCAGTAATACGCTGCACTGGAATCATTCCATTACAACCCGCCTGTTTTATGATTTGAAACTGAGCTACTATCAGACCGATTTCAAGGAGAATCCCAGCGACTATACGGTTTTGGGACAGAGCAGTACGGTTGATCTGTGGGGATACCAGCGCTACGAACAACTGCCGTGGCACGAAGCCGTCGAGCCATTTGATATGTATTCGCGCATCAATCAATCTCAAATCCGCACCAGCGAATTATCCCTGGTCGGCAGTCTGAACTGGCAGTTGAATTCGACCAATTATCTGAAAGCGGGTTTCGAATCACGCTACCATACTTACTCGGATAAGGGATCCTGGAGCTGGCCCTCCTATACCATGGATCCGGACTACTGGTGGAACCGGGGATTGCATGAGACCTACCACCCGATTCAGGTGGCTTTCTACATCCAGGATAAGATGGAGTTCGAAAGTATGATTCTGAACTTCGGTCTGCGCTACGACTATTTCAATCCGAATTACGAATGGTTCAAGTTCTCCAATGATTTTAATTTGGCGATCGATCCGCTGTATGATCCGGACCTGGATCCGGACGGCGACCAGGTGGACGAAAACGGCCACGTAAAGTATGGCTTCAGCAACATCCTTTTACGGGAGCGTGAGCCGGCAGCGGCTTTCAGCATGCTGAGTCCGCGCCTGGGGGTCTCCTTTCCGATCACGGAGAAGACCCTGCTGCACTTCAACTACGGTCATTTTTACCAGATACCGCCACTCTCCCAGATGTTCGAAATGCTTTACTGGCGACCAGAGTCCGTGCTGCTGCCGCTGATCGAGGAAGAGGAGCTTGCAGCGGCCGAGGGCCGCGAACCGGGTCACACGCCTTCAAGCGTTGGCGATCCCGAGCGGGCTATTTTCTGGACGCTCGAACCGTTGAAACCCGAAAAGACGGTTTCCTTTGAAGTGGGCATCAAGCACAACTTCAACAATCTGGCGGTTCTGGATGTGACGGCGTTTTATAAGGACGCCTCCGACAAAACCGAGCCGCGCGCCAACCTCTTCGATCGCCGCATTTACGGCTGGAATCCCTTTGAGAATCAGATCGAGGCCAGCCAGTTTTACGTAAGCCTTTTCCCGGGCGATTACGGCGACGCACGCGGATTCGAGGCATCCCTGCGCACGTTGTTCAGCTCGGTGATTACCCTGGATATCAATTACAGCTTTTCGGTTTCCACCGTGGGACGCGCCAGCCCGGCAAAAATTATCATCGACAAGGACAGCACCATTAGCTATGTTTGGGATACGGACGTCAATCTGCGCATCCCGGTCCAGAACAGCTTCAGTCGGCCGCATATCTTGCGTGCGAATCTGTTTGTACGCTATCCCGACGATTGGCACATTCCGGTCCTGACTCCGATCCTGAAAGGGACGAGCGCCAGCCTTCTCTACCGCTTCGTCAGCGGGCAGCCCTTTACCTACCTGAAGCCCACCGATCCGCCGGATACTTACGACAACTACCGTTACCCGGCCTCGCATACGGTCGACATGCGCCTGGAGAAAGAGTTCCAGATTGGGCAAATCGGTTCGTTCTCGGCCTATGTTCAGGTGAAGAATGTGCTCAACATTAAAAACCTCGTTTCGTTGGGCGAACAGTGGTGGCTGGACCCGGACCAGGCCAAAGCGGATTATATCGATAACGGCACGATTCCGACAACGGACGATCTCGGCTACGATATCGGTTGGTGTACCTATGCCGAGCCGCGACGGATCAATATCGGGATTCGCTATAATCTTCGATAAGGCAATGATTAATGCACTTTTAAACGAGGGATAGAGTATGTCAATCACCCAAAAAATAATTCTATGCATGCTGATGATCGGTACTTTGACCCTTCTCGCTTTCGCGCAGGTTCGAACGGCCGATTTTAAAATACACGATCGTGGCGACTTATGGGAAACGATGAAAGACGACGGCACGATCGGAGCGCCGAATCCCTATAACCGTTATGAATTTTACCCGAGCATGGATTGGCCGGGCGGTCCGCACACGTTTTTCACCAAGGACGATCAGCGTTCTTATATGGTTGGTGCGGGTATATGGATCGGCTGGAAGAACGGCGCCGGTACGGTCAATTTTAGCGAGAACGGGCCGCTGTCGGGGATCAGGGACGAAGGTCAATTCAGCCCGATTCTTGAGATCGAAAATTTCAGTGAGAATCCCGGTTACGATGTGACTCAGGCGGAGGAGATCATTATCGCCGAGTGGACCACGCCGCAAAACATCCACGTCAGGCGCAGCAGCAAAGTTTGGAGTTATCCGGGCCTGAACCGTTCCATCATCATCGAGTACGAAGTTTCCAATCAGACCGGCGCCACGATTTACAACAGCTATGTCGGATTCCCCTATTTGATCCGTCCCAGCTATCAGGATATGGTGGCCCACAACGGCTGGGGGGACGATGTGCACAGCTCCGATGAATCGGTGGCATACGACTCCACGCGTGCGCTTTTATATGCCTATGACAACGACCCGGACTTCCCCGGGATGGAATGGGATATCGGCAACTACTGGCAGGATTATGAAGAATTGCGGACGCCCGGTTATGCCGGGTTTGCGCTTCTGCATGCAGATCCCGCTGACGGCGAGCTTCCGCAGCCGGCGAATGTTTTCTGGGCCCATCTCATCGGCAATTCAACCAAATTCACGCTCTTCAGCACGACGACGCCCAATCTCTATGCCATTCTCAGCGGGGCGGATCGCTCGCTGCAGGCCGGCCCGGAGGCGCGCACTGCGCCCATCATGCTGCTGGCTTGCGGGCCGTATACACTGACAGCCGGTGAGACAGTGCGCTTCGCCGTTGTGGAGGCGGTGGAGGGCCTTGCGCTGGAGGAGACGATCGGCCTGTCGCTCCAGGAATATCCGGCCGTTCAGGAAAAGCTGCCGCAAGGTCTCGGAATGCTTCAAACCGCAATCGACAACGCCATTGCGCTCTATGAAAATGATGGCGTGATCGCGCAAGTCCCGCCGCCCTCGCCGCCGCTGGAGATCGTTGCCAATCCGAGCCAGCAGAGCATTACGCTCACCTGGGATGCCGTGGATGCCGGTTATGTCGATCCGCTGACAGGCGCGGCGGATTTTCAGGAATACCAGATCTTTCGCAGCGAAAGATCGTTTATCGGTCCTTATACCAAAATAAAAAGCCGCATCCGGCCGGGCAGCGAGCTGGATGTGACGCGCTACTATGATAGCGCACAGGGCAAATGGATTTATGAAGATAAATCGATCCAGCTTGGAGTTGGCTATTTTTATGCCATCATCTCAGCGGATAAAGATGGAAACCAGAGCTGGTTTACCAATCGCAACGAGATTGCGGTGAAAGCTTCCAGCCTGCCGGCGGAAAACACCCTGGAGGTGCGGGTGTTCCCCAATCCCTTCCGGGAAGTTTCGGGCTTTCCGGCCACCCAGGACGCTAACTCGATCGTCTGGACCAATCTGCCGGCAATCTGTACGGTCCGCATTTACACGGCGAACGGCGAACTGATCCGAACGCTGAGACACGACAACGCGCTCTCCGGCGAAGAAATCTGGGATCAATTGACGGAAGCCCGCCAACGCTCGGCGCCGGGTATCTATTTCTGGACCGTGGAGTCGTCGGTTGGTAATGCGCAAGGTTCGCTAATCATCATTAAATAGAGGAATACCTATGAAAAGGATTACGATAATAATAGTAGGCATATTTCTCGTTCTCACCCAGGCAGCATTCGCTCAATTTGATTACGGATTCACCTTGAGTAAGAGCGGCTCCGCGGGTCTGCAGTTTTTAAAAATCGGCATCGGCTCCCGGGAATGTGCCATGGGGCAGGCGGCCAGCAGCCTGGTGGACGATGTCAACGCGCTGTTCTGGAATCCCGGCGGTCTGGGTTTTGTCTCCGGCATGCAGGCTACCGTGCATCATGTAAACTGGATTGCGGGCAGCCGGGTGGATGCCGCCGGGCTGGTTATTCCGATTAAATCTTTCACGCTCGGACTGAGCGCAATCAGTTTCGGCATCGATGAATTTGAGGAGACCACAGCCATGTTTCCCAACGGTACCGGCACGATGGTCCGGGCCGGGGACATGATGGTTGGTATTGCACTGGCGCGCCGCTTCAGCGACAAGCTGTCCCTGGGTGGACAGGTGAAATGGGTTCAGGAAGTTCTGGATGACCGCTCTCTGAACAATGTCCTTTTTGATATCGGTACGACCTATTGGACCGGGTTTCATCACCTGCGGCTGGGATTTGTGCTGCAGCATTTCGGGCCGGATATGCGCTTGGCCGATCAGCAGTTTCGCACCCCGTTGCTCTTCCGGGTCAGCGCCGCGGACGATTTACTGTCATCGAAGTTGCAGCGCCTGACGATGGTTGCCGAACTCGTGCACCCCACCGACGCGAATGAGTTGATTAACCTCGGCCTGGAGTACGAATTGCTCAAAATACTGGCCCTGCGCTGCGGCTACCGGACGAATGTGGACGAAGGCGATCTGACTTTCGGCGTCGGTATTGTTACGCCTCAGATTATCGGCGTGGGAGTTCGTTTCGATTATGCGATGAGCTCGTATGGCAGCATTTTCGGAGATGTACACCAATTTAGTATCGGGATTGAACTTTAAGCGGCGCCCGGCCAAAAGTCAGGTGTCATAGTTAGGTTGACAAGCATGGATTTTCGGAAAAACGGTAACATTCGCAGACTTCTCGGAGGGCTCATGCTCTTCATTCTGATGACCGGCCTGTATCAATGTAAGATCGAATCGGTTTCGCAGCCGGCGACCGCCCAATGCAACGATACGATCCGGGTAGAAATTTTAGTGCGTGTGAACTACCCCGACGCCAACAACCCGATTAAGGGTTTTTTGGGAATGCTCGTTCCGGATGATTGGCAATTGCTTTCGGGAGAATACAGTAGTGAATACGGCAGCGGACAGCTGCTCCAATCGGCGGAATGGACGGATTCGGTCAATTTTCATTATCCGCCGGAAACCTACGGAGACGCTTTGAAATGGATCGGCTGCATCTCGGAATACGGGCATACGGCTCCGAGTGCTCATAATGCCACCGTTAGCCTGGCGTTGAAAGTGGGGCAGCGGGAAGGGCTTTTCAATATCGGCTATATCTTCACCAAGGCCTATGAAAATATGCTGGGCACGAACTCGGCGGCCATCTCATTTCCGCACCAGATCAGCGTGCCGGATTCGTCCTATTATCCGGAATTCAATCCCTGGCAGTTTTCGGTCAAGATGGCCGAAGACTGGGATGAACTGTTGAACCGCACTTCCGGGTGGACCGGCGCCGACGGTATTCAGACTTTCCCGCTTTCCGGCTCGGAAGTCTACAGCGAGTCCGCTCCGGGGCGCACGCTTTTCGATTTCAGCGACAGCTTCATCGGCGATGTCGACAACCAGGGAATTCGCATTAATCCCAAAATGGTCAATAATACCCTGGCGCTGCTGGATGGAAACCAGCCCGATCCTTCTGCGATCCAATTCAAGTGGGCGCTTAAAAGCAACGGCGAGCCCCGCTCGATTTTCATACCGGACTCTCCCAATACCGTTGCGGGCGACTGGTTTTGGCCCATGGACGGGCTGACCCTCGGCGATACGACCCATATTTTTGCGATGCGTATGTACAGCGCCGGGGACGGTATGTGGGGCTTTGCAATCCGCGGTGTGACTCTGCTCTCCTTCACGGTCGATTCAGTATTGAATATCAGTACTCCCGTGCAGCGGGAACTTCCGCTGCTGTACGATGAAGCCAGTGATATCCAGACGGTCTTCGGTGCGGCGGTAATGCCGCTGACAGAGCGCTCCGGCTGGCCCAATCCCGACGGTTACGTTTATGTCTACGGGATTCGCTCGCGACCCAACAACAAAGACCTGGTCGCCGCCCGGGTTCTCGAATCCTATTTGGCTGATGTCTCCAAATGGACCTTTTACAACGGCAGCGAATGGGTGGCGGACATCGCGCAGTGCGCGCCGCTCACCGACCAGATTTCTCAGGAGATGAGTGTCTCGCCCCTGCCGAATGGCCAGTTCATTGCGGTTTTTCAGCTTAACTCCAATTTCGAGAAAGTGGCCGTCCGGATCGGCGATACGCCGGTAGGCCCCTTCTCCCTGTACAAAACGATTTATACCTGTCCTGAAGTTGACGAGTTTGACGACGCGTTTTGTTATAACGCCAAAGCTCATCCGCATCTGTCAAAACCCGGTGAACTGCTGATCAGTTATAACGTGAATATTCTGTCAGGCTGGGATGTATTCAAATATGCGGATATCTACCATCCGCGGTTTATCAGGATCAGGTTCGGAGAATCGAATCCGGTGGCCGTTGCGGAGGAACCGTTCGCGGCCGCAAGGGATTTCGCCCTGCAGCAGAATTACCCCAACCCGTTTAACGCCTTAACCCGGATTGGATACCGGCTTCCGCTGGCGGCCGAGCTTGCCCTGAATATTTACAATCTCAACGGCAGTCTGCTGCGCACCCTGGCGCAGGGACATTCGCAGCCGGGAGATTATCAGGTGAATTGGGACGGCCGGGACAACGCCGGCCGCGAGCTTCCGAGCGGAGTATATTTCTATGTATTGCAATACAATGACAGGAGCGGCGCCGTTCAGCGGGAATGCCGCAAGTTGGTTTTATTGAAGTAGGAAAAATGATCGCGAAGCTACTCAAAATTCTCGGTGCTCTGGTCCTGGTGATTCTCACCATTGGGATCCTTTTTTATCCGAAGGGGCAAGCCCGTAAGGGGATGCAGCGAACCATCACCTACTGGTGTGTCACCGGGCAGAAAGAGGAGATCCCTTACGCGGCTACGGCCTTCAATGCGCTGCAGGACTCCATTTACGTCGTGGCCAACCCGATTCCCTGGCAGGAACAGGAGAAAAAAGTTCTGACCGCCATCCTGAGCGGTAATCCGCCCGACGTGGTTTCGCAGTTCATCCCGATCGTCAAGTGGGCGTCGCGCATGGCGCTGATGCCGCTGGATGAGTATATCGCGCGGGATAACTTCGATACCACGGTTTTTTTTCCGGCGCTCTGGCAGGAGATGCGCTGGCAGGGACACATTTTCGGAATCCCGGTTAGTTCGGCCTCTTTCGCCTTTTATTACAACAAAAAGCTTTTCCGCGAAGCCGGGCTGGATCCCGAACGCCCGCCCCAGACGTGGGATGAGGTCAGAGAGTACAACCGCCGGCTGACGCGCTACGACAAATCCGGCAACATCGTGAAGATGGGTTTTTTCCCGTTCTATAAGTCCGCCCTGGTGGCTTCGCAGAACTCGCCCTCGACGGCTTTGATCATGGCCTGGGAGAAGGGCGCCTCGTTTCTGAGTCCGGATGGAAAAGTTGTATCGCTGATGAATCCCGAGTATATCGGGGCCATGCAGTGGCTGATGGACTACCTGAAACCGTATCCGACCGATAAGCTAGAGGCTTTCGCCGCCGGTTTCGGCTACGGCGATCAGCACGCCTTTACCTCGCAAAAGGTAGCCATGATGATTTTGCCCGACATTTTCCCCGACTACATCAAACACCATGCGCCGGGCCTGGATTACGGCACCGCGCTGACGCCGACCTTTCCGGGCTGCCCGATCGCATCTTCGACCGGCAGCTGGTGGCTGGCGATTCCGCGCGGCTGCAAGGATCCTGAGGCGGCCTGGGAATTCATCAAGTTCAATGCCGGCAAAGAGCTGCAGCTGGATGCCCGTGATGCCCGCGATGAAATCCTTTTTCCGTCCAACCGGCTGGCGACTGCCGATCCGCGCTTCCTGGCCGACGGCTCGATGGAGATTTTTGTAACGCACCTGGAATTTGCCCACTCGCCGACCATCGTTCCGATGGCGCATGATGTCTTCTGGCGCGAGTTCTTTACAGCCCAGGAGCGGGTTGTGTACGGGACTCGGAGCATTGAAAAATCGTTTCGGCAGGCTCAGAACATCATTCAGCATGAGCTGGACAAGTCGCTTTCTTATGATGAATATGTCCGTTCGAAGATGAGTTTCTCGCATGAGTAAAATGATAAACATCAGCTGGCGGGAAATCCGCAAAAATCCCCTGCAGCGCAGGCAGGCGCTTCTCGGCTATATTTTCGTATCGCCCTGGGTAATCGGATTCCTGGTTTTCGGACTCTACCCGATTATCATGTCGCTTTATTACAGCCTTTGCCAGTACGATGTGCTGCGGATTCCCCAATTTATCGGACTCGGCAATTATAAAGAATTACTGGGCCACGACCCCTATTTCTGGAAATCAACCTGGAACACGATTTTCTATACCTTTATCCGCACGCCGCTGGTGATCATGGGATCGCTCTTGCTGGCTGTCCTCGTGAACAATGCCGTGCGCGGCATCCGGTTTTTCCGCACCGTTTTCTTCATCCCGTCCATCATTACCGGAGTGGTTTTATCGGCCCTGTGGCTCTGGCTTCTGAACCCGCAATACGGGTTGATCAATTCCATCCTGGCTTTTTTCGGTTTACCGGGACCGCTCTGGCTACAGAGTCCCCATTGGTCAAAGCCGTCGATCGTGCTGATGAGCCTGTGGTCCATCGGCGGCGGCCGGATGCTGGTTTTCCTGGCGGCTTTGCAGGGCATCCCCAAGGCGCTTTACGAGGTTGTGGACATCGACGGCGGCGGCTGGTGGAAAAAGTTCCGGCATGTCACTGTTCCGATGATCTCCCCGGTGATTTTCCTCTGGATGGTGCTCGAGGTGATCTTCTCCTTCCAGGTATTCACGGAAGCCTATGTGATGACGAAAGGCGGTCCGCTGAATTCGACCCTGTTCTACAATCTCTACCTGTATTACAAAGCCTTCGACGATTTCAGCATGGGTTACGCCTCGGCCCTGGCCTGGCTGCTCCTGATCATGATCCTGATCGTCACGCTGCTGCAATTTCTGGTCGGTAAAAAAGCCGTTTACTACGAGGGGGCCTGAGGCGCATGAGCCGATTCAACCACAAATCCGCCCGTACGATGCTGACCTACCTTTTGTTGGTCTGTGTCTCGGTGGTGCTCATTCTGCCTTTTCTGTGGATTATTTCGACTTCCCTGAAAGGCAGCGAATCGATCTTTGCCATTCCGCCGCAGTGGATACCGCAGAAAATTCACTGGGAAAATTACGCCAAAGTATTCGTCCAGATGCCCTTTTTCACCTACATGAAAAATTCGACGTTCATCTCGATCATGGCCATTATCGGGACCCTGCTCTCCAGTTCGCTGGTGGCCTACGCCTTCGCCTGCCTGAAATGGCCCGGCCGTGACGGCCTCTTTATCTTTGTGCTGGGAACGATGATGCTGCCGATGCAGGTCACCATGATTCCGGTCTTCGTGCTCTTCAAACAGTTCGGCTGGCTGAATACCTTCAAGCCGCTGATCGTGCCGGCCTTCTTCGGCGGCGGGGCCTTCAACATCTTTCTGCTGCGCCAGTTCTTCCTGACTATTCCCAAGGAACTGTTCGAGGCGGCGCGCATCGACGGCTGCCCGGAGTTCCGGATTTACTGGAACATCGTATTGCCGCTCGCCAAACCGGCCCTGGCGACCGTGGCGATCCTGTCATTTATGATGACCTGGAACGATTTTCTGGGTCCGTTGATTTACCTTTCCGATAAACTGAAGGGCACCCTGGCGCTGGGTCTCGCGATGTTCGTCGGGCAGTATCAAACCGAGTGGGGCGTGCTGATGGCGGCCTCGGTGCTGGTGATGCTGCCGGTGATCGTGCTCTTTTTCCTGTTCCAGAAGTATTTCATTCAGGGCTTTATGATGAGCGGTATCAAAGGATAAAGTGGGTTAGCATGCTTAATATTATATCGAAATGGGAAACTTTACAGATACTCGGCGCAATCGCCGGGCTGGTCGTTATTTTGCTCGATCTGGGTTTGGCGGCGAACGCTTCCCCCGAAACAGATGCAGTCGTTCCGGCCTGGCTGGTGGCGGGCCCGTTCGAATTGCAGAATGTCGGCTTCGGAGATATCGAGGACAAGGGTTTGATCGACGAAGCGAACATCGAGCCCTATCCCGGAAAAGCGGAAAGCAGTACGCTGACCCGGGATGGGCAGGTGATTTGGAAATTGCACGCCGCCGACGCTCGCGGATACGTCGATTTCAATACCGCTCTTGGGTGGGAATTGCCCGGCCGTGAGGTGGAAAAAATATGGTGGGGCAAGGCCGGTTTCGCGGCGACCTATATCGAAAGTCCTGAGGATCAGGAGGTGCATTTGCTGGTCGGCAGCAATTCGCGCATGAAGGTATTCCTGAATCATCAACCAGTCTATACGCATTGGAGTGAACGCGCTGCCGTGGCGGATGACGATACCCTGGTGCTGCAGCTCCGCAAGGGCCGTAACCTGCTGCTGGTGGAGGTCACCAACTCGCATAATAACCTGGTCGGCGACTGGTTCGGCGGGACGCCGCTAGGCTGGGGTTTCTTCGCGCGCTGGGCGGACGCCTCGTTTCAGCCGTTGCAAAATATCCGCTGCGCGATTCCGGATGCCGGTGATGTCCTGGAGTTCGAATTGGTTTCGACTTTCTTCTTCAAGGAGAATTCTGATGGTCTGCAGCAACGCCTGGACCTGGTCGTTACATCTTCCGGATCATTCGAATCTCCGGCGGAATTTGCCCTGACGATCAGAAAGCAAAAACACTCTTTCACGCTGGATTCGGTTCCAGCCGGAATCAGCCGCCATGAAGTATATATCCCGGAACTCGATCGGGATAGCGAGGCTGCTTGTGAACTGGTCGCGGGCGAACAAAAAATCGATAAAAAGATTATTTTAAAAAAGCAGAGACATTACAAATTATATCTGGGGCTTTTAACGCACATGGACATTGGCTACACCAATACGCAGCCGGTCGTGATGGAGCGTCATGTCCAGACGCTCGATGATGTGCTTGACTTGTGTGCCAAGGATCCGGAATTCAAATGGACGGTCGAAACAACCTGGTGCCTGGAGCAGTACCAAAAATCCCGTCCGGCAGACAAATTTGAGCGCCTGATGGCCTTGGTCCGCAGCGGGCGCGTGACCGTGTCGCCAATGTATTCCAATCCCTCCACGGGCTGGATCAGTTACGAGGAAATGATCCGTTCTTTCGAACTCGCCAAAAGCTATGCCCGCGAATATGGTCTGACTTACAAGGCCGCCATCGTCAACGATCTGCCCGGCCTGTCCTGGGTGATCCCGCAGGTCCTGAATAAGGTTGGCGTCTCCTTTTTAGTTTGCGGAATCAATGAAATCTACGGTGGTTACCTTCTCCAGGAGAATCTTCCCAAGGTGTTTTACTGGGAAGGCGCCGATAAAAGCCGATTGCTTACCTATGTTACCGAGGCCTATTCGGAGGGCCGCAGCTACGGCCTGGAAAAGGGGCTCGAAGGCACCGTGAGCGCTGTCTGGCATAATCTTAACAGACTGGAAGCCAGGGATTATCCCTACGATCTGGTCTACCTCAATGCCGATCTGTGCGACAATTGCGGGATTCCGGAAGCCCAGTTCGAAGCCGCCCAGGAATGGAACCGGGTCTACGCCTACCCGAAGATTGTAGTCTCCACGCTCTCGGAATTCGCCGGTGATTTCACGCAGAAATACAAAGAGAATGTCCCGGTATTGCGCGGCGACTGGACCTCGGCCTGGGATATTCAGTACCAGAGCGAGCCGGAACTATTCATCAAGCAGCGTGAAATCCAGCATAAACTGGTGGCCGCCGAGAATGTGATTTCATTGAACTGGTTGCTCGATCCGCAGAATTATCCGCAGGAAGCCCTGCTGACGGACGCCTACCGTTCGCTGCTGAACTTCGCAGGTCACGGATCGGGCTTAGAGTTCAGCTACGGTTCAGCCGAGGAGAATTTCTGGGCGGTGGCCTATCGCGAAGGCAATATCCGCAGCGCGGGATTGCAGGCCGAGGAGGCCCTGGAGCGCGGCATGTACCGCCTTGCCGTTCCCCAATTTTCGTTCGAATCGCAGGGCGTCATGGTTTTCAATTCACTGGCCTGGAGCCGGGATGCGGCCGTCGAATTCTTCCTGCCGATGGTGGATCAAACGCGCTACGCAGTCGTCAATATGGCCGATGGCCGGGAAGTTCCCAGCTACCAGGAACGGGATCGCATCATATTTATCGTGCGGGCGCTGCCTTCGCTCGGTTATCGCAAATATAAACTGGTGCAACGGACGGGTACGGAGACCGCAATCGCCGGGGAGCTGCAAAAAACCGGCAACAGCATCGAAAATCAATTTTACCGGATTACATTTGATCCCATCTCCGGGGAGGTCGGGCAAATTGTCGACAAGAAAACCAAGCGTGTGATTGTGCAGAGTAAGTCGGGAAGAATATTCAATCAATTGCGTTGCGATCGGGGATTCGGGGCGAACGTGGAATTCCCGGTCGCAACTTCCCCCCGGGTCGCGATCAAAGATGAGAGTCCTGTGCGCCTGATATTAGAGAGCAGCCGACCGGGCTTTTTGCTGGACAAGGTCGAATACAGTTTATGGAACGGCCTGGACCGCGTCGACATCGAATTTTCCCTTGACGTCAGCCGGCTGGCGGCGACCGATGTAATCGAGGAGTACGGCATTGCCTTCCCGTTTACGCTGGATGATCCCGCTATCCGGGTGGAACAGATTGGCGGTTATCTGGATCCTGCGCAGGATTGTCTGCCCGGCAAACAGAATACGGCTTTTTCGATTCGGCGCAGCGTGGCTCTCAGCGATGCCCAATCCACGCTCAGCTGGGCGACGCTCGACAGCCGGGTCGTTTCTCTGAAAAAGACCGGTGACGATGCATCCCCGGTTCTGTACTCCAATTTTATCAATAATTTTCCCCGTGGGTGGAATCGCAACCAGATCGAAGACGGCCGGCTGACCAGCCGTTTCTCGATCAGCAATCAGGCCACCGGCTTCCTTCCGGGATTTACAGCGCGTTTCGGCTGGGAAGCGGCTACAAAGCCGATCGCTCTGCGCTGGCCGCTCTCGGCCGAAGCTCCAGAAAAGAGCTTTGTTTCAGTCGACAATGAGGATGTCGTTTTACTGGCGATGAAGACCGATGTGAAGAAAGGCCGCTTGATTCTGGATTTTCTGAATGTAAATCCCGAAAAAACGGTGACAACTACGGTTCGCAGCGAACTGCTGGCCGACAAGGCGTCTTTTACGGCGGATTTACTCGATCGCAAAATCAACAAAGTCAAAAAGAAGAATGGGGAGTTCCGCCTTACCCTTTCACCGAACGAAATTCTCCCGGTTATTTTTATGAGTAACGAAGAACGATAGAGAATGAAAGTCACGATTTCAAAACCCAAACCTTAACCTTAAAGAGGAGGTACCATGAAGAGGAATGCTACAAAATGGATCACGCTTGCAGTCGTACTGGCTTCGATTATGATGCTGAGTGGATGCAAGTTTGAGGAGATCGATCAGCCGACGGATGCGACGGCCGGCGAACAGATTACGGTAAACCTGTCCATCTCGACCAGTGACTCGGACGCGAATACCAAATGGGGTCTGCTGGGCGTCATGATTCCCAACGACTGGACCGTAGACGAAGTTTCTTATGACGGTGATTTCGGGCAGGGAACCACGCACTTCCTGCATCCCGACAGCGCAGACAAGTATGCCAGCACCGTAGACCATTGGACCGATTCCCTGGAAGTCTTTTACCCCAGCGGCGACAACATGCACTGGGAAGTGTACGAGTCCGATAACGGTTCCAGCTGGGCGGCTAAATCGTACATCGACGCAGCCGTTAAGATGACCGTGGGTGCGACCAACGGCACTTATGAGCTGGGCTATTTCTTCTCGGAAGGCGCCATGGATTTCACCGATCCCAGCTATTATGCCGACAGCCTTGGAAATACCATCACGGTAACCGGCGGCAGCGCTGTGGACGACGAAGCCCGGATTCTGGCCAGGTTCAGCCTGAATCAGAATTATCCGAATCCGTTCAATCCGACAACCAACATCGCGTTTCAGCTGGCCGAGAGAGCGGCTGTCAACCTGTCCGTTTTCGATCTGTTCGGCCGGGAAGTGGCGACACTCGTCAATGAGACCAGAGATGCCGGCTCCTACGATATCACATTTTCGGGTGATGATCTGGCCAGCGGCATCTATTTTTACCAGATGAAAGCCGGGAATCAGATTCTTACCCGAAAGATGGTGCTGACCAAATAGCAGCTGCTTTCGGAAATTGTTTTTGGACGGGGGCGGGGATTTGCCTGCCCCCGGCCACCGACTTAGAGACTGCGGAATGACCCTTGCTTCGTCGTTCCGCAAGGGGACAAAGAATGTCTCCCGGAAGGTGTTGCCGGTAGCTTTTCCCGGGTCGACAAAATTACATAGGAATGGAAAATAATGACTGGATTAAAAGTTCGGCAAGCCGAGGATTTGGGACCGCAATTTGTAAAAAATCCCCATCGAATGGTCGGGCAGGACGGCGCCTTCTCGATTTCCCTGGATGATGGCAAGGCGCTCTGGTTTTTCGGGGATACCCTCATCGGTTACCGCGTGCCCGGTGACAGTCTCTGGTACATCAACGGTTTTGCCGTGGGCGCGGATGACATGTCCGGCCGCGGGACCATCGAGCAAATGCTGACCAATACCGGCCTGCTGCTCCCCGATCAGGATGCAGGAACAGGGCTGAAAAATTATCGCTACATCCTGAATGAGGACGGCACACTGCGATCGCTGGTTCCTCTGCTGGCCGACGAGCATCCCAGCCAAATCCGGGTTTGGTGCCAGCATGGCGTGCAGTTGAACGGCAAGCTGTATCTCTCGTTTATCAAAGTGGAGATGATCCCGCAGAGTGAGGTCCTCGGCACGAATGAAAAGGGCGAAGTGCTGCCGGTAAATTTTAAGGTGCTGGGTTCCGGGCTGGCCGTCGGTGATGCGCAGAGCTGGGAATTCCGGCGCATTTATCACAATGGCAGCGATATCCTGTGGGGTCCGGACGACCCGCATTTCGGTTCGGCGATCTTCCCCGATTTTGAAGAAAAAATGCTTTATCTCTACGGCGTGCACCTGGATCAAACGGATCGCATCCAGAAATGCTGCCTGGCGCGCGTCGGTTTTGATGATGTGGAGAATCTCGCCAAATATGAATATTTGATGTCCCATAAACCGCAATGGGATCCGCGGGTTGAGGAAGCCATTACCCTGTTTATCGAAGCGCCCAGCGAGGTCTCGGTTTCCTACAACCAGCATCTCGGCGCCTACCTGGCAGTCCATTCCTGGCGCACTACGGAAAAGATTGTGGGACGCACCGCGCCGCAGCTCTGGGGCCCCTGGAGCGAGGAAACAGTGCTCTGGACGGCCCAAATCGACCAGAAGCCGTTGCCCTATCCGCGAATGGTGTACGCCGGGAAGGAGCATCCGGAGCTATCCCGGTATAATGGGAAAACGATCTTTATTACATACATTGAATTTGAAGAATATTACCCTCACCTGGTCCGCCTGACGCTGGAGTAAAGCGGATCGATGGTGAAGGATGCGATAGAAATTGGGAATATATAGTGAATCCGAAATATGAATCGATCGAATTGCCCGGACTGGGAACACTGCCCGCCGATACTGGCTGGCGGGTTTTGGAAAAAGCCTCGGACGGCCGGTTCCGGGTTGGGGTAGACGGGGTGCAGGCCATCTTGGCCACCGGCGACGGCAAGGTGGAGTTTATCGCTTTTGGCGATTATACACTGGCCTACGTGCTCTCGGCCATGGATTACCCGGCCTACTATCCGGTTTATCCAGTGAAGATTGAGAAACCCATTAAAGCAGTACTGATGGACCTCGACGGCACCAGTGTGCGCAGCGAGGAATTCTGGGTCTGGATCATCCAGCTCAGCGTAGCCAGCTTGCTGGGCAACCCGAAATTCGAATTTGAAGAGGCGGATGTGCCCTTTGTTTCGGGGCACAGCGTCTCCGAACACCTGCAATATTGCATTGCCAAATACTGCCCCGATCAGACAGTGGAAGAAGCCCGGGTATTCTACTTCGAGCATACCCGCCGTGAGATGAAGGCCATTCTCGACGGTAACGGCCGTCAGGATGCCTTTGTGCCGACGCCGGGACTGAAAGATTTTCTGTTGAGGCTCAGGGACCGCCAGATACGTATCGGCCTGGTGACTTCGGGTCTGTACGAAAAGGCCTACCCGGAGATTTTGTCGGCCTTCCGGACGCTGGGCCTGGGCGATCCGCGTGAATTCTACGATGCGATTATCACGGCTGGTTTCCCGATGGGTAAGGGCTCAACCGGCACGCTCGGAGAGCTTTCGCCTAAACCACACCCCTGGCTTTACGCGGAGGTCTGCCGGGTCGGGTTCGGGATTCCCTTTGCTGAGCGGCACCATGTCGTAGGAATCGAGGACAGCGGGGCCGGTGTGACGGCCATTCGCCTGGCGGGATTCAGTGCGATCGGCATGGCCGGCGGAAATATCGAAGAGAGCGGCACCCGAGGGCTGTGCAGCCATTATTGTGCAGATTTTGATGAGATCGCCAGTATCATTTTATAAATAGCAGTCGCGCAACCGGATGAGAGGTTTACGCAAATGAAACATCGCGAACGGGCCAGAATCGTACTGGACGGTGGAATCCCGGATTTTGTACCGACCTTCGAACTGGTCTTCGATGAGACCGAAAGAGACTTCGACGGGCGGGTCTGGTACGGCGGACCGGTCGAGCCGGTCGATGCCGGCAAGAGTTACGCCGGGAAGGTCAAACACAACGCCCGTCTGTACGTAGATGTCGCCCGGCATTTCGAGCATTCGATCATTTTCATCAACCGTACGCTGGGTGTGCATGAGAACGCAGAGGAAACCGGCGTGCGCGATACGATTCGTGAAATCCGCGAAATCTCCGGCGATGAGTACATGGTCATGTGCCATAACGATCCGACTTTTATGATTCCGTTTCATAATATGGAGCAATTTTGCTTCGACCTGATCGACCGGCCGGATTATATGCATGAGGTCGCTCACCGCAATCTGGCCGAGAGTTTCGAGCGCTGCCATGCAATGCTGGAGGCCGGGGCGGACGGTTTTATTCTCTGCTGTGATTACTGCTTTAATGCCGGGCCGTTCATCAGCCCGACGCAATTTGAGGAATTTATCGCGCCGTATTTAAAAGAAGCGGTGCAGTATTTCCGTAAAGCCAGCGCCTACGTAATCAAACACACCGACGGCAACATCATGCCGATCATCCGCTACCTGATTGAGGCCGGGCCGCATGCGCTGCATTCGCTCGATCCGATGGCCGGTGTCGATATCAAATTGATCAAAGAAAAATACGGAAAGACCGTCGCGCTTTGCGGCAATGTCGACTGTTCGCTGATGCAGACAGGCACGCCGGGGCAGGTGCGCGCCAGCGCAGAGTATGCCCTGACGCATGCCAAAGCGGGTGGCGGCTATATCTTTTCGACATCAAATTGCGTCTTCCGGGGCATGCCGCTGGAGAGCTACGATTTGATCCAGGAAATCTGGCGCGCCGGACGCGACTATTAATTTATAATTTCGGAGTAGAACGGGAATATCAGGATTATGGGCAACAAGAAAACGATACACGTCCTTTCGAACACGCACTGGGATCGCGAATGGCGTTTCCCTTTCCAGGAGACCCGCCTGCACCTGGCCAAGCTGATCGATAAAATGCTGGATTTGATGGAGAGCAACCCGGATTATCGCTATTTCAATTTTGATTCGCAGACGATCTTTCTGGACGATTATCTCGAAATCAAACCGGAGAACCGTCCGCGATTGGAAAGCCTGATCAAAGCCGGCCGACTGATTGTCGGGCCCTGGTACACACTGCCCGAAGAATTTACGGTCAATGCCGAAGCGCTGGTGCGCAACCTGCTGATGGGCAAACGGGTCGGGGACTCCTTCGGCAAAACCTCGGGGGTCGGCTACACGCCCACCTCGTACGGACAGATTTCGCAGATGGCCCAACTCTATGACGGCTTCGGCATCGACGGCATCATCTTTTATCGCGGGATTCACCACACGGAAGGTACCAACGAATACTGGCTGGAAGCGCCGGATGGAACCCGTATCCTGGGAATTCGCCTGAGCCGGCACGTCAGCCGGGGCGCTTTCTTTATCTACGTCGCCCGCCGGACCATGCACGCGCCGGACTTCCCCGGCTTCCGCTGGGGTGAAGAGGGCTGCCTGCCGTTCCACCTCTGCCGGGCCGATGAGGATCACGAAGAAGAACCGCTGGTGATCCGTTCGCCTTATGGTGAAACCTGCCATCTGGAGAACGTCAAACCCGGTATTATGCAGGCGATGGAGGACATCCTGGAGCAGGCCACCAGCGACTGCCTGGTGCTACTGGACGGCATGGACAGTGCTTACCCGAATAAACATCTCCCCCAAATCCTGGAGGAGGCCAACCGGGTCAATCCCGATTGGGAATTTATCCACAGTTCGCTGCCCAATTTTCTGGCCGATCTGAAATCCCGCATCGAACCGGAGAAGCTGACCGTTTTGAAAGGCGAACGCCGCCATCCCAGCCCGGACAACATGTTCAACGCCTTCTTGAAAGATTCGCTCTCCTCGCGTATTTACATCAAGCAGCGTAATGCCGAGACGGAGCGTTCCCTGCTGCAATGGGCCGAGCCCTTTTCAGTGGTGGCGGAGCTGCTGGGCGAAGAAGACTACCCGGCAAGCGCCTTGATCCACGCCTGGAAAATGCTGCTGTCCTGCCATTCGCACGACGGCATCGGCGGCCTCAGCCCCGACCAGATTCACAAGGATATGCAGTTCCGTTTCGATCAGGTGGACATCATCGGCAAGACCCTGACGAAGAACGCCCTGGGCGCGATTGTGGCGCGCATCGATACTTCCGACGCACATCCCGAAGATATCCTGGTGACGGTTTTCAATCCGCTGCCCTTCGAGCGCGACGATGTGCCGCAGGTCTTTATCGATTTCCCGAGAGAGCCGCTCTACCGTTCTTTCTCGATTTACGACGATCGCGGATTCAGGGTCAATTACCAGGTCCTTTCGCGTGAGGAGAGTTATCTGATTCCGATCGAGCCGCATGAAATCCCGACCAATTATACCACGACCAAATGGAAAATAGCCATCGAGGCCAACGATATCCCGGCGCTGGGTTACAAGACTTTCACAGTAAAACCGGAGGACGGCCGCCGGTCCAACTACGGTTCCCAGATCACGGCCACGAACTGCATGGAAAACGAATTCCTGAAAGTCCGCATCGAAGCGAACGGCATGCTGACAGTCACGGACAAAAACAGCGGCGAAATCTATCCCAACCAACTCTGGTTCGAGGACAGCGGTGAATCCGGCGATCCATGGTCGCGCATTCCACCGGTTGGCGACGGCGATGCCGCCTTTTATTCGACTGGCTGCGCGGCCGAAATCAAAAAACTTTATGACGGGCCGCTACTGACCTCATTTCAAATTCAGCTTACCATGAAACTGCCGGCTGATCTCAACCGCGGCCTGAAAAAACGCAGCGAACACTTTTGTGATCTGCCGATCACCGCCGTTGTAACCCTGAAAAGAGGCGATCCGAAACTACATATCGATATCGACCTCGAAAATACGGTCAAAGATCACCGCCTGCGCGCGATGTTCGACAGCGGTTTGCGCCCGCAGAAATCCATCGCCAGCGGACAGTTCGACGTTCTGGAGCGCGATGTGCTTCTGCCGGATACCTCGGATTGGCTGGAGCCCTACACCGGCACGCAGCCGAATAACGGCGGCGTCTGGGTTGAAAACGGAAAGCGCGGCCTGGCGGTATTCAATCTCGGCCTGCCGGAATATGAGGTGCTGGACAACGCGAGCGGCAGCATCGCCATGACCCTGCTGCGGGCCTTCGGTTATCCCAAGATGTCGGGCATCGGCCGCGAGGACCTGGCGGTCCGCATTGGTAATGAGGGCTCGCAATGCCCCGGCCGTCAACATTATGAATTGGCCTTATATTTTTACAATGGCCCGTGGCAGGCCACCGGCGTGCAGCGCCATGAACGCGAGCACAAATACCCGACGCTCAGCGTGCACCAGGGCCGCTATGCGGGCTCCGGGCTGAGCAAGTGCGAGTCTTTTCTGAAAATCGAACCCGAAGCACTGTACCTGACAGCCCTGAAGAAGGCCGAATGGAGCGAAGGAATCGTTATGCGTTTTTACAATCCGCTGGACAGAGAACTGGCTGGATCTATCTGGTTCAGGTTTCCGCTGAAGCGAGGATGGACTGTGAAATTGAATGAGGAAATTTTAACGGAGCTGAGCGTCGCCGATGCGCATAAAATCGAATTGAATGTGCCGCCGAAAAAAATCATGTCGCTCTTGATCGAGCAGGCCTAAATTTAGTACTATGATAAAGGAGGAAATGCATTGAAGATATTGGATGATATTTCAACGTTGCTGCAAGCCGGTAAAGCCGAACCCCTGAAGGAGCAGGTACGCCAGGCGCTGGCCGAAGGCATCGAAGCCAAGGTCATTCTGGAAGAGGGCCTGATGGTCGGTATGAACATCATCGGCCAGAAGTTCAAACGCAATGAAGTCTATGTTCCCGAGGTGCTAATCGCGGCGCGGGCCATGAACGGCGGGATCGAGATCTTGAAACCGCTGCTGGCAGCCGGCGACAGCAAGGCGCGCGGTACGGTCGTGATCGGGACCGTGCAGGGTGATTTGCATGATATCGGTAAAAACCTGGTCAAGATCATGATGGAAGGCAAAGGCATGGAAGTTATCGACCTGGGCACCAACGTTTCGGCGGATCGCTATGTTCAGGCCGCCCGCGACAACAAGGCCCAAATCGTGGCCTGTTCGGCGCTGCTCACGACGACTATGGTTCAGATGGAGAGTGTCGTCAAAGCCCTGCAGGACGCCGGGATGCGCGACGATGTGACGATTATGATCGGCGGTGCACCAGTTACCGACGAGTACCGCAAGAGCATCGGAGCGGATATTTACAGCGCCGACGCCGCCTCCGCGGCCGACGAAGCAGCCCGTGTCTGTGCGGCTTAAATTGATCGAAAACAGAGGGGTGTTCACCCGATGATACCCACAGTGCAGGATCTTATCAGCAGCCCGATGCGGCACCGCTTCGGCGATGTTTTCAATCCGCCGGGCCTGACGAATTTCGTCGGCACGGTACAGGCCGACATTGACCTCACCGGCATCCGCAGCCTGAATTTTCCGCCGTTCGGCAGCGCCGGCACTCTGACCGCCGGCTTGTTTCTCGACGGCTGGTATTTCCCGGCTAGCGGAACGCCCGTGACCTTCTACTGGCGGCCGGACAAAATCATCCGCGAGGCCGAATATCGCGGTCTGTTTTTACATTCGGAGACGATCCTGCTTACCGGCCGAAACGGCGTAATTGTACGCCTCGCGATCGAAAACCGCAGCGGAACCGCGCGTGACGTTTGCGTGAAATTCGGCATGGCCGGGACGGTTACTTTTGCCGTGGATAAATGGGCGGGCTTCATGCCGCCTATGGAGAGCGACAACGAGATCGCTGCCGATGAATCCCGCTCGGCCCTGCTGTTCAGCGCACGGCATAGCCAGGCCGTTCAGATTCAGGGAGTAGTCGCGAAGAGCGCTACGGAGCTTTTATCGACCGGCATCGAATCGACGCTCAGATTAGCTGCCGGGGAAACGCAAGCCGTTTACTTTATCAGTGTGATTGCTAAAAACCGCGCCGAAGTTTGCCAAATCTACGATGCCGTCGCCGCCGATCCCGATGCCGAGATACTGAAGACGGAAGCGGATTGGAATGCAGAACTGCAGGCGATTTTCACGCCCGGCAACAGCCGCTACTCGGGCTATCTGCCGACCCTTTTCACCGACGATAAAGAAATTCTGAAACTTTACCTCATGGGAATCATGAGTGTCGTTTATTTCAAGCGCGACAATCCCTATTCGGTTTACGGGCGCGCCTACGATACGCTGATGCCGAGATACTGGCAGACAACGACTTTCCTCTGGGATTATCATCTCAGCCAGCTGGTGCATTCCCTGCTGGACCCGGACGTCATGCAGAAATATCTGGGACACTGGATGATGATGGACATGCACCATCACTTCGGCTCGGAATATCTGACCGGCGGACCGGTCGGACCCTGGTATTCGGTCAACGATTATGCCATGCTTTCGATGTCGAATTATTTGCTGCGCTGGAACGGCCGTATGAATTGGCTCGGCAAGACGGTCGCCGCTTCGGATCGCAAAGTTAGCGGTCCGCAGAAAGTGCTGGACCACCTGCAAAAACACGCCGACAGCTGGAATTTTTTCAAGAGCAGGCACGGCCTGGCGGATTACGGCGGTATCAACAACCTGCTGGAATGTGTCAGCACCTATATCCACGAAGTCGCCAGCCTGAACGCCGGCAATGTCTTCAACCTGCGCTTTATGGCCGATCTCCTGGATTTGACCGGTAATCCGGAGCAGGCCCAAAAGTATCGCCAGGAGGCGGCCGCGCTGCTGCCCGAAGTCATGAAGTTATATAAGGACGGCAGCGGTTACTGGCAGGCCCGTTTCCCCGATGGTAAAATGGTCGAAGTGCGGCACTGCTACGATTTTTTCACGACGATCAATACGATCGGCGGCGATTTGACGGAAACGCAGAAAGCAGAGATGTTCCGCTTCTTCAATGAGGAGTTGAAGACCGAAACATGGATCAGGGCCATCTCGCCGCTCGACGATAATACCATGTTCAGCGCCCGTCCCGATCATCAATGGAACGGGGGCTACCCGGCCTGGCCGCCGCAAGCGGCCGGCGCGCTATATAAGATCGGCCGCGGCGATGTCGCTTTCAAATGGCTCAAAGGCCTGGCCCGCAGCGCCAACCAGGGACCGTTCGGACAGGCGCATTTTGTCGAAACGCTCGTGTCGACTGAAGATGGCGGCGCCCGCAAATGCCCGGGCGAAATGCCTTACCTGTGCGACTGGACGGTTTCCGGCGGCGGGGCCTGGGTGAATGTGATCATCGAATCGATTTTCGGCGTGCAAGCCGGCTTGCACGGTAAAATCGACGCGAAACCGGACTTCGGCGTCTTCGATCCGCAGGCCGAATTGGTCAACCTGCGCTACCACGGTCGGCGTTACCGCGTGACGAAATCGGGATTAGAAGAGACGAGGAAAGATGAATAATCGATCTAACCACACTTTGTTTGGTTTGGCTGTGATAATTTTTTTATGCGGGAGTGGACTGATGCAGTGTTCGGATAAAGATCGGGACGGCAACCGGATGTTCATTGATTTTGAAAAGAAAATGGCCACACTCGAAAATCCGCTGGAACGCCAGGTTGCGGCCAACGAATTGATGCAGGCGGCGCGCTGCGGCAAATACCCGATTTTCGAGAACGATTCAACCGTCGTGTTATTGTACCAGGGTAATCAGAAGGAGCTGTGGCTGAACGGCGACATGGTCCAGTGGTACGACGTCACACCGCTGGATAAGATCGCAGGCACCGACCTGTTTTACAAGCGTCTTGTGCTGGAACCTGACGCGCGCCTGGAGTACGGTTTTGCCGCGCAGAAAACCGATTTCCCTTTTGTGGATTCGTTGAATCCCTATAAAGTTTTAAATGGCTTCGGGCCCAGCTCGGAACTGGCCATGCCGCAATATGAACGGCACCCGCTTTTTACGCCATTCCTCTACGGTAAAACCAGCGATCTGGAGCGCGTCGCCAAGCAGGTACACAAGTCGAACATTATGGGCTATGCGCACGATATTTTCATTTACCTGCCCCCGGATTATTCCGAGAAAAACGAGTACCCGGTGCTCTACCTGCAGGACGGCCAGGATTATATCGAGTTTGCGCATATTCCCGCGGTTCTGGATGGTCTGATCGGCAGTGGCAAGATCCGGTCCATGATCGCCGTTTTCGTGCAGCCGCCCAACCGCTTCAAACCGGAAATGCCCAACCGGGCCACCGAATACGGTCTGAACGACGACTATGTCACGTTTTTCTGCGACGAGCTGGTGCCCTACATCGATAAGCAATACGCCACCATCCGCAAGCCGTCGGCGCGCCTGGTAGCCGGCGATTCCTATGCCGGCCTGGTTTCGGTGTCCATCGGCTTTCACCGGCCTGATGTTTTCGGACTGGCCTACGGACAATCGGGATATTACTCTTTGAACAAGGATCAATTGATTGCAGAGATCAAGACGACGGATAAGCGCAATGTCCGCTTTACGGTGGACGTGGGCACTTACGAACGCAAAGTCGGCGCTAACTTTCTGCCGCAGGGCGAGGGCGATTTCCTGGAAGCCGCCCGCCGGCTGAAAACTGTTCTGATCGAAAAAGGCTATGACACGGTTTACAAAGAATATCATGAAGGGCACACCTGGGGCAGCTGGCGGCGGCACCTGATCGATGCACTGGAATATTATTTCGGAGCATAAACATGCAGAGTATGCGACTGGGAATCGACTACGGCGGCACAAATGTCAAGTTCGGCGTTTTTAATGAAAACGGCGCTGAAGTAGCCTTTCGGGAAGAGAAGCTGGCCGATCTGAACCGCGACGGGGATCTGCTTGAAAACCTGACCGCAGCCGCGCGGAAATTCGCACGTGATTTTCCGATCTATTGCGGCGGGCTGGCGACCAAGGGCCTGGTCGACGCGCGCACCGGGATTTTGCATAACGACATCGGCGCCGGTCAATTGCTGGCCGGCGTGAATCTGAAACAGGCTTTTCAAACGGCGCTCGATATTCCCTTCATTGTCGACAATGACGCCCGCGCTTATGCCTGGGGCGAATGGCGTTTCGGCGCCGGCCGGGGCAGCAATCCAATGCTTTGTATGACGCTCGGCACCGGCTTCGGCTCGGCGCTGGTTCTGAACGGCGCTCCGTATGAGGGCGTCGATCCATCCAGCGGACTGCTCGGCGGGCATATCAGCATCGACCGCAACGGGCCGTCCTGTCCCTGCGGCAGTCGCGGCTGCCTTGAATCGTACTGCTCGGCGCCGGCCTTCAATCTGCGCGTCAAGGCGGCGCATGCGGAACTGGCCCAATTCACCGAAGCCCTGCCGGTTTTCTGCGAGGCCCTGCGGCTCGGTAAGACGGAATATTTACCGACGCTGAGAGCCTTTCAAAAGGATCTGGCTCTCGGCATCGTCAATGTCATTCACGCCTACGGTCCGGAAACGGTCGTGCTCGGCGGCGGGGTCATGAATTCGGCGGACCTCATCCTGCCGGAAGTTATTAAAATGGTGCATGCGATGGCCTGGACTTTTCCGCGCCAGAACGTCAAAATCAAAGCTGCTGCGCTCGGCAATCGCGCGGCCGCACTCGGGATCGCCTTTCACCCGTTTCTCGATCACTCATCCGACGGAGAAAATACTCAATGAATCATAAAGTTACCGATCCGTTCGTAGCTCCGATTCCCCAGGATGCCGCAGCTTACCCGCGGGGATTGTACGATCCGTTCCCGGCCTTCCGGATCGATGAGAAAGCAATCGCGAGCGGCTACGAATCACTGGCGGAAACGCTCGTCCGGGATATGACCGACGGTCTGCGCGTGCTGGTTGTTGATGGCTACCAGGGTGTGGATTGGCCGGCTTTTCGACGGAATCTGACCAAGGCATTGCATAAGTCGAACGTCACTGCGGATTGGATTGACATTGAAACCTGCCTGGCGGAGGAAAAGACGATCCTGCCGAAGATCGAGCCTTTTCTGGGTGGCGACGACCGCCTGTTCGGAACGCAGTTCCCGTTCGGACCGGAGGTTTTTTTCGACGCCGAAAAGATCGCCGCTCAGCGCATCCGGGCCGCAATTTTACGCAGTGAAGTGCCCGGCAAACCAACGATATTCTACGGGACCGGCGCGGCGCTGATCGAATTGTGGGACAAATTGTGGTATATCGACATTCCCAAAGATGTCATCCAGGAAAATGCCAGGCAAAATAAAGTGCGCAATCTCGGCGCTGAGACTTACAATGGTTTTGAAGAATTTTACAAGCGCGCTTATTTCGTGGATTGGCCGGCGCTGAATCGTCTGAAGCAGCGGCTGTCGCTGCAAATTGACCGGCTGATTGACTTACAGGACCCGGCGCGGCCGATGCAGATCGCCGCTACGGATTTTCAGGCGGTTTTGCGGGAACTGTCCCGCTCGGCGTTTCGGGTGCGCCCATGGTACTATTCCGGTCCGTGGGGCGGCAAGTTCATGCAGGGCCATTTCGGCGTTCATCCCGACAAAGTCAACCTTTCCACTTCTTTCGAAATCATCGTCCCGGAAAACGGCATCGTGCTGGAATCTGCTCAAAACCGCCTCGAATTTTCCTTCGACTTCCTGATGTTTCAGGAAAACGAAAATGTACTGGGCCAACAAGCCGCCCGGCAATTCGGCCTTGAATGGCCGATCCGGCTCGATTACCTCGACACGATCGACGGCGGCAATCTCTCGACGCAGGTGCATCCGCAGCCGAATTACATCCGGCGCAACTTCGGCGAAACCTTCACGCAGGACGAGTCCTATTATATCATCAACGCCAAACCCGACGCGCGGGTTTACATCGGCGTGACCGACAACTGCGATCCGGGCGAATTTTACCGCGCTGTGCAAAATTCCGTCGTAAAAGGCGTTGAGATCGACGTCGATAAATATGTGAACAGCGAACCGGCCAAACCGCACGATCTTTTCCTGATCCCGAACGGCACGGTGCACGGCAGCGGCCGCAACAACCTGGTGCTCGAGATCAGCGCCACGACCTATATTTTCACCTTCAAGATTTACGACTGGATGCGCAAGGACCTGAACGGCAAATTGCGCCCGATCAACATCGAGCGCGCCTGGAAGAACATCCGCTTCGAACGCAACAGCCGCTATGTCAAAGAAAACCTGATCGCTAAATCCAAATTGATTGCGGAGGGGCATGGCTGGGAGAGATATCTTTTAGCCAGCCAGAGAGAAAACTGGTGGGAAGTGCACAGGGTAGAATTTGAAGATGAATACACGATGGAAACCGGCGATACGGCTTTTGCCGTCAACCTGGTTGCGGGCGAAAGTTGTTTGATGACCACGGCCAACGGACGGCAGATGCCGCTGGCCTGGGCCGAATCCATGATCATTCCGGCCGCGGCCGGGCGTTTCACCGTCAGAAATATCGGGAAGACGCCTTGTAAACTACTGTTGGTCTTCGTTCGGCCGACCGTCGGAACGAGCGAGCCGTTGAACAATCCGAGCGAATGATTGAAAATGACAATTATAAAACCTGATTTTAACCGACTGGCGACCGCTGTAAAATACGCGGAACCCGACCGCCTGCCGCTGGCGGAACTCTGGATCGACGCGGAGGTCAAAACCGCTTTCCTGGACGATAAAGCCGGGACGGAATTCGATTGCCGCCGGGCAGGTTACGACCTGGCGCAGGACATCCGCTTCTGGCTCTCGGCCGGGTACGATTACCTGCGTCTGTCGCCGCGCTACGAATTTTTCCAGAGCTGGCTGAAAGACCCACGGAGCGATTTCGCGCAGGCCACCGATACGTTTATCCGGAGCGTCGACTACAGCGATCTGGAAAAGGCCGCGGGGCTGTTGCCCGAGGGGATGAAGGTGATTTTCGTGCCGCAGGGCGGCATCTACGAGCACGCCTGGATCAACATCGGCTACGAGAATTTCATGATGGGCCTTTTCGAAGACCCGGAATATATCCGCAATATCTGCGACAGCCTGGGCGCGGCACTCTATGCGATGTACGCCCGGGCGGCCGTCTGCGAACATGTCGGCGGACTCTGGCTCTCCGATGATATCGCCTATACCGAATCCCTGATCATGTCGCCGGAGGTGATTCGCAAATACCTCTTTCCGTGGTACGAGAAGTACGCGGCCCTGGCCCATCAAAACGGTAAACTCTTTTTCTTTCACTCCGACGGCAACCAAACGCCGCTGATCGATGATTTTATCGCTATGCACTTCGACGCCATTCATCCCATTGAACCAAAGTCCTGGGATATCGCGGTGCTAAAACAGCGGGTGCAAGGCAAACTGGCCCTGCTCGGCTCGGTGGATATGGATTATCCCCTGGCGCGGGGAACGGTTGCGGAGATTCGCGAGTACGTACGACAACGCATTTTGGAAATCGCACCGGGCGGCGGTTTTGCGATCGGTTCCAGTAATTCGGTGGCAAAGTACATCCCTGTCCAAAACTACCGGGCCATGCTACAGGCGGTGCAGGAATTCGGTCAATATCCAATCCGGAGTAGATGAAAAAGATGCACAAAGCTGAAATCGTGGTAGCCGGGCATGTCTGCCTGGACTTTATTCCGCAGCTGGAATCGAAACCGGGAGTTGATCTGATCGAGCCCGGTAAACTGTTGCGTGTCGGAGCGGCTCAAATCTCAACCGGCGGAACGGTATCGAATGTCGGAATTGCCCTGCGCAAACTGGGTATTTCGGTTCGCTTGATGGGAAAAGTCGGCGACGACCTTTTCGGGCAGGCGATCATCGAACGGTTCAGGCAGATCGCACCCGAGTTACCGGAGCGCATGCTGCGGGCCGAGGGCCAAACGACTTCGTACACGGTAGTCGTGAATCCGCCCGGACGGGACCGCAGTTTCTGGCATCATCCGGGGACGAACGATACCTACACGGCATCCGACGTCCAGACAACTGATCTGATTGGCGCGCGCCTGTTTCATTTCGGCTACCCGCCGCTGATGGAACGTATGTACGCCGACGAAGGCCGGGAATTGGTGGAACTTTTTCGGATGGTGAAGGCGGCCGGGCTCGTCACTTCTCTCGACATGGCCTACCCCGATCCGGATTCTCCGGCCGGGCAGGCGGACTGGCCTAAAATTTTGGCGAATGTTTTACCCTATGTGGACATTTTCCTGCCGAGCCTGGACGAAATTCTGTTCATGATCGATCGTCCGAAGTTTATCGCATTGACGCAGGATGGCTCCGATCTGGAAAAGCAGATCGACGAGTCGCTGTTGCGGCAAATTTCGGACAGCCTGATCGGATGGGGCGCCGCGATTGTGGGCCTCAAACTCGGTAGCCGGGGATTTTACTTGCGCACAACGGCCGAAAAATCCCGCTTGCCGGCGATTCTCGGGGACGCCGACACCTGGACCGACCGCGAGATGATTTCGCCCTGTTTCAAGGTAAATGTCAGGGGCACCACCGGTTCCGGGGATTGTACGATTGCCGGTTTCCTGGCGGCCTTTGTTAAAATGAAGAATCCCGAAGATACGGTCAATGCCGCAGTCGGGACGGGTGCCTGCAATGTCGAAGCGCTCGACGCCACTTCCGGAATCCCCGACTGGGAAACGTTACAGGGCCGGATCAAATCAGGCTGGTCAAAACACCCGCTCTCTTCCGGTTTTACGGATTGGAGATGGAACGGGAAGGATCAACTGGCGCGTGGCCACCGGGATCGCGGATCGATGTCGGCCGTTTAAAGCGTTTTTTGAGGTAATTCATGCTGGATAAAAAGATTGTTAACAAAGCCCGCGAACGCGCTGCCGCCATGCTGGCCGACGCCGGAATCGTAATTACGCCCGCCGAAGCTGCGGCTATGGAAATTGTCGATTTCGGGCTGAATCAGTTGGAGTCGCAGGGGCTGGAAATTGTGGTCTACATTAACACCGAAATCTATTGTGCCAAGGAACTGGTGCTCTTTCCGCATCAGACCTGTCCCGAACACCGCCATCCCGGCCGCGACGGCAAAGCCGGAAAGATGGAAACTTTCCGCTGCCGTAAGGGGGAGGTTTTGCTTTACATTGAGGGTGAAAAGACCGCCCGGATTCAGGCCAGGGTCCCGGCCGGCAGTGAGGCATTCTATACCGTATTTCATGAAGTTGTGCTCAATCCCGGCGAACAGTTCACGATTCCTTCCGATACGCTGCACTGGTTTCGGGCCGGGGAAGAGGGCGCGATTGTCTCGGAATTTTCGAGCACGAGTCACGACGATAGCGATATATTCACAGACACCAACATAAAACGGGTGGAGTAAGACGATGAAACTGCATAGCAAAAATTGGACGAGGCGCGAGATCGAACAACGGGTTGGCCGGATCGAACAGATCGGCGGAATCAAACGCTACCATCTCGCCGGCGGAAAAACTGACGGGGTGGAACAGGTGCAGTTGCGCACCGGTGCCGGATTGACGTACTACATCAATGTTTCGAGGGGCATGGACATCTCGCTCGCGGAGTACAGCGGGACGCCGCTGAGCTGGCAGTCGTCCAACGGCGATGTTCATCCGGCTTTCTGGAGAGGCGCTGCACTGGATTGGCTGGAGACCGCGGTTGGTGGTTTGCTGATGACCTGCGGTCTGACCCAGGTTGGCTCGCCCTGCACGGACGGTGATGAGAGTTTAGGACTGCACGGCGATGTCCATCTGCTGGCGGCCGAGTTGTTACGCTGCGAGGGGGAATGGACCGGAGATGAGTACATCATGACCGTCAAGGGGCGCCTGCGTCATTCGCGCTATTTCAGCGAAAACATTGTCCTGACACGTACGATCCGCAGCCATCTCGGGAAAAACAAAATCACCATTGACGATTCAGTCGAAAACGCCGGTTTTCAAAAAATCCCGCATATGGTCCTCTACCATTTTAATTTCGGCTTTCCGTTGATCAGCGAGGACGCGGAGCTCAATATTCCCTCCGGGCGGATCACGGCCCGGGATAAAGATATTCCGGTTGAGGATTTCGATCGCTGGCAAGCGCCGACGGCGGGATATTGCGAACGGGTCTATTATCATGAAGATTTAAAAAGTGTCGATAAGATTGCCGAGGCGACCATCCGCCAGCCCCGTTTTCCGATCGGCGGCAGCTTGCGGCCTATCAGCGTCACACTATCCTGGGATACCACGCACCTGCCGCTCCTGGTGCAATGGAAAGCACCCGGTGAAGGCACGCATGTGCTGGGTCTGGAACCGGCCAATTGTCATGTGGAAGGCCGTATTGTGGAGCGCGAAAGGGGCAGTTTGCAGTATCTGGAACCCGGCGAGAAACGCGATTATCATGTCACCCTGGAAATCATCGACACGGAGAGTTAATCCATGAATTCACGCCAAAGAGTACTTGCGGCGATCAATCATGAACCGGTCGATCGCATCCCGGTCGACTTCGGCGGGCACCGTTCGTCGGGCATCATGGCCATGGCCTACGCACGATTAAAAGAGTATCTCGGCATCCGGGAGGGGGCCGTCTATGTCTACGATCTGCCGCAGCAGTTGGCGATTGTGGAGCCGGCGGTACTGGATGAATTGGGCGTTGATGTGATCGAAATGGGCCGCGGGTTTCTGCTCGACGACAGCGACTGGAAGGATTGGGAGTTACCCGACGGGACGCCCTGCAAGGTTCCCTATTACATCAACCTGGCCGAGCCCGATGGGGACTGGTATCTGCTGGCCGAAGACGGGCGTGAGTTGGCGGTGCGCAAAAAGGGCACGCCTTTCATGGAGCAGATTCACTACCCGATGGCCGGGTGTGATTTTGAAAACGAGGATTTCGACGATATTGAAGAGCAATTCAAATATTCCATGTGGACCGGTGTGGCGACGCCCGGCGGGCATCTGCCGTTGGACGAAGAGGGCTTGAAGAAATTGCGTTCCGGCGCGAAGAAGTTGCGCGAATCCACCGACAAAGCTATTGTCGGGTTGTTCGGAGGCAATGTCTTCGAAATTCCCCAGTTTCTGTTTCGCATGGACAATTACCTGACCTACATGGGCCTCTATCCCGAAGCAACTATGCGCCTGTCGCAAAAGCTCTGCGACATTCATCTGAAGAATCTCGAAAAATGGCTGAGCGCGGTTGGACCCTATATCGATGTGATCCTGTTCGGCGACGATTTCGGCACACAGACCGGGCCGTTTTTCTCGAACGCGATGTATCGGCAGTACTACAAACCCGATCAGCAGAAAATGTGGAAACGCACGAAGGAACTCGCGGACGTCAGGATCATGCTGCACTCCTGCGGCGCGATCGAACCGTTGCTGCCCGACCTGATCGAAGCCGGACTCGAGGCGGTCAACCCGGTCCAGATTTCGTGCAACGGGATGGACCCGGCGCTTCTGAAAAAACGGCATGGCGATCGGATTTGTTTCTGGGGCGGCGGCTGCGACACGCGCGACATCCTGCCGCATCACACGCCCGCGGAGGTGGCCGCCCACGTCCGCAAGCAGGTGGAGATCATGCGCCGCGGCAGCGGATTCGTCTTTCAGCAGGTCCACAATATCATGGCCGATATCCGCCCGGAGAATGTAATCGCCCTGTTTAAGGCCGTGAACCGATGAACTGCAAATAGAGCGAGTTTGCCCCGGCAAGGCATTTGTGCATTAATTATGTTTTTTGAAAAAAAGAAAAGAAATGGCTTATCTGACGAGGTGGCGGAGACGCTCGGTTAATTGACGTTTAATTTCACCATTCGTTTCGGGATCACGATTGGCCTGCCATTGACGATTCAAATCCAGGATTTCCTGTCGCTGAGATGCGGTAATTCGACCGCGGGTCTGTTCGTCCTGCATCCACTGTTCAAAGCGGCCGATCCAGTCTTTCAGGCAACCGACATCATCCGCCGTCCGGGTAATTTTTTGACTGTCCATTTGCCCATAATATAGACGGTTCTGATCACAGCTGTTACGTTCAATGTTGACTTCGAAAAGAGGATCGATTTCTAAAGAACCCAGACCCGATTGGTCTTTTGCCAGTAAATCTGTATCAACACTGACAGGCACGACCTGGCAAATGTAATGGGTGTAATATCGGCCGAGCCTGGTTTTCTGAAAAACGGTTGCTTCAAGGTTAATCGGGCACTCAGTGATGCCGCAGGGACGGACTTTTTTAGAGGGAAGGGCGGTTAGACCGGCGACATCTATTTCACTAATACCCCTTGGAATTGGTAATCCGGTCAGGGTGCTCTGCCGCATTAGTTCGGCCGGAATGAAACTGATCACACATTCGGGTACTTCTTCAAGATTGAAAAAGCCATGGCGAGCCTCGATAACATTGCCCTCATCAGGCAGATCGGCATGTCCCAGAGAAAAACTAAAATAGTATTCGCCGGGTTTATTGTTTCTTGGCAGACTGGCGCCGATACAGGTGCCTAGTGTTACAGGAGTAACGTTAAGGTTGCCGGCATGGTCGACGGTCGTAATGAAATAGGCGATTTGAGGTGGTTGGATCCAGCGGTAATTAGGCCAGCTATCCGGGCTTTCAAGATCAAAATAGCGCTTTTCCATGATAATTAACTCCTGTGCCATGCGATAGAAATTAAACGAATCAAGAGAGTTTTCAAAGAGTTGAAAGGATCCGATAATAACATGAAAAAAGATTTAAAACAATATACAGCCCATTATATCTCCGGCACCCATTGGGACCGCGAATGGTATCGCCCGTTTCAGGAATTCCGGCTCCTGCTGGTGGAATTGATCGACGATTTACTCGACCTGATGGAGGGCCACAATGGCTTCGACTATTTTCATCTGGACGGCCAGACCTGCGTGCTGGAGGACTACCTGGAAGTCCGGCCGGAGAATGAAGCGCGCCTGAAAACGCTGATTCAGGCTGGACGCATCCTGATCGGTCCGTGGTTCACGATGCCCGATCTTTTCAGTCCCGATGACGAATCGCTGGTCCGCAATTTTCTGACCGGGCGGCGCATCAGCCGCGAATGGGGTGTGGAGCCGATGCCGGTGGCCTATACCTGCGATATGTTCGGCCATCCGTCCCAGATGCCGCAGATTTACGCCGGATTCGATCTCAAACATTGTGTGCTGGGGCGCGGCACCAACGAGCACAGCACGCCGGCTTTTTTCAACTGGCGGGCGCCCGACGGCAGCACGGTTTTCGTTTTTAAACTGCAGGACCACATGGGTTACGGCGCCTTCATGGGCGCGCGCGGAGCGCTGGAGTCGGATTATTTTGGTGACCGGGAGCTCGCCTTGCAGGAAGCCCGCAAGAGCCTGAAAAGTTACATCGAGCATGAAATCGGCCGGGCGAACGGCGACACGCTCTGCCTGATCGATTCGCTGGATCATAAGAAACCGGCCAAAGATGCGCCGTCCTATGTGAAGATGATTCATGACGTGGCCCCCGATGTTATTGCGAAACATTCCACCCTGCCGGATTTTTTCAACGATGCCGAGAAGGGCGCCTTCGATGTTCCGACGCGCAACGGCGAATTGCGCGAGCCGTCCAAAAACCGCAATCCCTATCTCTGGCTGATTCCCAACTGCGTGTCGGCGCGGGTGCGCATGAAGCGGGCCAACGACGAATGCCAGTCCCTGCTCGAACGCTGGGTCGAACCGTGGATGGCTTTCGCCAATTTGGCCGGGGCGCAGCTGCCGGAAAAATTTCTGCAAATCGCCTGGAAGAACCTGCTGCTGAACCACGCCCACGACAGTATCTGCGGCTGCTCGATCGACCAGGTGCACCGCGATATGCTGTACCGCTACGATCAGTGCCGTGTCCTGGGCCGGCAGTTGCGCAATAAAGCCTTCGGTTTCCTGACACAGGATTGCCGGGAACTGGGCCGGGCTGAACACGAGTTCACCCTGGCAATCGCCAATCCGCTGCCCTGGCGTCGTCGCGAAGTCGTCGTTTTTAATGTCGATCTGCCGCTGGATTTTCCGACGGTTTTTACTGAAGGTTTTGCGGGATCGCAGGACATCAAATCCTTTACGCTGTGGAATGCGGACGGCCGGGAAATCCCCTACCAGCGCCTGTCGATCGATCCGCGGACCCAGGAGCGCACGGCCTTCGCCCAGGTCGAAAACCAGGGCGGCGACGGAGAGTTCACGCGTTACCGGGTGGCCGCCGAAATCAAACTGCCGGCCATGGGCTTTACGTCTATCCTGGTTAAGCCCTGCCCGACGCCCTATCGCCTGATGGGCAGCCTGCGCACGGGACCGGCCAGCGCCGCAAACGAGTTTCTTGCGATTGCAATCGAATCCAACGGCACCCTGACACTGACCGATAAGATGACCGGAGAAAGCTATCGCGATTTACTGACGTTCGAAGACATCAGCGAGATCGGCAGCGGCTGGTTTCATTCGCCGACGGTAGCCGATGAATTCGTGCTCTCCTCGGCATCACCGGCCCAGGTCTCGGTTGTCCATGACGGCCCGGAAATTGTGACATTCAAAGTGAGCCTGGCGCTGAACGTTCCGTTGCGCTATGACCGCTTGCGTGAAAAACGCTCCGGGGCGCGCGTCGACCTGCCGGTTACGAATTATATCACACTAACAAAAAGCGCCGCTATGGTGGTAGTGGAGACGGTCATCGACAACCGGGCCGAGGACCATTGCCTGCGCCTGCTGCTGCCCACCGATGTGCTTGAAGCGAAAACTTATCTGGCGCAGCATCCTTTCGATTTTGTCGAGCGCGAGATCCGTCTGAATCCCGAGACAGCCCGCTGGCAGGAAGTGGATCTGGTTGAAAAACCTTTTCTGCATCTGCAGGCTGTGGGCGCCGGAAAGCGCGGCCTGGCTTTTCTGGCGGGCGGCGGTCTGCACGAGGGCGGCGTCCGCGACGATCAACGCCGGACGATGCAGGTGACCCTGCTGCGCTCTTTCCGGCGCACCTTTTCAACGGCCGGTGAAAGCGACGGGCTGGAACTGGGTGAAATCCGGCATCGCTTTGCGCTGATGCCCTTTGCCGGTGAACTCGACAGGGTAGTGGCTATGGAGAACGTTTTGGCACTGCAGGCCGGAATCCTGACGCGCCAATCAGGCAAAATATCTTCCGGTTATCCGAAAATGTCAAAAGACGGTCAAGCGCAGAAATCCTTCATCGAACTGCTGGACCGCAACCTGGTTATCTCCGCCGTCAAGGCCGCAGAGGATGGCTGCGGGCTGATCGTGCGGCTCTGGAATCCCGGCGATGAAGCGCGATCGGAAAAGCTGCTGTTCGGGGAAACACCGCTATCGGCGATCTATTGCAAACTGTCGGAAGACGATCTCGCAGAGCCTGTTCCAAACATCGAAGGGAAAACGGTTATCATCGAGGCCGGTCCGCGCAAGATCGTGACGCTGAGGGTCAAGTTCTAACGATTCGGGGAAAGATTATTAGACACTAACCGGGAAGATCACTAAGATAGGATTTTTAGATTTTATTCCCATTTTCATCATCAAGCCTGAAGATATCATCTTTATTTCTTCACCTTCTTCACATCTTTGAGCAGTTTCTTCTCGTCGCTATCCAGTTTGCGCTGGACCTTTTTGACATCCTCAGCCGGAGGCAGAGTTTCGGGTTTGACGCCGCGCTCGATCAGGATTTTGCGAACGGCCCGGTTATTTTCGATGTGCTCGTCAGAAATTTGACTTTCGCCCGACAAATCCTTTTCGACGACATTGTGACTGGTGAGTTCGGTGGCAAAATCCTTGGCTTTGATCGTCAGTGTCGGCAGGAAATCAGCCAGGGGCCGGCCATCGGGGATGGCCAGTTTCTTCTTCATCTCATGCGTGGAATACCCGCCGAATAAAGCCTGATCGCCTTTGGAGCGGATAATGGCAAAACCCCGGTCGTCTACGCCGCGCTCGTAAATAATGCCGGACAATTTTTTCTCCGACCTGGACAGTTTATCGCGCGCCAAGACGCGATCCGTATCCAGAAGACGTCTTTCGATAACTTCCTGTTTGCGGGTTTGGACGGCGAAATAGGTCTGGGCAAAGGCAATCTCATTTTTAGAAGGATCACCGTTTTAGGCGATTAGGTAACAGGCATAGCGGGTCAGCGCTATATCATCAAGCTCACGTTTTCCGCCCTTGCCTATTTCGATCATTTTGTTGACATCAACAAAATGATCCGGAACAGGAACGGTTGCATTTTCGCAGGCGACCTTGGCTTTTTCAACCACCTTAAGGAAATTACGCCATTCGGAGTATCCCAGTATAGTCTGCAATTCCCGCGCGCTCCAGCATTCGATTTCATGGAACAGATAGCAGGCTTCCTCAAACTTTTGAAAGAGTTCAACGATCAATTCCTGTTTCATATCGCCCTCTCATTATTTCTTTTTCATCTTCACGTCTTTGAGCAGTATCCTCTCGTCGCCATCCGGTTTGGGCAGCACCTTTTTGACATCCTCAGCCGGAGGCAGAAAATTATCGCCGGTTACCACGCTTCTGCCGGTTTTCTGCTCCAGTTCATGGCGCGCATTCCTGGCGATTTTCCCGCCTTTTTTACCGGCTTCGGCATTTTCAGGCAGGCCGGTTGCCTCAACGCTTTCGGCGATCTGGCGGGTGGAAAGTTCCGCGAGAGCGGTGAAAATTAGCTCGGCTTCGCTCATGTGGTCGCGCAGGTTCTGGGTCTCGAGCCCCTTGATTTCCTTATGCTTTTTAACCGAAACGCCACTCCATTCCCGGTGAATGATATTGGTCAAAATAGCGTATTCGTCTTCGCCTTTGATCTCGTGTTCTTTCCAGTAGTCGGTGAGTTTGTTGCGGGTTTCCTGGCCCATCATGCGCTGCTGAATCCACTTTTCGCTGCGGCCGTGCTGTTGCCAGTATTCGCGGGCACGGTCGAGGGAGCGGGCCGGGTCGCCCATGTCCTGAATGCGTTCGTAACCCACTCTGGCAAGCCATTGCTTGAAGGGTTCCGCTTTGGGTGACGGGATGGATTGAATGATCCGCAGCAACCCTTGAACATTCGCGCAATCCGTTTCCCTCATTTTACCGTCGTTCGCTTTCATTTTCAACTGTCGACAGATTGTCGACAGTTCAAGTCCATCCTCGGTTTTGACCCGGACCTTCATTTTAAACCAATAATCACGGGGATTAACGCTGTCTGTCAGAGCGGCTACGATATCGACAACAGAGAAATACCAGGTTTCGTTCTTTGCATCATAGCTCCTGCGGATTTTATAATTCTCAAAAACGACCAGGGCCTCTTCTTTATTCATCGTCCGCCTCCATTGGGTATACCATTGATTCAATCAAGGCGATCTCGTTTTCGGAGAAACCGCCGTTTTGGGCACTCAAGCACCGGGCTTCCGGAGCGATCGGCAAGCTGTTGTTTTTTCCCGAAACAGGGTTTTTCCCATTTATCCGTTTGCCTGCGTGACAACAAGATTTTACTCCTCCCCGTTTCAATTGTCAAGCCTCTTAAATTCAAAAGGAACCTGGTGCTGGATACCGGAAACCGTTTTTCAAGAAGTTTTAGCGGAAATAAAGCACGGTTTCGCGTCGGCGCATATTTTTTAATAAAATGCTGGACACTTACCGAAATATTCATTAAATATATTTCAAATAGTCTATCTAATTGCGACAATACGGTGGCAAGTTTAATTCAATTTTGTATGCGGGTTTGTATATAAGGAGGAATTTTGCGTCTGAATATCAGGGTTTTATGCGACGGTGGGACGGATATTCCGGTGAATTACCAGTACCAGCTTCAATCGGCGATCTACGATCTGATTCGTAAATCATCGACGGCGCATGCCGAATTTTTGCATGATGAGGGCTACGCATCGCTGGAATCGTCGCTCCGACGCTTCAAATTGTTTTGTTTCTCGCGTCTTCAATTCTCGCCTTACCGCTTTTCAAAGGCGACGTTTTATGGTGTCCGGGAGCTGGCAGTGGTCTTCTCAACGGCCGTAGCGCAGAATTTCGAGCATTTGGTTTATGGGATTTTCTCGGATATGCATTTTCGCTTGCGGTTTCCTGCCGGCGAAAGCAGCTGGACCATCACGCGCGTCGAGAGTCTGGAGGAACCGGAATTTCGGGAGACAATGAGTTTTAGCTGCCTTTCACCGATCACCGTGTCCACACGACGGGATAAACCGGTTGGCGGTTCCGAAATTCATTACCTGGATTACCTGAACGGGGATGAAAAAGAGAAGTTTATCTCTAATCTGCGGCAAAACCTGGTCCGCAAATACGAGGCGCTTTACCAGCAGCCCTATAGAGGGGATCACGGTTTTGATTTCCGGGTTGACCCCGAATATTTGATACGGCGGGCGGGCAGGATCAGTAAACTGATCCGGTTTAAAGACGGGGTCGTGGTCAAGGCGATGGAGGCGCCGTTTGAAGTAACTGCCGATCCGGAATTGTTGAAAATCGCTTATCGCTGCGGCTTCGGGGAAAAGAACAGCGCGGGATTCGGCTGCGTGGAGGTCAGGAATGGTTGAATGGTTTACTGGTTAATTGGTGGATTGGTTTACTGGTTTATTGGCTTGCCCGGTAAAACGCAGTGGAGACGGGGTGATTGGTTAATTAGTTAATTGGGTCAGGGGTTTGCGCGGCGGAAAAGTCAAAGATTGAACGGGATATGCGGAAAAGTTGATGAAAACAAATGCGGGAAGGAAATTTAAAAAATCAGGCGATGTTCAGCCAGTCCCCAAATCGAGGCAGGTGAAATGCAGTGAGTTCAACTGAAAATTGAATGATTGCTACAAAGAAAAAAATGACCTCTATGGAAATTCAAATGAATCCTATAGATAATCAAGTGAGTTCTACAAAAATAAAATCCATTTCTACAAAGTTTCGGACGACGCCGATAAAAATAAAAATGACTTCTATATAATTTCAGATGATTTATGGGAAAATTCCAGTGACGCCTACAAAGAAAAAAATGACTCCAACAAAATTTACAAACGTTGCTATACGGAAAAAAGGGATGAAAAGGGCGAATCGAATCCGGGATATAGAACAATGAAACCTTCGCCGAATAATTTCAATCAAAGCAGAGGATTATGGTAAAACCCGACGAGAAAAGCATGAAACTCCGGCAGCGGTCGAGCGCCGGGAAAACATCCGGAAGGGGTAACGGAAATGGTATTGAAACGCATCGATGACGATAGAAAACAAACATTCGCAGATGGTATAGAATCCGGGTTCTTCGGCGGCCGTCTAACCGACCCCATCATTGCGAATCAGAACCTTCGATTTCCGGCAGAGGTGACAGCCGGGAAGCGTCGGTGCCGGCAAAGGCAGGGCGGGATAAAGCACCAATCAGAAGAAAGGAGGTGAGAGAAGTGGCTAAAAGCGTCGATATAAATCTACAGGACGCCCTGAACCTGGAACCGGTGGCCAACAAGTACCAGGCGCAACTGAATGCAGCCGGAATTACAGTGGAGTTCATGGTGCAACTCAGGACAGAAATTGAGACCCTGCAGGCTAAAGATGTAGGACAGAAAGAAGCGGTGGCCGGAAAGGAGACCGCTACCCGCGCCCAAAATGAGAAGATGAGACTATGTCGCGCCTGTCAGAAAAAGGTGATCAATATCGCCAAAAACGCCTATGTGGATAACCGGGAACGCCTGAAGGAATTCCATGTCGGAAATGCTTATATCCAGGGTGTCGCACAGATGCTGACGGAGCTGGCGTATTTGAAGAGCGCCGTCACAACCCACCAGGATGAATTAGCATCCTGGGGCGCCGATGCAGCGCTGATCACCGAGATCGAGGTTTGCATTGCCGATCTGACGGCGGCCGATAATACCCAGGAAAACGCCAAGAACCTGCAAAACGTAGCGACGGTCGAACGCGATCGCGCTTCGAAAATTCTGAAAAACAGCAAGAACCGCATCCGCCGGGCGGCGCAGATTGTCTTCGCCGATAACCCGGACGTCCGCAAAGAGTTCGAAAGTACGGTTGAATGACCGTTGTTGTATTCTCCGTTGGGGTTGGGTCGATATGCCCGACCCCGGCGGGGAGGGAGATGGTTTATTGGCTGATTGGTTTAATGGTTAATTGGTTTATTGGTTTGCCCGGCGTAACCAGGCAGGAACCAGATCGAGAATGGTTTGCCCGGCAGAACGAAGTGAAGACGGGTTGAAAGGTTAAATGGTTGATTAGTTTATTAGTTGAATGGTTTGCCCGGCAAAACGCAGTGAAGGCGGGTTGCATCAGGAAAGCAAAAGTTTGGAGGATTTATGACTGAGCACAAAGACATTCAAAATCCGGAAGATTACAGCGAGAAGGACTATCAGCGCTTCCGGTATTTGCTGACGTCTGACGATACGCCGGTGGAAGAGCTGGAGGAAATCTGTATGACCCTGGCGCATCTGCCGACCGAAGAAGCTAAAAAAATCCTGGCTGAATTCAAGAACAGCGAACGCGCCGAAGAGGTTGGTTGGCTGGACTTCGCTATCGAAGAAAATGAAACGTGGTATCTCTCTCCGAATAACGAAGCAGAGGAGCGGGACTTCCTCGCTCTGAAAATGGTCGGCGAGAAGGATGACCGGATTGTGGAATTGATGACGAAGTGCGATACCTGCGAACTAAATATCCGGAAATATGAGATCGAAAGGGAAGCTATCGAGGAACTCCTACCGGAAAACCCGGATTTTAAATATGACCTGTCGGCGCTGCATGATTTGCTCGTGATGGAACAGGACCGGCTTGAGAAACTGCGACTGGATATCGAAAGAGAGGAGAAAATCCAGGCGCAAATCAAGGCCTCCATAAAGACCGAAAAACTGAAAAACCTGGACCCCTCGGCGCTCGATAATTTTCATTTCGATGGCGAGGAGTTTTAGGATGGGTTACTGGTTGAATGGTTTACTGGTTTACTGGTTTATTGGTTTATTGGGTTGCCCGGCGGAACGCAGTGAAGAGGGGTTGAATGGTTTAATGGTTTATTGGTGGAAGGTGGCGAGTGTGAAAGCCGACAAGTGGGATTATTGCCTTGTATGAGTAGCGATAAACAGGGAAAAGTGCCTGGTATACATAGCGATAAATGCGAAATCGGAGGATTAATGAATATCAAAGACATTTCTTTTGAACCGACGGGTGATCCCTTTGTGGACGCGGGGGGGATAGCGATGGCCTTTGCCGCCGGGAAATATGCGGAGGAGTTGGTCCTGCGGCTGATAGAGAGAGTGGCGACGGTCTATGTGGAGGCCTGGGGCGGTAAAATAAACTCTTTGTATCTTAATTCCCGTATCACCCATATGTCGCGAAAAGGCCAGGAAAAAGTCGATGCCACATTGGAATTATATCAATCCATGCTGACCCCCCCGGAGAATACGGAAACGGGATATTGCCGGATTTGCGGCAGCAGTGAAGCGTTGTTTGAAGCGGGCCGGGAACAATTTTGCCTTTCCGGATCGGCACCCTTCGTCAATTTTCATCATGGTCATGAAGCCGGCTTAACCCTGTGCAAGAGTTGTTCGATTAAACTGTTCTTTCTGCCCCTGATCGTGGTGCAAATGGGTGGCAATCTGGCTTTGTTTCATTGCCGGAGCAACCGTGTAAAGGACTATTGGGTTAAAAAGACCGTGGCCGAAAACTTTGATAAGCTGGCTCGTGATACTAGCGAAGGCATCTTGAAATCCGATCTCCGCAATCCGCGAAACGCCTTGTTCCATATGGCCGCGGATATTATTCTGGAAACAGAAGATCCAGACTTCAGTGATTTTATTCAATTGTTTCATTTTACCAATTTCGGTGCCGGGCCGGATTGTGAAATTTATGCCTTACCCGACCCGGTATTCAATTTTATGAGCCGGGTGTTGCGTTACAACAAGGTGGAGTGGTTTCGTTTTGTCAGGCGGCATTACCGTATCAAACAGTCGCACTGGGATGAAGCCGGATCGGAGTGGCTTAAGAAATCCGGTGGGAATGTATTTGATGAAACGGAGTATCGTGACAACCCAAATATGGTATTTGAACGCCTGCTGGTCGGACGCAGTATTTTGCCGCTACTGAAAAGTTATTACAGAGATATCTACAAGAACACGGATAAAGAAATATCCATCATGATAGTTTATCATTATGTAAAGGAGGTACTGCATATGAAGCAGGAGACATTGGATATTATCAAGCGGGTCGCGAATGTCATCTTCGATCTGTCGCGTCAGGAAGACAATTTCAAGAAGTACCTGACCATGATCGAAGGAGCTGGTCGCGCCCACGAGCTCAGAGCGGTTTTGTTGAAGGTAGTCAAAACTCATTTCCGGAATGGAAATGTGGAACCGGTATTACGATTGGATGATTACGTAAACTACCTGTTTCCGGACGGTCAGTATTGGGGCGAGGTGCGCGACCTGATGCTGATTTATCTGTATGAAAAAATGCACGAGGCCCGGATTGATGCAGAGGCGATTCCGGAAAAAGAAGTCGTGACGGCAGAAGAAGAAATTAACAGTCTTTAGGAGGGAATAATGAAAACGATTCAGGGATTTGTATTAATTGATGTGGATGTAGTAGCACTAAACAATGCAGGAGTTGATTCTTCGACGGCTCTGGAAAATGCGGTAATGACCAAGAAAATCCGGAAAGACGGCCGGGAATATCCCTATGTTTCCGGTCAGGCCTGGCGCTTTTGGTGGCGGGAAACCCTATCCCGTAAAATCGGCTGGCAGATGTCCCCAGTGACGCGGGAGAAAAAGATCGCCTACACGGCGGCCAATCCCAATCTCTATCCTGATGACGATATATTCGGATACATGCGGGCGGCTAAAATTGAAGTCACCGATTCGGAAACGGGCAAGGTCACCAAAGAGAATGTAACCCTGACCCGGGTTTCTCCGCTGAAGAATTCGGCTTTTATGGCGGTGGCCTATAATCCGATTGTTCAGAACTGGTCTTCCATGACCCGGCAGGATGGTGACGCCGTACCCTATGGGATAGACGAATATTGTGCTGTTATGAAAGGTATGTTTTCGGTCGATCTGGATCAGGTCGGGACTTTTTCGATGATGAACAAGAGCGGTTTTATGAATATCAATGAATCTCTAAAGAATGAGATGCTTGAAAGTGACGCAAGGGAAATAGATGACAGCCATGTAAAAGATGCCAAAGGCAATCCGCTGAAACTGGTCCGTCTTACCGATAAAGTGCGCAACAAACGGGTCAAGGATACGATTGCGGCATTGAAGTATCTCGCCGGCGGCGCAAAGCAGACGACCAATATGGCGGATGTGACCCCGAAACTGATTGTATTGGCAATGTTCAACAGTGCCAATCATCCCTTCTCGCATCTGGCGAAAGATGATCTGGGCAAGGCGGTATTTTCCGTGGATGCGCTGAAACAGGTACTGAATGATTACGGCGATCAGCTGGACGGTAAAGTCTACATCGGCCGGCGCATGGGTTTTATGGACGGACTTGAAGATAAACTGGCGGCATTGAGCGAAGAATTTCCATCGGTTGTGGATTCTGTGAACGGGGCTATCGATGCTTTTGTCGAGACCATTCAGTTGGAAAACTGATATGAAAGTGTATCGGATCCATATCAGTAGTTGGACGGCGTCGTTTCGCTATCCGAACCTGATCAGCGGTTTTCAACCCACGTTGCCGGTACCGCCGATGTCGACCATTGCCGGTTTGATTTCGGCGGCAATGGGTTTCTACTTCAGGCCGGAGAAGGAGAAGATCGGGTATGTGTTTAGTGCCGGAGCGAAGACAGTCGATCTGGAAACGATCTACCAGATGGGGAAATCGCTGACCGGAATTAATTCCAATGTGATCAAACGGGAATTCATGACTGACGCTCGATTGTACCTCTATACGGATTCGGGGACGATTGCCGACGCGTTCCGCCGTCCCTATTATCCGATGCTGTTGGGACGGTCGGGAGACTTGGCGACGGTTCATTCCATTGAAGACGTCGAAGTCGAAACGAAATCCACATTGAAAAATTTGAAAGGAACGATTGTGCCGATGACGATGGGGTATTTACCGGCGCCGATTCAGGCCCTGCCAATCTGTTTCAGTGATACAATTCCCCGGCGCAACATCGGTACCCGTCCGTACTATCTGCTGGACATAGGGTATCGCCAACCGACAGAGATCGTTGCCGACGGTTTTAGTGATAGCGTGGATTTGGGTGGAAAAATCCTGCAATGGGATGTGCTGTGGCAGTCGGTGGATCTTTAGAGCGGCGGATTTTGAGTCCGCTGCTAACTTAAGGATAGGAGTTGTATGACGCTGCTGGCAAAATCGGATGGCACGACGCTGTCCGGGCATATCCAGGACTGTCTGACGGTGTATACTGAACTGAAGCGCTGTTTGCCGCAGTTGCCGGCTACTGCTTGCTGTTCGGATTTCTGGCAATTGCTGTTTATTGCGGTTTATCTGCATGATTTCGGCAAGGCGCACGCGGAGTTTCAGAAAGAACTGAAGGGGCAGCGGAACGTCTGGAACCATCAGCGTCATGAACTCTACTCAATTCCATTTGTGGACAAAGCAGATATGAGCGAGGCCGGTCGCATGTTGATCAAACGAGCGATTCTGGGACATCACCGGGATTTCCATTCACTGTTGTTTGAGAAATACAAAACGCCCGAATTACTGGCTGATGAGTGGAATAACCATTGGCGCGATAAAGGAATGGACTTTCATCCGGAAGACTTTCTTAAGAATATCAGGAGCGGCAGGCTGGATATGACGGAATTGAAAGGACTACTGGAATCGATTCCGAATGACGGCAGCCTGCCCGCGATGACAGCGTCGGTCGATCTGATGAATTATCCCCATCCCTACCCCGAAATTGCCGGGAAGTTAGAAGAACTGAATGTGGAGCAGGACGCGTATTGGCAAAACCTGGTTTTGTGGGGCGCGCTCAAAATTTGCGATCATTATGGGTCTGGGGGTGTGCGGGAACTCCATTGCCTTAGCCCGTTTCATTTTCGGTTTCTGGATTTCTTAGAAAAACGTCTGAATGACGGCGGAAGCGATTTTCACAGGCACCAGAAGCAATGTTTCGCGTCTGAGTCCCACTGTCTGCTGATTGCGCCGACCGGTTCGGGTAAGACGGAAGCGGCCGTGGGGTGGTTACGTAGACAGATGGACAAGGACGAAGGACGGGTCTACTACATTTTGCCCTATACCGCAAGCATCAATGCGATGCACCAGCGGCTGGTGCGGGATATGGATGGAAATGAGGAGTATACCGCATCAACGGCTGTAGGTGTGCAACATGGAAAACTGACCCAGTACTTGGCGATCCTATCTGAAGCGGAATCGATGGGAGAATGCGATCCGGAACGGGTCGCTCGTATCCGTGATGCATTCCGGCGAATGGTGCATCCTCTGAAAGTGATCACGCCTTTTCAGATTCTTAAATACTTTTACGGTGTGAAAGGGTTTGAGATGGGCTTGTCCCAGCTGGCTGGTGGGCGCTTGATTTTTGATGAAATCCACGCTTATGATACGATTACCTTCGCGCAGATTCTGGAGATGCTGGTGTATGGCATTCGCTTCCTGAATTTCCGGGTGATGATCATGACCGCAACGCTGCCGTCCTTTATGCTGAAGTTGCTGAAAGAGACGCTCGGTGTGGAAGCAGAAATCCGGGCGGACGATGAACTATTGCGGGGACTCCGGCGGCACCGAATAGATATACGTGAGGGGGGCATTATGGAACGAGTCCCCGATATTGTAAAGTATCTCGACGAAGGCAAACGGGTGATCGTGGTCTGCAATACCGTTTTAAATGCTCAGGAAATGATGAGGAAAATCAGTGAACTAGACTGCGTAACCAATAAAGAAGCAGTTCTTTTGCATGGTCGTTTTACCGCCGATGATCGTCTGGAAAAGGAGCAGCGTATCCAATCGGACGACACGCGCCTGCTGATCGGGACGCAGGCGATCGAGGTCAGTCTGGATATCGATTATGATATCATGGTTACCGAACCGGCTCCGCTAGACGCCCTGCTGCAGCGGTTTGGGCGGGTGAACCGCAGGAACAAGGCCGATGCGCCCTGTCCGATTATTGTATGTCGGGAAAGGGGCGAACACGATTCCTATATCTATTCACCGGATATCGTTCATAAGACGCTGAAATGTCTGGAAGAGATCAATGTGCTCAGCGAGGCCGATGTCCAGCGCATGTTGGATGAAGTCTACCCCGGCTTTTCCGAAAAGGATGCCCGGTTATTTGAGGATACCCGCAAATTATTTCGGGAGGCGATCCGTAACTTGCAGCCTTACAGTTGCCATAAGGAGCGTGAGGAAGAATTCTATGAGCGCTTCGACGGCATCGAGGTGCTTCCGGCGGTTTATTATGACCGGTATCGTCATCTTATTGAAGAATTCAATTTTATAAAAGCGGAGCGATTGAAAGTTTCAGTCCGCAAAGGGAGTTACCATCATCTCAAGCAGCAGGGGCTCATCGAATTTATCCCCATCGATATTGTAAAACGAAGCGGCGATATTCTTCGCAGTACGGTTCTGGTGGCGAAATGTTGCTATACCTCGGAACTCGGGATGACCCGTGAGCCGGATAAAATTCAAACAGATCAGGGATTTATATGCTGATGCGAGTGACCGGCACACAAATCGAATACTATTTTTTCTGTCAGCGTCAGTTGTGGCTCTTCTCCCACCAGTTGAACCGAGAATACGAGTCCGATATTGTCAAGATGGGCAGAGTTATTCACGAGGAGAGTTACGATCGGGAAAAGAAGGAAATCCGGATCGGCGAGAACCTGGTGCTGGATTTTGCCGATGTGCAGGCGCGGGTGATTCACGAAGTCAAGAAGTCCAACAAGATGGAGCGAGCCCATGAATGGCAGTTAAAATATTATCTCTATTGCATGCGGGAATTCGGGATCGAGGATTTCAGTGGCGAACTGAATTATCCAAAATTGCGTAAGACGGTCAAGGTGGTGTTGACGGACGCGGATATCGCGGAGTTGGAAAAGGTATTGAAAGACATCGCGGCGATCATCGCCGGTACGGTACCCGAAGCGGTGAAGATCAAGCCCTGCTTGAAGTGCGCCTACTATGAGTATTGTTTTTGTTGAATGGTTAAATGGTTGATTGGTTGATTAGTTTACTGGTTGATTGGTTAAATGGTTGAATCGTTGATTGGTTGAATGGGCGGGTTGGAGGGGGTGAAAGGAAGGATTAAAGGTAATGAAAGACAAGAAAGATATCACGGAACTGGAGATTTATCGGAAAGCGTTGGTTTTTTCCAACCTGATTTGGAATATCAGCTCGAAATGGGGATTTACGGAGAAAAAGACAATCGGTATCCAGCTGGTCCGTGCGGCGGACTCGATATCAGCCAATATCGCGGAGGGTTACGGACGATTTCATTTTCGTGAGAATATGACATTTTGTTACTATGCAAGAGGCTCTTTCTATGAGGTCTGTGACTGGGTGCGCAAGGCGCAAGCGAGGCATCTTCTTTCAGAAAAGGAAATCACTGAGATAGACATCTTTATTGAATGGTTTCCGAGCCGCTTAAATGCGTACATCCAATATCTGAAAAAGTGCGCCGCTTCCTCTCCCACTAAACCACTAAACCAGTAAACGAATAAACCAGTAAACGAATAAACTAATAACCCAATAAACTATTAAACTAATAAACCAGTAAACAAATGAGCAACGATCCATGAAACGTGACTACTACATCCTAAACAACGGTCGCCTGAGCCGCAAAGACAACACCCTCTTTTTCGAGAAATACGGGGAAGACGGCGGCGTCGAAGGCAGGAAACCAATCCCGGTGGAAACCGTGCAAACGCTCTATTGCTTTGGGGAAAACGATTACAACTCGAAATTCTTCAATTTCCTGTCCGAGCACGGCATTGTATTGCACCAGTTCAATTATTATGGCTTTTATTCGGGGAGCTTTTATCCCCGTGAAAAACTAGTAGCCGGTGAGCTGTTGGTGCGGCAGGTGCTGGGTTACCAGGATGAAAGTGTGCGCCTGGAGCTGGCGCGGAAATTCATCGAAGCAGCCGCATTCCACATCCTGCAGAATCTGAAGGAGCGCGAGGTTAACTCGAAGGAGGTCGCGGCAATTCGGCGGGAAATCGAAAAACTTGCGCCCCGCATCGAGACCGCCAAAGACGTTACACATGTGATGGCGACGGAGGCGCAAATCCGCAAACTCTACTACGAGAGCTGGGACCATTTCCTGGATTGGGAAGAGCCTTTTGTTAAGCGGACCAAACAGCCGCCGCAGAATTCATTGAACGCGCTGATTTCGTTTGGCAATTCACTGCTTTATACGGCGGTATTGGCGGAAATCTACCAGACGCAGCTGAATCCAACCGTCAGTTACCTGCACGAACCGGGCGTGCGGCGCTATTCGCTGGCGCTGGACATCGCCGAAATCTTCAAGCCTTTCCTGGTGGACCGCCTGATCTTTAAACTGATTCAGAAAAAAATGCTGAAGCTGGGAAACTTCGACCGTAAACTGAATTTCTGCTACATCGGCGAGGAGGGCGTCAAACTGTTCCTCAAGGAGTGGGACGCGCGGCTGAATACGACTGTCAAGCACCGGCAGTTGAACCGCTCGGTGAGTTACCGGCGCCTGATCCGGCTGGAACTCTATAAGCTGATCAAGTTTTTGATGGGCGAGAAGGATTATAAACCATTTCATGTGTGGTGGTAGGGGAGTTGAATTGGTTAATTAGTTTAATCGTTTATTGGTTGATTGGTCTATTGGCTGGCGGGGTGAATCGCAGTGAAGACGGATTGATTGGAGAAAAAGGAGAGCGTTTTGTACTATATTCTGGTGTATGATGTGGAACAGAAGCGGGTGGGTAAGGTGCATAAACTTCTGAAAGGCTATATGCACTGGATTCAGAACTCCGTATTCGAGGGTGAACTAACCCCGGCAACGCTGCTGGAGGTGAAAAATAAACTGAAGAAAATCATTAATAAGGAAAAAGATAGTGTGATCATTTTCGAACTGGGTGAGCGCAATTATCGCTCGAAACAGGTTTTGGGACTGGATAAGGCGCCGGTGGATGTGTTTTTATAAAATAGTTGATTGGGTGAATAGTTGAATGGTTAATTGGTTTATTGGTTAATTTGTTTTTGGGCCTGCCCGGCGAACCGTAGTGAAAACGGATTGATTGGTGCAGCGGATCGTTGATTCTGTAATACTGTCAGGGAGATGCGCTGCAAAATCCTTGCTTTTCCCATAAAAAATGACGTTCTTTGACATGGAGATCTTTGATAAACCCTTGTTTTTAGGACGGTATAAATCAGACCAATAGTGGAATTGAAACCATGCCTGGGAATCGGCGGATGACGAAGATGTAATCAGTATAAATCAGACCAATAGTGGAATTGAAACAGGTTCATTTCGCGTTCCTGGGCGATCTCGTCGCTGTATAAATCAGACCAGTAGTGGAATTGAAACTCACAGAGATGCTGCATGTTAACCCTTGCATCTCCCGTATAAATCAGACCAGTAGTGGAATTGAAACATTGTCAAGGCACGGCTGGTATTGAATGAGAGTGATGGTATAAATCAGACCAGTAGTGGAATTGAAACTAATGATTATACCTGTTAAAATACAAGGATCGTCGGGTATAAATCAGACCAGTAGTGGAATTGAAACCTGCGACCGTTTTCTTTCCGATCACGCGGCAGGCTTTCGTATAAATCAGACCAGTAGTGGAATTGAAACCCGCGCGCAACGTCTCGATCTTCTCTCTGTTATTCAGTATAAATCAGACCAGTAGTGGAATTGAAACAGGGGAATCTGTACCTGGGGATGGACATCGGGCGGCGCGTATAAATCAGACCAGTAGTGGAATTGAAACTCTGTAGCGACATAGGTTGTGATTATATATCTGATTCGTATAAATCAGACCAGTAGTGGAATTGAAACCGGCGACGGGATGAACGAGCGCTGCCCGGACCAGGTATAAATCAGACCAGTAGTGGAATTGAAACTCCCATTGCCAATTCCGCCAAAGTTCTCGATCAGCGGGTATAAATCAGACCAGTAGTGGAATTGAAACTGGGAAGCGGAACGACTGGGGTGGCTGCGGTGACGGCTGGTATAAATCAGACCAGTAGTGGAATTGAAACAAACCACCAGGCTACCGGCGAAGATCTCCGCGCCCGTATAAATCAGACCAGTAGTGGAATTGAAACTGATAGGGCAATGAGGCCGCCACATGACCGGCAACGTATAAATCAGACCAGTAGTGGAATTGAAACAAACCACCAGGCTACCGGCGAAGATCTCCGCGCCCGTATAAATCAGACCAGTAGTGGAATTGAAACTGATAGGGCAATGAGGCCGCCACATGACCGGCAACGTATAAATCAGACCAGTAGTGGAATTGAAACACAGGCAACCCATTTACATCGGCTTTCAACATTTGGTATAAATCAGACCAGTAGTGGAATTGAAACTACACTGTAAAATCTCCATCGTCAAAATCTCTGTAGTATAAATCAGACCAGTAGTGGAATTGAAACATACCATTATTAAGATTGACAACCTGCCGTATCTTTAGTATAAATCAGACCAGTAGTGGAATTGAAACGCGGTCTTGCGGCCCAGGACCGGGATCGCATAGCGGTATAAATCAGACCAGTAGTGGAATTGAAACTCGCGAAGGAGGCCTTTCGCGCCTGGGGAAAGTCCAGTATAAATCAGACCAGTAGTGGAATTGAAACTGCAATGGTTAGCAAACTTCAGAGAGCCATTCATCCGTATAAATCAGACCAGTAGTGGAATTGAAACGCATTTTCATTTGTTCCGATAAAGTCACCCTGGATTGTATAAATCAGACCAGTAGTGGAATTGAAACAATTTCGGATTGACTTGGCCGCCCAATCTATTGCGTATAAATCAGACCAGCAGTGGAATTGAAACAGTCCAGCGCCCAACGTAAAATTCAAGTCCGCAATTCGTATAAATCAGACCAGTAGTGGAATTGAAACTAGAAGAATAGGAGAACTTATGTTTGTAGGTTTAGCGTATAAATCAGACCAATAGTGGAATTGAAACGGCAATATCTGATATTGAAGCCCAATGCTCTTGCGGTATAAATCAGACCAATAGTGGAATTGAAACTACGCTCCACGGCTTCCTTGCGATTGTATGCGCCCTGTATAAATCAGACCAGTAGTGGAATTGCCCCGCCCAAAGCGGGGTTCCGGCTTCGCCTCCAAATTAACCAGTAAACCAGTTAACGAATCG
>CAZPRY010000010.1:61999-102743 GCA_964589175.1 uncultured bacterium
AAAGCGGGGTTCCGGCTTCGCCTCCAAATTAACCAGTAAACCAGTTAACGAATCAACCGGCTAATTATTTCATCTTTTAGATCAGGGCGTGTAATAGTCGATGACCTCAAATCGGTAGTCGTTTGCCGTGCCGCTGATGGTGAAGACCTGGTAGGGTGTCATCGTATTGCCGGCCGCATCGATGTCGCAGTTGCCGGAAGCGCCGCTGTAATCGACCGCTCCGCCGGCGACCAGTTGCTTCATCTGCGCCCAGCCATTTGTCGGATTAATGGCTGCGTCCCCGCTTGATTCGGCGTTACAGACCGCTGAAATGCTCGTGTTAACAGCCACGCGGTAACCGTCTTCATCGGGTTCGGTGCTCTGTGCGGCCTGTTCCATGGCCAGGGCGAAAATGTAGACGGCGTCATAGAACTGGGCGTTGAACGAACCGACTGCCTGTCCGTGCAATTCCATGAGTCTGTCGGCAAAATGCAGGTAAGCGGCTGAGCTGGTGTCGGGCGCCGACATAACGCCGAAGTTCTTGGGGTTGCCGTTGATGGTACCGGTCAGGAGATCGAGCGAATTACTGAACAGGCTTTCGGAATGCAGGGCATCGGTGATCATGAAATAGACATTGGCAAAGTTGTGGTCGGAACTGCGCTGGCTAAGACGGGTCAGAAAATCGCCGGCGATACCGGCGTCCAGCATCGAAATAAAAATGGCTTTGGGATTGCTTGCCAGCAATTGATTGATTTTATTGTCGTAGTCGGGATCGTTGGCTGTAATGTTGATTTCGGCGGAAATTGTTTGCCGGTAATACTCCTTGAACCGGGCTGCGAGTCCCTCCGAGAAGTTATCGCCTTCCTGAACGGCGATCGCCACGGATTGGATATTATACTGCTCGACCAGGTGATTGAAGGCCTTGGCCTGCAGGGAATCGGGCGGAACGAGACGCCGGAAATATGGCGAAATACCGGACAGGTTATCCGCCGTAGCGCTGCCTGAAATGAGCGGGTAGAGATTATCTTCCGTCATCCAATTAATAATCCCTGCACTGGAAGATGAATAGGCAATGATAAATCCCGCCAGATGGTCGGCGCTTTCGCGGATTTGATCGGCCGCTGCCGCTGCCGCGACCGCCCGGTCGCTTCCCTCCGAACTGGCGACAATGAGTTCTATCTGATAATTATCGGCGATACCGCCGTTGGCATTGATGTCGGCGAGGGCGGTTCGGATGGCGTTTTCGCGCAGCGGGCCGTTGTCATTGTCGAGGGGCAAAATAACGCCGAGGCTGATGGTTTTATCGTTTTCGTTAGTGTTTGAGTTTTCGCATCCGCTCAGAAAGAATACAGCTATCAGTATCATCGGGGGAATGCTTCGAAGAATCCGCATATATTTTGGCCCTTTCATTTGACTCCTTTGTCTGTCGCGCGGCAATCTAAAGAATTATCGGCAATGGGGAAAGGGTTTATGTCGTATTTTGTCCGGTTGGATGAGATCGAGAGTTACCGCAATATTTTGCCGCATCAGCTGCGATTAAAGCGGACAGCTACCCGACAATAATACGTTGATCCTATCGTGTTCTGTGTTAAATTAAATTGATTTATTCAGAGGAGTTTTACTCAAAGAATATTGTGTGTTTCGAATGAATAATTTTCTAAGACGATTACAGACATCCATTATCCAGCGAATAAAAGTGCTATCGTTTCTGCGCCGGGAAACGGGCTTCTCTTTGAAGGAAATTATCCTTCAAGGGGCTTTGGGCGGCCTCGCCAACGCGGTGATCCTGGTTATCATGACGATGGCCTTGCAGGATATTTACGAAGAGACCGCCGATTTTCGAATTTTTCTGATGTATATCCTGGCGATGGTGATTCTGTTTATGGCGCAGCGCCGGCTCTACTTTCGGTGGGTTCATCTGCTGGAGGCGGGCGTTGATCGTACCCGCAATCACCTTGCCGGAGCGATTCTGAATAGTCGCCTGGATTTCATCGAGGGAATGGATCTGGGAGAAGTGTACAATCGGCTTACCCAGGAGCTGAATAATATCGCGCAGTTCGGCGCTTTCCTGATCACCGGGATTCAATCCGTTTTCTTTTTACTCTTCATCGTCATATTCCTGGTGAGTTACTTTCTGCCCTCGGTGATTATTATCGGCATCATGACGCTGGCCGGGACCGTAATTTACCTGGGCATCATTCGGAGAATAAGCGAAAGATATCAACATGTGAATGCCAAGGAGGTCGAGTATTTTGATCTTGTGCATGATATTCTGAAGGGAACGAAAGAGATTAAATATCATGCGGGTAGAAGAGAACACATCGAGAATGATGCGGGCGAGGTATCCACCAACTTGAGAAATAAACGGATCGAGATTGGGCGACTCTATAATTTCGGTACGATCTTCGGAGCAACGTTTTTCTATGTTCTCTTCGGCGTGATTGTCTTTATCGTTCCCCTTTTCTACTCGCTACCGGCCGGGATGACGATTATTCTGGTGGCCGTTACGATTTATCTGACCAGCCCGATCAACGATCTTGTGGTCCGAATTCCAATATTCCAGAAAGTCGGGATTTCCATCGGATTCATCGAATCCCTGGAAAATCAACTGCTTAAGAATGAGGAAAAAATCATAGTCCCCGCTCCTCAAGCCGCCCGGACTCTGCAGGATTTCAGCCGAATTGAGTTGGATAAGATCTCATTTCGTTACAAGAATCATAATAATGGCGACTATTTTTCCGTGGGCCCGCTTTCGCTGACCGTACGACGTGGTGAGATATTGTTTCTGACGGGGGGAAACGGTTGTGGTAAAACCACCCTGTTGAAGTTGATTGCGTCACTGTATACGCCCGATGAAGGGAAAATTCAGGTCGATGCAACTCAACTGAATGAAACCCATCTCTATGAGTACAGGGATCTATTTTCCGCCGTTTTCTCTGATTTTCACCTTTTCGACAGGCTTTACGGTATCAATCTAGCGGACCAGAAGAGCTTACCGGACTATTTGGAAATAATGAAATTGACCGATAAGGTTTCGATCAAAAACGGCACTTTTTCGACTCTGGAACTCTCGACCGGCCAGCGCAAACGCCTGGCGTTGATTGTCGCTATTCTTGAGGACAAACCGGTTTATCTTCTGGATGAATGGGCGGCTGAACAGGATCATGAATTGCGGGATTATTTTTACAAACATATGCTCGGGGATTTGCGGCGGAAAGGGAAAACTCTGGTTGTCGTGAGCCACGATGAGCGTTACTACAATTATGCGGACCGGGTTATTCAAATGGATTACGGAAAAATCAGGGAAGAAATCGCGACGAATCATCAACAAACGCAGGAAAAGCAGTAGAGATGCGGTTTTTTCGACTACTGAAAGAAGAGTTCGGGGAGGATTTTAATAAATATCTGACCATTTCCGTTGTGTCGGGATTGATGGTTGCCCTGATACTCGTCATCATCATGGTCGCGATGGGGGACGCCGAAGATCCATCCATTGCCCTGGGTCTTGCTTATCTCGCGGTGCTGATTACCTACGTTTTAGCGCAATATTATTTACTCAGCCAGGGCTGGCAAAAATCGGAGAGTATTTCGGATGTCATCCGCCGGCGTCTCTCGAAGAAAATCCTGCAGGCGGATCTGGCGGGGATAGAAAACATCGGTGAAAGTGAGATTTTTGAACGACTGACTCAGGAGACCACCAATATTTCGCAGTCCGCCGTGTTCCTGATTCCGTCCTTTCAATCGGTGATTTTGCTTATCTTCATTATGATCTATTTGCTTTTTCTGTTTCCTTTAGGAGTGATTGCCCTGATAGCGTTGCTGGCGGCGGGCGGCTGGCTTTACTGGCGCCGGGCCCAGAAGATTACGCGGATTTTGAAGCACAGCAACGCCTACGAAATTCGCTTCTATCGGATTTTGAGTGATATTCTAAATGGTATTAAGGAGATAAAGCTGTTCCAGCGCCGAAAACAGGAGATTCTGAAAACCGTCGGAAAGATGTCGCACCTGCTCCGGAAAATCCACAAGATCTGTTATCAGAGCTATTCCGAAGAGTTTATCGGTTCACAATTGTTCTTCTTTGTGCTGATCGGGGCGATTTTATTCCTGCTGCCCAGGATTGTAGAGATGGAAGTTGAAATTTCCATTAAACTGGTGACTTCGGCGTTTTTTATCATGGGGCCGGTTCTAAGCCTGGCGTTTATGATCCCGCTTTTTGAAAAGATGAGGCTCTCTTTCGATTATATCCATGAGTTGGAGGAGCGCCTGGACGCGATCCAGGACCGGGCTTTTACGTTGGAACAGACCCAGGAAGATTTTCGGAATTTCGGGAATATCGAAATCAGGGATACCGAATTCCATTACGTGAATCCCGGGGGCGACCGAGGGTTTCAAATCGGTCCGCTTAACCTGAAGATCACGAAGGGAGAAACTCTGTTTATTGTCGGCGGTAACGGCAGTGGCAAAACGACGATGCTAAAAATGTTGTCCTTGTTGTACTACCCAAGCAGCGGAGAAATTTTGATAAATGAGGAGAGGATAGGAGATGCCCAGATCATTTCCTACCGGGAGATGTTTTCAGGGATATTTTCAGATTTTCATCTGTTCGCGAAGATGTATGGATTCACACGAGAGGAGCTGGATCTCATCAAGCCTTTGCTGAAAAAAATGAAACTGGAGCAGAAAACAAACTTACGCGAAGATCGTTTTACAACGCTGAAACTTTCAACCGGGCAGCGCAAGCGCCTCGCGATGATTGTGACTTTACTCGAGGATAAACCGATCCTGATATTTGATGAATGGGCGGCCGAACAGGATGCGGATTTCCGTGAGTATTTTTATGATACTATCTTGCCGGAGCTGAAAGAAAAAGGCAAGACAATCTTTGTTGTCACACATGATGAACGGTATCAGGGACTTGCAGACCGGGTTGTTCAAATGGATTATGGTAAAATTTCGAAGCTTACCAGCATTCCTGCTTGACTATAAAAACCAGATTCGCCAGTTTCGTTTTCGCATGAGATGAGTAGAAAAGATCTACGACTTATGACGAATGAATCGACTAAGAATATCTTTCCACTGACGTCCAATCAAAAGTTGATTTGGAGCGAACAGCGGATTTATCCGGTATCACCGCTGTACAATATTTGCACCTACATCGCCATAGACGGATTTGTCGATCCTGATTTGTTGCAGCGCGCAACTCAGATCGTGATCGATCAGAATGATGCATTGCGTCTGCAATTTCTGGAAATCGATGACGAGCCTTATCAGCAGTTTCTTCCTCACCTTTCATACCAGCAGTCGAGTCTCGATTTCTCCGGCGAAGACGAACCCGTTCAGGCTTGTCTGGACTGGATGCAGACGCAGAATGAACGGTGTCTGGACATTAGCAGTGCTCCTCTTTTTCAGGCGGCATTATTAAAAGCTCGCCCTCAGCAGTTCTTCTGGTATTGCAAGATTCATCACCTGATCAACGACGGTTGGGGAAACCAGGTTCATATGCGGAAGATCACGGAAGCCTACAATGCGCTGCTCCATCGAACGGATAGCTCTCCGGGCTTCCCGTACCGGGATTACATCGCAGCAGAATCGAATACTACCGATGCCAGGGATGACCGAAAAAGTATGGCTTTCTGGCGGGAGTATTTAAAACCATTGCCGCCGGCCCTTTTCAGGCAGCGCCCGGATCGGAAAAACATTAAAGCAGCCCGGACGTCCGCGCGTCAATCGCTCTCGATCTCCCGGGACCTGTATAAACGATTGTCCGATTTTGCGGCGGATCGGGAAATTTCGTTGTATCATCTATTTCTGAGCGTGATCTATCTGATTTTCAGTCGTCTTCGCGATACCCGGGATCTAATCATCGGTCTTCCGGTTCTCAATCGCTCCGGGCAGAAGCACAAGTCGGGTTTAGGGCTGTACACCGGAGTTTCATTGCTGAGAGTCCGACCGGGGTCCGGAGAGACCATAGCGGAAATAGTGACGTGGATACGATCGGAACTCCGCCGGATCTACCGTCATCAGCATGTACCGTTATCAAAGATCAGATGGCGTTTATTTTCCAAAGAAGCGAACAAAGTGACCTTGTCCAGTCTGTCGGTCTCCTTTCTGGATCACCACCTGGGCCTTCGATTCGGTGAGGCTGTCGGGCAACTGAGAACGCTGTCCAACAACCATCAGCAGTTGCCGCTGACGATTTATATCCTCAAATATGATGATTCCGCAGACGCCCAGGTTGAATTCGATTATCACCTGTCCTATTTTACGCCGCAGGAAATGGCGCGAATCACCGGCCGCTTTTCGGAGACTCTCAATCTGGTTATGGATAATTATAAAAAGCCGATCGATCAGATCGATATATTTACGCAGGAAGACAGAGAGCTGCTGGTCGGTTGTTCTGGTCCGGGGAGGTCAACGCTTCCGAAAAATGAAAGTCTTGCTGAACCGTTGAGCCAGGTGACGGAGCCAGCCAGCGGGCAGTCTGCCATCATGGTTGAGCGAGACGATCAAGCTCAGTGCGAAACGAACAGCGCCGAAACCAGATTAATCAATCTCTGGAAAAAAATCTTCATTCGAAAAAAAATCGGCAGAGACGATCATTTCTTCGAAATCGGTGGCCACAGCCTTCTCGCGACGCGTCTCGTATCCATGATACGGACTGAATTTCAGGTTGAAATTCGATTGATAAGTATTTTCGATAATCCTGTTCTAAAGGATTTGGCCGTCCGGATTAGTTCGCTGGAAAAGGCCGCCAGGCGTTCTATACCGGTTGCAGATCAGAAAGCCTTCTATCCGGTCACTCCTCAGCAGCAAAATCTCTGGATTCTGTCCCATAAGCCGGGCGCCGGCAATATATACAATATTCCGATGGCCTTTCAGATTGGCGGAGGGATTGATAAAACCGCATTAGAGTCGGCTTTCCAGTCGATTGTTCAGAGGTACGAGATTTTACATACGGTGTTCATCGAAGAGGATGGTGTTCCATTTCAGCGCGTACTGGAAGATTATGGTTTCCATCTGATCGAGCATGATTTGCGTCACGAAGCCGATAAAGAAGCTGCGGCGCGGCAAATTATCGAACAGTATGCCACAGAAAGATTTGATTTAGAACAGGGTCCCCTACTAAAAGTGATTTTGCTGGAGTTGGAAAAGAACCGGCATGTACTGCTGATCAATATTCATCATATCATCATGGATGGTTGGTCTTGCGAAATATTGCTCCGTGAGCTCTCCGCGGCATATCGAAATCTGCCGCCATCGAGTACCGCTCCTTTGCTTCAATATAAAGATTATGCTGTCGGGCACGATCGTAAGCTAAGCGATGGATCGCGGGAGACGCAACACGAGTACTGGAAAACCAAACTTAGCGGGGATTGGCTCCCGCTGGCCCTGCCGATGGATCACCCCCGACCTGCCCTTATGACTTATCGCGGCGACCGGCTGCGACTGAATTTGCCTTCCGGTATTACCCGGGCTTTAGGCAATTTTGCCAGGACTCACGATACCAGCCCTTATATGCTCCTCACCGCCTTGGTCAAAATATTACTTTATCATTACAGCGGCCAGGACGATATCGTAGTCGGAACAGTGAATTCCGGAAGAACATCTGAAGAATGTATCGATATCATAGGCTATTTTGTCCAGACGCTGCCATTACGGGATCAGGTAATTCCGGAAGAGCACTTTTCGCTCCTGCTCCAACGCGTGAAACAGACGATTCTCGAGGCCGACGCCAACCAGGACTATCCGTTTGAACGGATTGTTAAGGATTTGGATTTGCCGCTTGATCCTTCCCGTAATCCGCTTTTTGACGTATTTATTTCATATCAGGATAGTGAAGATTTTAAACTGGAATTGAAAGCACTAAGCGTCGAGAAATACGAGTTCGCCTATCCGATCAGCAAGTTTGACCTGAGTTTCGTTTTTGAGCAACGTGGCGAAGATCTTGCCCTGGATATCGAGTTCAATACGGATCTTTATCGACGTGACCGGATCGAGCGAATGGCCGGGCATCTGATTGAACTTATTCGAAATGCGATGGCGCATTCGGATCGCCGTATTATGGATCTGTCGATCTTAAGTAAACGGGAGCGAGAGCAGATCCTGGATGAGTTTAATCACGCTTCATCATCATCCCCGGATGACCGAACGATTGTAGAATTATTCCAGGAGCAGGTGCTAAAGTCTCCCGATCGGACCGCGGTGGAATTCGGGCAAAGCCGGATCAGTTATAGAGAATTGGATGAAGAGGCTGAAAAAGCAGCCCATCGTCTCCGCGAACAACATCGGGTTCAACCGGGAGATATTGTCGCTGTACTGCTGGAGCCATCCGAGCGATTTATCATCTCTATAATGGGAATTTTGAAAGCGGGTGCAGCCTATCTGCCGATCGATCCGATGGCTCCGACTGAGCGGGTTCGGTTCATGTTGCGTGACAGCAGCAGCGAGGTGTTAATCAGCGATGTCGCCGGTTTGCAGGAGGTCGATGCAATTCCTGATTTAATCGTCGTGGATATTGATGAAGTACGAACGAGCGAATCCCAAATCGCAAAGAACCATGAATCCCGCGCCCCAAAAGCGGGTCCCGATGATCCGGCATATATGATCTATACTTCGGGTACGACCGGCTTCCCGAAAGGGGTGCTGATCGAGAATCGCTCTCTGGTGAATCTCATTTACGCTCAAAAACGCCAGATAGGTTTTACGCAGGACGAACGGCATCTCTTGTTCTTTTCGATCTCATTCGACGGATCGGTTTTCAATATTTTCCTGGCCCTGCTTAGCGGCGCTTGCTTGTTGATCCCGAAAAAAGAAATTCTGCTGGAGCCGGAAAACTTTTGCCAATTCCTGGTTGATTCCGGAACAACTTCACTGATCGTAACGCCTTCTTTTTTACATCAGTTATCCCGGGAAAAATTTCCGACAATCCGGTGGATCGGTACCGGCGGCGAGCCGGTCATCGCGGAAGACGTTGCTTACTATAGTGCCCGGATGGATTACTTTAATTTTTATGGGCCGACCGAAGCCACAATCGTGGCGATCAGCTGCCGATTAACGCCGGAGAGCAGCCAACGGGATCTGATTGGAACCCCGGTAGATAACTGCGACATCTTCATACTGGATGAATCGATGAATCTGCGGCCGGTCGGGATTGCGGGCGAGATATGTATTGGCGGTGCCGGACTGGCAAAGGGGTACCTGAACCGACCGGAACTCACGGCCGATAAGTTCGTGACAAATCCGGTTAGGACAGGGGAACTGCTCTACCGCACGGGGGACTATGGTTGCTGGTTGCCGGACGGATCGATTGAATTCTTCGGCCGCCGGGACAACCAGGTTAAAGTGCGCGGATATCGTGTTGAGTTGGATGAAATCGTGGCGACACTGCATAAGTATCCGGGCATAAAGCAGGCGGTTGTCACGACAAAGAAATCTGATTCCGGCAACGCGCGATTATTGGCGTATGTCTCCGGGGATCAACTGGAGCAGAATTCGAAAACGGTTGCAGAAATCAGGGATTATCTACAAAAATCGCTACCGTTTTATATGCTTCCATCTTCCATCGTTGTCGTACCCCAAATCCCGCTCACAATTAACCAAAAGGTTGATTTTAAACGGCTTTCCGGCATGGAGGTAAAGGTCCGGGGAACGATTCCCGCGGCCGATAAAGCTGTACGGAAACTATGCGAAATTTTCGGGACCGTTCTGGGGGTCGAGATTTCCGGTATCCAGCCAGCTGCCTATTTTTTTGATCTGGGCGCAACGTCATTTGATTTAATGAAAGTTCGCGGAAGAATCAGAACTGTTCTTGGCATAGAAGTTCCCATTACGGCTTTTTTCCAACATCCGTCGATCAATGAGCTGGCCGCTTATATCGCCTCCGGTCAGAAGAAAGAAAAAATTGATCCGGTCCGGGATTCCGGAACCATCCCGAAAAAGGACAAGATCGCGATTATCGGGATGGCGGGTCGCTTCCCGGGTGCTGAAAATATTACCGAATTCTGGAACAATCTTATCGAGGGCAAAGAAACCATCCATTTTTTTACAGAGGAGGAGCTGGAAAATGAGGGCCTTCCGCCTGATTTATTCCGGGCTCCGAATTATGTAAAAGCCTTTGGAATGCTCTCCGGAGCGGACTGTTTTGATTCCCAATTTTTCTCCTATCCCGGGTCGTGGGCGGAGTCCCTGGATCCGCAGATTCGTATTTTCCACGAAGTTGTATATGCGGCGTTGGAAGATGCCGGGGTAGCGCCCGGCGCTTTCCCGCACCGAATTGGACTCTATGCCGGCTCGAGCGATAACTATCGCTGGAGACGATTCATTCAAGGAGCCGGTCAAACCGGGGAAAACGAGGGCTGGATCGATTATATGCTGGCAATTCGTGATTTCCTGACGACTCATGTTGCCTATAAACTAAATCTGAGGGGTCCGGCTGTTTTTGTGCAGACCGGTTGTTCTACTTCCCTATCCGCCACTCATATGGCGTGCCGGTCTCTCCAGATGGGGGAGTGCGAGCTTGCTATTGCCGGGGGAGTGACGGTATCGCTGCCTTACGATAAGGGCTACCATTATGAGGAGGGGATAATTTTCTCTCCGGATGGACATTGCCGTGCTTTTGATGCGGAAGCATCCGGTACGGTTCCGGGCAATGGCGCCGGAGCTGTTGTTTTGAAACCGCTGGAGCAGGCCGTCCGCGACGGCGATTACATTTATGCAGTCATTGCCGGAACTGCGATGAATAATGACGGTTCGCTGAAAGCCGGTTTCACCGCGCCGGCTGTTGAAGGGCAGGTCCAGGTGATCCGGGCGGCCCGGCAAGAAGCCGGTTGCGATGTGGAGAGTATTGGATATGTCGAAACCCATGGTACCGGAACGATATTAGGCGATCCGGTTGAGATATCCGCCCTGGAGCAGGCTTTTGCTTCGGAAAAGCGGCAATTCTGTGCCATTGGATCGCTGAAAACCAATCTCGGCCATCTGGATGCAGCCGCGGGGGTGGCGGGTTTGATCAAGACCGCACTGTCCTTAAACTTTGCTAAGATTCCGCCCAGCCTGCATTTTAAAACCCCCAATCCACAGATTGATTTTGAACACAGCCCGTTCTATGTGAATACGGAGTTAAAAGAGTGGCCACGACAGGGAACGAATGCCGATCCGATTCGCAGAGCGGGGGTCAGTTCTTTCGGGATTGGCGGAACCAATATGCACATGATCCTGGAAGAGGCGCCGCGACCCGAGAATATTCCAGCAGGAACGAATCCACTGCCCCGGATTCTTCCCCTTTCCGTGAAAGATCCTGACACCCTAAACAGGATACGAACGAATCTGGTCGATTTTCTACGCAAACATCCCCATTCCCGACTCCAGGATCTATCCTATTCTTTGCAGTTCGGACGTGAAAGCCATGTATATCGCCATGCCTTTACCGTCGTGAATGTCGAAGAGGCAATCCTAAAATTGTCAGATTCGATTTCACCGGATAAAATTATCAAGACCGACATTACGAAATCTTCCAAAATCGTTTTCCTGTTTCCCGAATCCGGAACTGATTTCCTGGCGATGGGACGCGACTTATACCGGTGGTACCCGAGATTCAGACAAGAGATAGACAGCGGTAATGAGTCGCTAAGGAAGATTGCCGGCACAGATGTAAAACCCCTGCAGATTGCCTCGGATAGTTCATTTTCATTGGACCGGGATGGGGAGGACTCCGAAATCGCTCGCCTGGTGTTGGTGATTTTCGGGTACGCCCTCGGAAAACTGCTTGAAAGTTGGGGGGTGCGCCCGGATGCCGTTGCCGGCTACGGTTTGGGAGAATATACCGCGGCTTGTTTTTCCGGGATCATGACGCTTGATGAGGCGCTACAACTGGCGCTGGAACGAAACGAACTCCTCACACTTGCACAGGATGCGTCAACTGCCCGGCCCACAAAAAGAGTACAACAATTTTCTTTACAGACGCCCCGAATTCCTCATTTGTCAGGTTTGTCGGGGGCCTGGATCACGGATCAGGAAGCCCGGGACAGCGGCTACTGGCAGAATCGATTCAGCCAGACATCTCCTTTCGCAGCAAAGCCGCAAGAGCTCCTGGCAATCGAATACGCGATTTATATCGGGTTTGGGTCAGATAATCTGTTCACGGAAGCTTTTCAGGAGCACCCGGATCGCGGGCCGGGCCAGCAGCTCATAAATCTGTTCCCAGGTTCGGATCAGGAGAAAGCGAGTCCCGCGTATCTCCTCAATCGGATTGCGGATCTTTGGTGCATGGGATCTATGATCGATTGGACGGCGGTTTATCCCGGTCCGCATCGAAAAATTCCCCTGCCCGGCTATCCGTTTCAACGAAAGAGATTTCCCGTCAAGCCGCCGGTCACTCAGCTAAATCAGAATTTCGTGTCGGAAAAACAGGAAGAGCTGGAGAATTGGTCCTACGTGCCATCATGGGAACGTGTCCCGTTCGGGATAGATGAAGATAGTGAAACAGTCGTGATATTGCTTTTTTCGGACGGAAATCCGCTGGAATATCAATTCCTCGAATACTTCCGGTCCAGATCACTCAAATTTATCACGGTCGGCAGCGGAGCACAATTTATACGCAGCAGCGCTGACCGATTTTACATCCGACCGACAGAACGCGACGACTATCTGGCGCTTTTCCGGCAACTGGCCGATGAAGATTTGGTGCCGGATAAGGTAGTTCATCTTCGATCATTGGATATAAGGGTCCGGGAGTCAGAAAACCTTGAGGATGCCCTGCAGAAAAGTTTCTATGGTCTCCAGCATATCGTAGCTGCCCGGACTTCCTGCGCTATTCATAATCCCGTTTCCCTGATTGTGGTTACCGAGAATCTTTTTGAGGTTCAGGGCGACGAAGAGATCGATCCAATCAAAGCACTGGTCACGGGACCTGTTCTGACGATTCCGCAGGAATATCCGGAAATTCGGATCTCTCTTATCGATATCGATCCGCTTCAAATTCGATGGAAAGGCGCGACCCGGCTACCGGCCCGCCTGCTGGCGGAAGGTAGAGATCGCCCCGGGCATGAGATTATCGCTTATCGCGGTCGCTATCGATGGAAAAGGAAATATACGCCAATTCCGTTAAAAGAAGCTTCGCCGGGCGATCTACCGCTTCGTAATAAGGGAAGCTATTTGATTACCGGAGGCTCCGGCGGGATAGGTTTCAGCATTGCGAAATACCTGGCCGGTAGCTATCAGGCGCGCCTGGCGTTGGTGGCCCGCCGGGGAGTTTCCGATGAGATGCAACAAACGCTGAAGGAACTCGGGGCAGACGTATTGGCATTTTCAGCGGATGTTGCAGACTACCGTGAAATGCAAAAAGTCTTTAGCGCAGTGGCGGAACGATTTGGGAGGATTGACGGAGTAATACACGCTGCGGGAGTAGCGGACGGGGCGGTTATCCAGAATCGAACCCGGGAACAATCAGAACTGGTTCTGGAACCGAAGGTGTCGGGTACTCTGAACTTGCACAGACTGCTGGAAGGCAAACAAACAGATTTCGTCCTGCTCTGTTCCTCGCTGGCATCCGTCATACCGATTATTGGTCAGTTCGCCTACTGCTCGGCAAATGCCTTCGAGGATGCGTTTGCGAACAAAATGAGTAATTCGGGCGACACTCGTTGGTGTTCGGTCAGTTGGGACAGATGGCTGGATGTTGGCATGGCCGCCCGGTTCCTGGAAGGTCATGAAGGCGGACAGATCGGGATTCATACGGATGCCGGAATCGAAATTTTTAAACGGATTCTGAACAGGCAAGAACCCCACATCATCATATCAACTGGAAGTCTGGATCCGCAAGTTGAAAAGCTAAGAGATACGAGATCCGTTTTTTTGGAATTGAAACACAGTGCCGGGATCAGAAATACTGAATCGATTGATGGAGAGCTTCTTGCGGATACGAACCATAACCGTTCGGAAGTGAAAAATATCGTTCTGAATATCTGGCGCGACATCCTGACCCTGCCGGATCTGGACGCGGATACCAACCTGTTTGATCTCGGTGTGGACTCGCTCAAGATTATGGATGCTGAATCCAGAATTCAGAAGCAGTTCCGCAAAAAGATTCCGATGGCTGAATTTTTCCGTTTACCGACCGTTCGGGACCAGACTGCCTACCTGAGCGGTTCCGAAAAAGAGGTCTCCGATTCAATCCCTCGCCAGGCGGAAACGGCTTACTATCCTGTATCTTCTGCGCAAAAGCGATTGTTTATTCTCCAACAGCTGACAGCGGATAATATTCTTTATAATCAGCCGGCTGTGTTGCGGATTGAGGGTAGTATCGAACCCGCAAGACTGGAGAGCGCATTTCGAAATCTGATTGAGACAGTTGAGGTATTTCGCAGCTCTTTTCATCTCGTCGAAGATAATCCCGTCCAGGTCATCCATCCTCTGGAAGAGATCGATTTCCATATCGAATTTTCAAGAGTGATGGGCGAGCCCATCGATGTCGATGAAATCATGGCTGACTTTTTACAGCCGTTCGATCTGTCGAAGCCTCCTTTAATCAGGGTAAAACTGCTCGAAACGCTTACGGGGATAACGTTTCTTCTGATCGATATTCACCACATAATTAGTGATGGCAGTTCCTATATTGAACTGTTCGATAGTATTGGCAAACTCTACGCCGGAGAGAAGATCACTCCCCCCAAAATACGATTCAGAGATTATGCGGTCTGGCAGCAAAACCAGAAAGCCCTACAGGAGTATTGCGAGCAGGGAAAGTACTGGCTGAATGAATTTTCCGGGGAAATACCGATTTTACAATTGCCAAACGATTTTTGTCCCGGCACCGATCCGGATTTCTGGGGTGATCACCTGGAGTGCAGCATTGGTGTCGAGGAAACCCGGGCGATTAAAGCACTGGCCCGTGAGCGCAATACGACGCTCTTCATCGTTCTTTTGGCGGCGTTTAAAATCCTGCTGGGCAAGCTCAGCGGACAGGAAGATTTGATTGTCGGGACGCCTACGGCAGGACGCCGAAGGTCGGAGTTTCAACATCTGATCGGCATGTTTGTCGATACCCTGGCGATTCGTAGTCGGCCCCAGAAAGAAAAGACTTTTAACGAGTATCTCAGTGAAGTGCAGGAAAAGGTTCTCAAGGCGTTTGAAAATCAGGAGTACCAGTTTGAAGATCTGGTAGAGGCGCTGAACGTTACCCGCGTCTCCGGAGAGAATCCCATCTTTAATGTCATGTTCATTCTCCAGAATATGTCAAAACCGGCGTTGTCGCTCGATAATCTGAAGATCTCGGTGCATCCCTGGAAAAAGAAGCTATCCCTGTTTGATCTTACGTTGGAAGTGATCGAAGAGGGCGCGGAACTGCGACTCGGTTTTGAATATTCAACCTGGCTTTTTCAGCGGGAGACGATCGCTCAATATGCGGATTACTACCGCGAATTACTTCACTCCATTGTGGCGGCGCCGGACTCACCGATAGCGGAAATTCAAATGCTGCCGCCGGCGATGCGGGAGCAGATTCTCCACGACTTTAGCAATTCCGGTTCAGCATTAGCGGAAGAAAAAACGGTCATGGAGATTTTCCACGAGCAACTGCTGAAGTCTCCCGATCGGACCGCGCTGAAATTCGGACAATACCGTCTCAGTTACCGAGAACTGGATGAAGAGGCGGAGCAAGTAGCCCATCGTCTTTGCGAACAGCATCGGATTCAACCGGGAGATATCGTCGCTGTACTGCTGGAGCCATCCGAGCGATTTATCATCTCTGTACTAGGAATTTTGAAAGCGGGAGCGGCGTATCTGCCGATCGATCCGGTAACTCCGACTGAGCGGATTCGGTTCATGTTGCGGGACAGCTGCAGTGAGGTGGTAATCAGCGATGTTGCCGGTTTGAAGAATGTCGCTGCAATTCCTGATTTAATTGTCGTGGATATTGATGAAGTCCGAAAGAAAGAATACCAAACCGCAGAGAGCCATGCGTCCCCCGCCCAAAAAGCGAGCCCGGGCGATCCGGTATATATGATCTATACTTCGGACACGACCGGCTCCCCGAAAGGGGTGCTGATCGAGAACCGCGCGCTGGCGAATCTCGTATGTGCTCAAAAACGCAGACTGGATTTTACTTCGGATGAACGGCATCTTTTATTCTTTTCGATATCGTTTGATGGATCGGTTTTCGATATTTTCCTGCCGCTGCTCAGCGGCGCATGCCTTGTGATCCCGAAAAAGGAAGTTCTGCTGGAGCCAGAGAACTTCTGCCAATTCCTGGTTGATTCCGGAACGACTTCGCTGATCGTAACGCCTTCCTTTTTACATCAGATACCCGGAGAAAAATTCCCGAAAATCCGGCGTATCTGCACTGCCGGCGAGCCCGTCATCGCGAAAGACGCTGCTTACTATAGCGCCCGGATGGATTATTATTGTCACTATGGACCAACCGAGACTACGATAATGGCAACCTGCTGTAAATTATTGCCGGAGAGCCGTGAACGGAATCTGATCGGAATTCCCATAGATAACTGCGATATCTTCATATTGGATGAATCGATGAATCTGCAGCCGATTGGGATCGCGGGCGAGATATGCGTTGGCGGCGCCGGACTGGCGAGAGGGTACCTGAACCGGCCGGAACTCACGGTTGAGAAGTTTGTGGTGAATCCGTTTAAGACCGGGGAACTGCTCTATCGCACGGGAGACTACGGTTGCTGGTTAGCGGACGGTTCGATTGAATTCCTTGGCCGGCGTGACCAGCAGGTAAAATTACAGGGATATAGGATTGAACTCGCGGAGATTGAAAGCCGCATCATGAACTACCCCGATATCGATGGGGCGGCGGTCTTGCTCAGAGCTTCGCAGGAAGATCGGCAATTGTGGGCTTATATAATCAGCCCAAATGGAAAATTTTCCCTGGATGAGATCAGAAAATATCTGAAAGAATTCCTGCCCGAATATATGCTCCCCACCGGCTTTTCTCTTGTTGATAATTTTCCGCTTACGGTGAACGGGAAGATCGATCGGGACGCTCTCGCCAGATTAAGCGATGGGGAAACTCAGGTACTGACAAGTGCTGATTTTCAAATGCCTCGGAATGATCATGATCGAAGGCTGGTCAAGATCTGGTCGCAACTGCTTTTAAACGAGAAAATCGGCCTTCACGATAACTTCTTTGAGTCAGGCGGACAGAGCCTCATGGGCGTACTGTTACTAGCAGCCATTGAACAGGAGTTTCGTGTAAAACTTCGACTTCTCGATATTTTCCGGTACCCGGTACTGGCGGATATGTCAGATTTAATCCTCTCGCGATCCCCAAATCAGGGAAAATCCATCTCCCGGCTTCCGGCCATGGATCACTATCCGGTTTCAAATGCCCAACGCCGTCTATGGATCTTGAGTAATATCGGAGCCGAGACCGGCGCCTATGATATCGCGGGGACCCTGTTGCTCAAAGGACAACTGAATCGTGGAGCCCTCGAACGGGCAATCCAAAGAATTGTTGAGCGACACGAATCGCTGCGGACGGTTTTCATCGTAGTTAAAGGAGAACCGCGGCAGAAAATCCTTGAAAAACCGGATTTTCATATTCGTATAAAATCGATCGGAAATTCCTTGCAGGAAGAATTCAATCGGAATCTGAAAGAGCGGTTCGACCTGCAGAAAGGACCTCTGTTCAAGGCGATCCTTTACCCGATCGCCGATGACCGGCATATTCTTTTCATAAATATGCATCACATCATCAGTGACGGTTGGTCGATCAGCGTTTTGACCAGGGAACTGGGCCAGCTGTACGAAGCATATCTTCATGGGATCAGCGATCCGCTGGCAACTCTGCAATATCAGTATAAAGACTACACTGCCTGGCAAAACAAGATGCTGGGCAGTGATGAGTTCGCTGAACACCGGCGTTTCTGGCATACGAAACTGGCCGGTGAGTTGCCGGTTATGAATCTGCCGATCGATATAGCCCGTCCATCGGTTCGAAGTTTTCAGGGCGATGCGGTGAGACTTATGCTCGATAAAGCGCAGACCCGCGATTTGAACCGTCTGGGCGTAAAACAGAATGTTACTCTTTTCATAATCCTGAAAGCCCTGGTCAGTGTTCTGCTGCATCGCTACAGCAATCAGGACGATCTGATTATCGGTACCAGCGTGGCGGCCCGGGAACGCAAGGAGCTATTTGATCAGATAGGATTTTTCGTCAATACACTGGCGTTGCGAACCACGATCAGCACGGAAGAGCCTTTTTCCGTATTGCTCGAACGAACCAAGATTGAGATGCTGGATGCGTATGAACATCAATTGTATCCCTTCGATTTGCTGGTCGAGGAACTGAAAATTGAACGGGACATCACCCGGAATCCCATATTTGATGTCATGCTGGTACTCCAGAATAACGAGCCGATGAATCTGGTTTTTGGTGGGCTGGTTTGCGAGGAGACCGATCTTGATTATGCTTTCAGCAAATTCGATCTGACATTTAACTTCCGCGAAATGGACGGCGACCTGAAACTCAATCTGGAATATAATACGGATATTTTCCATCGTGAGCGAATTGAACGAATGGGCGGCCATTTCGAGATGTTGGTGAAGGAAGTACTCCGCGATAGCGACTGTCCGATTGGTAAATTACAGCTGCTGACCGCGTCCGAAACGCAGATGTTGCTGGGGAGATTCGGAGAGCCGGAAGTCGTTTTTCCGGTTAAAGAGACCATCGTATCAATGTTTCGACGGCAGCTGGCGCAACGCGCGGATGCGACGGCGCTGCTCTATCAAGATCGCGAAATGACCTATCGCGAACTGGACGAGCGCTCGAACGCCGTCGCAGCACGATTGAAAACAGTCGGAGCTCTCGAGTCAAATAAAATTGCCGCAGTCATTCTCGATCGTTCGGATCTGGCTGTCGCAGTATTTTTAGGTATTCTGAAAGCGGGAGCGGCCTACCTGCCGATCGATCCGGATTATCCACCGGAACGGATTCGCTATATGCTGGCCGACAGCGCCGCTACGGTGCTGATCACCGAGGAGAAGCATTCCGGGGAAGCACGGAAAATCATTGGCGATTCGCTTTCGGTATCGGAAATTATCGAGATTGAAAAGATTGATAGCTCTCCGGAATATAAAGAGGAACATTTTAATTCCGATACCGCGGCCTACATCATCTACACCTCCGGGTCGACTGGAAAGCCCAAGGGCTGCATTATTACACATCGAAATCTTATCTCCCTCATTTTTAATGATCGCTTTCCGTATAAATTCAGTGCGGACGATGTCTGGATCTCCGCTCATTCGTTCTGCTTCGATTTTTCGGTCTGGGAGATGTACGGGGCGCTCCTTTTCGGCGGGCGTTTCGTGATTATATCGCCGGACGAAGTACGCAGAACGGATCGCTTTCTGGATTTGCTGATCGAACACCAGGTTACCGTCCTGAATCAGACCCCAGGCGCTTTTTATAATTTGATCGAGGTTGAGAAGCAGCGCGAGTCTCACGATCTGGCCGCGCATCTGCGTTACGTGATTTTCGGCGGAGACCGCCTCGATCCGCACTATCTGAAGCCCTGGCTGAAGAACTATCCGCTCAACCGGATTTCTCTGATCAACATGTTCGGCATAACCGAAACCACCATCCATGTCACCTATGGTCCTCTGACGGAAAAGGATATTCTCGCATCAACGGGTACGAGTCCGATTGGAAGGCCGTTACCGGATCTGAATGTCTATCTGTTCGATGAGCAGATGAACCTGGTACCCGTGGGTGTACCCGGGGAGATTTGGGTCGGTGGTCCGCAAGTCAGTCCCGGCTACCTTAACCGTCCGGATCTAAACCGGGAGCGTTTTATCACCTCGCCTTTTAAGGCAGGGGAGACGCTCTACCGCAGTGGCGATCTCGCCGGATGGAATTCGGATGGCAGCCTCGAGTATCTGGGGCGCAATGATCACCAGGTTCAAGTACGCGGATTTCGAATCGAACCGGCCGAGATCGAGCGCATGCTGTGCATGATTCAAACCGTTGAACAGGCCCTGGTGCTTTATCGTGAAATCCAGGCATTCGGACAGTCACGCCTGGCGTTGATTGCTTACCTGACTTCGGAAAATGACATCGACCAGCGTAAGTTGCGCCGGGAGCTCAAGGAATTCCTGCCGGATTATATGATTCCCGAATACTTTATCCGTCTTGGGGAATTTCCGCTTACTTCGAATGGGAAGATCGATCGCAAAGCGCTGCCGCTGCCCGGTCAAAATCCGGTCGAATCGGCATCATCCGCCCTTCCCGGCAGTGATTTGGAACGAGAAATTCTGGAGATTTGGCAAGAACTACTGGGCATCCGGGAGATCGGCGTCTATGATAACTTTTTTGAGATCGGCGGCAGTTCGCTGCTGATTATCCAATTGCATTCCATTATTGAGGAGAAGTACCCCGGTAAAACCCGGATTACGGATCTGTTTTCGCATGCGAATATAGCAGCGCTGGCGGATTTCATTTCAGGCGCTGAAGAGGAAATGTCAAATGTAGCGGAGCCCCTGTTGTTTCCGGCGCGATATTTTGGCCGGATCCGGGGTGAACCGAGCGAGTTCCGGTTTGAGATTAAAGATGATCTCTATCAAAAGATTCGAGATCTCTGTTCGAACGGATCGATCGGATGCCTGGATTTTTACGTAAGCGCGGTCATCTATCTTCTGTATGAAATTACGGAACAGGATCAGATCCAGCTGTTAATGAATTTGGCCGAAGCGGATGCATGGTATCTTTTCAAACTTGATCTGGCGGCGATCGATGGTGTGACCGAGTTGATTAAATTCGTGAAAGAGTCGCGGAATCGCAACGGCGATGGCACCCGGTGGGAAGATCTACAGGGACAGTATGAATTTACTGCGGATCACCACGTGGTTCCGATGATCCGCTTTAATTCCTCGAATCGCACGGCAGTACGAGGTCGACAGACAGGTGATTTTTACCTGGAATTTTCCGAAAAGCGCGATCGACTTGAGGGTGTTTTACAGTGTGGCGATCGGTTCAATCGAAAGATGATCAGAGGTATTCTGGATCTGTATATGGAAGTCCTGCAATCGTTTTTACAAGAAATAGAACATGAAATTCGTTAAATGAAGAAGATAATCAAGTACGAAAACATAAATCCCGCGAAGAATCCGGAGCTTAGCGTCGAGGAGATTGACTTAAAGGATATCGCGATAATCGGTATCGGTTTACGCTTAATGGATTATACCGGCACGGAAGATCTGTGGAATGATCTGATCACGAGTCAGGATAAGATCAGCCGGTTTCCCGAAAACCGGAAAGCCGATACCACCGCTATGTTAGTTCGTCAAGGTAAAAATAATCCCGGGATTTCGTTCAGTGAGCAAGCCTATTTGGATTCCATTGATGCGTTCGACCGGTCCTTCTTCCGCATCTCGCCGAAAGAGGCGATGTTCATCAACCCAGGGCACCGCATTTTTCTGGAAACAGCCTGGCGGGCAGTGGAGGATGCCGGATACGGTGGCGACCGGCTTAAAAATTCGAGCACAGGCGTATATCTCGGAATTGTACCGGATCGCAACTACTCTGATTTTGTGTACAGCCTTTACCCGGATCAGGCGGACAAAATTTTTGTTGGCAATGTTCCTTCCAATGCCGCCAGCCGTATCTCCTATATTTTGGACTGGCACGGACCGGCGGTGAACATCGATACTGCCTGTTCATCATCCCTGGTAGCGGTTCATCTTGCCTGTCGCGCATTGCGGAACCGGGAATGCGACGTAGCGCTGGCCGGCGGTGTGAACATCAACCTCTTGCCGGTCGCAGTATCACAGGAGATCGATATCATCTCTGCGGATGGCCGGACGCGCACCTTTGACGAATCTTCCGATGGTACCGGCGGTGGCGAGGGCGTGCTGGCGATTTTGCTAAAACCGCTGACTTATGCCCTGCGTGATCACGACCACATCCATGCTGTAATTAAAGGAAGCGCGGTAAACAACGATGGGGATTCAGCCGGAATGACGGTGCCCAATGCGAAGGCCCAGGCGGATGTGATCCGAACTGCCTGGAAGGACGCCGGAATTTCACCCGAGTCCATCGGTTATATCGAGGCCCATGGAACCGGTACGCGCTTGGGAGATCCGATCGAGATCGATGGGATCCAAAGGGCGTTTTCAAATTACAGCCGCAGAAAGCAGTTTATCCCGATCGGTTCGGTGAAGTCCAACTTTGGACACCTGGATGCCGCTGCCGGAATTCTGGGATTGATCAAAAGCGTCCTCTGTCTCCGCAACCGAATGATTCCCCCTATCGTGCATTTTCGGAGTCCGAATAAAAATATTCCCTTTGCCGATACCCCGGTATATCCCTGCGCGGAGTTGATGGAATGGAAAAAAGATGATCTGCCCCGCCGTTGTGGAATCAGTTCCTTCGGATTGAGCGGTACCAATTGCCATGTCATCCTCGAAGAAGCACCCGAACTTGAATCACAACCGGAAGACAGGCTGACCCGAAACCACTTGTTCACACTTTCCGCCCGTGATTCGGATGCTTTAAAGCGCTACGCGGAGCTTCTTTTTCATTTTCTGGAACAGACAGCGGATCTATCGCTTCCAGATGTCTGCTTTACACTGAATAGCGGTCGTGGTCATTATAATCATCGTATTGCGATTGTCGTCCCGGAGATATCCGTACTTAGAAAAAAACTGCAGTTCCTGTTGGAAAAGGGACTCAGATCTGATCCCGCTCAGGGGATATTTTATCATCAATTTATGCTGGTTCCCGAAAATTCAAACGAAGAAAAGGCGAGTGCTTTCACTCAAAAATCGATACGTACGGTGAGCGCCGAGACCAGGGAACTCATTAAGCAATTTCTCGATGAACCCAAAGAAACGCTCCTTTCCCGAATTGCCGAGAAATACGTGAATGGTGCGGATATCGATTGGGAGCATTTCTATCCCCCGGATTCTACCCGCCGAGTTTCCCTGCCGCCCTACCCGTTCGAGAAGAAACGGTGCTGGCCGGATCTTTCTGCGACTATTGCCAAAGAGGCTACGCGATACAGCAGCCGCTACTCTGATTTCCGGCCGGCGGTTTTCCTGAAGCATTTGCTCGCGGAAAGCGAAGCGATGTCTGTTTTCTCAATCCGTCTCGATCCCGAAACTGACTGGGTTTTAAAAGAGCATCGCATTGCCGGCAAACCTACCCTGGTAGGGGCCGCCTATTTCCAGATCTTATTCGAAGCAGCCGAATATCTCGGATACAATAATGGTTTCGAAATTAATGAATTGCAGATACGCAAAACGCTGACCACAGAAAAAGCGGTTGAAATCTTATTAATCCTGCACAGGCAAAAGCAAGAGGTTCGGGCTGTCTTCCAGGAGAAGGACGAAAATTCAGGTTGGATTGACTATGCATCCGCCCGGCTTTCCAAACTGAATTCGTTGCCGGACAAGCCGGTTGATCTGGACGAAATCAGGAATCAATATTCTTCGATGCTGGATGTAAATAAAGAAGATTTGAAGAGAGCCGCAATTGCGAGCGCCGTGCAGACCTCCGAAAGATGGCACTGTCTGAACAGAGTTTACAGCGACGGAAAGCAGAAGCTCGGGCAATTCAGCCTACCGGGCAGCTTCCGCGGCGATTTGCCTGCCTACCGCATGCATCCGGGGATGCTGGATGTGGCCATGAGTCTTAACCTGCAGACTCCCGGTTTCTTTCCGGCGGCAGGTTTCGGTCTGCGAATATACAAACCACTTCCGTCTGAAATATACAGCCATATTCGAAAAAAGGTCTCGGATTCGGCGAAATCGCTGGAATTCTCCATCACACTGACCGACATGGAAGGAAATATTCTGGCGGATTTTGAACGCTTTCTTTTCCTGCGAAGCGAGAGGGAATTGCCTGCAGCGGCGGCACTGGTTCGGAAAATCCGCTGGTCGGAGATTCCCGGGATCGAATATTCCGCTACCGGAGCCAGGCCTGATTTTCTCTTGATTGGCAGGGGATCAGCATTTCAGCGATTACGTGAAAATCTTATGAAGCAGGCGCCCGGTTTTTCGGTTTTCGATCTGGCGGACGAACCTGAGACGGTAACAATAGTTGCAGAGTTACAGGAGAAACGGCTCCGCTATATTCTCTTTTTATCAGATTTAGATCGAGGGACGCTGGCAATCGAGGATCTCTACCGTTTTATTCAGAAAGATCTGCTCGCTGTGTTTGATTTGGCAGGGGAACTCACCCGTAGCCCATACGGCGGTTCGCTGAATATCATGATTGCCGGAATGAACACCTGGAACGTTTCCGGGACCGAGGCAGAGCTGAATCCCCACTTCTCGATGCTGGCTGGTTTGGGCAGCGTAATCGGAATCGAAAATCAAAATGTCAAATGCCGGTTTGTAGATCTGGATACGGCTGAATCTGCGGAAAATCTGCCGGCGAATTTCGATCTCATATTTGCTTTAGCCTATCAAAAAATCGCGATTCGGAGCGCTAAACTTTTCGCCGAAAATATTTCCCGGCGGGAAGCGGCTTCGCAAGCGGGAAAAGTGTGTGTGCCCAAAGAGCAGGGAGTGTACCTGATCACCGGCGGGCTGAGCGGTATCGGGCTCGAAATTGCCCGACATTTTTCCCGGCAGAAAAAAGTGAAGCTGGCTCTGCTGGCCCGTTCCAAATTTCCCAAACGGGAAGATTGGCCGAATATCATCCGGACCAGCGATGACGAACGGCTGCGTTCCCGGTTGCAGCTTTTAGCCGGGATCGTAGAATCCGGCAGTGAATTACTGATTCTTTCGGCGGATGTGGCGGATGCCGAACAGATCACAGCTGCCCTCGAAAAGATACATAGCAGCTTCGGCAAGATAAACGGAGTCATCCATTGCGCCGGTGTTGCCGGTGACGGTTTCATTTTCAGGAAAAGTGCCGATGCGTTCCTGGCGACGCTGGCTCCCAAGGTTCAGGGGAGCTGGTTGTTGGATCGATTGACGAGAGAAGATCATCCCGACTTTTTTCTGCTCTGTTCCGCATTGACAGCCCTGACCGGTGCACCCGGACAAAGCGACTATACGGCCGCGAACTGTTTTCTGGATGCGTTCGCCGATTTTCGGCAGAAGGCGGGGCAGACGACGGTTGCAATCAACTGGCCGGCCTGGAAAGAGACCGGTATGGCCTTCAATCATGATGTCGTGCAGGATACCCTTTTCTATGCGCTCGACACCCGCGATGCTCTCGCCGGATTATCCGGGATTTCGACGGATCACGGAACGCGCGTAATCATCGGCGAATTGAATGGCGAACTGATCCGCTCCCTGGAGATCGATCTGCCGATTATGATTGAGGCCTATGCTACCAAATCCATTACAACCCAAGACATCCATCCGGAAGGGGCGGCAATCGAAGAATCCGTTCCGGAAAGAACGGTTCAATTGACCGGTCGGGACGATGGCGCTTATTCAGATACCGAAAGGATCGTCGCCGGAGTTTGGGCGGATATTCTCGGATACGAAGAAATCAATGTTTTCGAAGACTACTTCGGATTGGGCGGGGATTCAATTGATGCGCTGGAAATCGGCAATGAGTTTTCGAAACGATTTGGGCTCAATCTTTCCATCGACGCGATTTATAAGAATGCTACTATTGTAGAATATGCCGCTTTCATCAACGATCAGCGTCCAGCGGCTCAAAGCGCAAAGCGCCGGCCGGCCGGAAAAGTAGTTATCTCAAAAAGCCCGAAAGCAGCTCATTATCCGGTCTCGGCATCCCAGAGGCGCCTGTACTTTTTCTACAAATTTCTGAAAGACAATACCGCCTATAATCTGCCGCTGGCGTGGAAGCTGGAAGGGAATGTAGATCCGCGGCGCCTCGAAGCCGCCTTTCAGCAGCTCATCGATCGGAATGAAATACTGCGGACCCGCTTCGATCTGTATAGAGATGAACCTGTCCAGATTGTGGAAGATCAACTGGAATTCCATATTCCTGTGATCGACAGCAGTGAGGATCAACTGGAAGCGAGAGTGGCGCAGTTCATTCAACCTTTCGATTTAGCGGCATGTCCGCTCATCCGGGCAGAGTTACTGAGATTCAGCGACCGGCAATCTGTTTTGCTGTTCGATATCCATCACATCATAGCGGATGCCATGTCCCTGGATATTATTATGATGGATCTGATCAAGATTTATCATAATGAAGAACTTCGGGAGCAGACTCTGCAGTTTCGTGATTATGCGGTCTGGGAACATGACTATCTGACATCCGATCAGATGAAATCGCATCACGATTATTGGATGAATCGCTTTTCTACGGATCCTCCGATTCTGGATTTTCCGTTGGATTTTCCAAGACCGGCGGTGAGTGAATACAGCGGGGATGTAACCGGTTTCGAATTGGAATCCGGATTGTTCGAAAGGGTCAAAACGTTCGCCCGCGGGAAGCAGAGTACGCCATTTACGGTTCTGGTTTCCGCCCTGGTTCTGACATTATATCGCTACACCGGTCAGGAAGATATCGTGATTGGAATCGCAGAGAACGGCAGGCATCTTTCCGAACTGGAAAAGATGATCGGCATGTTCATCAACAATCTTCCGATCCGTAGTTTTCCCCATCCCGATCAAACGGTTGACGACTTTTTTAACGATTTGAAAAAAACTGTCATAGAGGCCTTTGAACATAAAAATTATCCCTTTGACGAACTGGTCGAAAAGCTGAATCCCTATCGGGATACGAGCCGCAACCCGATATTTGACATCGTATTTTCTTATTTGAATTTCCACGAAATGATAGGTGACTTTAAGACTTCTGAATTCAGTATTACTCCCTATCAAAGTCTATCTAAGAATTCTTCCAAGTATGATATTGCGATTTTCGCCACGGAATACCCGGATAAGGTCTTTTTCGGATTTGAGTACTATTCTGCCATTTTTCGAAAAGAATCCATTGAGCAGTTCGGACGCGTATTCAGGAACATTCTCAATCGTATGATTGCTGATCCGCAGCAGACCATCTCCGAAATCGATCTTATCGACGGACAAGAGCAGGATCGCATCTTGAGGGAGTTCAACGATGGCCGATCCGATTATCCGAAAGACAAGGATGTCGCCACGCTATTTGAGGAGCAGGTTGAGTCGTGCCCGGATCGACTGGCGGTTGTCGATCAATATGGGAAACTCAGTTATCGGGAACTAAATGAGAAAGCGAACCGGATCGCAAACTACCTACTGGAGAAGAATAGGGTGGAGCCGGAGGAACCGATAGCAATTCTGATGGACAGAGGCTCTCAGATGATTGCCGCAGTCCTGGCTGTCCTGAAATCCGGCGGCGCTTATGTTCCGATGGATGCGGCATTTCCCTCAAAACGGATTGGGCATATTCTTCAGGATACGGGTTGCCGAATTATCCTGACCGATACGCAAAGCGAGCAGTCACTGGCTGCAATGGATTTAGTGGTGGAAACTCTGCTGGTTGACGAGATCGAAAGCGGGAACTCCGCCAATCCGCAGAGGGTCAGCGACGGCGAAAGCCTCGCCTACATCATGTATACGTCGGGCTCGACCGGAATCCCCAAGGGCGTTATGATCGAACAGCACTCGATTGCGAGGCTGGTACTGAATACCAACTACATTCAAGTCAGTCCGGAGGACCGCATCCTGGAAGCAGCGACCCTGGCTTTCGATGCTTCGACATTCGAAATTTGGGCGGCCCTTTTGAACGGCGCCTGTCTCTACCCGATCCCTAAAATGTCGTTACTCGATTTTGCCGCTTTTAAGAAATTTCTCAGGAAACATCAAATCACACGGATGTGGTTGACCGCCGGATTGTTTAATCGCGTGACGGACGAAGATATTGATATCCTGGGTGGATTGCAGACGGTGTTGCTGGGCGGCGAACGGTTGTCTATGACGCATGTCAATCGCGTCCGGGAGCGCTTCCCGGATCTGGAATTGATCAATGGCTACGGTCCGACGGAGAATACTACCTTTTCGACCTGCTTCAAAATCGAGCGGAGCTATCCGGGCGACATACCCATCGGTAAACCGGTGAGCAACAGCACGATTATGATTTTAAATGAATCGAACCGACTTGCCGCAATCGGGGTGCCCGGTGAATTGTGCTGCGGCGGGGACGGGCTGGCGCGAGGATATCTGAACGATAATCAGCGCACCCTGCAAAAATTCGTAGCCAACCCGTTTCATTCTTCCGAAAGACTCTATCGCACGGGGGATCGGGCGCGCTGGCTTCCCGATGGGAACATCGAATTTCTGGGGCGTTTGGATAAACAATTAAAAATCCGTGGATTCCGGGTTGAGCCGGGTGAGATCGAATATCGAATGAATCAACATCCGGCGATTAAGAATTCAGTTGTTATCGCCCTTGACGGATTGGACGGCAACCGTGAGCTGTGTGCCTATTTTGTTACGAAAGATGCCAAAACGCTACATTCTTCCGTAATCAGATCGTTCCTGCAAAACGATTTACCGGTTTATATGCTGCCGTCTTTATTTATTCAGTTAGAGGAATTTAACCTTACGGCGAATGGCAAGGTGGACCTCCGGGCTTTGCCGGATCCGCTGGAATTCATTGGCGATGCCGATTCCCAGCCGCTGGAAGCACAGAACGATACGGAAAAGCAGCTCGTAAATATCTGGAAGAAAATACTCGGCAGAGGCAAAATCGGAGTTAGCGAGAGTTTCTTCGCCCTGGGCGGACACAGCCTGAAAGCGATCCAGGTATTGAACATGATCCATGAGGAGTTGGGTGTCGATATTTCGATGAAGGAATTATTCACCGCACTTAGCATCGAAAAAATCAGTCGGTTGATCATGGAGAGAAAGGGTCAGGCCGTCTTTGAAATTCCAGCGGCACCGCCGGCTGAGTACTATCCCGTTTCCTTCGCCCAGCAAAGACTTTGGTTTCTGCAGCATCTTCCCGGTGCGAAAACGGCCTATAATATTCTTGGCTATTTCATCGTATCTTCCGGGTTGGATTTACAGGCACTGGAGAAAGCGTTTCGTCGAATGATCGAGAGGCACGAGACCTTACGCACGGAATTTGTACAGATTGAAGGCAGTCCCCATCAGAAGATTCTTCCGGCAGTCGATTTTAAAATCGAACGGATCGATCGGGGCGCAAACTACTTCGATGATGATAAACTGCGAGAATTTATGAGGCAAGAGCTCGGCCAGGAGTTCGACTTAACGCAGGCACCGCTGCTGCGGGTTAAAACCATTCGATTGCCCGGGCGCAGCTATATGATTTTGTATACCATTAACCATATCGTATGCGATGGCTGGTCGACCAATGTCTTGCGTCAGGAGTTGGCGACCCTTTATCTGGCGTATGCGCAGGGCCGGCCGGATCCACTCAAGGCGCTTGCACTGCAGTATAAGGACTTTGCCGCCTGGCAGAAAGGGCTGGATTTTCAGAAAGAGGAGGAGTACTGGCTGAATGAGCTAAAGGGAGTTTCGCCACTGCTCGAACTCCCCCTGGATAAAAATACGATAGCGGAAGACAGCTTCCGGGGAGCCACCGAGATTTTAGGGCTGGACGACGACCTTTACACCCGAATTCATAGTTACAGCGCTGAAAGAGGAGTGACAGTAGCCAATTTCCTGCTGGCGATCTATTTCTATTTTCTGTTTCTGATCACGAAGACGGAAGATATTTGTCTCAGTATTGCCAGCGCGAATCGCTTTCATCCGGATCTTGAAAATATCATTGGTTTCTTTATTAACCTGCTTCCGATTCGGATTCGCATCGATGACGAGATGGATTTTCCGGTCATCCTGGATCAGGTTGTCAGCAAGAGTCGCGAAGCTTTGGAACACCAAATCTATCCTTTCGATTTGTTAATCCGGAAGGTCAATCCGGAGCGCTGGTCGACAAATCACCCGCTTACGAATGTTGGATTTGAATATCAGCAATTTCACGATATGCGGGTGAATATACCGGAAGAGCCGGATGTTGCGCGCGTTTTTGAGACTCTGCTGGTGAAGGAGCCGAGAATTGATTATCTTGATTCGCTCAACGAGACCACCAAAGGCGATATGACGCTGTTTGTGATCCATAAAGATAGAACAATCGACTTACAATTTGAGTACGATACGAGTAAATTTCATCGTGAAACAATCCGGGAATACCTGGAATATATCCGAAAAATAACGGAAATGGCGATGGCTAATCCGCACGACTAAAAGGTTAGAACGAGAATGAGAATTTCTGCACAGGATCTGCTTCAGAACGAACACAGCAAGAGAGAACTATCCGATTTTCTGGAACGCGTAAATCGCACGGAGACCGATTTTCCGAAGGATAAAACAGTAGTCGATCTCATATCGGAATTGGCCGGAAGCTGCCCGCAAAGGATCGCACTGGTCTTTGAAAATCAATCGCTGACCTACGCCCAACTGGAAACGAATTCGAATCGACTGGCCGAATTCCTGAGCAATCGAGAAATCGGGCCGGGCTTCGTGGTTGCGGTTCTGTTGGAGCGTTCTCTTGAGATCGTAATCGCTATGCTGGCTATATGGAAGGCTGGAGCCGTTTTCTGCCCCATGAGTACCCGCATTCCATTTGAACGCCAAAAATATATCATCAATGATACGGCGGCAGCCATGCTGATTTCTCAGCGAAAATTTACCCGGGATATCAATCGCTTGCAGTGGGAGTGCCCGAAATTGCGGAACATTCTGTGCCTGGACAGCGAGGATTTCTTCAAGGAGATCGAAGCAGGCACCTCGATAATGGACCAGGAACTCTGGGATTATATCGGCGCCGAAGCCCACGATGATATCTCTGCCGGTGGCTGGAAAAGTGCCTTTTCCGGGGAATGGCTTGGCCGCGAGGTCATGGATCAATATTCCGAAAATATCTTCCGGAAACTGTCCCCTTATTTACATAAAGAAATGAAGATCCTGGAGATCGGGTGCTCCTCCGGGATCAGTATGTTCCGGTTAGCACCACTGGTCGGGGAGTACTACGGAGTTGATATCTCCGCGACGATTCTGGAATATTCGCGCAAGGAAGCCGCCAGAAGAGGATGCGGAAATATCATTTTAAAACGACTGGGAGCTCACGAGATCGATTCTTTGAGAGCGGACGGTTTCGACATCATGATCTTAAACAGCGTAGCCCAGAGTTTCAGCGGGCATAATTATTTCCGGGACACCCTGCGCAAGTCCATTGATCTGATGAAAGATAACGGTATTATTTTTCTGGGGCACATCTGGGATCAGGATGAAAAGGCAGCCCATCTGAAATCGATTGAAGACCATCTGAATCGCAATAAAAGTACAGGCAAACAGGTCATCGCAGATCTCACTCAGGATCTGTACATATCGAGGAATTTTCTACGGGATTTGCGCTACGATCTTCCCGAAATAGAGAGTGTTGAGTTTTCCGAGATGGATGCGGACCGGAGAGAACTTTCCTCATACAGCTTCGACGCAATCTTAAAAATCAACAAAACGGCAGCACCGGACAGACTATTAACTGCGCAGAGAAGCCGATACCAATTTGACAATAGGGCTGTTCTTCAAAACTCCGGCGAATCATTTCGCAATCGATCCGAAGCTGGGCAGGCCGCATATCTCATCTATACTTCCGGTACCTCGGGTCAGCCGAAGGGTGTTGTCAATCTGCACCGCTCTCTGGTGAATGTCTTATTATCCGAAATTGAGGAAATATTTAAAAACTATGATGGTATTCTCAGAGTCGCGCATATCCTTTCTTTTAGTTTCGATGCTTCATTGATCGGTTTACTGGCCTCCTTTCTGAAAGGCCATACGGTTTATATCGTGGAGGATTATATCATCTATGATAGTCGATTGCTCGCAGAATATTTGATATCGAATCAAATTGAGGTCTTCAGTAGTTCGCCGGCCCTTCTGTCCGTGCTTTTTCGGGATACTGTTTTTCGAAATCAAAGTGGCGGCCTTAAACATATCATAGCCGGCGGTGAGGAGTTACCAGTATCGATGGTTCGGGATCTGTATTCGATTCAAGGATGTAGCGGAGTATCGATTACCAATGCCTACGGACCGACCGAGTGCTGTATCGAGGTAAGCCTGCAAACCATCAATCATGAATCCTTTCAATCGTATCCGAAAATTCCGATTGGGAAACCGATTCAGAACGTCCGCATTCAGATTCTCGATTCAGAGCTACTTCCCGTGCCGGTGGGAATTCCGGGAGAGATCTGTATCGCCGGGGAAGCGCTCGGCTGGGGATATTTGAATGATGTCGAGCTGTCTCATCAAAGATTTGTGAAATCTCCGCAGGATGGGGAGCTGCTCTACCGGACGGGTGACATTGGACGCTGGCTGAAAAGCGGGGTGCTTGAGTTTATGGGCAGGAATGACGGCCAGGTGAAAGTTCGGGGATTTCGGGTTGAACTCGGGGAAGTCGATTCCGTAATCGAAAGCCATGAAGGAGTTCTGCGCAGTGTAACCATAGCGAAAAATCTTTGCGGGGATTACAGGGAATTACTGTCGTATATTCAGATTACCGAAGAGGACATCGATCTAAAAAGGCTGCGCGAATTCCTCAGACAGCGCTTACCGGAATATATGATCCCGAGTTATTTTATTCCTGTCGATCGCTATCCTCTCACGCTGAACGGCAAAGTCGATAAGTCGGCGCTTCCATTGCCGGAGCCGAGTATCAATGGTGGCAACTCACGGATTTTTAAAACGAACAATCCGATTGAAGAGCGGTTACAACAGATCTGGAAAGAAATTCTGCTTCTGGAACGGGTTGCGATCAATGATAATTTCTTTGACATCGGGGGACATTCACTCAGCGCCGTCCAGATGATGTATAAGATCGAGACAACCTTCGGGGTCCATCTACCGCTGAGTATCCTCTTCCATGAGAGTACGATTGAGCAGATTGCCAAACATATCCAGAAAAAAGAGGAAGCGGTTCAATATTCGCCGGTCATCGCGGTGCGCAAAAGCGGAAAACTACCCCCGCTGTTCGGCTTTCATCCGGTTGGGGGGAACATTTTGTGTTACTACGATCTCGCTCAGCAACTGCCGGGTGATTTGCCGCTGTATATGTTTCAATCGACCGGTTTACAGAAGGATCCCCCCATCCGATTGGAAACGGTTGAGCAGATGGCGGATTATTATCTGAAGCATATCAGGGAGATCCAGCCGGCGGGCCCCTATTTTTTAATGGGATATTCCTTCGGGGGGATGGTTGCTTTCGATATTGCCCGGAAATTATCCGCGGAAGGGGCAGAGGTCCCCTTGCTCGCAATTCTGGATTGTGGCACCATTCATCATTCTGCTGACGAGCTGATGAAACGGGACGAGTCCGGATTCATCGCCCATCTGCTTGCAGAATATCTGGAACTCGATGAAGAGTATATGCGAACTCTGGATCGGGATGCGAGATTGGCCTATATCACAAGAGAGGCGCATCAGGCCGGCGTCGTGGATGAAGGTTTTGGGGTCGAGAACACGAAACAAATGATCAATATTTATTCCGCCAATGGAATGGCTGCCGTGAAATATCAGCCTCAGCCGTATACGGGCAAAATTGTTTTGTTCCGCGCCGAGGAGCATTCGCGTTCATCGTTTTTAGATAACGATTGCACGACGCTCGGGTGGGAACGATATTCGGCCCAGGAGATCGAGCTCCATTTCGTGCCCGGGAAACATGATACAATGCTGATAAAGCCATACGTCGATACGCTGGCGCAAAAACTTTCGCAGATAATCCGGAGAATGACCTGAATTTTGGAGCATAATCCGGATGCGATCGGAGAGCAAGGCAATGAAGATTAGGTATGATATAAGGAGGTGAAATGGTACGGATCGGACATGTTCCGGAAATACTGGAAGTCAAGCGACATCTGGATGATTTAAAGAAAAGGCAACTGCTTCAGGAGTGGGAGCTGCCTTATGAAAACCTCTTAACGAGGTTGACGGCGGCGATCTTTTTCTTAACTCCGGTAAGTTCAGAGAAATTGCCGGAAATCTGGGAGGAACTGGAACAGCATAAGATGCTGCACTACCGGCGCAATGATGAGAAAAAACTCTCCGGACTGGAGTGGCGGGTCGAATTTAATAAAGGATTTGAACTTTGATATCCAAACCGGTAATTTGCCGTGATGATTTTAAAGAATTATCGGAGCAGGAGAGGTCGGATTGAACAGCTCGGATTTGGATCGAAAGCGAGTCATCGGATTGGATAACTTCCGTTAGATATTGAAGAAATTCGGGGATAAATTGATATGAAAGCAGACTGTAAATTGGTATATTAAAGAAAATTATGTTAAGACGGAGAGTAACTTGAAAGAGTCGGGTGCCATAAAAAGTATTTTTATCATAGCATATCACAAGATAAAAGCATGGTTTAAGAAAAAGTGGAATAAGTATAAATACGGAATCGTTATCACAACGCTGATTCTGTTATTTCTTATTATTTACTTCTGGAAAAATATTTTTATTTCCATACATCCCGGTTATAAAGGGGTTTTGTGGCATAGGTTTGGCGGTACGGTGCTGACGAGAGTTTACGGGGAGGGGGTCCATGCCATTCTGCCGATTGACAGGATGATCCTCTATGATATCAAAAGGCAAAACATTGACGATTCCATCAGTATTTTGACTTCGGAAGGTTTGTATATCGACCTGCAGTACTCCTTTCGTTTCCATCCCATAGCGGATTCGGTGGCGGTGATTCATCAGAGTATTGGAAGTGACTATCTCGCAAAAATTGTATTGCCGGAAGTCAGGGGAGCCGCTTTGTCCGTTATCGGTAATTATACGCCGGAGAAACTTTATAAGATGTCCACGCTTTTTATTCAGGCCAGCATCCGGCATCATTTACTAAAACAGCTATCACCATATAATATCATCATCGAGGACATCATTATCACGAAAATTACCTTGCCGGAGACGATCAAAGCATCGATAGAGCGCAAACTCGCGGCAGAGCAGTTGTCGATGGAGTTCGATTATAAACTGATGATCGAAGAAAAGGAACGCCAAAGGAAGGCGATAGAGGCCAGTGGTATCCGGGAATTCGAAACCGTGTCCGGGATATCGATCCTGAAATGGAAAGGGCTGGAAGTTACCTCGGAGTTGGCGAAATCCGAGAATGCCAAGATTATCATAATGGGGAACGGTGATCAGGACTTACCGATTCTGCTAAATACGGAATCCAAGCCATGATATTCCGACGCTGCTTAATTGGGCTATTGCTGCTGGTCTGTTTCTGCCATGCGCAGGAGAATAGATCGCTTCGGCGGGTAGTGCTGAACACTTCCTGGTATCCGCAGGCCCAATTTGCCGGATACTACACGGCGGCGGAGAAAGGATTCTATGCCGAGGAAGGCCTTGAGGTAGACTTCATTTTCTCGGATGTCAATTTCAACGTAGAGGAAAATCTGAAGAATTCCAAGGCGGACTTCGGTATCATGTGGCTGCATGAAGGTATCCGGTCCCATCATCGGAATCCGGACATCGTTCATATCGCGCAGTTTTTCCACAATTCCTCAATTCTTCTGGTAGCGAAGAAAGAAAGAGTCAGTTCCCTGGACCAGCTGCAGGGGAAATCGGTGGGTATCTGGAAACCGTTTGTTCCGATCTTATCCGATGTGGTGTCGAAGAACGGTGCAAGAGAAGTCGAAATTGTCCCGGTTCGTGAGGGTGTCGAGCTCCTGTTGCTGGATGCTCTCGACGCGGTCCTCGTGATGCGCTATAATGAGTACATCCAACTGCTGCGCAGCGGTATGGAAGAGGACCAGTATTTTGTGGTAGAAATTGATTCGGGCGGTACGCTGCTCCCCGAGGACGGGCTGTACTGCCGCCGGGAATTTCAGAAGGCCGAGCCGAAGTTGTGCGGCGGATTCGTAAGGGCAAGTCTGCGAGGCTGGGAATATGCCATTAATAACATTGACGAGGCCGTTGGATATACTTTGAAATACATGGATCTGGAGAGGCGAAGGGCTGATATATATATCCAGAAGCAGGTGCTTGAAACCATAAAATCGAGCTATTTCCCGGAGGAAATCAATCCGGATTTTACCGTACTTAATCCGGTTGATTTCGAACGCCTGGATCAGTTTCTGTTCCGCTCCGGGATTATCGCAAAAAGAACCGACTATCGGCAATTTCAGAAGAAGAGCTTTTAATGGACCGAACGACGTTTAACCGAAAAGAAAAACGAATACTGTTTGTGGCTGCAGTGATTCTGTTGCTTGTGGTTTCGGTAGGCTCCTGGCGATTGTTAACGCATCACGGAGCAAAGCGTAGTATCCGGAAAACAATGCTGAATGTTGGAATAAATCAAAGAGAAAAAATCGAGCGATTTATCTTCTCTCTTCAGGATATACCGGATTATATTGCCTTCCCCCTGGGCAACACGCATTTATCAGAGAGTGATTTGGGGGATTTGCTTCAGATGATCGTCAAAAATAACGATGAAATTTACGGTTCCGCCTGTGCCTTTGAGCCGTACGCATATAAGGAAGATCAATATTATTTTGCCCCGTATTACTATGGCCTGGGAGAGGAAGTCCGGCGCAACGATTTAGGTACTGAAGAATATGATTACTTTTCCTGGAATTGGTATCTTTTACCGAAACGCCTCAAGAAGGCCGTCTGGACCGAACCTTTTTTTGATGAGGGTGGCGGCGGAGTCAATATGACAACCTATGCGGTTCCCATTTTCAAATATGATGAAAGCGACAGTACTTTTATCGGTGTGATAACAGTTGATTTGACACTTCAATGGGTCGACAAAATCATCGAATCCATTCAATATTTGAAAACCGGACAGGTTTTACTGCTATCCCGATCGGGTATAATCATAAGCACCTCCCGGGATCTTAAGGATTTGAGGTTTTGCAAGGCTGATATATTAGCAGAATCGATTGCCAGTCTCAGCTCTGCCGAAAGTGGGATGGCATTAAGAGAGCTAGGCCGGAAAATTCTGCAAAAACAAACCGGAGTGATGAATTTCCCGATAGCGGGCGATCATAGGTTGTATGTCGGACATTTCCCTTTGCGCAGCTGTGACTGGTCGCTTGTCCTGATCTATGAGGATGAATCATAAGAGAATCGACGGCGACAGGTATCACAATCTTTGAAATGATTTTTATTATTATGAACACAAAAAGGCAGGGTTTCTTATGTTAGTAGCAGTGTGGGTGATCTTAAGTTTTATCGTGGGAATCTTGGGCAGGAAAACTGTTTTGGGGTTCTGGGGTGCTTTCATCTTTTCTCTTTTTTTTACACCGGTTCTTGTTTTGCTGTACGTTGTGCTCGCTAAAAAAGAGAAGGAACCGAATACAGAGGAATAATAAATACACGCTCACAAGGAGGTAACGATGACGGAAGTTAAAACACAGGCGGCGAAGACTGTGGTTATCGATCGAGATGAAATGGCCGGGAAAGTAGTACGCAACTACATGTACTGGTCGATGGGTGCCGGTCTGATACCGGTTCCGGTTCTGGACATTGCCGTGGTCACCGGCGTTCAGCTCAAAATGCTGAGTCAGGTAGCCAAATTGTACGAAGTGCAATTTTCCGAGGTTCGCGGAAAATCCATTGTTTCTGCGCTCTTGGGTTCCATTGTGCCGAGTTCACTTTCGAAAACCTGGCTGGGGAGTCTCTTTAAGTTGGTTCCCGTGATCGGCACGTACGCCGGTTCGGTATCGATGGCCATTTTCTCGGGTGCGGCCTGCTATGCGATCGGCAAGGTTTTTATTCAGCATTTTGCGTCCGGCGGAACTTTCCTGGATTTCGACCCCAAGAAGGTCGGGGAAAAATTCGCGGCGGAGTTTGAGGAAGGCAAAGCCAAAGCCGAGGAGATGAAAAAGGCTAAGTAAGTGCTGCTTTTGTTGTAGGACTTGTTTGCTGATTTCTGATATTCCCCGTCGGAATGGGTGAATCCCTCCGATGGAGTATGGTATGGAGCGTCTGTACCTGCGTCGAGATTATGTTCCGAACCATCAGGATAAGATTGGGTGCGCCTGTTTTCTGGTTCATCGGAAAAAGTTTTGGATTTACTGTCCCAGGTTGATTCTTCGCAGTTTAAAACCGGACGGCCCGGGTACCCGGAAGTGTCCGGTGGGTTTGCCTTTTTCCGGACGGGTAGTGTTCATTAACTATAAAGCATCCCGGGAATCAAACCGGCGCGCTCTGACGGTTATTAACCTATATCATTAAAATGGAGCTGTACTTGCCGGTGGCGGAGAAGAACGGAATGACATTACCGATAAGTCGAGAAGCTAATAAACGGATTCGACTGTACTGCCTACCCTACGCGGGCGGCAATGCAAGTATTTTTCAGGCCTGGAAAAGGGACCTGGATCACCGCGTCGAACTATATCCCGTCGGACTTGCGGGGCGGGGTAGCCGTTTGGGCGAGGCGCTCAGTGCTTCGATTCAGGAGGCCGCCCAGGATGCGTTCTCCGGTCTGAGATCTGAATTTGACCGGTTCGAGTATGCGCTATTCGGTCACAGCATGGGCGCCTTAATCGCATTTGAATTGGCGAGGATCATCAGCCATTCCAATGTGAAGCAACCGGCGCATATCTTCTTCTCGGGCAGAGAGGCGCCCCATATTTCCGCGAACGGATCCCCAAAGTACCACCTCATGCCCGAAGATGAATTTCGAGAGGAGATCCTCAAAATGGGAGGCACTCCGCCGGAAATTTTCCAGAACAGACAGTTGCGCGAATTGTTCGTGCCGATTTTGCGGAATGATTTTCGCATTACGGAAAACTATGCTCTCGGTGCGGGTGACGTTCGGTTCGATAATCCTATCTCGGTCTTGGTCGGCGAAGACGAGGACTACAGCCGGGAGGAGATTACGGGTTGGCGAGGGTACAGCAGCGCCGCATGCGATATCCGGAGTTTCAAAGGCGGACACTTCTTTATTAAGGACAGTGAAAAGCTGGTATTGGAAAGCATCAACTCGACTTTGCGGAATTATCTCTGAACTCAACAAATAAGCCGATTTCGCATCATGACCAGGTTAGCTGCAGTTAAAATCGACAGGGATTATCCACGTCAGAAGTTTCTGCAACTACTGGATAGTATTTCAGTCGAGAAAAAGGAACGAATCCTGCGTTTCCGGCAGTATCCGGATGCCTTACGGGGACTGATCGGTGAGTTGCTGCTGCATTTCATGCTGGATCGGTTCGATTCCGTTGATTCAGCAGACAGATCGGTCCGAATGAATGAATTCGGCAAACCGTTTTTTGAATTTATAAAGGATGTTCATTTCAATATCTCTCATTCAGGTGACTGGGTGGTGTGCGGGATCAGCCGCCAGCCGATCGGTGTGGATGTGGAAGAGATCGGGGAAATACCGGCGGATGTGACCGGGCGATATTTCACATCCGAGGAAGTAGAACAGATCCCGGCCGGGCGCGGCGCAGAGAGTGAAAAAAGATTTTACCAGATCTGGACGCTTAAAGAGAGTTATATCAAAATGGAAGGCCAGGGATTATCGATTCCGCTTGATTCTTTCTCCATCCAAATTTCGGAGAAAAACAGTATCGGCGTTAAAATCAGGGGAGAGGAATCGAAAAGCCATTATTTTCGCAGCTATTATCCCGATCAAACCCATATCTTATCCGCCTGTTCTCTGCAGGAATTCAAAGATGTCGGACTGCAATTTATCGGGATCAATGAAATTATGTAAACCATGGAGTTCTTCGAGATTCTCATTGCACTCCGACCAGGGATAGACTAATATGGAAACAGAAAGGATAGAAATATGAAATTCAAAGTAGTCCTTATAGTATGTTTGATTGTTTTTATGACCTTGCCTTCGATTGGACAGATCACGGCGGAATGGGAGATGCTGCCGAAATCGGACGGCGAAGATCTGAATGTTCCCTACAATAAAACTGAGATTACGGTTAACGATTTTAAAATCAGTATTGGATTACCGGTGATATTGCGTTACAGGGAAATTGATGCCAACAAAGTCCCGACCCTTATTTTGGGGAATAGTCTTTCGTATAGCAGTAAGCATCTCAACGTGAATAATTGGCCCTCCTATTCGATAGACCAGCAGCAAAACTGGCAAATAAATTTGATCAATGAGTATGACCATCTCATGTCTTTTGGGTATACGGGTACTTTAACGAAAATAATCAGCGCAAAATGGTCACTCACCGGGATCGCGGGATTCACGTATGCGGCGATCGATCCGAAAGTATACAGAATGCAGGATTTGGGGTATCTGGGAGGTTTCGAGGCAACGCACCAATGGGAATCCGGGTGGTCGATGGGATTCGGATTTTTTTATGGGCGACTGACGGGACAGGCGCAGTTATTACCGTTGATCGTACTGAGAAAGCAGACCCGGCGGAGCACGCTTGATATAAATGTACCCAGTCAGATCGGCTATTGGTACCACATCAATCAAAAGGTGTCCTTGGGATTTCAGGCTCAACTGGGCGGAGACACCTATAATTTTATCGGCGTAAAAGCCGATCAATATGATGAGAACGGGCAATTCTTATCATCCGGTAATGAGATCGGACTGGCATATTCGGCCGTTACGTTGGGACCGGAGCTACAAGTATTATTTGCGAGGAACATAACGCTGACAGTGCGAACCGGCCTGGTGGCGTCGCGACGATATCAGTATTGGGTTTCTGAGAGAAACGAGGTTTTACGATATCAGGAGAGTGCCGATTTTGAAGCCCTGACCGGACATAATTATAGCGGCGAGGCCGTTGAATTCCCGATGAAAAGCACCGGGTACATTAAAATCTCGGTCGGTTTTGGATTCTAGGCGTATTTATAGCGAATTGCAAAAATAATGTCCGATGAATGCGAAAAAAAGGTA
>CAZPRY010000011.1:0-74661 GCA_964589175.1 uncultured bacterium
AGTCCTGAAATATTATTAACCGGCTCATAAAAAGAACTTTTTCAGGAGACCCTAAATATCAATAGATTTATATTTCATCCAACAAATCAAAATTGGTAATTATAATTTGGCTGGAAATAATGTCTGATGAAAAAGACATTGGCACGTTTCGACTAAAAACAATGTATGCCTCAATGTTAGAAATATTATCAAGATGAGTGAGTTTTGTCAATGAAGATAAATTAGAATTTAAAATTTCAATCCTATTAAGATGCCTTTTTAATCTATCTGGCTTTCCATTTTTTAAATCAAGACCCCTAAATTCATTTATTTGATTTGCGATTTCTCCATGCGTTTTTGCGAACTCTAGTTTTTTACATTCTATCGCAAGTATTCTTCTACTTTCTTTATGCCATGCTAAGACATCGATATCACCGTAATCTTTATCAAGTTTTTTATTCAAGATTTCAGTTAATTTGATATCATGTCTTGTTTCCCAACCAAATTCATTAAGTCTACCTGCTACCTCTTTATTAAATTCATGTCCTTTTTGGTTTCGTTTAGTACCAATCCATGAACGCATTGTTGTTGAATTAAATCGTTTATCATCGAATTCCGCTTCATACGAGTTTCTTAGAATATAAGCAAAACTTTCCCTCACTAACGAAGGAGAGATGAAAATCGATGGATCAGTTTTATCATCAAATTGAATAAGAGGCCTAGAAGTTAGAGATAAACGTCTTCTGAAATTCCAGGGCTCCCAATCACTACTGGAAAAACCCGGAGGCGTAATAGGCCAAGCTTTCCTCGGCCAAAGAGTTAATGCTTTTAAGATCGCCTTGACAGATTTATCTGATATTTCAATTGCTGTGTTAATTGGCTTAGTAAGGTCACTAAATTTTTTCTCGATTACTGCTGTATTTTGTTTAATAGCGATATCTTCGAGGAAATCTATATATGCTCTGCAATCATTTATTGAAAATCCGAATTCCTCTTTCCATGCATCAATAAATTGAGAGTCTAATAAATCATCAACATCTTTCACGTAACTAGTTTCTTCGTACAATCGACTATAATTATTAACATTTGATCTTTGAATTTTTCTCTGTATGTCTTCTCCATATTTTTCCACAATGTTGTGTTCAAAAGATGGATTGATCATTACTTCTCCAAAATGTGAGATTTTTATTTCTGCTGGCATCACTTCTGATTTTATTGCATCTGACCAACTACCCAAGAAATATAATAAAGAGGAATACGTCATGATTTTTGAGATTTCAATACTTCCTGCGATTTCTCCCCCTTCTAGTGGACATTCACAAAGAGCCATCTCAATAGCAATTCTATTACTTAATTTTGATGCATTACGTTTACAAGCTTCTTGATTAGCAACAGCTATTATATTGTTTTTGTTACTATGTTGCGCCAGACATGCTTTAATTGTTCTTTTCCATAGATGGTCCTTTTTTCGAATAGATTCTAAATTTAAAAGTAGTTTTTCCAAGAGAGATTTTCGATTAAAATGTTTAAGTAATATTTGAACTTTTTTCCAGATTTCATCAACTAGTTTGTTTAGGTAATCGGTGCAGTTTTCGATCCCAACTACTTCTCCTCCTTCTTTACGAGATCTTGCTAACCAGCCCAAACCAATTCGTAAAGTAGTGTCATCAAATCTATGTATTGTGATAGGCTCCGGAAGATTATTCTCAACGTAGTCTAAAAATGTTTTACATGGAAGTAGATGAAGACTTTTTGCTGACTTGTCTTGAATTATTGTATCGAGTAGCCCTTCTCTTTCAAATTCTAACAATTGCGTATCCGATGCTAGTTCAACTCCTTTTATTAGAGTCCAGATCATACATCTTTCTGCATTATTATCTTCCTGAAAAAATCCTCTAATAAATCTAGCTTCGAAATTTACAGTTATGGAGATGTTTCCGTCATATGTAATATATACGAGGTCTTTTAGATCACTATAGTTGATTGTTACACAGGGCAATTTTGGAATTTCAGGTGAAATAAAATTTAGATTCCAGATAATCCGGTTCTGAGTGAGTTGGGGAAATGCTTTTTCTATTTCAACGATTGATTTGTGGAGCCAACTCATAGCAGCTTCCCATAAACGAAATACTAAATCTGGATTTGCTTTTCCACTCGTGTGCAGCACGCACCACCAGTCACATTTTGGGCTTTCATAAATTGCTTTTAATCTATGATTGAAGATATCATCTATACTGACATAAAGAGAAATCCATTTATCTTCCTCAAAGTAGAAGGATGCAGATTTTTTTGTAACAATACATGGTGTTCCTTCAGGATTGGTCACAATATGTACATCCCAAGCGAGGTACGCCTCTTGTCTTACATCTAACAATGAATTTTGATCAATTACTATTTTGATAGGACCATTTTCTATATTTCCTTGAATCGCTTCATGTGGAACAAGATGGTAATCTAGATTTTTTGCCCATCCATACAGGTTCAGTAATCCATTGATGTTTCGAATAAAGCCATCATAAGCGGCAAGTGTATCTCTTGCATGGAGAAGCCTCCAGAATGTCAGAACATTAAATTCTGGTGACAAACTGAAAGTTGTAAGTTCCGAAGCAGGTATGGCCTCAATTTTCCAATTATTATCTCTTCCCTCAGGTAAACTAATGTTAATTGGGCGTCCCCATCCACACGCAACAATTAATGAGATGCCATCCTTGAAATCTGGATATTTTTTACGATCCTCTTTTACATTTTTTATTCGGTCAGTAAGTTCTTCTCCAATATCTTGTCCTAATAAGTTACAACTTAGCATCCAACCATTTTCTATATTAGAAAAATCATCTAGGAAGAAGATTAAATGAAGTAATCTTCCTATATCAATTTCAATCGACAATTCACAAAACAATATGTTTGTTATTTCACTTACAAGAAATTTTATTGGAGCATTTGACAAATTACCTAGCAAAGGAATTCTGGAAAAATGTTGCTCGTATGAGTTTGATAGCGCACTCTCTAAATTAATTAACATGTTTTTTTTCGACATCTCTTCAATTAAAAAACGTCTAATTGCTACGCCTATCGCTGTTGGCAATATCAAATAGTAGAAGTCATTTTCAATGACAATAGGATATCTTTCTAAAAGAGATTCACCTAAATTTTTTTCCAGTAAGTTATAAAACTCTCTTTGTTGGAGAATAAAATGCTCAATGTCATGTTTATGAATGTCGAGACGGTTTAAATCCTGATTAGAAAATTTTACCCTATTTCTTAAAGCTCCAAGATTCTCTAATATATTATCTGGAATATTGTCAATTGGATACCGATTGCCGATCGTATAGCGTTCAAGGTTACATCTCTGACAGATCATATTGGATATTTTTAGCAACCCCCAAACAGCACTTTTAATTCTACTGTATTCAGCAGTATCAGGTATTCCATCGACTATATCCAGAAAACGCTGAAGGTGGAAAGCGTTACTTTCCCATAATCCTTCAAGAATTCTATAATTTCCTTGTTTATTATATACTTGTGCGACGAAAACATTTTCGGCAGGGTCTTCTGCATGTCCAAATTTAGTATTATGCATACTATTGAAAGCTTCTGTTACCATGTGTTTTTTAGGAGTCTTCCTGCCTTTCGATAAGGATAGAAAGGCATGTACCAAGGCTTCTATACGATAAGCATTGCTTTGTAATTCAGGATGTGTTAGCAGACCAGAAAAAATTGCTGCAGTTTCTATCTTATCGAGGCTACTGGAAATTTTTATTAAGTTCGTATTATTTTTAAGAGTTGAAAGTGAGTTGTAGTTTCCAATAATTTCTTCTGGGATTAGGTTAATGGTAAAGATCATTCTTAGAAATTCATCTTCCAAGAGGATCGGCACGCCCAGTTCCCGGGCTTTGGCTGCTTTGGAGCCGGCATTTTCACCGACAACCACATAGTCGGTTTTCTTGCTGACTGATGAGGCCGACTTGCCACCCAATTTCTCGACCATTTCCCGGGCCTCGTCGCGCGTGAATTTTGTGAGCGCCCCGGTGAAGAGGAAGGTCTTTCCGGAGAAAATCGCGGGTTCGCCGCTTGTCTCGACTTCGGCGAGCCGAAGGCCGCCTGCCAGCAGGCGTTCAATGGTCTGCCGGTTGGCTTCTTCTGCGAAGAAATTCGTGATACTGCGGGCGACGATGGGACCGATGCCATCCACGGCTTCCAGGGTCTCGAAGTCAGTGTTCATCAGGTTTTCAAGGGTACCGAAATTCTTTTCCAGCACCCTACCCAAATGCTCGCCCACATTGAGAATGCCGAGGGCGTGGATCAGGCGGGCCATCGTTGTATCGCGGCTGGCGTCGATGGCGTCGATGATGTTTTGAGCTGATTTTTCCGCCAGGCGTTCGAGCGCCGCGATCTGCTCTTTAGTAAGAAAATAGATGTCGGCGACATTTTTTACCAGGCCGCTGTCGACCATCTGATCGATAATTTTTTCACCCAAACCGTCGATATCCATCGCGCGTTTGGAGACAAAGTGCCGGATGCTGCCCTTGATCTGCGCCGGGCAATTGATATTCTGGCAGCGGTGCTTGACTTCACCTTCCGGGCGGACGACGTGGCCCCCGCAGACCGGGCAATTCTCCGGCAGGTGATAGGGCTGTTCTTCGCCGGTGCGCCTTTCGGTGACCACCTTGACCACCTGTGGAATGACGTCGCCCGCGCGCTGCACCACGACCCAGTCGCCGACACGGATGTCTTTGCGGTCGATCTCATCCTGGTTATGCAGGGTAGCTTTGGAAACCGTGACGCCGCCGATTGGCACGGGCTGCAGATGGGCGACCGGGGTGATTGCACCGGTACGACCGACGCTGGCCTCGATCTCCAGAATTTGCGTGATCTCCTGGCGGGCCTTGAATTTCCCGGCAATCGCCCAGCGCGGGCTGCGGGATTTGATACCCAGTTCAATCTGCTGTGCGATGCCGTCGACCTTGAAAACCACCCCGTCGATATCATAGGAAATGTTGTCGCGGATCGATTCGATATGCCGGTAATATTCGTTAATGTCATCAGCGCCGGCGCAGCTGCGGATTAATGGATTGACGCGAAAACCCCATTTGGGCAGGGTCTGCAGAAACTCGTGATGGGTGCTAAAGTTCATTCCTTCGCAGGCGCCCAGTGAATAACACCAGATATTCAGCGGCCGCTTGGCGGTGATGCGCGGATCGAGTTGCCGTAGCGAACCGGCGGCCGAGTTGCGCGGATTGGCGAAAGGCGGTTTACCCTCGGTCAACTGCCGCTCGTTCAGTTTCTCGAAATCCCGGCGGTCCATGTAGACTTCGCCACGCACTTCGAGCAGGGCCGGAACGGGTACCTGGTCGCCGCGCAGAGTCAGCGGAATGGCGCGGATGGTTTTCAGATTTTGGGTAATGTCCTCACCGGTAACGCCGTCGCCGCGGGTTGAGCCGCCGACGAAGACGCCGTTCTCGTAGATCAGTTCAACCGCCAGCCCGTCGATCTTGGGCTCGCCGATAAATTCGACCTGCGAGTCAGCAGGCAGATTGCGGTAAATCCGCTCCACGAAATCACGCAGTTCGCCCTCGTCCATGGCGTTGTCCAGACTGAGCAGTGGAACGCGGTGGGTGACGGTGCTGAATTCGCTCAGGGGCGCCGCGCCGACGCGCTGCGTCGGTGAGTCGGGAGTGATCAGTTCGGGATGCGCATTTTCGAGATCTTCCAGTTCGCGCATCAGGTGGTCGTATTCGGCGTCGCTGATCGTGGGATTGTCGAGAACGTAATAGTTATAGTTGGCTTCTTCGATGCGGCGGCGAAGTTGCTGAACGGTGAGAGCGAAGGATTCCATGCCTGAAATATACGCAAGCGCGGGAAAAGTATAAACAAAAAGACTGTGCGAAAAAAAACTTCCGGAGGATTCTGGACCCCCGGGAGGTTGTTATCTAAGAAAAAAACCTTGCGAAGGTTTCCCGCCGAAGCGGGATAAATTTCACCTTCGCAAGGTTGAGAATTTTCGGAATTATGAAATTATTCTTCAGTCTTTTCTTCTAGCTTAGCCATTTCCGCCAATTTTAAAAACGGTTTAAACAAGTCGATGGGCAGCGGAAAAATGATTGTGGAGTTGTTTTCCGTCGCCACTTCACGCAGGGTCTGCAGGTAGCGCAGCTGAAGTGTCATGGGCTGTTTGGTCAGGGTTTCAGCGGCTTCCAGCAGCTTGGCTGAGGCCTGAAATTCACCTTCGGCGTTGATGATCTTGGCGCGGCGTTCGCGTTCGGCTTCGGCCTGCTTGGCCATGGCGCGCTGCATTTCAGTCGGCAGGTCGACATGCTTGATTTCCACCTGCGACACTTTGATGCCCCACGGGTCGGTGTGTCTGTCGAGAATCGCCTGCAGATCGGTGTTGATCTTCTCACGGCTGGCGAGCAGTTCATCGAGTTCGGCTCCGCCGAGGATGCTGCGCAGGGTGGTTTGGGCCAGCTGCGAGGTGGCGTAGAGGTAATCTTCGACCTCGACGATGGCTTTGTTTGGATCGAGCACGCGGAAGTAGATGACCGCATTCACCTTTACGGAGACATTATCTTTGGTGATGATGTCCTGCGGCGGAACGTCCATAACGACCGTGCGCAATGGTACTTTGATCATTTTATCGATGAAGGGGATGATCAGAAAAATACCGGGGCCTTTGGCGCCGATCAGGCGTCCCAGGCGAAAGATGACGCCACGTTCATACTCTTTCAAAACGCGGATGGCGCTCGATAAAAGGAGTATGATCAAAACGATGAGTGTGAGATAAGGAACTGACATAATTTTCTCCTTAATGATTAGTATTTATTGGTTTTCGGTCTTCCGACTATTCGTGGGATTCGACATGCAACACCATTCGTTCCAGGGACCGGACGATAATTTGCGCCCCTTTGGAAATGGTCGAATCGGCCCTGGCGTCCCAGTATTCGCCGTGCACCAGCACCTTGCCGGTGGGCGAAATGTCGGTCAGAGCCTCGCCGATCTCACCGAGGATGCCCTCATAGCCGGTGGTGGGCTTTCGCTTGTGGGCCCGGTAAGCCATGCTGAGGGCGAAGATAAAAAACGCCGCCGTAAAGAGGACGACGGGGATAATCATTTTCAACGAAACGGAGTAGAGCGCCTGGGGCGCTTCGCTCACGTCGAATAACATCATGGATCCTAATATCATGGAAATGAGTCCTCCAATTGTTAGAAGTCCGTAGCTCGTGATACTGACTTCCAGAATGAATAGGATAATGGCAACGATGATCAGGGCCAGACCGGCGTAATTGATGGGCAGGACCTGCAATGCAAAGAAGGCGAGTATCAGGAAGATTCCGCCCAACACACCCGGGAAGATGGCGCCCGGACTACGGATTTCGAAGAAAAGTCCGTAAAAACCCAGGATCAGTAGCATATAGGCGATATTCGGTTCGCTGATGACATCCAGAATGCGACGGTGAAATCCCATCCCTTTGGTGACCACCCGGGCATTGTGCGTGTTTAAAATTTTTTCGCCGGTTGCGAGTTGGGCCGTTTTGCCGTCCAGGTACTCCAGAAAGGCGTCGAGGTCCTCGGCGATCAGGTCTACAATCTTCAACTCCACCGCCTCGGTTTCGGTCACCGAAACGCTCTTGCGCACGGCCTCTTCGACCCATTCCTCGTTGCGTCCACGTTCTTTCGCCAGACTGCGGATTTGGGCTACTGCGTCGTTGGTAATCTTTTCCATCATGTGTTCGGAACTGGTGGAATCGGGCTTTCCCCCGCCGAAGGGTGATCCGCCGCCGCCCAGGGTAACGGGATGAGCCGCACCGATATTGGTGCCCGGCGCCATAGCGGCGAAATGGGCCGCGATTGTGATGAACACTCCCGCCGAAGCGGATTGGGCGCCGCGCGGACTGACATAGATCGCCACCGGCACTTCGGAATTTAAAATGTCCTTGATAATATCACGCATCGAAGTCATCAAACCGCCGGGCGTGTCCATCTGAATCACCAGGCATTCGACGTCTTCGTCTTCGGCCTTGAGGATGTTATCGTGGATGTACGAGGCGGCGACCGGATTGATTACGCCGTCAACCTGCAAAACCCAGACCTCGTTCGCCAGGGTGGTTTGCCGAAGCATTAATAAAATAAGGGCGCAAAGTGCAATGTATAGCTGTTTTTTCATTTCTTAATCCTGTATGATAATTTAGGTTGTCAGGGGGAATATTCTCAATCATTTTCTGCAATCAAAAACAGCATCGGTTATATTTTATCTCTGATAATGAAACCGGGGAACACTAACAAAGGATGTTGCGCGTAGATTGGAGCGGAGACGAATAAAAAATGCAGGCCGATGTCCTGCATTTTTTATCAATTGTTTCGAAACTAATATTACAGCAGAATCGAAGTGGAAATGGTGAACTGCTGTTCCCTGAATTTTTGCGAAGTAGTGGTACTGAAATATGAATCGCGGATTTTACGACTGCCGGTAGCCAGCTGGTAATTCAGTCCCAGGATAATCATGTCCTGTAGTTTGGCCTCTACGCCGAGTCCCATCAACTGGTTATATTGTTCGTTCTTTGGCAGATTGTCATAAGGGCGCGGGATCAGGCGGTAGCCCAGCTTTGCTGTGATATTTTTATAGAGCGGCAGGGTCAGGCCGACCCCGATATCGGTAGTACGGTGCAGATTAAGCTTAATATCTGTATTAATTCGGTTATCTATAGTCGTCTTTTTGATGGAATTATCATCTTCATTAAAAATTGTCTCCTCGATATTTGAGTCAAATTTGAGGCCACCCCAGTTATGGAAAGTGAAATCGAACGCCAAGGTGATGTCATGCAGCGTCAGGGCCGCATTCGTGGCAAATTCCATCGGATAGCGAACACTGTATTCGTAACTAATTAGGTCCTCGGCGCTGGAAGGATCGGCACCTTCATAGGTCTGGTGTTCCCGAATCTGGTTGACCTCGTCCACCGACAGTTTCAGCGGAGTCGACAGCCGCAGGCCGAAGGCCAGATAGGACGTATGATAGCTCAGGCCGAAATCGATGTTGGCCCCGCGGTATTCGGGTTTGATGACTTCCGTACGAATAAAACGGGAATAGGTAAAAGCGTCCGTGGTGTCGCTGTCGATTCCTTCATAGGTGTAACGACGGTCGCCGCGGTGGAAATTGACCGACAGCCCCAGAAAAAGGTTCTCCCGGAATTCGACGGCGCTGCTCAATTTGAAACTGTTTAGTGTCCCGATTTCATCGATCGCGCTTTTCAGATAATATTGTGACGATTCGAAATCGGCCAGACCTTCCGACCGGACGACGTTGTTATACTGCGCCGAGGGTGCGAATGCAAATCCCAGGACGAACGAACCCTGGTAAACTTCTACGGGGTAGGCAAAGCCGAATCCGTTATGCCTGAAGTAGTTTTCCGATTTTTCGGAAGTTCTGGCATTGGGAACGAGCTGCCCCTCCTGGTCAAACAGGCCGTATTGAAAAGCCATATAGGCGGCGGGACGTTGAAGCGTGGCGAGATTGGCCGGGTTCAACGATAGGCTGGAAACATCGCGGGAGAAGGTGCTGCCATTGGTAACGGCAAATGAAGACGCGCCGAATCCCCGGATTGTCCAGAAAGGTCGCAGGGCGTCCTCAAACGTCTGGGCCGGAAGCAACGAAATCGAAAAAACCGACAGCATAACGATAAAAAACGAACGACGATATTTCTGCATTATCTTTTCCTTGAATTCGATGATTTGCCGGACGAACTGCTGCTCGACGATTTGCTCGAAGACGAACCGGAACTGCTCGAGCGGGAACCCGAGGAAGAGGAGGAAGAGCGCGATCCGGAGGAACTGCGAACCGACGGACTGGAATGACTGGATGAACCGGAGTTGGACGATCGGTTGATGCTGCGTTGGCGCGAAGAGGAATCGCTATCGGAACTCGACGATTTACGGGATGAACTTCGCTGAGATGATTGTTTGGACGAACTTTTTGAAGAGGAACCCGAACTGCTCGATGAACCGGAATCGGAGGGTTTATAGGTACTGCGCTGGCGACTTGCGGAGTTGTCATCCGAATCGGATGGTTCGTTGGATGAATCGCGTTTTCGCGTAACCGTGGTGGCGGTGTTTTGATCTTCGTTTTCGTTCTGGGTATCGCGGGATCTCTCAACCGATAGCGGGAGGGCTTGCATTTCGGTGTTTTGCAGAGATCGGGTTGTCGGATATTTTTGTGGCACCTTTGAAGTCGTATTGGTGTTGGTCAAAGACTCATTCTTCTCGCGGTTGCGGGTTAACTGGGTTGTATTGGTTGAATTCGAAGGTCCGGCACCCACGCTTGACCCGGCCACGGAAGTAGCCATGGGGCCCATCAGCGTGTTCTGAGTACCGGCGCCCGGCGTGTTATAGTCCCGTTCCCGTGTACCGGCCACACGGCCCCGCTGTAATTCCACTTCGCCGTCCGCGTAGCTCCAGCTGCCGCTGTGGTAATAATAATTGAATCCCGAGAAAGGATTGTAGTAGTAACCTCTTCCCCGATACGAATACGGAGAATAAAACGAGTAGAACGGATCGTAGTAGCCGTAAAACGGATCATAGAAAAACGGATCGTAGAAACCGGTATAATAGTTGTTGTAGGGATAGTAGGAGTGGCCCCAGTACAGGTTGACCGACCAGAACGGATCGTTCCAGTAGAACGGATCATACATCCGGTTTTGATTCCCATAGCCCTCGCGCATGAAATCGCGCATGCCGTCGCGGTAACCGACATCGTACAGGGACAATTGTGGCGCTTCGAATTGGTAATCTTCGTAACCCTCTTCCGGATAATAGTATTCTTCGTTTTCCTGTGGTTGTTCGGAGTACTGTTGATTTTCGATAGCCGGAGCCCAAACCTGTGTGTAGCAACCGGATAGTATTACAGTTGCTAGAAGGGGAATTAGGATGATCGAGCTCTTTTTCATGGCAATGCCTTTCTACATTTTCTCTTCTAATATAGTCATCAATGAACTATACTTCAAGGCAATCTTACAGTTCTTAGACAACCTAATCCATATAAATGTTCCCTGCGTATTTCTTTCTGCCATATATCGGGGCGATCGGGTGTGATTTGAATCAAAGTCCAGGCCGGTGCACCGATGGATAACGATCGTTCCGGCGCCGCATTATTCTTTTTAAAAACCGTCCATGCGAGTGTATATTTGGCTTATGGGAGGAAAGTTGCACACATCTGCAAAAAAAGTATACGAATTCAGCGGCGGGTGGATCGGCGCCAGATATATCTATCGGGAACTTCTGTTTCCATTTCTCTTTTCGATAGCCGTCGTTACTTTCGTCCTGTTAACCAATTTTTTACTCAAATCGATCGACCGGCTGCTGGGTAAGGGACTGCCGGTGATGGTCGTGATCGAGTTTATTTATTTGAATATGGCCTGGATTGTTGCCATGTCCATTCCGATGGCGATTCTGGTGGCCTGTGTGATGGCTTACGGGCGTCTCGCGGAGGACAACGAGATCACCGCAATGCGCGCCAGCGGGATCAGTTTCATTTCGATTCTTATCCCGGGGATCATCTTCGGCGTGATCGTGGCGGTTTTCATGGTTTACTTTCACAACAATGTTCTGCCAAAATCCAATTACAAAGCCAAACTGCTCTACCGGGACATCTACCGCAAGCGTCCGGATTTAAATATCGAACCCGGCTATTTCATGGATGATTTGCCGGAATACTCGATTTACGTAAAAGAAAAAAACGGCGATATACTCAAAGACATTACGATCTATAATAAGGATCCCAGGGAGGTTCAGACGACAATCTATGCCGACAGCGGATTCATTCAGGTGGAAGGCACGAAAGTCCGTTTCACGCTGCTGCACGGTGAGATTCATGAACTGGATTTGAAAAATACCGAAGAGTACCGGCGCAATAATTTTGAGCGGCACATCATCACCCTTTCGGTTGATGATCTCCTGCTGGAAAGGAGCAGCGAAACCCGCCGCGGCGATCGCGAAATGAATATCGCCATGCTGCATGAGAAAGTCGTGCAGTTTCAGGGGGAAAGACAGCGCGTCCTGGATAAAATCCGGGAACTGGTGCAGACCGAGCTTGGTCAGGACACCGGCACGAATTTCAAAGCTTTGGCCGATATCGTCGAGCACCGGAAATCGGTTAATCAGGAAACCTTATCGACGAGCGCCGCCCGGGTCGAAAACCGCAAACTGGATATCCTGCTGTCGCGCGTGAAAGGCGAACTCACGCTACTGAACACGTACCAGAAACAGATCAGCCGCTACTGGGTCGAGATCAATAAAAAACTATCCATCCCGTTTGCCTGTATCGTGTTCGTACTGGTCGGTGCGCCGCTGGGTGTAATGACCCGGCACGGTGGGATCGTCGTGGCAATTTTATCGAGTTTCTTATGCTTCTTGCTGTACTATGTGTTTCTGATCGGCGGGGAGGAGCTGGCGGATCTGGCGATCATCCCGCCTTTCTGGGCGATGTGGAGTTCCAATATTCTGCTCACCATCGTCGGGATCTACCTGATTCACTATACGGTTCAGGAACAGAGAAGCATTAATTTTTCGGCGTTGATAGCCCGGATACGGAAAGAAAAACCGGGGAATGATCGGATTTGTAAAGGGAAAAAGGTGTAAAAATGCTGCCGGTGACTTTTATTGAGGATAAAAAAAGAGGGCATGAGCATAGCCAGCGGGACATCAAAGAGTTCCTCATGGCCTATGTGGAGGGAAAAGTCCCGGATTACCAGGTAGCCGCCTGGCTTATGGCCGTCAATTTTCAAGGCATGACCGACCGGGAGACGATTGCACTGGTCGAAGTTATGCTGCATTCCGGCGAGACGATCGATCTTTCCGGCATCCCGCAGTTTAAAGTGGACAAACACAGCACGGGCGGCGTGGGAGATAAAGTCTCGCTGATTCTGGCGCCGGTCGCCGTTGCGGCCGGCTGTGTAGTGCCGATGATTTCAGGCCGGGGATTGGGGCATTCCGGCGGAACGCTGGATAAGCTCGAGAGCATACCGGGTTTCGACGTTCACCTGAGCAAGACGGAATTCATCGACCTGGTCCGGCGCACCGGGATGGGCATGATGGGGCAAACCCAAGAGATCTGTCCGGCCGATCGCAAGATGTACGCCCTGCGCGATGTCACGGCAACCGTCAAATCGATTCCACTCATCTGCGGCAGCATTCTGAGCAAGAAAATCGCCGAAGGTATCGACGGTCTCGTGCTGGACGTAAAAACCGGCAACGGCGCCTTCCTGGCCACTTATGAGCAGAGCCGGGAACTCGCGCAGAATCTCAAAAAAATCGGCGAGCATTTCGGTTTAAAGGTCAAAGCTTCCCTGACGGACATGAATCAGCCGCTCGGGGCGGCGGTGGGCAATTGGCTGGAGGTTGTTGAATCGATCGAGGTGTTGAAGGGCGGTGGTCCCCGTGATTTGCGGGAAGTTACCCTGCATCTGGCCGCCTGGATGATTGCGCTGTCCGGTATTGAAAAGGAGTATGCGGAAGGCAGGCAACGAGCCCAAAAAATGATTGATTCAGGTGCGGCTTACGATAAATTTGTGGAGATGGTGCGTGACCAGGGCGGAGATGTGACCTTCATCGAGAAACCGGAAAAGTATCCCAAAGCCCCGGTGATTAAAGCTGTCACTGCGCTAAAATCGGGATATCTGCATTCCGTGGATACCACGGCCATCGGTATGACGGCGGTGGGACTGGGTGCGGGCAGAATAACGATGGAAGATCGGATCCAGCCCGAGATGGGACTGCTGATGAAGAAAAATATCGGCGATTCCGTCGATGTCGGTGAAGAACTTGCCGTTCTCCATGCACCGGACGATGACAGCTATAATATTGCGCTGCGCAAAATCCGCGAAGCAATCAAAATTCGGGAAGACCAAACCGATCCGCCTGAACTGTTCTATGAAACGTTCTAACTCAATCCTCACGAATGCCGAGGCGATCCCGGATCGGGCGGCTTTTTAATTCCCGCAGCGCGTCCGCCGCGATCCAGCGGGCACTTTTCGATTCCATCAGCGCAATTTCTTCGGCCAGATCGATGCACTTCGTATAGAGCGTCCGGTTGCGTTTGCCGATCTGGCGCAGAGCCCAGTTCACGGCTTTCTTCACCAGATTGCGTTCGTCCGATGCACCCGCTTTGATGAGCGGCAGAAACGGTTCGAAAGCTTCATCGGCGGCCTTCTTGTCGCTGACCGCCAGGCGGGCCATCAGAACGAATCCCGTCCGGCGGAAAAACTCTTCGGAGCGCCGGCTGTATTCGACGGCTTTGCGGTAGGCAAAGAGCGCCTTCTCGAAGAGGTTCATGCAGCACTGATCGCAGATTTCCCAGTAATCGAAACTTGCCGTCCAGGTTTCCATCTGATCCTCGGTCAGCTGGGTTGGATCATCGATCATGCCGGCCAGGATACGCGTCTCGCGTGAATCGTAAGCCCAGAGCCGCAAGGCCAGTGCATGGTTTTTGCGATGCGCCCTGGCAATGCGGCGCAGTTCGGGGATTTTAATCCCGAAAGTCTGGCCCGGCGTAATGCCGAAGCGTTCCATCCCGGCGATAGCATCCGGATTTGCCAGGCTGTGGAGCTCATCCAGTATCTGTCTGAATTTTTCTTCCGTGGTTTGCACAGTATTTTCCTCATCCCAATTTCACGATTTCCGGCGGTTTAATCCAGATGAAAATGGTTGGCTTCTTCAACTGCTGTGCTTAGCTTCGCAAACGGCGACAGTTAAAAAGGGAGGCTGCTCTGCAGGTGATCGAGGTAATTATGCAAACCTTTAACAGAATCGAGATTGTCGAGGGTGATTTAACCCGGCAGGAGATCGCCGCCATTGTCAATGCGGCGAACTCAAGTCTGCTGGGTGGCGGCGGTGTCGATGGAGCCATTCATCGGACGGCCGGTCCGGACCTGCTGGCCGAATGCCGGAAAATCCGGCAGGAGGAATTGCCAGACGGTTTACAAACGGGCGAAGCGGTTATCACCCGGGGTTATCATCTGCCGGCCAAATTCGTGATTCATACTGCCGGGCCGATATGGCGCGGGGGAGGGTTCCGGGAAGCCGAACTGCTCGCCGATTGCTACCGCAATTGTCTTCAAATTGCAATGCAAAATCATTTGAAGGATATTGCCTTCCCGGCCATCAGCACCGGTATTTATCGCTTCCCCAAAGAACCGGCGGCCGAAATCGCCCTGCGGGAAACGCTGGCTTTCCTGGCGAAAAATAGTGTACCGGAAAAAGTTTACTTCGTTGTGATCGGTGAGAATGTAGCCGTTTACCGCGAGACGTTCGAACGCTTGTCCGCTGAATCGGCGACCGGGGCCTAGCCTTTGCCGGCGATTCGCTCTACTTCACGGAAAACACGCATAAAGTTGGCGCCCCAGATTTTTTCGATGGCCGAATCGGCATAACCCCTGCGCAGCAATTCGCGCGTAATATTTTTCATTTCACTGACATTCCGGCAACCTTCGACCTCACCGCCGCCGTCGAGATCGGTGCCGATACCCACATGATCGATCCCGGCGATTTTCACGATATGATCGATATGATCGACGACATCGCCAACCGTTGCCAGTTCACGAACATATTCGGCATCGATGCGATCCCATTTGTCCATCTCGATCTGTTTCAGGCGAGGCGGAAGAATCGCGTAATTCGGGAATTTCTGCTTGGCGGCTTCGATGGCGGCATCCCTTTCCGGGAACGGTGCGGGTGTTTTGACAAAATCGGAGAATATGCACATCTGGATGACGCCGCCGTTACGAGCCAGGGTGCGCAGCATGTCATCGTCGAGATTGCGCTTGTGGTCGCAGAGGGCGCGGGCGCAGGAATGCGAAGCGACGACGGGCGCTTTGCTCTGTTTCAGAACGTCGTAAAACGTCTTATCGGAGGCATGCGAAAGATCGATGATCATACCCAGGCGGTTCATCTCGCGTACAGCCGCCCGGCCGAATTCGCTCAGGCCATTATGCTCCGGTTCAGTGGCGGAAGAATCGCAAATTTCGTTGTTGGCGATGTGACAGAGCGTGATATAGCGCGCCCCGAGATCGTAAAAGTGTTCGATGAGCGAGAGGTCGCTGCCGATCGGGTAGCCGTTTTCGAGGCCGATAAAAACGGCGCGTTTAGCGGCGGCTTTGATGCGGTAGGCGTCGTCGGGAGTCAGGGCCAGTTCGGCCAGCTGCGCATTCCGATCGATAGACCGGCGGATTGCAGCGATGACATTTTCGGCATTATTTCGGGCGGCACGATGGGCAGCCGCGCTGCGGTCGCCCTGATCGATGAACACGGCGAAAAAAGCAGCATCCAGACCACCCTCCCGCATGCGCGCAAAATCCACGCGGGGGCCGGATCGGAACGAATCGTAGCGCCGCGAGATATCGAAACTCTCCAGTATCAGACGCAAAGGGGTATCGACGTGGGAATCCAGGGTCAGTATCTTTTGATGTAAATCTTCGATTTTCTGAGCAATGGCTGCTTCGGATGAGTTTTTAGACATGATTCTCTGCTTGTGATTTACGGCTTGTCAGCGACTTTTTGGACCTCCCGGAAGACCCGCATGAAATTGCCGCTCCAGATCTTCCCGATGTCTTTGGAATTGTATCCGCGCCGCAGGAGTTCGACGGTGATGTTCTTCGTTTCGCTGACGTCAAAGCAACCTTCGATGCCGCCGCCGCCGTCAAAATCCGAACCGATGCCGACGTGATCGATGCCGGCGACCGCAACGATATGATCGATGTGATCGACGGCATCCTGTACCGTTGCGAGTATCGCGGGATAATGTTCATCCAGTTTATCGCGCTCTTCTAAATAGCGGACTTTCTGGTCATCGGTCATTTTATTGTAATCGGGATATGCCAGGTCCAATGAATCCATGATGGCTTCGCGTCGCGGATTCTGGGCAATGGTTTTAATGTAGCCGCTGTAGAGACACAGTTGAATGACTCCGTCGTTTTGGACCAGCGCGCGCAGCATGTCATCGGTCACGTTGCGGGGCTCGTTACACAGAGCCCGGGCACAGGAGTGCGATAAAATGACCGGCGCTTGCGATTCTGCCAGCGCATCATAGAAGGTGGCGTCCGAAGCGTGGGAAAGGTCGATCATCATTCCCATGGAATTCATCACGCGAACGACTTCGCGTCCGAATTCGCTCAACCCGCCATGTTCAGTGCTGTCGGTAGAAGAATCGCAGATATCGTTGTTTTTCGTATGACATAAGGTAATGTAACGCGCGCCGAGGTCGTAGAATTCCCGGATACGTGTCAGATCGCGGCCGATCGGGTAGCCGTTTTCGAGACCAATGAAGATCGCGCGTCTTCCGGTCTTTTTGATGCGGTAGGCATCTTCAGGAGTGTAGGCGAGCTCGGCCAGCGCGGCGTTTTCCTGCACCGCCCGGTCGATGGAGGCAAACATGTTCTGAGCATGCTCATAGGCGCTGTCGGTCACTTTCGGGCTGCGCTCGTTCTGGGCGATAAAAACCGCGAAAAACGAAGCATCCAGGCCGCCTTCTTGCATACGCACAAAATCGACTTTACCGCCGCGTGCCCGGGCGTTGTTGCGCTTGCCGATGTCGAAATTTTTACGCAGGATTTTTAATGGCGTATCGCAGTGCGAATCCAGCGTCAGAATACGTTCATGGAGCCGGTCGGCCTTGCGGATCAATCGTTTTTCAGCGGCGGCATTACCGCAATTATGGCAGGTAAATACCAGGAAAAGCCCGCTGAGGAAGATAAAAAGTATTCGTTTCATGTGCGCCCTTTGTCAATCGAAGTAAATAACTGGGCAAAGATAGTCATAAGATTTCAAATTTCCATCAGTTAAATCACGCTCTCGAAGGGGCTAATTTAGGAAAAATAGCAGAGCTGCGTTCGGAATTCCGAGCGCAGTGAGTGAAGGCAGTAAAATCGCTTAGGAGTGGTTCGTCTAGCGCGCCATCCATGCGAACGAATGCGGCCACAACGCCGTGTTTGTCGAAGGTATTTCCGTATGGCAAATATGACACGCGTTCGGTTTTCCGGGCGAGGAGCCGCCGTGCGCTTCGGCAAACTCCTTAATGTTGTTGTCGCCCCTTGAATCCTTATGGCAGACGCCGCAACTGCCGATCACCAGTTGACTGGATTGGTATTGCGTCGGTTGATAATTATCGGATTCGACATTCGACGGGATTTGGGCGTGCGGACTGCCGTGACAGGCCGCGCAGTACATCCCGCCGTGTCCCTGGGCGTTGCGGTAGAGGACTGTTCCGGCGTTGACATCGGCGATACTTTCGCTGTGGCAATTGACGCATCTGGGTTCGGTGACCCAGGGAACGCGGCCGTTTTGAATAGTGCCGGCGACGTTGTCCATCGCGCCGTGACAGGCTGTGCAGTTCCCGTCTTCCGCAGTGTGAGCCTTGCTCCGGTTGCAGTGGGTTTGCTCGCCGGGATGGCAATCGTAACAAGCGGCGCCCCGGGAGGCATGGGCGTCATGGATGGCCTCGGAGAGATATTTACCGGAGCTGCCTTTGCCGCTGGTCCCCAGAGCGGGGCTACCGTGGCAGCCGGCACAAAGGACCGGTTTCATGCTCTTTAAACTTTGGCCGTTTACCTTGTCGTGTTCTTCCAGAATGTTATCGAACGGCTGAGGGCCGTGGCATTTGGCGCAATTGATCTCGTCGGAAGTGGGGACCGTACAATGGGTACCCGCGACTACGGTGCCGCCGCTGTTCTTGACGGTCAGGTCGGCTACCTGGAAGGGATTCCAGGTCTGATTGTCGTTCACCGGTGTAACCGGCATACCATCCACGACGAAATAGTTATCTTTGGCGATCATCGAACCGGCCAGCCCGTTATGAATTTGAGGATCGTGCAGATTCAAACCTTTGTCGTTTTCCAGGGGGGTAGCGAAGAGCGATTCGACATTGTCCCAGAATTGCTTGAAATCGGCGTCGAAGGCGTCGGTTTTGCCGTACGAATAACTGTTGTTCAGAATGCTGTATTCAACGCTCAGGCCGGAAGACACGATCTCGGGGTATTTTCCGCGTTTCACGACCTGGGCCCAGACTGTGTTATATGGAGGCAGGATGACTGCTTCGTCGTAGGTCGGATTCAGGCAGTGCATGCCGAGGTCGTTCCAGGCGAAGACAACATATTCGGCCTGCAGGGCATCGCCGGTGATCCGGTAGTCTTCCGATTTTTGGTTACTTTTGGTCGGGTCGCAGGCGATCAGGACCAGAACAATCAGGGAAAACAAAAGTGTCGTTTTCAGCGCAGACATAGCGTGCCTCTTTTGATGTAGTTTATGTGCGTTTACACCATTGCCTTTATATTCGTGTAATTGCAAATAATCTAATTAAAAAAATGCAGACATGCATATTTTTTTTGACTCACATGATTTTGATCTGCGCATAACAATGACAAACTATATTGAAAAACCGTTGAAAGTGATACAAACCGCCACGAAAGGGAAAAAATGACAAAAAAAATACCAGATGTATGATAATATAGGAAAAGAAAAAAGCAATTGATCGAAAGAAAAAAATGAAACTATGTACTAAGAGCTTGGCGAGATATTTCTTCCAGAATATCAACATGATTTCGGCTAACGTACCTGACTGGCTAATTGAACTTAATGAGGGCAATATCGATTACGATTATTTTGGAAACGCTCAGGATTTTGTGGAAAGGGAATTCGTTTATCAGATATTTGATAATGCACTAACAACGATTTGCTTGTATTGGATGCGTGCCCGGGAGGGAAACGGCTTTATCCCGAATCCTTAGAGTTTCCTGTGATCGATGCAAAGTGAAACGTTCTTATTTCATTGTGAATCACTTTCATTGCAAAATGGAATTCACCTATTGTCCGGAAACGATACAATAATCGCTGAACTTCTTTAATGCAGCCATCTTTCAGGACAATCTAATGTTATCTCGTAAAACATTTTCTTTTGGAATCAGGGGATTTTGGCGAATTCCTGATTTTCACATCGAATTATTTAAATAAAATCTGACCCTGGGCGGATTCAGGCCGTTAATCTCCTCTGTCGGCATCAGATGAATCGCTTATATGGTTAAACGTGGCGCAGGATTTCACCGGCCACAGCGCCGGTATGTTTCCCGTTCTCGATGGTTACTATGCCGTTGACCAGGACATATTGGATGCCCTGGGCGAATTGGTGCGGATCGCTGAAGGTGGCCTTATCGGCGACGGTAGCCGGGTTGAAAATGGTGATATCCGCGAAATTCCCTTCGGCGAGAATACCGCGTTGCCGGAGACCCAGTTTCTGAGCGGGCAGCCCGGTCATTTTGTGGACGGCGGTGCTCAGGTCGAATATTTTTTCTTCGCGACAGTATCTGCCCAGTACACGGGCAAAGGTGCCGTAGCTGCGCGGGTGGGGCTTTCCTTCGGAAAGGAGTCCGACAGGACTCTTGGCATTGCCGTCCGAACCGATGCAGACGAGCGGCGAGGCGAGCACTTTCTTTAGATTATTTTCGTCCATGGCGAAGCCGATCACGCCGACGCGGCCACGCTCCTCGACGAGCAAATCGCGAATGAAATCGAAGGCCGGTCTATTGCTTTGTCGCGTGCACTCCTCGATTGACAGTCCTTCCCAGATACGGTTTTCATCGCTGCGGCAATCGGCGATGACGATGCGATCCCAGCCGCCGATTTTAGCGCCGCGCGTGAGCGTGTATTCGCGGATATTGGTTGCATCGGCCGGATTTTGCAGGCGGGCGAGGATTTCATCCGTGCTGCCCTGACGGGCCCAAAGCGGCAGGAACGACGTCAATCCCGTCGACCAGGCATTGTAGGGATAGCGGTCGGCCAGGACCGGATAACCCGCATCGGCGGCAGTCTGGAGCATTTCGAGGAGATGGTCGATTTTGGGCCAGTTGTTTTTATTGCAGGCTTTGAAATGCGATACTTCGGTCGAGACGCCGGCTGCCCTGCAGATTTGCAGCGCCTCTGCGAAGGCTTCTTCAACACTGTCGTCTTCATTGCGCATATGCGTGCTGTAGATGCCGTTCTTCCGGGCAACGACTTTGCATAGTTCGATCAATTCGTCGGTTTTTGCGTAGCTGCCGGGCGCGTATTCCAGGCCGGTTGACATGCCGAAACTGCCGGCTTCCATCGATTCCGCCAGCAGTACCTTCATTAGCTCCATCTGAGAGGCGCTTGGTATTACATCATTTTTTCCTACGACGGCCGCCCGCAGGTCGCCATGCCCGGTCAGTGAGAGATAGTTGACGGAAGTGCCGCGCTTTTTCAGGGCCCGGTAGAAGCCGGAAATATCCGTCCAATTATCGTTGATGCCGTAGCGGGCCTGACGCTGGGTGAGGGCTTCCAGGCGATCCTGTTCGGTCAGCGGAAAGGGCGAGGAACCGCAGTTGCCGGCTACTTCGGTAGTAACGCCCTGGTGAATTTTGCTTTCGGCGCGCGGATTCACCAGCAATTCTATATCGGTATGCGTGTGCATATCGATGAAGCCGGGCGCGACTGCTAGGGTTTCGGCATCGATAATCCGATCGGCTGTGGCGGCGGACAGATCCCCGATGGCGATGATCCTGTCGTTTCGAATGCCCAGGTCGGCTAAAAGCGGCGCGGCGCCGCTGCCGTCAACAATCCGGCCGTTGCGAATCACGATATCAAAGCGGTTACGCAACGAACATCCCATCATAACTCCCACTCCGGCCACAACCCCGGTTTTGATAAATTGTCTGCGTGTGACAGGTGTATCTTTTCGATTTGAATTCATGCGAAATCCCCTTGATTCCAAATGGTTTTCGATAACCACGGATTGTAACAATTTTTTTTCTAATAAGGCAGTAGAAAAGTAAAAAGGAAGAGGGAATTGAAAGGGGATTCAATTCCCTCGCGATGGAGCAACCACCTGTTGTACTTTAATTAATCCAGGGAGTGAATGATGAGGCCACTCCTGAGTTTGGGCTCGAACCAGGTGGATTTGGGAGGCATTATTTTTCCTGCGTCGGCAATGGACATGAGCTGTTCTACGGACGTAGGAAAAAGAGCAAAAGCGATCTGCATTTCGCCCGAATCGACGCGTTTTTCCAATTCCCCGAGACCGCGGATTCCGCCCACAAAGTCGATCCGTTCGTCTTTGCGCGGATCGCCGATCCCGAGGAGGGGCGTCAATAGATTGTTCTGCAGAATGGAGATATCCAGGCTGAACACGGGGTCACTGTCAGCGAAGGTGCCTGGTTTGGCACGCAGCAGATACCACTGCCGATTCAGGTACATTCCAAAAAAATTGGCTGCTGTCGGTTTGGCGGCATTCTTGTCGGCGACTTTGTGCAGTTCGAATTTCTCCTGAATCTGTTGTAAAAAATCGGCTTCCGAAAGGCCGTTGAGGTCCTTAACCACCCGGTTGTAATCCAGGATCTTTAATTGGTTGTGCGGAAAAAGCACGGCCAGAAACCAGTTATACTCCTCGTCGCCGCGATGATCCGGATTGCCTTCACGGCGCATTTGTCCGACCATGACCGCCGATTTGGAACGATGATGACCGTCCGCGACGTACGTGAAAGGAATCTGTGCGAAATGCTCGACGAACTGCCGGATTCGTTCCGGATCGGTCACCACCCAGACGCTGTGCCGAATCCCGTCTACGGCTGTAAAATCGTATTCCGGTGCGGCGCTGCCGATCCCTGCTACAAGGGCATCGATTTCGGCCTTCGCCGGGTAGGTCAGGAACACCGGCCCGGTGTTGGCGTTGGTATATTTCACATGGTTGATCCGGTCTTTTTCCTTGACCTCACGCGTGAGTTCATGGATGCGGATTTTTCCGTCGAGGTAATCCTGGACACTGGCGGCCACGACTAGTCCGTACTGTTCGTGCCCATCCATGATCTGGCGGTAGACGTAGACTGCCTCCGTTTTTTCGCGGAACAACCAACCGTTTTGGATGAACTGGTTCAGGTTCTCCGAAGCTTTTCGGTAGACACTTGCGTCGTAATGATTGATATCTTCCGGCAAATCGATTTCGGACTTCACGATATGTAAAAAAGAGTAGGAATTGCCGGCCGCTTCCTGCCGGGCTTCTTCCGAATTGAGCACATCGTAGGGACGGGAGGCGATCTTTTCCGCCAAATCCCGGCGCGGCCGAATTCCCTCAAATCCTTTTATCTTCACCATGACTACCTTTTCTGCAACGCCTGTTTGCGGTCATCCGTTTTCCGGGCCGTCAGGCTTTCAATGTCGAGACTATTTTTTCGGCGATTTCTATGCCAACCCGGTCCTGCGCGTCTACCGTATTGGCACCGATATGCGGCGTTGCGGAGACGTTGGGATGATTGACCAGTTCCGCATTCTGGTTCGGTTCGGAAGCGAATACGTCGAGTCCGGCGCCGGCGAGCTTGCCGCTGTTCAGCGCTTCGAGCAGATCGTTCTCATCCACGACACCGCCACGGGAACAGTTGATCAGGAAGGCGTCGTCCTTCATCAGGGCGATTTCCTTCTTGGAGATCAGGGGCAGCGCCATTTTGGGTACATGCAGCGTGATGAAATCGGAATTCTTCAGCAATTCTTCGAAGGACACGACCGTGACGCCTGGATCGGCTTTGATTGCGGCGACATCGTAGGCCAGCACCTTGAGGCCGATATTCAAAGCAAGTTTGGCGGTATGATGCCCGATTTTGCCGAAGCCCAGAATGCCGAGCGTTTTACCGGCCAGTTCGATGCCTTTGTACTCCTTCTTTTTCCACTCGCCCTTCCGCATCGAAATGTTAGACTGCGGAATAAAGCGGGCCAGTGCGAACACGTGCGCAAAGACCAGTTCGGCGACCGAATACGAATTCGCACCGGGAGTATTCAATACCGGGATTCCGACCGAGCGGGCGTACTCGAAATCGATATTATCGATTCCGGTGCCGCCGCGGGCGATCAGCTTCAGCTTCTTGCCGGCTTCGATGACATCGCGCGGTACTTTGGTAGCGGAGCGAACCAAAATACCGTCGTATTCCGGGATAACTTTGGTCAGTTCATCATGTTCGTAATGCCGAACAGTGAAATCAATTCCATTGTCCTTGAGAATTTTCTGTCCGTCCGAACTGAGTCCGTCAGCTATTAAAATCTTCATGATTCCTTCTTACATTTTAGCAATTTCACGATCCAGGACTTCCAGCAGATCCTTCAACTCCGCCACAGTGCGGTCCGCCATGTGGGCGATACGGAAAGTCTTCTCTTTCAGGTCGCCGTAACCATTGGAAATCATATAGCCGAATTCGCCGATTTTCTTGTTCAGGTCGGCTACCGAAATGCCCTTGGTATTTTTGATGGTCGTCAAGGTCACGGACTGGTAACCTTCGGCGGCAAAAGTATCGAAACTCCGTTTGGCCCAGTCGCGCGTGATTTCGGCCATTTCCTGATGGCGGGCGAAACGCTTTTCCAGACCTTCCACATTAAGGATATAGTCGAGCTGTTTATCCAGCGCGAACATGTGGGATAGGGACGGGGTCGACGGGTATTGATAGGCTTTTTTCTGCATGTAATTATAGAGATCCAGGATGTCCAGGTAAGTGCCGCGAAACTCTACTTTTTCGGCATACTCCAGGGCGCGTTTGCTAACGGAGCAGACCGCCATGCCCGGGGGCAGACCCAGCGCTTTCTGGGTGGAGGTGATGCAGACGTCCACGCCGAGTTTGTCGACCTCGATTTTCGTGCCGGCCATGGAGGAGACAGCGTCCATCAGCCACAGCACTTCCGGATATTTCCGGCGGACTTCGGCGAGCTCTTCTACCGGATTCATGATGCCGGTGGAGGTCTCATTGTGCGTAATCGTAAAGACGTCGTATTTACCGCTGGCCAGATGCCGGTTGACAATTTCCGGCAGGGTTGGCTGGCCCCATTCGGCTTCGACTTTGTCAACCGGGATATTGTTGGATTTTGCGATCTGGGCCCAGCGATTACCGAAGGCGCCGACCGAAAAAACAACAGCGCGTTTGGCCGTCAGTGAGCGGATCGAACCTTCCATCAGACCGGTGCCGGAGCTCGTGGACAGGATGATTGGATTTTCGGTAAAAAATACTTTCTGCAGTTTTGTACAAATCCTCTCGCCCAGCGCGGAGGCATCCTTGGTGCGATGGCCGATCATCGGTGTGGCCATGGCTTCCAGAATCTCCGGTCGGACATCGACAGGCCCGGGGATAAATAGTTTTTTGTGCATAGACCCTCCTTGAACTGTTTCTAATCGGGCATCATCTGCCCATTAATGTGCAAAAACCTCTCCAAACTTTTAACCGGGAAATGGCTACGGGTAATCCCGGTTTCTTTCAGAACACTTAAAGAATTTAAGTGAAGTTTTTACCATTATCAAATCCATTGAATGGCACTCCGTCAAAATTTTCAATTCCTATTTCCAATAAAGAAGGATCGGTGCTTTTCCAGATTTAGGAAAATCGGCCACACCGCTGTAACCGGGCTGAGAGGTGAGAGTGATATCCCCACTCGCCCGGCGCCCGGCGATTTGTAAAACCGGATAAATGCCGGATTCAACCGCATGACGATTGAATGAAGTCCCGTGCCGGGATGGAACAGATTCCGCTGGCATGACATTTGTCCCAATGAATATATCGAGGTTGATGATCAATTTTGTTGATAAATTGAATGGAAGGAATAACTTTTACGATAGGCGCAGTCGAAGGGCTGTGGCGGTAAAAGTCGTTTAATAAGTAAAGAGGGAAAAATGGATCCGAAGACACTTGATTGGGGAAAATTAGATTTCAGCTATCGATATACGCCTTATCGGTTTCATTCATACTGGCAGGAGGGAAACTGGGATGCCGGCCAGCTGGTCAGCGAGAATAAAATATCGATTGAAGAGGGGGCAACCTGTCTGCATTACGGACAGCAGATCTTCGAGGGCATGAAAGCCCAACACGCCCGTGACGGCCGCATTCTGCTTTTTCGCCCCCGTGAGAACGCTGAGCGTTTCCGTGATTCCGCCCGACGCCTGCTGATGCCCGAAGTGCCGGAGGAACATTTCATGAAGGGGATCAAGGAAACAATCCGCGCCAATCGTGAGTTTGTACCGCCCTACGGCACCGGCGCCTCACTCTATATTCGTCCCTTGTTGCTGGGAATTGGCGAAAATCTCGGCGTCCACGCTGCGAAAAAGTACCTGTTCCTGGTGTTTGTCTCGCCCGTGGGGCCCTATTTCAAGACGGGATTCAAGCCCATCCGTCTGAAAGTGGAGGAGCATTTCGACCGGGCGGCGACACTCGGAGTCGGGCAGGCCAAAGCCGGCGGCAATTATTCGGCTTCGCTTCTGCCGGCGAAGATAGCCCGCGAAGAGGGGTTCAATGAAGTCGTATACCTGGACCCGATCGAGCACGAATTTTTCGAAGAAACCGGCGCTTCGAATGTCTATTTTGTTTTCCGCGACAATTCAATCGCGACACCTAAATCGCCATCCATCCTGAACAGTATCGTCCGGCGTTCCCTGGTCGATGTGGCCCGCGAAGATTTCGGATTGACGGTCGCAGAACGGCGGGTAAGCGTCCACGAAATTAGCGATTTTACCGAGGCGGGCGCCTGTGGAACCGCCGCAGTGATCACGCCGATCGGTACCCTGGGCTACCGCGGCAAGGTGTATAACTTTTATGCCGACGGCAAAGAACCCGGCCCGATTACCGAAAAATTGTATAAACGCCTGACGTCTTTGCAGGCTGGAGATATCGAAGATACACGGGGCTGGATCGAAGAGGTAGAACTGTAATAATCATCGAACGAATGTAAATTTTTCTTTTCGTGAAGTAAGATTGCAGGTTTGAAGAAGGATGAGATAATGCAAGACTACAAATGGGATGATCTGGACAAAGACGGTTTGACTTATTTGATGGAGAACCGCAAGGAGATCGTAAAAATCTATCAGAAGATGGTCAATCATCTCGGGACGCATCTGGATGAGAAAACGCGGCAATTGATCATGCTGGCGATCCAGGTGAACAGCCCCTCGCCTTCGGCGATTAAGATTATCATTCCCAAAGCCGTGCGGGCCGGCGCAACCCGCGATGAAATTATCGATACATTGATCTTGACAATTCCGGTAGTCGGGCTTTCTACCGTCGTGAAAATGCTGCCTTTGGTTCTCAAGGAACTGGAAACCCTGGAAGGCATTTACCCCGAATTGGGCTGAAACGGCGTTTTTGAACGCGCCGATTTTTTGTTTATTTTATCCGTCGTCAGGTTTATATTCTTCCCAACAAAACGCACGGGTGTTCATCGTCCGATCGAACGAATTGACTAACAATATCATCCATATTAGTGGAATTGTACAGGGCGTCGGCTTCAGGCCCTTTGTTTATAATCTGGCCCGGAAATACGGCCTCGGCGGTTATGTGTACAATGATACCAAAGGAGTCACCGTCGTCATCCAGGGCGATCCGGAGCGCATCATCGATTTCGCGCGGGAACTCCGCGAGCGGCCGCCCGTCCAAAGCCGGATCGACAGTTTCGCTATGTCCGATTGGAAAACTGACGAAACTTACCGTTCCTTCAACATCGTCGATAGCCGGGTCAGGGAAGGCGAGCCGGTACAGATTTCGCCCGATCTGGATGTCTGTCCCGATTGCTTGCGGGAATTGATGAATCCGGGCGACCGGCGTTATCTCTATCCCTTCATCAATTGCACCAACTGCGGCCCGCGCTTTACGATCATCGAGCGGATTCCCTACGACCGGCCCTACACCACGATGCGCCATTTCCGGATGTGCCCGGAGTGCCGGAAGGAATACGACGATCCCGGCAACCGGCGCTTTCACGCCCAGCCGAACGCCTGCCCGGTCTGCGGCCCGCACATCCAACTTGCCGAAAAAGACGGGACTGTGATTCTCGAAGGCGAAAGTGCGATCACGAACGAGAAACTCTTACACCAGGCTACGCAGTTTTTACAAGAAGGGAAAATTCTGGCCGTGAAGGGGATCGGCGGCTTTCACCTGGCCTGCGATGCTCTGAACGAGACGGCGGTGGCAACGCTGCGCAAACGTAAATTCCGCGAGGACAAACCCTTCGCGGTCATGTTTCCCGATCTGCAAAGCGCACGCGAATATTGCCAGATTTCAGCCCCTGAAGAAAGCGCGCTGGCATCTTCCCGGCGTCCGATTGTGCTGGTCAGAAAGCAGGCCGACCGGGATCTGGCCTCATCGATCGCACCCCGCAATCAGTACATCGGGGCGATGCGGCCCTATACCCCGTTGCACTACCTGCTGATGCATTTTTTCAAAGGGCCGCTGGTGATGACGAGCGGTAATATCAGCGACGAGCCCGTGGTCTATACGAACGCGGCGGCTTTCGGGCGATTATCGGGAATTGCCGATGTTTTTCTGGTCCACAACCGCGCTATTCACATGCGCTGCGACGATTCGGTTTTGCGCATCCGTAAAGGGCTGGAATACCCGATCCGCCGATCGAGGGGCTTTGTGCCCGACCGGATTGCAGTGGAGTGGGAATTTCCGGAACCGGTGCTGGCCTGCGGACCGGAGCAGAAAAACACCTTTGCCCTGGCGCGCTCGAACCTGGTTTATCTCAGCCATCATATCGGCGACATGGAGAACTTCGAGACACTCCAATCCTTCGAGAGCGGCATCCGCCATTTCAAGGATGTGCTGCAGATCGAGCCGGGTATCGTGGCTTTCGATATGCATCCCGATTACCTGAGCACACAGTACGCCCGGGCTTACCCGGAGAAAACGGCGGCTGGCCGGCCGGTTCGGAAAATCGCGGTGCAGCATCACCACGCCCACGCGGTCGCTTGCATGGCTGAAAATGGTTTGAACCGACCCGTGATTGCCGTGGTGCTGGACGGCACCGGCTACGGTACCGACGGCACGATCTGGGGCGGCGAGATTCTGCTGACGGAATTTGCGCGTTTCCGGCGACTCGGGCATTTTACCACAGTTGCCATGCCGGGCGGCAAAGCGGCCGTCCGCAATCCCTGGCAGATGGCCTTGTCTTACCTGTTTCAGTTGTACGGATCGGATGCTTTATGCATGGATTTTCCGTTTCTGAAAGAGATCGATTTACCAGTGCAGGAACTGATTTTAAGCCTGCTGCAATCCGGTGGGAATTTCCCGGTGACCTCGAGTTGTGGGCGGCTCTTCGATGCGGCCGCGGCGATTGCCGGGGTGCGCAATTCCGTTCATTATGAAGGCCAGGCGGCTGTGGAGTTCGAGCAACTGGTTCACGAACCCGCGGATGTATTCTATCACTTTACGATCAATCGGGCTGACGAACCGTTCGAGATCGATTGGCGCCCGGCTGTCGCGCAATTGGTCGAAGATGTGCGCCATGCCGTTCCGCAGTCCGTCATTGCGGCGAAATTTCATAACGGTCTGGCTCACGGGCTTTATGAAGCCGTGCTTTTCGCGGCCGAGACGACCGGGATACGCGAGATCGTGCTGAGCGGCGGGGTCTTCATGAACCGGGTTTTGCTGACACGTCTGGATAATCTACTTGAAAATGGCGGATTTACGGTTTATACTCACAGGGCGGTTCCGGCCAATGACGGCGGGATCGCGCTGGGGCAGGCCGTTATCGCCAGCGCCATTCCGGAAACCGGCCAAGAGAAAGGTAAGTAGTCCGCATGTGTTTAGCCATTCCCATGAAAATTATAGATATTACGGATAACCGGGCGACCGCCGATGTCGGCGGTGTGCAATATCAGGCTTATCTCGATCTGATCAGCGATGCGAAAGTCGGTGATTACATCATCGTGCATGCCGGATTCGCCATTGAAAAATTGAATGAAGCGGAAGCCCAGGAAAGCCTGGCCATCTGGCGCGAGATCGCACAGGTAACCGAAGAACGGCGTAAGAACAGGAACTGAACGCATTGGTCCGATACATCGATGAATATCGCGATTCAAGCCTGGCGAACTCAATTGCCGCCCGGATTCACGAGATCATGCCCGACAAGCCGCTACGCTTCATGGAGGTCTGCGGTGGGCACACGGTCACCATTCACAAATACGGGATCCGCTCGCTGCTGCCCGAAAAGCTGCATCTGATCAGCGGGCCAGGTTGCCCGGTCTGCGTCACGAGCACTGCTTTCATCGACACAGCCATTCAAATAGCGCGGCATAGGGACACGATTATTACGACCTTCGGGGACATGATGCGTGTGCCGGGCAGCGAATCGAGCCTGCTACAAGAGCAATCGGTGGGCGCAGATGTGCGTATCTGCTACTCGCCGCAGGATGCGCTGGATATCGCCGTGCAGAACCCGAAACGGGAAGTCGTTTTCCTGGGCATCGGTTTCGAGACTACCGTCCCGGCGGTAGCGGCGACGATCCTCAACGCCGGGCGCGATTCGGTCGAAAACTTCAGCGTACTCTCTTCACATAAAACCATGCCCAACGCGATGAAAGCCATCGTTTCTGCGGGTGAAGTTGCCCTGAACGGATTCATCTGCCCTGGGCATGTTTCGGCGATTACGGGTTTGCACATCTATGAATTCCTGGCGTGCGACTACCGCATGCCGTGCGTCATTTCCGGTTTCGAACCGGTTGACATGCTGGAGACGATCTACTTGCTCGTGAAACAGGCCGCGGAAGGGCGATCCGCCGTCGAAAATCAATACACGCGCGCCGTTCGAAACGAGGGCAATCTCAAAGCCCTGCAAATAGTCCGGGAAGTATTTGAGGAATGCGATGATTCCTGGCGCGGCATTGGCGTCATTGAGAAGAGTGGCTTGGGTATCCGCCCCGAATACGGAAAGTTCGATGCCTCGAACAAGTTTGAAATTGAGGTGCCGTGCTGCGCAGAGTTTCCGGGCTGTATCTGCGGCGAGATCATGCGCGGCGTCAGGATTCCGACCGAGTGTTCGTTATTCGGAAAAATCTGCCGGCCGGAAGATCCGAAGGGCGCCTGCATGGTCAGCCATGAGGGAGCCTGTGCCACCTATTATCAGTACGGCGGAGGGGGAGAAGGCTAAAAATGCAACGGGACGCGACCATTCAGAAAGCCCACGGCAGCGGCGGACATTACACCCACGATCTGATCCGCAACCTGTTCGGCCGGTATTTCGACAACGCGCCGCTGAAGCAATACGGCGATTCGGCGGTGCTGGATAAATTGCAGGGACGGCTGGTGTTTACAACCGATTCACACGTGGTCAAGCCGCTCTTTTTCCCGGGCGGCGACATCGGCAAACTGGCTGTGACCGGCACGGTCAACGACTTGGCGGTGGCCGGGGCGAAGCCGCTGTGGCTCTCCTGCGGCATGATCATCGAAGAAGGCTTTTCAATCGCCACCCTGGAGCAAATCGTAAAATCGATGCGGCAGGCCGCCGATTCAGCCGGCGTCTACATCGTCACCGGCGACACGAAAGTCGTCGGGCATGGCGAAGCGGACGGGATCTATATCTCAACCGCCGGGGTCGGTGAATTGCCCGAGGGCCTGGACCTGACGCCGGAGAAAATTGCACCCGGAGACTGCGTGCTGGTCAGCGGATTCATCGGTGACCACGAAGCGGCGATTATCAAGGCACGTCACAGTTTTAAGATGGAAATGGAAATCGAGAGCGATTGTGCCGCCGTACATGAGTTGACCGCCCGGCTGGTCAGCAACATCCCTTCGTTGCGGATCATGCGCGATCCGACCCGGGGCGGGCTGGCTACGACGCTGAATGAATTCGTCTTCGAGCGGCCTTTCGGTATTCGCATTTTCGAAGATCGAATCCCGGTCCGCGATGTGGTCAAAGGCATTTGCGAGCCGTTGGGTTATGAACCGTGGTACCTGGCCAATGAAGGCAAAATCGTGGTCATCACGGGCAGGGACGAGGCGCAGAAGGTACTTGATATTTTACAGGAGCATCCGCTCGGCCGGGACGCCGTCCTGATTGGCGAAGTCGTCGCCGAGCCGCGCGGCCGGGTTCTGCTGCACACACTGATCGGAACCGACCGCATTCTCGATATGCTCAGCGGGACGATGCTGCCGCGCATTTGTTGATTGGAAAAGTTTTTCGAGTTGAAATTTTATGCATGAACTGACCATCGCCCAAAATATTGTCAATATCGTCCAGGAAGAAATTGCGCGGCAAAACCTGCTCGGCAAAGTGAAGTTGATTCGCTTTAAAGCCGGGAAGATGAACGCCATTATCCCGGAGTCCCTGCAATTTGGATTTGCCGCCACGACGAAAGATAGCGCGGCGATGCGGGATGCGGTCCTGGAAATTGAGGAAATTCCGCTGAAAGTGCGCTGCGGAAGTTGCCGGCGGGAGGAAATCATCGACGAGCCGCAATTTATCTGTTCGCAGTGCGGATCGGGCGACCTTGAGATTTTATCGGGAAAAGAGATGTTCGTGGATAATTTTGAGATCGAGTAATAATCGGATTTGGACCATTGAGGAGAGAGTATGAAAATTCAGGTAGTGCGAAATGTATTGGAGGCGAACGACCGGCTGGCGGGTGAAATCCGTAAGCGGAATGCGAAATCAGGAATCCTGCTGCTGAACATCATGAGTTCGCCGGGTTCGGGCAAAACCAGCCTGCTGGAGAAACTGATTCCGCTTCTTCAGGAAGACGGTTTGCGCATCGGCGTAATCGAAGGCGATATCACCACGATGTGCGATGCCGAGCGGATCGCCAAACTGGATATCCCGGTTTCGCAGATCAACACCGAACCGTTTGGCGGCGATTGCCACCTCGGTTCCGAAGTGATCATGCCGGCTCTGGATCATTTCGATCCGAAAGAGACCGACCTCATTTTCATCGAGAATGTCGGCAACCTGGTCTGCCCGGCGGAGTTCGACACCGGCGCCAACGCCAATATCGTCGTCATCAGCACTACCGAAGGCGAAGACAAGCCGCTCAAGTATCCACTGATGTTCCGCACCTGCCGGCTGGCGGTTATCAACAAGGTCGATCTGCTGCCGCACCTCGATTTTAATATCGATGAACTGGAGCAGAATATCCGCCGGATTCAGCCCCATATGGACATTTTCAGAGTATCCGCCCGAACCGGCGAGGGCATCGCGGCGGTTCGCGATTGGGTCGAAAAAATGCACATCAAGGCGTAGAAAGTCTCTTTTGGAAATTCGGCAATTTTGGATAGATTTGGACATGCGCAACGGTTCACGGCGATTCAGACTCGCAAATTATCTATCTATTCAAACCCATGGGAGTAACTGAGCAATGGCCCGAAAGATTTTGATTATTGATGACGATATCGATCTCGTGGAGGTTTTGCGGATCGTATTGGAGGGTGAGAATTTTGAAGTCCTCGATGCGCAGAACGGTGAGCGCGGGATGCGGATGATCCATAAGGAGAAACCGGATCTCATCATTCTGGATGTTATGATGGATACCGAAGATGAAGGTTTCCACGTGGCGAATAAACTGAAGGCCGATGAGCATACTTGCAAAATTCCCATCGTTATGTTGACGGCTGTGAGCCAGATGACGGGATATCGCTACGGTAAAGATACGGACAGCCTGCCGGTCGAGGAGTATCTGGAGAAACCGGTCATGCCGAATAAAATCGTGGAAGTCATCCGCAAGTATATTTCCTAGGCGAAACCGAAACCAGTCATTTATTTAAAAAGGCCGGGATTTTCCGGCCTTTTTTATAGAACAACTAATCTTGTTTCCGGTCACGGTGCTCCGCGCCGTAACCAATAATGCGCTTCGGATCAGAACCAGACGCTCAGCCGCAGCTTAGCGCGAAGTTCGTTATAGTCTTTCTCCGGGTTCAGGTAATCCTTCACGATGACCTGGTCCAGGTTGGCGCTGAAACTCAGGTTCTTCGCGAACTTGGCCTGCGTGCCGGCTTTGAGCGTGAATTTGCTGTTGTCGATGTTAACCTGGTCGATAAACGGCTCGCCGTCATCCCACTGGGTATTCGCGTTCAAATCGTCAAATTCTTCGCCGCTGTCGAATGCGCCGTTCATGTCCTTGAATCCCCGGACATAGTTGAAGCCAACAAAGCTGCTCAATTTTTTGTCGAAAAATTTATAAGATATTTTGCCGCTGAGCAGGTTGAAAACCGTCTCGGTCTGTAATACCGCTTCGGGGGCGTTGACCGAGCGTCCGATTCCCAGTGTCAGCGAAAGCGGCGAATCGAAATTGACGGCCAGGGCTCCGGTCAGCGAATTCGTCTTGAAATTGGAATTCTGCGCTTCCGTGGCATTGCGGTCGTCATAATCCATGAACATGAGGTTGCCGCTCAGGTTTAGCGAGGTCTTTTGGATATTGAAGCGGTAGGCCGGGCTGATCGTATGGGTTATGGTCGCATTGTCGTTCAGGACGAGGCCGTCTTCGGTTTCCGTGATTCCAGCCGGCAGCGCGCCGCTGCGCAGCATCGATCGGATCGAATAGTTAATCGTCGGCAGTTTGCTGAAATTCAGGCCGATTCCGGCGCTGACCGTTCGCGAAGTTGTCGTTTGTGGACGGGTGTCGCCGGCGACGTTGTCGTGGTAATCTTCCAGGCCGCCGGAGAGCGAAACCTGGTTTTTCCAGACGCGCATGCGGGCCTGGGTTTTGAGCCCCTGGTAGTCGGTGCGGATGGCGGCGTTGGCGAAGGAATTATAATTCGCCGGGACGCGCTGGTATTCGGAGACAAAGTCGATAGTCGTGAATTTCAGCGGTATGGGCGTGCGGAACTCGGTGCGATAGGTCCCGTTCTTCACGAAGTCGCCCAGCAGGTAATCATTGACCAGATACCCGGCATCGTCGACGCGGTCCATGTCGGGCAGCGGGACCGATACACCGCGGCCTTCCGCGCTGCCGAAGAGGATATCGTCGGTGAGTTGATAGCCCAGGAAATCGGCGATGCTCGTCAGATTATCAGACGTAAAGCCGCCTTCGTCAATCAGCAGTGAGTCGCCGTCCAGAACGTCATTGGCGGCCGAGAATGCGATTTCCCCGCTAAGCACCGTGCGGTCGTGGTTGAAATGAATCGTGGCGTCGGCGCCGCCGACGACATTACCGAGGATGCTGTATTTCTCCTCCAGATCGCTGTAGGGCAGGTCAAAACTTGCCAGATCGTCGTACGATTTAAAACCGGAGAAACCGACGTTGAAATGGCGGAAGAAGTCCATCTCGGTACGCAGCCCCTGAATTTTGCGGCGCGGCGTTCCGCGGGTGTGGTCCACGTAGATCGAATCACCGTCTTCGGTTTTGATCAGCTGCCAGGTGCTGGAATCCGGGTTGCTGTGCGTGATGGATTGAATCAGCTGTTTCGTCTCGCCCTGGATATAGGTTGTTTTCCACCAGCCGAGTTTCAACTGGGAAGACAGGCCGCGCACGCGCGTACCTTTGATAGTCAGATAGCTGAATTCCGGCGTGTAGTCGCCATAGGACAGATCCAGAAGCGGCGAGCGCATGTCGATACGCAGGCGATTCAGCGGCTGGCGGCGCTTGTCCAGTTCGGTGGCATTGTCGTCGATGAGATGGGTATTCAGCAGCGCCGAGGCGTCGAATTTCACCGGACCTAGATTGAAACTAACCTTGGCATTCAAGCGGTGGGTGTCGATCGGCCGGTTATCGGGCTGTTTCTTGCCGGAGTATTTATCGTAATCGCTGTCCAGGCCCAGGTTCACCCGCAGGTTGATGGCCTCCGCCAGGTTTTTTTTCTCGCCCACGGCGACAGCCAGTTTCTCGGCTTTTCCGATCGTGAATTCAAATGGCTTTTCATAGAATGCCCCGCTCCGGTCGGCGAACTGGATTCGGATTTCATTCGTGCCGGTCCGGAATGGCCTAGCCGGGACAAAGCTGATAATCTCGCGGGTGATGGTGGCGTTGGGGGTCAGATCTTCCTTATCCAGCAGCAGTTTTATGGAAGCAAGATCGATATTCTCATTCGGATCGTAGATCGACAGAATCACCGGCAGCAGGTTCTCTTCACTGATCTCTTCGGGATCGGGACTGAGCAGCTCGATAACGACATCCGGGTGCATCCTCGCTGCGGCACGCTGCATGGATTCCACGCGTAAAGTCGCCGGCTGGCGTTCGCCGCCTTCCGGCCAGGTGGCCTGGTTGCCGTAGCTATCCTCGGCGAAAAAGTAATAATACAGGGTGCCGGCGACGACATCCAGGGTGGGTATCTGCCCGATGTAGTTAACTTCCAGTTCCATCGGAACAGATGTGAAATTGTCCCTGGGAGAAAAGCGATAGAAGAAGAGCACCTTGCTAAGGGGCGACTGGTCATTGACGATGGTTTCCAGCCGGATAGCTGCCCCCTCGTAAAACGTCTCCGTCACCGGAACCGGGACAAAATTTGGCGGCTGCCCGTCATCCTGGGCAAATATTTTACTAGTGCTGAACAACAGCAAGATCATTAGTGCAGTTATAGAAATCTTTCTCATCAGTCATTTCCCCCGATTGTTGCCGGAACAATGATCAATTGGAGCGTCGTGCTGCCGTCCGGATTCTCGATTTCCTGGACGCCCTGGACTTCATACTCTCCGATTTCCACTTTGTGCATGATATCTTCGACGCTGCCCTGTCCCTGGGCTACGCTCGCAGACTGGATTTCGGCGCCTTCCAGTTTATCCTGCACCTCTTCCATGCCCTTCTTGCCGGCCAAGCTCTGCAATTTGGTCTGCAGATTTTTCATCTGGGATTGCGAACGATAGAATTCCAATTGCAGGCGGCGCGCTTCGGCGTTGTCGGCGCTGGCGACGAGTGCGAAGTTGCCGGGTTTGAGGGCTTTAACCTGGAAATTGGCTTTGCCGTTTTGCAGCGGCAGGCTCAGCGAGCTGCGCCAGACGCTGCCGTCTTTCGACAGCAGCATAAACTCTTCCTCGGACTCAATCGCGACCGTTCCAGTGTAATCATAGGCGTTTTTGCTCTGTTTGGTATCGAAGGCGCTGATCCCCACTTTCAAGACGGTATTGACGGGCTGCCGGCCGGTTTTCTCCGGTGTCATCCGGAATCCCCAGCTGGGCTCCACCTCTTTCTGCCAGGTCGGCAGCATCGATTTGGTCATCTTTTGAGCAGGTTCGGGAGCCTTGTCCTGCTCCGAGATGGAGTAGGTCATCTCCTGGGCCAGAACCTTGCCCAGTTCATTGGTGAACTCGACAACTCCCTCGACGACGTAAAGGCTGGTCAGATTCTCTTCCTGGTCGTGTTCGAGGAAGAATTCGGTGCCTTTGACCGAGGCGACCGAGGTCGGTGTGGCAATCTGGAACTCACCGCGCTGTTTCTGCACCTTGGTCCAGACTTCACCCTGGGCCAGGAAGAGATCGGTGCTCTGGGTTTTGGCGTCGACACGCTTGCTGCGGATCTCCATCTCGGAGTTCTCGCGAATTTTAAGCATCGATTTATCAAGCATCAGGATGGCGATGGAACTAGCCGGGGAGGTCTGAATCCAATCGCCCGATTCGAGCATCTGGCCGACATAGGCCGGAACAAACTTGCGCTCGCTGAGGGGCTTGACCTGCACCTGGCCGACGATTTTGAAAACGGCGGCAACTTTTTCAGCATACGTGAATGAAGAAATCAGAGTTACCAATATGACAATCAAAATTGATTTAAGAATTTTCATTAGTTGTCTCCTCCGGTAGCAATGATATTCAGGAGTTGGATTTGCGAGGGATCGATCCCTAATTGGTACGCGAGATCGATCAGCCAATCGGGATAGGTTGGAGCTGCTGTACTGGCCCCGGCTTCAAATTTTTCATTATCACCCCCGAAGGTCGTTGTGTTCCCATATTGATCGGAAATGATCACTTTAAAATAATAGTCAATATTTGAAATTGAACCGATCGCAATGCTTTTGGTGTTTTCCATCTGGGTTGTGCTAATCGGCTGATACTGTGCGCTGGAACCGGTTCTCATCAGGAATTGATAGGAAAGAAGTCCGCCGGTTGCGGTTTGCCAGTCGGAGGCTGTCAGTTGGACGGTAGCGCCGGGTTCACCGGTCGAAGGCGAGACGATAAGTGTTCCACCGGATGGAGCCTGCGGGGACGGGATCAAGACCGAATTTATTGTGGACGGAATCCCATGCGGTCCGGCTTCATCATAGGCCCGGGCCTGAAAATAATAAGTTTGCCCGGGCGTTAATCCGGTGAAAGTCTTAGGAGAATTCTGCGCCCCGGTATATAATATAACGCTTCCGGCCGTCGTGCTAATATCGGGTTCGGTTGAAAGTTGGATCTGATAGTAGGTGGCACCTGTGATGCTGTTGGTGATCCGGGCGATAGGTTGAATACTGCCGGAAGGCAAATTCACCAGCAAGCCCAGGGTTTCGTTTGCGCCGGGTTTGGCTGGGAGGGTGACGCTCTGCACTATAGAAGATCGTCCTTCCCCGGCAAAGAGTATGGGGGTAATCCTAACATGGTAAGTTTGAGTGAACTGTAGTCGGGTGTCCGAAACGGTGTAGGGAAATCGTGTGGCCGAAATCGTCTCGGTATAAAACGCCGGGCTCATATCCTGGTTTTCTGAAATCGTGATTTTGTAGGCTGATGCCTGTTGAACGGGAGTCGTAATAATTAGTTTAAAGTAGGTCCTACCATCAACGGTTTGCAGCGTAAAGATCGGTTGCGTATCTAATCCCGGCTCGGCGGGAATCGTCAGTGTCTTTTCAGTCGTTCTACCCTGAATGGTACCGGCAAGCGGGATAATATGAACTTTGTAACTTAGACTGAATTGGAAGATATCTCTGACGGTATAAGGGAACTCGCTGCCGGTTATCTGGACAAGTTCCGTAAATGCATCCGTCCCCGTCAGGGCCGTGCTGATCACATAGGCCTCGGCGTTATCTACGGGAGTAACTAGATTGATCGTTACGATGCGCGAATCCGCCTGATCGAAAGTAAACGAAAAATCCACTTGGCCGGATAGTGGTTGTGGGCCGGTAGTAAAGGAGACGACTGCGGAAATCAGACCATGCGCTTCACCTTCGCGTTCGCCCTGAACCTGGACATAGTAAGTCGTGCTGTAACTCAGTGGCGTATCGGAGCTGCTACCGTCGATGCTGACGAATGCCACGCCGATATCACCCTTTTCCCAGAGGATTGTTTGGAACTTGCCGCCGTCATCTACATCGGGTTCGGAGGAGATGAAAACCCGGTAGGAACTTGCGTTAGTCACCGGCTGGAAACGCAGCAGTACAGTCCTTCCTTGCTGGATGGTTACTTGAGATATCTGGGCCTGGTCTGTCGCTCCCGGCAGTGTTGGTGTGGTAAGGGAAACGATTTCACTCGGAAGGCCGTGTTCAAGGTCGCTTTTATAGCCCTGCGCCCGGATGAAATAGGTCGTTTCCCAATCCAGGGACGAAGTAAGATCCCAGGTAATGACGCCGGATAGTTGCTCGGGTTCGAACTCAGCCAGGACGGTTTGCAGCGCCTGGTCGGAAGCGAGCACGAATTTATAACCGGTGGCGCCGGTCACCCCGGATGAAACTGTGATCGACAGGCTGGTCAGCGAGGCGAAATCTACCGTAAACCCGGGTTTCTCGGATGTACCGGGTTCCTCCTGGGTTGTGAATGTGACCATCGGGGATGGCAGGGAGTGACGCTCGTCCTCTTTCAGGGCGACCACCTGGGCATAATATTGGGTGTTGTACGCCAGTTCCTGTTCGTCAGGCGTCAGCCGGAAAGTAGTCATCGTGATATCTGCTTTCTCCCAGAGCGGGGTGCTCAGGAGGCCGTCTTCATCCAAATCCGCCTCTTCCGAGATGATAAGGTAATAATATTCCGTACCGGAAACGGCATTCCATTGGAAATATATACTCTGCGGACCGGTTAGCTGGGCCGTTAGCTGGGGTGCCGGTTCGTAGGGTTTTGCAAGTGTTGAAAATCTTTGCGGTTTGGCTTGCGGACCTTGGTTGTCGTTGGCGTCGAGGGGTACGACGGTCCAGTAGTAGGCTTTGTTGTATTCCAGGGCGTAATCGGCGGCTTCTGGACTGAGATACTGATATTGAGTTCCGTTGACGATCTCTCTAAACAGTGCTGAACTGATCTCTGAGTCATCCCCGCCGCCCAGCCGGAATTCGTAGCGGGCGATACCGGTCGGCCCTTCCCAGCGGAAGAGTGGAGTCAGGGATTCCACCTTTGCCTGTGCCTGGGGAAGCAATAATTCGATGGGTTTAATTTTGAAATTCCGGACGGTGGAATAGTCTTCGAGTGTACCGGCTAGGTTGCCGTTATCATCGAGAACGACAAATTTCCAGTAGTAGGTATTGCCCGGGAAAAGACCCGTTGTGGCATCCGGCGGAAAGTCATAAGGAAGGGTGACGATCGGGTCGCCGGTAAAGATATTGGCATTGTCGGCGGTTTGATCGTTTTCATCGCTTATGCGCAATTCTAGTATGGTACCGGTGGGGATGTCGGCGTTGAATTGGGGCAGGACGGTAGTTAGTTCATCTCCGTTCGCAGGCTGGATCAGATTCATTCTCTGGATTCGAAATTGGACGACATCGCTCCAGGGTGATGGATCGGTAGGATTCATACGCACTTTCCAGGAATACTGGATGCCGGGAATGAGCGCTTCGGCGTCGCGCGGATAGCTGAAAGGGATGCTCTGAATGGCATCGCTGCGCCACATGGGCGGGTCCTCGACGGTCGCGTTCTCATCGGTGCGGCTCAGCCAGATTTCATACTCCGAGGCGCACTGGATCTGCGACCAATTGAAGATCGGCAAAACCGTCCTGGCCGTCCCGCCGACGTTGGGAGAACTGATATTGCTCTGCGTGATTTTGCTGCCGTAATTAAAAACCCGGAATTCGCTCTTCACCGGTTCCGGCCAGCCCCAGATCCCCTTGTTGCTTTGATCGGCCATAGACTCGACAAATTCGCGGGCTTCGACCTGCCAGACATACTGGTAACCGCAGGCCAGATCGCGGTCTCCGGAAGGGAACTGGAACCTGATTCGACGGGCGGAACCGTTCTCCTGAACATGGGACAGGTCGGTGTGGGATTCGTCCCAATCCGTATCCAGAAACTCGGAGTTGGCATCCGCCAATGCATCGGAGTAATTGCTATGCATATCGGGATTGTACTGGACGATGCGGAGACGATAGTCGACCAGCACTCCCTGCCGGAATCCCGGGGAATCCCACTGAAACACCGGATTGTCGCTTGCGACATCGGCTTCCGTGACCGGATCGATTAAGTTTATTGTATTTACAATAACTGTCTTCAGGGTAGTGCCGGTATCTCCGGCCCGCGAAGCCCAGGAGAAATTGCCGTCGTCGACATAGGCATGATCCCAGGAAAGATCCAGCAGTTCCACCCGGGAAGACTTGATGACCTGCCGGTTTGCGATATCCAGATCCGACCAGGTCAGTCCGGCCCAGCCAACAATTTTAATGTCGTAATTGCCGGCCGGCAGGTAGGTTGTGCTTTCGATCAGATCTTTTAACGCGGAGGAATATTCCGACTGCCAGACATCGCTTTCGCCGAGGTCCCGGTTGGTATAGACATCCACCGCGTTGGGTGCTATCGTTTTTTCATGGGTAACAATCCAGAAAGCCGGATTCTGAACAGCTGATAGCCCGGCGACGTTATTGGCGTCCAGCCGAATCTCCATAAAATAGGTCTGTTCCTCGTCGGTATGATTACGGACGGTGATCGTCCAGATGACTTTATCGCCGCTGTAGAAATCGCTGACCGTGAACTGTGAAGTGAGTAAGAGTGAAACGTCGATGTCGATCTTGGTGCCCATCGGCGAGGCAAACATCGCCAGCGGCAGCAAAATCGAAATTATGATGGGAATAAGTCGTTTCATGTATGTGCTCCTTCTTTTCCGCAGGTTTTATGGATTTTCCTATACAGGGATAACCCTGTGTAGATAATAAAATAATCTGTTTTTGGCAAAATCCTATCACTTTTTAAAAATAGCGAAACCGATCGCGAATGCCGGTACGCTGAATCACATAAAAAGCTGCTTGTGGGACGGGTCACAGCCTGCCGATGTGAAATTGCCATTGAATTTCCCTTTCGTTTCCCGTAAAATACTGGCCGGATAGTTGGAAGGTGACAGTCACGCAGGAAAAGACTAAAATCGGCGGTATTCTTGAGACGCAAAATGTGAGCATGTTCTCCATTTTGTCGGCTCCCAATCAACCGGGGATTGCCGGGCGCGTACTGAGTTTTCTGGGCGACCACAACGTAAGCGTCGAGTTTATCACGGAAAGCAACAACCTGGAAGATACAGCGGATATCGCTTTTTGCTACCGCCGGCAGTTCGAACAAAAAGTGAACGAGATCGCAAGCGACCTGATTGCCTCGGTGGGCGCCCGGAGTTCCCGCAAAAGCAGGGACATCGCCATCATCGGCGTCTACGGGCCGCACTTCAAGGAAAAACCGCAGATAGCCGGGCGTTTCTGCTCGGCGCTGGGGCAGGCGCATATCAATATTCTGGGCATTTCTTCGAGCATATCGAGCGTCAGCTGCATCATCAAAGCCGGTGACCTGGATAAGGCCCGCGAGGCCGTCCTGGCGGTTTTCGCACTGCCATGACCCGCCATCGACCGCGGAATTTTCGAACATCTTAGACAACTTAATTAATCGATCGATTGATATAATTAATCCTGTTGCCTAATAAAAGTGATAATAATTATATATAATTAAGTAATGTCCCGGAATCGGTCTTAATAAATTAAATCATTTTCAGTTCCGCGGGGTGTTGGCGGAAAGGGTGACAAAGCTCCTGGACAAAGCGCGGTTTCGATGCCGTTTATGCGGGAATTCAGAGGGGAAAATGGTCATTCGAAAATATTTTTTCACAACTATTGTATTCCTACAAGCGATTACTTATATTTTCTCCGGTTATTGATCCGGCATGCAAAAATATAGAGTCACAACAATGGATGAGTTAACGAAAATAGAGGAACTCGAAGATTTATCCTTGAACAAAATATTTTTTATAAGACGGATTCGTTACATGACTGTGGGCACATCTATTAAAACAATTTGCTAAAATTTTTCGCGTAAAATTTACGTCCCTTAAGCAATTGGAGGAGAGAGAATGATTGTTAAGGCTGACGAACTACACACTTTTTTTCAGAAATGTTCGCAAGGTCTGGGTGGATTTCAGGATGTGATCGTACCGCGCCGACGCAGGGACAACGGTGAGGGTTTCTTATTTGCCTCACTGACGGACGGCGATACGCCTATACTGGATCAATATCGTACAGTCGATCCGGTACGTATCCTTTTTTATTTTCCGCGGGAGCAGGTTTTTCCGGCCAGGGACGGCAGTTACAAGCGGCTGCTGGCGGGGGTTAAGGCCTGCGATCTCAAGGCGCTGCAGGTCTTGGACAAAGCCCTGATCAATGCGGATTTTGTCGATCCGAACTATCAATTCTGGCGTGAAAACACAGTCATCGTCAGCACGGATTGTACGGCGGTTGGCCCCAGTTGCCATTGTAACCTGGTTGAGGGGAAACCCTATGCGGAAGCGGGCTTCGACCTGAATTTGTCGAAGGTCGATGACCAATTTCTGGTTACGGTCGGTTCTCCCAAAGGAGAGGAACTGCTGCTTCTGATGCAGGAACATGTTGCCGGATTAGAGGATACACCGGTGGCGAAAAGCAGTGTGAAAAAAAACCGGGAAACGATGGTTGCGCAGCTGCAGCAGCAGAATGCGCCATTCGAGAAACCGGCGGCCTACGATCAGATGCGCAATCAGGAAATCGAGAGATGGATCAAGCTCTCGGAGGCCTGCGTCGGCTGCGGTGGCTGCACGAATATTTGCCCGACCTGTTACTGCATCATCGTGAACGATGAAACGATCAGCAAGCAGTTCGTTAAGGTGCGCTCGACTGATTCCTGCCAGCTGCATGGCTATGCGCGTGTTGCCGGCGGCGATACGCCACGTCCGAAAATGTACAATCGGTTCCGCAACCGCTATCTCTGCAAATTCGATTATATGCATAGTAATTTCGGTACCTTGGGATGTGTGGGTTGCGGACGCTGCACCGACGTATGCGCCGGAAAAATTGAATTCCGTGAGGTTGTAAAAACCATTCTGACATAAACCACGAAGTGGATTTCACAGGCTCAAAGCATAGGAGAAATCAATGTCAAAGCCGAATCCTTACGAAGTCATACCCGCCAAGATTTACGAAATTATTGAAGAATCACCGACCATTCGAACGCTGCGTCTGCGGCCGGAAATCCCGATCCCTTTTCGGACGGGCCAGTTTATCGAACTGAGTGTCCCCAACGTTGGTGAGGGTCCCTTCACACCGTCTTCTTCGCACAAACATGCCGAGGAGATGGATGTGACAATTATGAAGACCGGTTTTGTGACGGAATACATTCATAAAGTCGGCGTCGGCGATATTCTGGGAATCCGGGGACCTTTCGGCAAAGGCTATCCGCTCGAAAATTTCCGCGGACGGGACGTGCTGATCATGGGCGGCGGAGTCGGCATGGCGCCGACGCGCTCCCTTTTTCTCTCGCTGCTGGATGAGATCGATCAATATAAAAGCCTCACTTTCCTGGCCGGCGCGCGCACACCCGACGATATGATCTATAAGGAACAATTCGAAGAGTGGCGCCGGCTCGATAAAGTCAACTTTATCCGCGCCGTGGACCGCGTTCCCGAGGGACAGTCCTGGAATGAAGAAGTTTGCCTGATTACGAAGCTGCTCAACAACATCGAGATCAATCCCAAGGACAATCCGGTGGTCGTTTGCGGTCCGCCCGTGATGATGAAATTCGGAACCTTCGATCTTTTAAAATACGGTTACGCCGCTAAAGATATTTACCTTTCGATGGAGAAGAAGATGTACTGTGGTTTCGGACAGTGTCGCCATTGTGTGATCGGGCAGTATTACGCCTGCAAAGACGGTCCGGTATTTACCTACGAAACGGTCAAAAATGAGGAGAATATCTGGGAATGAAACGGCTTTTTATCGATATACCGGCGTTGATACAATCGGGAGTTTCGGCCGAAGATATTCAATGCGAGTATTTTTACCACCGCCGCAATCCCGGCCAGTTTTCGTTGCTGGAAATTGCCGAGTTCGCGGTCTACTGCCGGCAGTGCACAGACGCTTTCTGCGTTCTGGCCTGTCCCAAGGAAGCCCTCGAGAGACAGGAATCCGGCATGGTGAAGCGTTACAATATGCGCTGCGTGGGCTGCAAGAGCTGCGTCCTGGCCTGCCCCTTCGGAACGATTTTACCTGAAGTGATCAACTATATCAGCGCCAAGTGCGATTTCTGCCTGAACCAGTTACAGGCGAATCCCGATTACGAACCGAGCTGTGTGAAAAGCGCTCCCAAAGGCACATTCAGCATGCGGGAGGTCGAGGAAGATCCCAAGCAGCAGGTGTACCTGTACGGAGATCACCTGGCCATCAAAAGCCCGCACTGGCGACGGAAGGAGGACAAGGTATGATCGGCTGGACATTATTCCACCTCTTTGTTTTCCCCGGATTATTATTTACCGCAGTCCTGGGACTCCTGGTCGGCTGGTTCGACCGCAAACTCAGCGCCCGTTTTCAATTCCGGCAAGGGCCGCCGCTGTTTCAGAATTTCAACGATTTTTTTAAGCTGCTCGGGAAAGAGACCATCATCGTCAAGGAAAGCATTCACTCGCTGTTCATTGCGGTGCCGCTCGTCGCCTTCGGGGCGATCGTCCTGATCTCGGCGATGATCGGTATGGCGCTTTTCTTTCAGACGGGATTCGGCGGAGACCTGATCGTGCTGATGTACCTGCTGATGATTTTTTCCGTGATGGTGATCCTGGGCGGCGCCTCGACCGGCAACGTTTACTCGAGTATCGGCGCCGGGCGCGAGATCAAATTGCTGCTGGCCGATGAACTGGCCTTTATCCTGGTCTGCCTGATTCCCATCATAAAGTCCGGATATTCCTTACAACTGGACCGCATTCTGGCCGTGCAGGCCGAACAGGGCGCCTTCATCGGTTCCTTTTCGGGCGCGATCGCTTTCGTCATCGGGCTGCTCTGCATTCAGGCCAAGATGACGCTGCCGCCCTTCCATATACCCGAAGCCGAAACGGAGATCGTCGAAGGTCCCTTCATGGAATACTCGGGACCGCTGCTGGGATTCTGGAAACTCAATCATTATATGATGTACGTTTTCTACCCGTTTCTGTTGATCCTGCTGTTTCTGGGCGGATTTCATCTGAGCGGGATCGGCATTCTCTGGGCGGTATTAAAATACCTGCTGATCGTATTCCTGATGGTTGTGATCAAGAATACGAATCCCCGGGTGCGTATCGACACAGCCCTGAATTTCTTCTGGTTCTATGCGTCCCCGTTGACCTTTATCGGAATGATCTTAGCAGTTTTGGGAGTGTAATATGGGATGGTATAACAAACGTCTGGCGAAATCCTTGTGGGTGTTCCACATAAGCGGATCGCCCTGTAATAACTGTGACATCGAAATACTCGAATTGCTGACGCCGAAGTATGATATCGAACGGCTGGGGATCAAACTGGTCGGCTCGATCCGGCATGCCGATGTGCTTCTGCTGTCCGGTATCGTCAATGATAAAGTCGGACCCAAAATCAAAAAAATCTACGAACAGGCCCCCAAACCGATCTTCGTAGTTGCCTTCGGGACATGCCCCTCTTCCGGCTGTGTGTTCAAAGACAGTTACAATAAATCTCAGAGTGTTGAAGATGTCATCCCGATCGACATGTACATTCAGGGCTGTCCGCCCAAACCGGAAGCCATGATCGCGGGAGTAGCAAAATTAATGGGAGTACTCAATGGGTAAAGTAGAAGAATTCGTACAGGCCATGGGCTCTAAAATATCGGACCAAAAGGAAAAAAAGGGCCGCTTCTACTTCAATGTCACCAATGAAGATTTACGGGAAGTGGTCGATTATCTGTTCAATACGATCGGGTGCCGACTTTCCACGGCGACGGGCATGGAGACGTTTCATCACCTGGAAATCCTCTATCATTTTTCCGATGACACGACGGGCCAGTATTATTGCCCGCGGCTGTTGATCGCCGACAAAGAGCACCCCAAAGTTAAATCCATTGCCCCGATCGTCACCGGCGCGATCTGGATCGAACGCGAAATATTTGAGATGCTGGGTGTCGAATTCGAGGATCACCCGCGAATGGAAAAACTGCTGACCCTGCATCATCCGAAAGATCTGGATAAACCCTTGCGCATGGGGAGGGCATCATGAATTCAAACGCCGTACCGATTGGGCCGTTTCATCCGCTTCTGGAAGAGGCCGAATATTTTGAACTGAAAGTCGACGGAGAGACCGTCGTCGATATAGACCTGGAAATCGGCTGGATGCACCGGGGCCACGAATTCCTGTCGGAGATGAAGACCTTTACGCAGTCGATCTACCTGGTCGAGCGCATCTGCGGCATCTGTTCCACTTCCCATCCGATTGCCTGTGTGCATGCCATCGAGGACATCGACAATATCGAAATTCCCCTGCGCGCCCGCTACATCCGCACGCTGGTCGGCGAACTGGAACGCATTCACAGCCACCTGCTCTGGCTGGGTCTGGCCGGGCATTTTATCGGTTATGATACGCTCTGGATGTGGGCCTGGAAATACCGTGAGCCGATCCTGGAGATGTTCGAAATCATTTCCGGCAACCGCAACCACTACGGCATGATGCGGGTTGGCGGTGTCGCCAAGGATGTCGATCCCGGCAGCATTCCGGAACTGATGAAACATCTCGATATGGTCGATAAAAAGATGGAGATGATCGCCAAAGCCGCCAAGGACGATCCGGTTCTGAGATCCCGCTTAAAGGGAGTTGGCGTGCTCTCGCATGCCGATGCCATAGCCTACTGCGCCACCGGACCGACTTCGCGCGCTTCGGGGGTTCCCGGGGATGTACGCAAGGATGAGAAGATGGATGCCTACGACCTGGTCGATTTCGACCGGATTGTGCTGCAAAACGGCGATGTCTATGACAAATTAGTGGTGCGTGTGTTGGAAATTATCGAATCGACCCGCATCTGCCGCCAATGCCTGGATAAATTGGCCCAGATCGATGGCCCGATCCTGAACAACGTCAAGGAGATATCCGCCGGCGAAGGCATCGGCCGCTACGAGGCGCCGCGCGGCGAGGTTTTTCACTACGTTCGCTCGGACGGCACAAACCGCCCGATCCGGCATAAGGTGCGCGCCCCGAGTTATGTGAATATTCCGACTTACGCGGCTTCCTGCAAAGGGATTCCGATTGCCGATGCCCTGATTACCCTGGCGGCCGTCGATCCCTGCTACTGTTGCACGGAACGGGCGCTGCATCTTTACGATAAAAATCATGATCCGCTGCAACTCGATGTCCTGCGGTTATCGCGCGAAAAAACCGAACGAATTCGGAGGGAAATCTATGGTAATAAATGATTTGACAATACTGGTTCTACTGCCGCTGGCCGTAGCGCTTGTCAACCTGTTCGTTCCCACGATTCTGCGAAAAATCCTCACTTTTGGGGCGCTGGCCTACCTGCTCCTGGTGGTGTACCGGCTTTTCGGAAATAATACGGAAGAGGTCGTGCTCTTCGGACAATCGGTTCTGGCGCTGGATAAACTGGCCTATTTTACCCTGGCTTTCATCCAGATCATGAGTTTCGTGATCCTGATTTTTTCCTTAAAAGGCGTGGATAAAGCCATCCGTAAGGAGTTTTTTATCCTGTACCCGCTGACCGTGGCTTTCAGCAACGGCGCTGTCTTAAGCACCCATGCCGTGGCTTTGCTGATTTTCTGGGGTCTATCGGGGATTTCGCTCTACCTGTTTGGGATGATGGGAAACGAGGAAGAGACACCGCAGACCGCCAAGAAGACTTTTCTGATCGTCGGCGGCAGCGACGTTTTCCTGATCCTGGGACTCGTGCTCCTGTGGTTTCTGGAACCGCGCAACGGCTGGGCACTCTGGAATGTACAGCTGGCTCTCAAAGGACAGCTGGCTTACCTGGCTTTCTTCAGCATTCTGATTGCCGCGTTTGCCAAAGCCGGCGGATTCCCGCTGCACAGCTGGGTACCGGATTACAGCAAAGACGCCCCGGTGGAGAGCGTGGCTTTTCTGCCTGCTTCCCTCGACAAATTGCTGGGGATTTACCTGCTGGCGCGCATCGTGCTTTCGCTTTTCATGGTGAATATTGCCATTAACCTGCTGTTGATCACCCTGGGCGCCTTGACCGTAATCATCGCCGTGATGATGGCCCTGGTTCAGCACAACGGCCGGAAACTGCTGGGTTACCACGCCGTCAGCCAGGTCGGCTACATGATCATGGGCGTCGGCAGCGGCAGTGTGATCGCTTTTATCGGCGGTCTTTTCCACCTCGCCAACAACACGATTTATAAATCCAACCTGCTGCTTGCGCTGGGTTCGGTAGAGAAAAGAACCGGCACCAACGACTTGGAAAAGCTGGGCGGTCTGGGCCGGGCGATGCCTTTCACCTTTGTGATGGCCCTGATCGGCGCCCTCTCGATTTCGGGGATTCCGCCCTTCAACGGTTTCTTCTCGAAATGGCTGATCTACCAGGGTATTCTCGAAAAAGCCGCCACGGTGTCCGAGGGATACCAGATCTGGCTGCTGATTTGCCTGATTCTGGCCGTCTTCGGCAGTGCGCTGACGCTGGCAAGTTTCATGAAATTCATCCATGCCATCTTCCTGGGAAAACGGCCCCAAAGCCTGAAGGATGTCAAAGAAGGACCGGCCAATCAATGGATCTCAACCGGTATTCTGGCCTTGCTCTGTATCGTTTTCGGGTTGTTCGCGATTGAAGTGCCGCTGAAAAAGTTCATCCTGCCGATTGCTGTCGAGCAAGGTTGGCCGGTACCGCAATTGCTGGGTAATTATGATCCGCTGCTGGTGGCCTGCCTGACCGGTATCGCCTTCGTGCTGGGATGGATCGTTTTTCTCTTCACCCGTAAAACGCGCTATGATGAGATTTATCTCGGCGGTATGGACGCTCTGGAAAAATTCCGGGTGACCGGCACCGAATTCTATAATGAGATTCGCAATATGCGGGTTTTGAAAAAGTGCTACGATTGGGCCGGGAAGAAATACTTCGATCTGTACGATCTCGGCAGCCGCTGTTCGCTATCCGTTTCGAAGGTTTTCCGGTATGTGCATTCCGGCAGCCTGCAACTTTATAGTCTCTGGATCGTGTTCGGACTGCTGATTCTGTTCGTGATATTGGTATAAATTTCAAGGCAGGAGGCATACATGCCTGTAGAGACATGGTTAATATTTATCCTAAGTTTTATGATCGTCGGGTCCATTACCGCGCTGGAGCTCAAGGACCTTTTGTCTTCGATTATCTCCATCGGGGTCGTCGGCCTGGGAGTGTCCATCTCCTTCCTTTTCCTGCAGGCGCCCGATCTGGCGATTGTACAGTTCCTGTTCGAGATTTTCGCCCTGATCATTTTAATCCGGGCCTTTATGCGGCGTGATTACCATCTCAAGGAACCCTCCCGGTCGCATAAATTCCTGGTGATCATCAGCATTCTGACGCTGGTCAGCATTTTTGTGCTCAGTATTAATATTTTCAAACTCTTGCCGCCGTTCGGCCAGCCGCTCATGGAAACCTCGAAATACTATCTCGATAACGCGGCCAGGGAGACCGGCGCGGCCAATATCGTAACGGCCATCATTCTCGATTACCGTGCCTACGATACGCTCGGCGAGGTGACGGTTCTGTTTACGGCCATCCTGGGCGCCCTGACGATTTTACATATGAAAAGGCATGCCAAAAGCGCTTCGGAGGACAGCAATGAAACAAAATGAGGGAATGACGCTGATCGTTAAGACCGTTACGCGCGTCAGTGTCTGGTTGATCTTTCTGTACGGCATTTACATCATTTTGCATGGGCATTTGACGCCCGGGGGAGGTTTTGCCGGCGGTGTTGTTCTGGCGCTGGGTTTTCTGAATATCATGCTGGCCTACGGACGCAAATATGTCGAAGGCTGGTTGAACATCAAACTCATGAAAGATATCGAATCTTCCATGGCAACTCTCTTTCTGGCCCTCGGTATCCTGGGAATGTCTTTTGGAGGCGGTTTGCTGGCCAACTTTCTGAGCAAGGGCGAACTGTTTCGGCTGCTCAGCTCGGGGACGATTCCGATCCTGAACATACTTATCGGGACGAAAGTCAGCATGGCCCTCTTCGTGGTCATCTATAGTCTCGCCGTCCTGCATATCGTTAAAGGAGGAGAAAAATGACAGTCTATCTGCTCTGTTTTGCACTCCTGCTCGTAGGGGTCTATGGCGTTTTGACTAAGCGGGATTTGATCAAGATTATCCTGTCGCTGGGAATCATGGGCTACGCGACCAATCTCATGATTATTTTATTCGCCTATAAAAACGGCGCGATCTACGCGATTCTGACCAAAGCCAATAGTTTGAATGGGAAACCGACTGGTCCCATGGTCGATCCGCTGCCGCAGGCCCTGATCCTGACCTCGATCGTGATCGAATTAGGCATTACAGCCATGCTGGTCGCCATGTCAATCCGGCTTTACGAAAAGTACAAGACCTTTGATATTACCAAAATAAGGAGGCTTTCAGGATGATCCTCCCATTTTTCATCATCATTCCGTTGCTGGCTGCCTTTCTGATTACGCTGATATCGGGAGATAACGATAACTGGGCCGTCATTCTCTCTGTCCTGGCAGTGGTATCGCTGTTGCTGTTATCCGTGTTTGCCTTCATCTCAACCCAGGATCAGACGCTGGTCTATGAGACAGGGGGCTGGCAGCTGCCGTTTACGATCTGCCTGGTGCAGGATGCGCTCTCCTGTTTTATGCTCATCGTGGTCAGCCTGATATCACTGACGTCGCTTATCTTTTCGGTTCAATATATCCGCCGGAAGGAGCCGTGCTGGAAATATTATGCACTTTTTATGCTGCTGGTAACGGGCATGAACGGCGTAATCGCCACCGGCGATATCTTCAACCTGTTTGTATTTATGGAAATTGCGCTTTTCGCCGCCTATGCACTGGTGGCCTATGGCGGCAAGGCGGAAGAATTCGAAGCCTCGTTCAAGTATGCGGTGATGGGATCGCTGTCGTCGACGCTGATACTGATCGGTATCGGCATTCTGTACAGCGCGACATCGACATTGACGATGGCCAAGATCGCCCAGGTACTGCCGCAAAAGGATCCGGCCCTCGTAAACTGGATTGGTGGCATTTTCCTGGCCGGTTTCGGGCTCAAGGCGGCCGTGATGCCGTTCCACGCCTGGCTGCCCGATGCGCATTCTTCGGCGCCCGCGCCGATTTCGTCGATGCTTTCCGGCGTTCTGATCAAGGCGCTCGGCGTCTACGTGCTGATCCGTTTTTTCTTCAATGTCATGGGCGCCCCGGCGGCTTTTATGCAGATCTTCATGATCCTGGGTTCGATCTCGATCATTGTGGCTTCTTTCCTGGCGATCGGGCAGTGGGACTTGAAACGCCTGCTGGCCTACAGCAGTATCAGCCAGGTCGGTTTCATCTTCCTGGGCCTCGGCATCGCGTCACCGCTGGCGATCCTGGGAGCCGTATTTCATATCCTGAATCATGCGATTTTCAAGGCTTTGCTGTTCTACAATGCCGGCGTCGTGGAGATGTTTCTGGGAACCCGCGACCTGCGCAAGATGGGCGATCTGCGCAAAGCCATGCCGATCACCTCCGCGACCTCGATGATTGCGACTCTTTCGGTGTCCGGTTTGCCGCCCTTCAATGGTTTTTTCAGCAAACTGATCATCATAATTGCCGCGATTCAGGCCGGATTGCCGGTTTATGCAACCATCGCCATCGTCGGCAGTTTTTTGACGCTGGGCTATTTCTTGAAGGTGCAGCGCTACGGATTCCGCGGTGAAAACAAAATCGAGAAGCCGGAAATAAAAATAGGCTGGGGGATGAGAACCGCTATGATCATACTTGCGGCCCTGTGCCTGATCACCAGCGTTTTGGTGATTCCGGGAATCCGCGAGGTCACGCTCGGCCCGGTGGTTGATGTCATCAGCAATAAACTCAACTATATTAGTCTGGTTCTGGGGAGGTAAGATGACCATAAAAGCCCGAAGCCGTATAATCGTTTTTATTTTAGCGTTCCTGGTCTGGATCGGATTGACCAGCATCACCGATCTGCAGGAAGTCGTTGCCGGTATTATCGTAGCCTTTCTGGTGGCCATGCTGGCCGGCAAATTCTTCATTACCGCCGCCTCCGGGGGGCAATTCCCGCGACGATTTTTCTCGGGAATTCTATATGTATTCAAGTTTTTATGGGAAATGATCAAGGCCAATTTCCACGTAGCCTACATCGTGATCAGTCCGCATCTTCCGATCAAGCCGGGCATCGTCAAGATCAAAACCCGTCTTAAAAGCGAGCCGGCGATTACGGTGCTGACCAATTCGATCACGTTAACGCCGGGCACGCTGACCGTGGATGTGAACCCGGAAAAGGGCGATGTGTACATTCACTGGATCGATGTCAAGGGCACGGATGTTGAAGAGAACACCCGCAATATCGGGAGCAAGTTTGAAAAACTACTCAAGGAGGTGTTTGAATGAGAGTAGTGCGCTGGATCATCGGATTTATTATCATTTTGATATTTATGTACGGTAACTTTTTTATCTATGAGGGCGACATTATCGTGAAACTGATCAATGTCATCCTTTTCTGTACGCTGTTCGTGCTGTTCCGGGTTATTTTCGGGCCGAGCCCGGCCGACCGGATTGTGGCCGTCGATATTCTCGGTGTTTTAATTATAGGCATGCTGGCGCTACTGGGACTCTTTTATGATGAGTCGTTTTTCATGGACGTCGGGCTGATCTGGGCGTTGTTGAGTTTTATCGCGTCGCTGGCGTTTGCCAAAGTGCTGGAAGGGAGGTCGCTGGATGATTAGAGAAACCATCGGAATGATTTTCATTCTCATCGGAGTTACCTTTGATTTCTTCGGCGTATTGGGTCTGTTGCGGCTTCCGGATGTCTACAACCGCTTGCAGGCCGCCACGAAATGCGTCACTTTCGGCTCGGCGGGTATCCTGTTCGGCGTTTTCATCAAGCAGGGATTCAACAATTTCGGCTTCAAGGTTTTGCTGGGAATCGCGTTCATTTTTCTGACTTCGCCGGTTGCCGCGCACGCCATTGCCCGCGCCGCTCATCGCAGTGGAATAAAATTGACAAAAGAGACCGTCGTGGATCAGTATCAAGAAGATAAAGAACTAAAGGAAAACTGATATGTTTCTTCCCAAATTACGCGAAGTAACCGAGGCTCTGAAATCGCTATTTTCGGCACCCTATACGACGAAGTTTCCGGCCGGCGCCTACACACCCTGTCCGGAGTATCGCGGTTTTCCCAAGTATTTTGAGGAGCATTGCGTCGGCTGCGGAACCTGTGCACAGGTCTGCCCGCCGGGCGCCATTGAGATGCGGGACGACGTCGAAAAGCGAATCCGGACCCTGGAAATTAATTATACATCCTGCATCCAGTGCGGGCAGTGCGAGGAAAAATGCATTACCGGCGAGGGGATCAAGTTGACCCAGCATTTCGCAGTCTCCTCGATGAAGAAGGACGCCCCGGAAAACTTTGAGCGGGTGGAGAAGAAACTCGTGGCCTGCGAACTCTGCGGCGAGCCGATTGCCTGCCGGGATCACTTGCTTTTTATCCGGGAGCGCATGGGAGCCAAGGCCTATGCCCACCCGACCTTGCTCCTCGAGATCCAGAAAGAGTTCACGGCACCGGGGCCCGCGAATCCGAAAGCTCGCGTCCGCCGGGAAGACCTGGTGAAGCAGATTTGCCCGATATGTCGGCATAAAATCGTCGTTGCAGATGAATTTTGAGGAATTTACGGAAGCTCTTGCGAAGTATGCCCCGGAAAATATTTTGTTTGTCGGCCTCGGAAACGAGCTGCGGGGAGATGATGCGGCCGGACTAATTATGCTTGATCGATTCCGGCAGCGCCCAGCGTACCGGACCTCACATTTCATCAATGCGGGCAGCAATCCCGAAAATTACCTGCAAAAAATACTAAACGCAGATGCTGATCTGATCGTGTTTATCGATGCGGCGCGTTTCAGCGCCGTCCCCGGAACCATTGCTGTCCTGGATTCGGAAAAAATCCTCGAATCGAATTTCAGCACCCATGCCTTTTCGATCAAATTGGTCGAGCAGTTTTTACGCCAGCAAAAGGAATATGATTTTGTTTATATCGGTATTGAGCCGAATTCTACCGGGTTAGGCCACGAACTCAGCCTGCCAATTCGGGAAAGCATAGATCGGTTTTTTAATGGCGATTAACAGAAAGAAAATGTTCGGCAGCCGGACCGTTGATGTCGTTCTGCCCTTTCATACGTTGAACACCCTGCGGATTCGGATCGGCTGGTTCGTCAATCTGCGCTGGATAGCGGTATTTGCCATTCTGTCGGCGATACCGATCGGCCAGAGAATGTTCCAATTCGACATCGCCTACAGCCAGATCTTTCTGTTGTCGGCGGTCCTGATCATTCTGAACCTTGTCTATTTTTTTCTCTTTAAATATTTCCCCTTCCAACGCTTCCGGCAGGAACTGGTTTTCACCGAAATTCAGCTGATCGGCGACCTGATTATTATCTCCTTTTTAATCCATTATGCGGGCGGCCTGGCCAATCCGTTCTTCTTTCTTTACGTGGTGCATATCATCATCTCCGGGATTCTGTTCCAGGGCAGTATCCCGTATATCAACACCCTGCTGGTTGCGATTCTGTTGACGACCTGGACGATCCTGGAATATGTGGGAGCCGTGGATGTGTATCTGATCGAGGCGGCCCCCATGCCGCTGTCGCTGATCATCACAACTCTGATCGCCTTCTATATCCTGATTTTTACCGTGACCTACGTCCTGGAGGATTTCCTGAACCGCTACCGGACCCTGCATTCGATCTGTGATATGAAAGGGCAACTGCTGGAAAAGACGATGATCGAACGCGATAAGATGTTCCGGTTCACCGCGCACGAACTGAAATCCCCGCTGACTACTCTGCGCAGCATGTTGAGCGTGCTGGACGAACTTTATGCCGACAAGATGCCGCCGGAAGCACGCGATATGATCACACGGGCGGTGCAGCGCAACGACCAGGTTCTGTTGATGGTCAAGGATATGATCGAGATTGCCCAGATCAAGCAGGGCATGCAGGGAAAAATCCTTCTGATTGTGGATTATGAAGAAGCCCTGGCCAGAATAATCGAACCGCAAGGCGTCTATGCGCGGGATAAAAAAATCGATCTCGTGATCGAACCGGCCAATCAGAAAACCAGTATCTACATCGATGTCCCCAGTCTGGAAAAGATCGTCGTGAATCTGGTGCATAACGCTATCCGCTACAGTCCCGAAGGCGCTAAAGTTACGGTGAAGCCATTCTCCAAACCGGGTAAATTCGGCTTAGCGGTGATCGATACCGGGATCGGTATCGCTGAGGAGGAACTGGGTAAAATCTTCGATGAATTCTTCCGCGGCAAGAACGCCAAACTGAAAGAGAAACTCGGAACCGGTCTGGGTCTGTCCCTGGTGAAGCAGCTTGTGGAGCAGATGGGCGGCCAGATTGCGGTCAGCAGTCAACTCGGGGTGGGCAGCCAGTTCACCGTCGAAATCCCCAAACGCGCGCCGTCCCAGGCGTAATCCCGCCTATACCAATAAGTAAGAATGGAGTAAGGCCTCATAGAGGCCTTTGAGGGGGAATAATAGATGAAGCTGTGTGCACCCGACTCCAACGTAGTTCTGATATCTATTGTCCATCGCGGAAAGGGGTATGATTCTCCCGTACTGCCGTGATCGATCCGTCAAAGCGGAATCGTACCAATCGCCTTATTTATTTGCCGGGGCAGGTTTTTCCGGAGTGATTTCATCTCGTCTTCCAGTTTTTTTAACTCCAGTTCCAGAGGCGGATCTATATAGATATCGGGAAACTCAATCTCATCGAAGGGAATTGGGAAATTGAAGCGCATGTGCTTCGGACCCCATTGACAACCGGGATATTTTCGAATAAAGATTTCATGCCGGCGTGGGGCTTCGTCCAGTTCGACCTTTACAACCTGCTTTTTACCCTGCCGGATATAGCCGATCTCTATAGTATTGTCTTCTTCCAGATCGGATAGAATATTTTTGACATCATCGGGATCGTCGATTTTTTTAGCATCCATTTCGACGATCACGTCGCCGGCTTTCAGACCGGCATCGTCCGCCGGGCTGTAGTTTTCCACCTCGAGGATCAGGGTGCCTTTGGCATCCTTTGCATCAAAATATTCCGCCAGGTCGCGGTTCAGTTTAAAGAGATGAACGCCCAGGTAGGCTCCGCCGGGGTCGCAAAATGTATTCTTATCCCAGGTGAACGAATAGCCATGTTCGGGTTTCAATGCTCCGATTTCGATTTCGACACTCATCTTTTGCTTATCCCGGATGATGTCGGTTTTCACTTTTGTTTCGGGCGCCGTGCGGCGCACCGCATGGGTGAGATCTTCAGGATCGCGGATTTTTTTATCGTCGAAATACTGAATGATATCGTCAACCTGCAAACCGGCTTTCTCCGCCGGGCTTTCCGCGATCACGCGCTCGATACGCACGCCATGTGAGATATCCATCTCCTCTAATTCGGTATCCGGAATCCCGGCGATGCGGACGCCCAGGTAACCGCTTGCGCTTGACCAGCCAGCGAAACCGACTGCAGTGAAGCCGGCGAGAAGTAGCAGGACGCTGATTGGGATCGTTGCCTTCTTCCACGTTTGTCGAAGTATTTTGGTGCTCATCGAATCCTCCGTTTTTTCGTCATTCCTATGACGAAAGATTCGTCGAAAAAGTTTTACGTTTCCCGGTTAAAATCTGAGTTTTGGCAGTGCTGGCTGTTATTGGACAGATACTTTTAATACGGGGTGATGAAACCGGAAATTTTATCTAACCGTTCCCGATTTCATCCGGAGCGGTCTGCCTGAAAAGCTGGTCGTAACGGGCGTCGAGGGCGGCATTTGTGCCGCGTAGTCGATCGGCAACTGCCCGGCTCCATCTGCGGTAGACGCTTAAATCGGCCTCCGTCCACTCAGATGGCGGAAACTGGCTGCGATCTCCCAGGTTGCAGATTTTATCCGTCAGGCGGATCAGCCGGGCCGATGGAGAAAGGGATGGAATATTGGCCAGCTGTGCTTTGCGGCGTTCAACGGAAGTGAGATTCTTATCGTCGGTGACTTCCAGAACGATATTCAGAACCACATCGCCGAAGAGCTCGCGAATCTGCAGCTCCTCCGTTCCGGCATGTTCGATGGTATCATGCAGGATTGCGGCAATGAGGGTGGTTGAATCGCTGATCCGGCCGATATCAGCGAGCGTTTCGGCGACTTCGAGCGGGTGCAGAACAAAGGGAACATCAGGCATCCCCTTCTTGGATAATCCTCTGTGCTGGCTTGTCGCGAAGTGAACGGCTTTGAGCAACGTAGCGGTAGTGCAGTCTGCTGGCATCTTTCTCTCTCCCATCAAGATTTTCGGAACGCGATAACTTATGAAATTCCCGCCATCCGGGAAAGTCGTGCCGTTGAAAAAACGGCCAATTGGCCGAAGTTGCCGTAAATAATCGTCAAATATAAAAAAAGTGTTGACTCTCAGTGATAAAAAAATTAAAATCCACCCAATTCATTGTGAGTGTTATGACTAAGTTGTCCTGGAACATAATCAGTATTATTAGCATTATCGGGATTATTGTACTTCTACTTAATCGGAGGGAAGGGGCAATTTAGCAGGAAAAACAAAAACTTTTCAAAACCCCTTCCCAGAAAAAGGAAGGGGTTTTTTTTTGCGCCAAAGATTGATAATACCGAAGGAGATCAGCATGAACAGCGACAAGATCAAAGCAGGAATGGAGAGAGCCCCGCACCGGGCGCTACTGAAGGCCACCGGGAAAACCGACGAAGAAATCAAAAGACCCTTTATAGCGGTCGCCAATTCTTACACCGATATCGTCCCGGGGCATGTCGGATTAAACGCAGTCGGGGAAATCGTCAAAGAGGCGATCTATGCGGCCGGCGGCGTGCCCTTTGTATTTAACACGATCGCGGTTTGCGACGGGATTGCGATGGGGCACATGGGCATGCGTTACAGCCTGATGAGCCGCGAGATCATCGCGGATTCGGTCGAGACGATGCTGCGCGCCCACTGCTTTGACGGGCTGGTCTGCATTCCGAATTGCGACAAGATCATTCCGGGAATGCTCATGGCCGCCGTACGGGTCAACATTCCGACGATTTTCGTTTCGGGCGGACCGATGCGGGCAGGCAAGACATCGACCGGAAAAACCGTGGATCTGATCTCTGTATTTGAGGGGATTGGCGCTCGCCAGGCAGGTAAAATTTCCGATGAAGAATTGAAAGATATCGAGGACAATGCTTGTCCCGGCTGGGGCAGTTGCTCCGGTATGTTTACAGCCAACTCGATGAATTGTCTCTGCGAAGCGATCGGGATCGCGCTGCCCGGCAACGGCACGGTTCTGGCCGAAGATGAACATCGCCAGGATCTCTACCGGGAAGCCGGTCGGCGCATCGTCGCGATGATTGAAGAAGACCTGTGCCCACTGGACATCATCACGCGTGAATCCATCGATAACGCCATTGTGCTGGATATGGCGATGGGAGGGTCGACCAACACCGTGCTGCACACATTGGCTCTGGCCAGTGAAGCCGGCATCGACTACGATCTTGCCCGAATGCACGAACTCTCGCAGAAAACGAAGAATATCTGCAAGGTTTCGCCGTCCAGCCCCTACCATGTCGAAGATGTCGACCGGGCCGGCGGAATCAGCGCAATTTTAAAAGAAACCGGGCGGGAAGCCGGCCTGATCCACGGCGACTGCAAAACCGTCACCGGAAAGACATTAGCGGAAAATATCGAAACTGCCATTATCAAAGACGAGGCAGTCATTCATAAACTCGAAAATGCGTACAGTAAAACAGGAGGACTGGCGGTGTTGAGCGGCAACCTTGCACCGGAAGGCAGTGTCGTCAAGTACGCGGGAGTCAGTACATCGATGCAGAAATTCGAAGGACCGGCCGTGATTTTTGACAGCCAGGAAGAGGCCTGCGAAGGTATCCTGGCCGGAAAGGTAAAAGCCGGCGATGTGGTCGTCATTCGCTATGAAGGTCCCAAAGGCGGACCCGGCATGCAGGAGATGCTCTCACCGACATCGTACATCATGGGACGCGGGCTGGGTGAGAGCGTGGCCCTGATTACCGACGGCCGCTTTTCCGGCGGTACGCGCGGCGCCTGTATCGGTCACATTGCCCCGGAAGCCGCCGACGGCGGGCCGATCGGCCTGCTGCGTGAAGGGGACCGCATCGCGATCGACATTCCGAACGGAAAACTGGAGGTCCTGCTGTGTGAAGTGGAACTGCAGAAACGCCGCAGCGAATGGAAACCACGCCCGCCGCGTGTGAATTACGGCGCATTGGGTCGCTATGCAAAGATGGCATCTTCCGCCAGTAAAGGTGCTGTACTTGAGTTATGAGGAATCCCCAAAATACTGACGAGGAAAAAATGAATGGAGCAAAGATATTAATAGACGGATTGAAACGCGAAGGTGTGGATACGATCTTCGGCTACCCCGGAGGCGTTGTCATTCCGATCTTCGATGTTCTCTACACGACCAAAGAGATTAAATTTTACCTGACCCGCCACGAGCAGGGCGCCGCCCACGCCGCCGACGGGTATGCGCGTTCGACCGGTAAAGTGGGCGTTTGCCTAGTGACCTCCGGGCCGGGTGCGACCAATACGATCACCGGAATCGCTACCGCTAAAATGGACTCATCGCCGATTGTCGTCATCAGCGGCCAGGTGCCTTCGGTCAATATCGGGACGGACGCCTTCCAGGAGACGGATATGCTCGGGCTGACCCGTTCGATCTGCAAACACAATTACCTGGTTCAGGACGTCAAGGATTTACCCGGAATCATCAAAGAGGCTTTTCATATTGCCCGAAGCGGGCGGCCGGGACCGGTATCGATCGATATCCCGGTTGATGTTTCGAGCGGCAAATTGAAAAATTATGTCTACCCGGAAACGATCGATTTGCCCGGTTACAAACCGTCAGTCAAGGCCAATTCCGGACAGATCATCAAATTGGCGCAGGCGATCGAAGAGGCCCGGAAACCGCTGCTCTACACGGGCGGTGGAATTGTCATCTCGGGCGCAACACCCGAACTGCTGCAGCTGATCGATAAAACCCGGATTCCGGTGGTGACGACCCTGATGGGTCTCGGAACGGTGCCGTACGATCATCCCTGTTTCCTGGGAATGCCCGGCATGCACGGAACGGTTGCGGCCAATAAAGCCCTGGTGGAATGCGACCTGTTGATCGCCGTCGGCGTGCGCTTCGATGACCGGATTACCGGGCCGCGACAAACGTTTGCCGTTGGTAAAACCGTGGCGCATATCGATATCGATCCGGCCGAAATCAGCAAAAACGTGAAGGCCAATATTCCGGTTGTGGGTGATGCCAAGGGCGCCCTCGCGGAACTGACCGAAAAGGTCAAAGAACGCGCCCGCGATTCGTGGAATGAACAGACAGATGCCTGGAAGGCTGAATTCCCTTTGACCTACAAAGATGCCGGAAACGGAAGTGTCAATCCCCAGTATGTTATCGAACGCCTGAACGAGTTTGCGGAGAAAGACGCCATCATCGTGACCGATGTCGGCCAGCAGCAGATGTGGACCGCCCTGTATTATCATCATCGCCTGCCGCGCCATTTCCTGAGCTCCGGCGGCCTCGGAACCATGGGCTTCGGATTACCAGCGGCAATGGGCGCGGCGGTTGCGAATCCCGGCACCCAGGTCGTCTGCATTGCCGGGGACGGCGGTATTCAGATGAATATCCAGGAATTAGCCACGTGCGCCATCAATAAGATTCCGGTCAAAGTAATCGTACTTAATAATGCTTTTCTGGGTATGGTGCGGCAATGGCAGGATTTGTTCTGGGAAAAACGCTATTCGCAAACCTGCCTGAAACACGGACCCGATTGTCCGCCCGAATGTCGCGGGCCGAACGGAAACTGTCCGCCGCGCTACCTGCCAGATCTGATGAAAATAGCCGATGCGAACGGCATGGTCGGCTACCGGGCAACCAGTAAAGTCGAAGTGGATGAAATCCTGCAAAAAGGGCTGGCGGAAGAGGGCCCGGTGCTGATGGAATTTTTCGTCAACCGGGAAGAGAATGTCTACCCGATGATATCTTCCGGAAAACCTTTGACTGAAATAATCATGGGAGCATAGCGATGGTTGAGAAACACACAATAATTATTACCGTTCTGAACAGCCCCGGCGTTCTGGCGCGGATTACCGGTTTACTCTCGCAGCGTGGCTATAATATCGAAAGCGCGATCGCGGCACCAACCGAAGATCCCAACGTCTATAAAATCAGTATCGTCGTGGAGCAGAGCGAAGAGCATATCGAGCAGATTGTCAAACAGTTGAATAAACTCGTCGATACCGTACGGGTTATCGATATTTCCCACAAAGGCAATTACATTGTCCGGGAATATATCATTCTCAAAGTAGATGTCAATGCCAAAAGCCGTACCGATCTTTTCCAATTGATCCATGTCTTCAAAGCCAATCCGATTGACGTGGCGATGGATCATGTGATTCTGGAACTGGCCGGGACGCGCCGTAAAATTGATCGTTTTATCGAAATGGTCAGACCGTTTGGCATCAGTGAATTTGTCCGCAGCGGGGAATTCGCAATGGCGGAGTATCAATCACCAAGAAAAGGAGAAAAAAATGGCTATTAGGATGTATTATGACAAAGATTCGGATGCGCAGATTCTCAAGGGCAAAACAATTGCTGTGATCGGTTATGGAAGCCAGGGGCACGCCCAGGCGCAGAATTTACGCGAAAGCGGATATAATGTCATCGTTGCGGAAGTGAAGACGTCGCCCAATTACGACCTGGCGGTTGAACACGGTTTTAAGCCGATGACGGCGGCGGATGCCAGCGCCCAGGCGGATATCATCCAGATATTGCTACCCGATGAAGTCCAGAGCAGAGTCTATCGCAGTGAAATCGCCCAGCATCTTAGCAAGGGTAAAGCGCTGGTTTTTTCGCACGGTTTCAATATTCACTACGGCCAGATTCAGCCGCCGGCGGATGTGGACGTCTATATGGTTGCCCCCAAGGGACCGGGTCACCTGGTACGCCGGCAATATGAAATCGGCGCCGGTGTGCCTTCCCTGATTGCGGTCTTTCAGGATGCCAGCGGTAAAGCCAAGAACTTGGCCCTGGCGCATGCCTGCGGTATCGGCGCCGGGCGGGCCGGTATCATCGAAACCACCTTCCAGGAAGAGACCGAAACCGATCTTTTCGGCGAGCAGACCGTGCTTTGCGGCGGCGTGACTGAACTTGTCAAAGCCGGGTTCGAGACGCTGGTGGAAGCCGGCTATCAGCCGGAGATCGCCTACTTCGAATGCCTGCACGAATTGAAACTGATCGTCGATCTTTTCTATGAAGGCGGCATCGCCGGGATGTACTATTCCGTCAGCGATACGGCCGAATACGGTGGCATGACCATCGGCCCGAAAATCGTCAATGACGACACGAAAGTGCGCATGAGAGCTGCGTTGCGGGCCATCCAGGACGGCAGTTTTGCCCGGGATTGGATTCTGGAAAACCAGGCCGGCCGGCCGGTATTGAACGCCTCGCGCCGGGAACACCAGGAACTCCTGGTCGAAAAGGTTGGACGCCAGCTACGCAGCATGATGCCCTGGCTGAAGAAGCGAGATAAAAAATGAAAGCACAGAGTGTACAACTCTTCGATACGACGCTGAGAGACGGCACCCAGATGGAGGATGTCTCCTTCTCGGTGGAAGATAAACTGCATATCGCCCGCAAACTCGATGAGTTCGGTGTGAATTATATCGAAGGCGGCTGGCCCGGTTCGAATCCCAAGGATTTTCTCTTTTTCAAACGCGTGAAAGACGAACAATTCAAGAACGCCCGGGTGGTCGCTTTCGGCTCGACGAAACGCGCCAAAAACAAGGTGGCCGACGATCCCAACCTGCAGGCCCTGCTGGATGCGGAAACGCCGGCCGTCTCGATTTTCGGCAAGTCCTGGATGCTGCACGTCGAGAAAGCCCTGCGGGTTACGGCCGAGCAGAATCTGGCTATGATTCGCGAGAGTGTGGCCTACATGAAAGCCAGGGGCAAAGAGGTCATCTACGATGCCGAACATTTTTTCGACGGCTACAAGGACAACCCGGATTACGCCCTGAAAACCCTGCTGGCGGCCCAGGATGCCGCCGCAGATGTGATCGTACTTTGCGATACCAACGGCGGAACACTGCCCTCCGAGGTTGGCGACATAATCGATGCCATTCGGGAGCAGATTCGTCTGCCGCTCGGGATTCACGCCCACAACGACGGCGGTATGGCCGTGGCCAACAGCGTCACGGCGGTCTTACACGGCTGCACCCACGTTCAGGGCACGATCAATGGCTACGGCGAGCGCTGCGGCAATGCCAATCTATGCGTTGTAATTCCCAATTTGCAGTTGAAGGCCGGGATTCAGTGTGTGCCGCCGGAGAAGATCGGCGCCCTGACCGCCCTTTCGCATTATGTCAGCGAGGTGGCCAACCTGCCGCATCCAAACACGATGCCGTTTGTCGGCAAGAGCGCCTTCGCGCATAAGGGCGGCATTCACGTTAGCGCCGTGATGCGCGATACCGGCTGCTACGAACATGTCCCGCCGGAGAGCGTCGGCAATAAACGGCGCGTACTGGTTTCGGATCTGTCGGGACGCAGTAATATCGTTTTTAAAGCCGATGAATTGAGCATCAATCTCGAATCGGATCAGGACCGCATTCCGGAGATCGTACAGCGTCTCAAGGAACTTGAACACGCGGGCTATCAGTTCGAGGCGGCCGAGGGCTCGCTGGAATTGGTCATCAAAAAGATGAAAAACGAATACCAGAATTACTTCACCTTGAAGGGATTCCGGATCATGGTCGAGAAAGATGAAACCGGGGAGATGCGTTCGGAAGCCAGCATTCGCGTGCTGGTCAACAACGAGATCGCCCACACGGCTGCCGAGGGCGTGGGCCCGGTGAATGCCCTGGATAACGCCCTGCGCAAGGCGCTGGTGGGTTTTTATCCGGAGATTCAGGCGACCAAACTCTCGGATTATAAAGTGCGTGTCATCGATGCGCAGGCGGCCACCTCGGCGCATGTGCGGGTGCTCATCGAAACCACCGCAGATGGGACGAGCTGGGGAACAGTCGGCGTATCGGAGAATATCATCGAAGCCAGCTGGCAGGCGCTGACGGACAGCATTTCCTATTATTTAATGAAACAACGAAACGGTAATTGAAAGGAAGTTAACGATGGGTAAGCGAGACATTATCATTTTTGATACGACGTTACGGGACGGAGAACAGAGCCCGGGTGCATCACTAACGGTCAACGAAAAACTAGTAGTTGCACTTCAGCTTGCCCGACTTAAGGTGGACGTGATTGAGGCCGGATTTCCGATTGCCTCCGAAGGCGATTTTGAGGCGGTCAAACAGATCGCGCAGAATGTCAAAGGTCCCACGATCTGCGGCCTGGCGCGCGCCAGTGCGGCCGATATCGACCGCTGCTGGGAAGCCGTAAAATACGCCGCGAAACCGCGCATCCACACCTTTATTGCGACTTCCAAAGTACACCGTGAAGAAAAGTTGCGCAAGAGCAAGGAAGAGGTGATTGCCCTGGCCGTCGAAGCCGTACGCCGCGCGCGCGGCTATTGCGACGATGTGGAGTTTTCGCCGGAAGATGCGGCGCGTACCGATATCGATTATATGTGTGATGTCGTGCGGGCGGTCATCGAGGCCGGCGCGACGACGATCAACATTCCCGATACCGTCGGCTACGCCGAGCCAACGGAGTTCGGGGCGCGTATTCGTTACCTTTTCGAAAAAGTGCCCGCCGCGAAAGACGTGGTGATCAGCGTACACTGCCACAACGACCTCGGCAATGCCGTCGCCAATTCCCTGGCAGCCATCGAAAACGGCGCCACCCAGGTGGAGGGCTGCATCAACGGAATCGGTGAGCGGGCCGGTAACGCTTCGCTGGAAGAGATTATCATGAACCTGGTCACACGCAAAGACTATTTCAATGTCAATGTGAATGTCAACACGCGTGAACTCTACCGCACCAGCCGCCTGGTTTCGAACCTGACCGGCATCGACGTACAGCGCAACAAAGCCGTCGTCGGCATGAACGCCTTTGCGCATGAAGCCGGCATCCATCAGCATGGCGTCCTGGCCAGTAAACTGACCTACGAGATCATGACCCCGGAAGAGGTCGGCTGGATGGGCGAAAACCTCGTGATCGGCAAGCATTCCGGCAAACATGCCGTGATGGCGCTACTCGAAGAAGAGGGCTTTCAACTGGATAAGGACCAGATTTTCCAGATTACCGACAAGGTCAAACTGCTGGCAGACAAACAAAAGAGTGTGGAACAGGATGATGTCATCGCCATCGCGCGCGACGTCACCCACCAGCTTTCCGATGAAGAGCAATTTATCAAACTGGTTGAATTTAACGTGACCACCGGTTCGGCGATGATGCCGACTGCCTCGGTAAAACTCGATGTGGAAGGGGAACTCAAAATCGCGGCCGGCGTGGGTGATGGCCCGATCGATGCGGTCAGCAACGCCATCTGGCAGATGATCGGTCCCTCGCTGAAACTGGAGAATTACAACCTGAAAGCCATCACCGGCGGGACCGATGCCCTGGCCGACGTTTCGATTCGCCTGTCCGATGCGAGCGGGAACCTGTTCAACGCCCGGGCGGTGCACGAGGACGTCATCCAGGCCAGCGCCAAGGCGATCATCAAGGGGATTAACAAGGCCGTCGGTTTTCAGAAAAAGGAAGCGGCGAATATGGCAATTGAGGGAAAATAGATTTAGAGTAAAAGGAGCTTACGTTGGGAACTACGATTACCGAAAAAATAATGGCGCGCCATTGCGGCCGGGAGAAGGTCGTGCCCGGCGAGCTGATCGATGCCGAAATCGACGTGATCATGTGTCATGATGTCACGACCACGCCGGCTATCGACATGCTGGCGGAGAAGGGGCTCGCTAAAGTCGCCGACCCGGATAAAGTGGTCGTGATGCCGGACCACTTCGTGCCAAATAAAGATATCAAATCGGCCGAGATGGTCGCTAAAATCCGGCGCTGGGTCAAAGCCCAGGGTATCAAACATTTTTACGATTTAGGCAGGCATGGCGTCTGTCACGCCCTGCTGCCCGAGCAGGGGCATGTCCTCCCGGGGACGACGATCGTCTGCGGTGACAGCCATACCTGCACGCACGGCGCGCTGGGCGCTTTCTCTACCGGCGTCGGCAGCACCGATCTGGCGGCCGCGCTGGCGACCGGCAAACTGTGGTTCAAAGTTCCCGAAAGCATTCTGTTCCGCATCAACGGTAAATTGCCCGAAGGTGTTTTCGCCAAGGACGTCATCCTGCATATCATTTCCAAAATCGGGGTGGACGGCGCCCTCTATAAAGCCATGGAGTTCAGGGGGCCCGTCATCGACGAACTTTCCGTTGAGGGACGCATGACGATCTGCAATATGGCAATCGAGGCCGGCGGCAAGAGCGGCATCATCAATCCCGACACGAAGACGGTGGAGTACGTTAAAGCCCGTTCGAACCGCGAATTCGAAATTGTCCGCAGCGATCCCGACGCCAGATACGCCGACGTGATTGATATTGACGTCACGGACCTGGAACCGATCGTAGCTTTTCCGCATCTGCCCAGCAATGGTAAGCCGGTCTCAGAAGTGGGAGATGTACCCGTCGACCAGGCTTATCTGGGCTCGTGCACGAACGGCCGGATCGAAGATTTGCGCGTTGCGGCGATGGTGATGAAAAACCGCAAGGTGGCGGATGGAACGCGCCTGATCGTGGTCCCCGCCACTACGGAAATCTGGAAACAGGCCAATAAAGAGGGCTTGCTGGATGTGTTTATGGAAGCAGGCGCAACGGTATCGACACCGACCTGCGGCGCCTGTCTTGGTGGACACATGGGCATCCTGGCCGCCGGTGAAAAATGCATCAGCAGCACGAACCGCAATTTTGTGGGGCGCATGGGCAGCCCGCAGTCGGAAGTCTACCTGGCCAGCCCGGCTACAGTCGCTGCATCGGCCATTGCGGGTAAAATTGCCGATCCGCGTCCTTATCTCCGGGAGGTATTATGATTGGGAAAGCACATTGCTATACGAGAGCGCATATCAACACGGACGAGATTATTCCAGCCCGTTACCTGAACATGGACAAGGAGCGGGATCTGGCCGGGCATGCCATGGAAGATCTCGATGCCGATTTTTTGAAAAAGGTGGAAACCGGTGACTTCATCATCGCCGGGGAAGATTTCGGTTGCGGCAGTTCGCGCGAACATGCCGTCTGGGCGCTGCGCGGGGCCGGTATCCGGGCCGTGGTGGCCGACACCTTTGCGCGGATTTTCTATCGCAACTGCATCAACAACGGCTTTCCGGCGATTGAGTGTAAGGGCATCAGCGAGAAAGTCGTCAGCGGCGATCGCCTGGAAATCGATTTGAAGGGCGGCGTGATCCGCAATCGCACTACCAAAGAAGAATATCATTTCCCGGCAATTCCCGCTTTTGCGCAGGAGATTATCGAAGACGGGGGACTGATCAACCATATTATCAAAAAGGCGAAATAGAATGCAGATTAAGAAGATCGCCGTGCTTCCCGGCGACGGAATCGGACCGGAAGTCATGCAGGAAGCGCTCAAGGTTCTGGATGCAATTCAGCAAAAATACGGTATAAAGTTCGAATACATGCCTGCGTTGGTTGGCGGCGCGGCCTGGGATAACTATCAGTCGCATTTACCGGAAGAAACCCTGCAAATTTGCCGGGATGCGGATGCAATTCTCTTCGGCTCGGTCGGCGGACCGGTGCGCGAACAGAACTCGCCGAAATGGAGTAAAGTCGAGGTGAACTCCCTGCTGGGATTGCGCAAGACTTTCGGGCTTTACGCCAACCTGCGCCCGGCCAGACTCTATCCCGCGCTGGCGTTTGCTTCACCGCTGTGCAAGGACATCGCCGAAAAGGGTTTCGATATTCTCGTCGTGCGGGAACTGACCGGCGGGATCTACTTCGGCCAGCCCAAAGGACGGCGCGGCAGCGGGGATGAGGAAGCGGCTTTCGATACGATGATTTATTCGCGGGCTGAGATCGCCCGCATCGCCCGTGTAGCTTTCGAAGCCGCGCGCAAACGGCGCCATAAAGTCACCTCGATCGATAAGGCCAATGTCCTGGCGACGATGGTCTTCTGGCGCGAAGTGGTCGAGGAGATCAAGCAGGATTATCCCGATGTTGAATACGAACCGATGTACGTGGATAATGCCGCCATGCAGCTGACGCGCAATCCGCAGCAGTTCGATGTGATGCTGTGCGGGAATATGTTTGGAGACATACTTTCCGATGAAGCGGCGGCCCTGGCGGGGAGTCTGGGAATGCTGCCGAGTGCGAGCCTGGCTGACGGCAGCTTCGGAATGTACGAGCCCGGCGGCGGTTCCGCGCCGGATATTGCCGGTCGCGGTATTGCCAATCCGATTGCCCAGATTCTCAGTGCGGCCATGATGCTGCGCTATTCATTCGATATGATCGATGCCGCCGATGATATCGGGAAGGCCGTCGAACGCGTGCTGGACGACGGTTACCGGACCGCCGATATCTGTCAGGAGAATTACCCAAAAACTACGACCGCCGAATTGGGCGATCGGATCGTAGAAAGGCTTTGATTCTCCTTTCTCACGGATAAAATTTTCTTTTCGTTCCACAGACGATAGCCTTGCGATATAGACAGAATCCATGAACACCGAACAGATCGGAGGAATATTATGTTGGATTTTGAATTAGTGATCGCGCGCTATCACGATTTTCAAGGCCGGGTGGCCCGGGCGCGGGAACTATTAAAACGCCCGTTAACCCTGACCGAGAAAATCCTGTATGCGCATTTATCGGATGGCAATCCCGAAGGGGCTTATATACGCGGCCGCGATTATGTGAACCTGGCGCCCGACCGGGTTGCCATGCAGGACGCGACGGCGCAGATGGCGATTCTGCAGTTTATGCATGCCGGCCGGGCTTCAACCGCCGTGCCCACAACGATCCACTGCGATCACCTGATCACCGCACGTGAAGCCGCCGAAGCAGACCTCAGGCGGGCCTTGGACGAAAACCGGGAGGTATTCGACTTCCTGAAAGCCGCCGCCGCGAAATACACTATGGGTTTCTGGGAGCCGGGCAGCGGTATCATCCACCAGATCGTTTTTGAGAACTATGCCTTCCCGGGCGGCTTGATGATCGGCACCGATTCGCATACACCCAACGCCGGGGGTCTGGGAATGCTCGGGATCGGGGTCGGCGGCGCGGATGCCGTTGATGTGATGGCCGGTTTGCCCTGGGAATTGAAAATGCCTGAAATCATCGGCGTCGAATTGACCGGGCAACTGAACGGCTGGACTTCCGCCAAAGATGTGATTCTGAAATTGGCCGGCATTCTGGGTGTGAAAGGCGGCACCGATGCGATCATCGAATATTTTGGCGACGGTGCGGCGCGAATCTCATGCACTGGCAAAGGCACGATCTGCAATATGGGCGCGGAATTGGGCGCCACCGCTTCCGTGTTTCCGTATGATACCAGGATGATGGAATATCTGATCATCACGGGACGGGAGGAAATTGCGGCCGCGGCCGCCGAAATCCGGGACTGCCTGGTTGCCGATCCGGAAGTGTACCAAAAACCGGAAGCCTGTTTCGACCGTGTGATCCGTATCGATCTGGATACGCTCGAACCGCATATCAACGGTCCTTTTACGCCGGACCGCGCCGTACCTCTTTCGAAGTTTTCGGCCTGGATTGCGACGCAGGAATATCCCGTGAAACTGGCGGCCGGCCTGGTCGGCTCCTGCACGAATTCCTCATACCAGGATATGGCGCGCGCGGCTTCGATCGCCCGGCAGGCCAACTGGCATAACATTCGTCCGAAGGCCGAATTGCTGGTTAATCCCGGTACGGCCCGCGTTCGCAAAGTGAGCGAAGACGCCGGATTTATACCGGAACTGAGGGCTCTCGGCGCTCGTATTTTGGCCAACGCCTGCGGTCCCTGCATCGGTCAATGGGATCGTAATTTGGCCGATCCGACCGCAGTGAATTCGATCATCACGTCCTTCAACCGCAATTTCGCCAAACGGAACGACGGCAACCCGAACACCTGCGCCTTTGTGGCTTCACCCGAAATCGTCACGGCCATGGCCATTGCCGGCGATCTGCGTTTCAATCCGTTGTACGACAGTTTGCCGGGCGAAAACGGCGAGGCCTATCGCTTTCAGCCGCCCTCCGGCGCCGAGTTGCCGCCGGGTGTCCTGACCGCCGATCTGTCCGGTTTCCATAAGACGAGCGATCCGCAGCGGCAAATCCGCATCAATGCGCATTCGGAACGGCTGCAATTGCTGGAATCCTTTCCGGCCTGGAGCGGGCAAAATTATCGCGATCTCTTTTTACTGATGAAAGTCAAGGGCAAGTGCACTACCGATCATATCTCGCCGGCCGGGCCCTGGCTGAAGTATCGCGGCCACCTCGACCGCATTTCGGATAACCTGCTGACAGGCGCGGAAAACGCCTTCACGGGATCGACCGGAATTGTCCTGAATCGCTACACCGGGGAGCAGGACCGGGTCGCAGCCGTGGCCCGCGCCTACAAGGCGCAGCAGCAGCAGAGCGTTATCATCGCCGATGAGAACTACGGTGAAGGTTCTTCCCGCGAGCACGCCGCCATGGAGCCGCGCTACCTGGGCGTGGCGGCGGTGATCGTCAAATCCTTTGCGCGCATCCATGAAACCAATCTGAAAAAGCAGGGCGTTCTGGCCCTGACTTTTACAAATCCGGCCGACTACGACCGTATCGGGGAAACGGACAATATCGACATCACGGGATTGGAATCTTTTACACCCGGGCGGCCGCTCCGGTTGGTCCTGAAACATCAATCCGGCACGACGGAGAGCATCGAAGTCGTGCACACCTATAATGACCGGCAGATCGAATGGTTCGTTGCCGGCAGCGCCATGAATTTCCTGCGCGCTGAAGAAGGGAGCAAGCATGAATAGCCGACCGATTACTGTGATAGGGGGACGTTTGAGCGTGCCCGATTTCCCGGTGATTCCCTACGTTGAAGGCGACGGTATCGGCGCGGAAATCTGCCCTCCTACGCTGCAAGCTATCGACGCTGCGGTTCGGAAGTCCTACGGCGAGCGCCGGCGAATCGCCTGGAAGGAACTCCTCGCCGGCGACAAAGCCAAACAACAGGCCGGCGAGTGGCTGCCGCCGCAAACCCTGGAAGATTTCAATCGTCTGGTTGTGGGCCTCAAAGGTCCGCTGATGACGCCCGTGGGTGAAGGCAAACGCTCGTTGAATGTAGCCCTGCGCCAGGCGCTCGATCTCTACGCCTGCGTGCGGCCGGTGCGCTGGTTCAAAGGCGTCGCTTCGCCCGTGAAACAGCCGGAACTCGTCGACCTGGTGATTTTTCGGGAAAACACCGAAGACCTCTATGCCGGTATCGAATTCGAACTGGGCGATGAGAGGAACCGGCGCTTCGAACGCTTCCTGATCGATGAAATGCAGGTCGAATCAATTCGCTTCCCGGGGCAAAGCGCCTACGGTGTCAAACCGGTCTCCCGCCCCGGGTCCGAACGTTTGATTCGCGCGGCGCTGCGCTACGCCATCAACACGCAGGCGTCTTCGCTGACCCTGGTTCATAAAGGCAACATCATGAAGTTCACGGAAGGGGCCTTTCGCAACTGGGGTTACCAACTGGTTCGGAAGGAATTCGAAAAATATGCTTACGACGGCCGCAAAGGGGCTGCCGGTGAACAAACGGCCGGCAAAGTCTGTGTGCGTGATATGATTGCCGACGCCTTCTTCCAGGATTTGCTGCTCAATCCCGGGCGGCATGCGGTAGTGGCGACCCTCAACCTGAACGGCGATTATATCTCCGACATGGCCGCGGCTATGGTCGGCGGGATCGGCATCGCGCCCGGCGCCAATATAAACTATGAAACGGGACGCGCGATCTTCGAGGCGACGCATGGCACAGCCCCGGATATTGCCGGGACCGATCGGGCGAACCCGTCTTCGTTGATGCTGTCCGGGGCCATGCTACTGGAATATCTCGGCTGGGAAGAGGCGGGCAGGCGCCTGCGTAACGCAATCGGCAGCTTGTTCGAACGGCGCATCGCGACCTTCGACATCTCTGAGAAAATGGAAGCCGCGCTGGGAGTCGGGACGGCGGAATTCGCGGCGCTGGTGATGGAGGAAATTGAGTCCGGGAATAAACCCGAACAGGGAGGTGGAAAATGATAAAAAGTCAAAAAATGCTGCAAACGATCTGCGCGAAAATGGAAAATGCCGCCCAGATCGATCCGCAATTATACCTGGAATATAATGTCAAACGCGGCTTGCGGAACCAGGATCATACCGGTGTGCTGGTCGGATTGACCAGCATAGGCGATGTGATCGGCTACTACCGTGAAAACGATCAGCTCGTTCCGACTGAAGGCCAATTGCTCTATCGCGGCTATCCGCTGGACCAATTGGTGCGGGGTTTTCAGCAGGACGGGCGTCACGGATTTGATGAGATTTGTTATCTGTTATTAGCCGGCGAACTGCCCGCTCAAACCGAGCTGGAATATTTTACCGGGTACCTGGCACAGAACCGTGATCTGCCCGAAAATTTCATGAAACAGACGATTCTAACTCCGATTGGCCAGAACATGATGAATATGCTGGCGCGGGCGGTGCTGGTTCTGTACACCATCGATCCGAATCCCGAAGACCGCAGCGAGGAGAACATCGTCCGTCAATCCCTGGATCTGATCGCGAAATTTCCGACCATTGTCGCCTATTCGTACAACGCCTACCGCCACGAATTCAATCGCAAGACGCTCTCGATCCGGCATCCCCGTGAAAAACTCAGCACAGCCGAAAACTTTCTCTACATGCTCAAGGGCGAGAAGTATACTAAACTAGAGGCCGATCTGCTCGACCTCGCGTTGGTCACGCATGCCGAACACGGCGGCGGCAACAATTCCACTTTTACCCTGCGCGTGACCAGCTCGGCCGGAACGGATACCTATTCCGCGATTGCGGCTGCCATCGGTTCGCTGAAAGGTCCCTACCACGGCGGTGCGAACCTCAAGGTGCTCCAGATGATGACGGATATGAAGCAGAATGTCCGCAACTGGCGCGATCGGGACGAAGTCGCAGCCTACCTGCTGAGAATCCTGAAGAAGGAGGTGGGCGATCATTTTGGCAAGATCTACGGGATCGGGCATGCGGTCTATACCCTTTCCGATCCGCGTACCAACATTCTGAAAGTGAGGGCGGTGGAATTGGCCGACGAGAAGAATCGCGCCGAGGAGTTTCAATTATACAACCTGGTCGAGGAACTGGCGCCCGAGGTTTTCGCCGACTTCAAAGGCCGGGAACGCTCCAAGATCGTCTGCGCCAATGTCGATTTTTATTCCGGCTTCGTATACTCCTGCCTCGGAATCCCGGCGGAACTCTATACGGCCATCTTCGCAATGGGCAGGCTGGCAGGCTGGTGCGCCCACCGCCTGGAAGAATTGAACCATCAGTCGCGCCGCATCATCCGTCCTGCGTACAAGAACGTGACCCCCCAGCGTGACTACGTACCCTTGCAGGTGAGAGGGAATCTGGGTATAGGGAATAAGGAATAGGGGAATAGGGGAATAGGGGAATAGGGGAATAGGGGAATAGGGGAATAGGGGAATAG
>CAZPRY010000011.1:74761-96887 GCA_964589175.1 uncultured bacterium
GGAGTACTTGAATGGCTTTGATTCGAATGAGCAGGGTGCTTTTTTCAGCATCTGCGAATTGGCGCAAGGCGAAGGGCAAGCGGCTGACGGCGGAAGCGCAATTGGACTGCCTAAGCCGCAGGCTTTGATTTGTACGAGCAGAGTGCTTTAGCACCTGCGAACGGGGTAATAGTTTATTGGTTAATTGGTTTATTGGTTAATGAGGAAAAACTCAGCGTCCTCTGCGAACTTTGCGGTTAATAAAACAAAAAATCCGCGTTTATCTGCCTGCCCGTTCGGTCAGACGGGCGTTCATCCGCGGCAAAATAGTTCATGGTTCATAGTTCATGGCCAATAGATTAGTATCAAGGCAGGAATCATAGCCTCCGATATAGAAAATAAAATGTATCTGTGTGTATCCGTGTAAATCTGTGGCTAAAATTGATTCTGCGGACTTTGCGAGAGGCAATTACTCCCCGAGTTTCGATTGGATATAGGCCTCAACCGCTTTGATCTCCTCCAGCGGCAGCGACCGCAGCAGCGTAGTGATGCGCACATTCTCTCCCTGACGCAACAGGCTGAAGAGCGCATGCGACGGCTTGGCTTCCTCGGCATTCTCGGGGACCCACTCCAGCAGGTCGTTGGGTGTACAATTCAGCAGGCAGCACAAGCGCTCGGTACTCTTGAGACTGAGCCGCCTGAGATTGGAATTCGCGATCCGCGTCGCCATATTGGCCGAAAAACCCTGTTTCACCAGGTAACTGAAGGGCCGCTCGATACCGCGGGCATTGAACAGTCGCGCGAGATTGAATTTCAACATAAATCCCTCCCGGTTTATAAAATATTTTCGTTGTTACAAAAAACAGAATATCTGCTAATACAAAGTATATGGTCGTAACGAAAAAATCAATAAGCAGAAATAATAACAAATATATCGTATATAATAGGAAATCAGATGAAACAGATAAAAGTTATTATGTTAATAAAAATAAACTACATCGAATAAAGAATAAATTTTACCGAACAGAAAACAAAATGCTTGGTACAGAAGTCAATATTCCTCTTCTATTTATCATCTGTGCCTCTTCAGATAAGACGTAGAAAAGACGTAACAGGTCATCGCGGCCCCGGCCACAGAAGAGGATTAAAGAAAAAACACGGAGGCAGGTCCAGGATCGTTTACAATCAGGAGGAAAACAATTTTTATCAAATATCTGAAGTTTATTACGATAAATATACGATTGTTAGATGAATTTAAATAGATCTTATTATTTTTCTTTTGCCTCTTCTTTAAGATCCTGTATATGATAATCTCCTAACATACTATAATAAATAATCGAATCTTCGAATTTCTCAATATTTTTACTATAGGTCTCACTTATGACATTTTTTTGTTTTTCAGAATATTGGAATAAATGCATCGTTTCGTTGGGACGAGTTATCAATATATATTGTGATATATCGGTATTTTCTAGTATTTGCGCTGTCTTTATTGTGCCTTTTTTCTTTAAGATGATATCATCTGTATATGGTAAACGGGACGGTAAAATTGAAGTAAATATTACAATTGGACCTAATTTAGAATACACTCCAAGTTTGTTTTTACCTATAAGTGGAGTTGCATCAATAGATCGTAAAATGTAAAAATTTACCTTATCATTTATGTTACTTGGTAAAGATCCTTTGCCTGACAGCATGTTTTGAAGAAATATAAGATATGTACGACAATTTCCTGTATCATTTCTTTTATCCAATAAATATTTGCTCCAAATGCTCTTGAAATCGTTAAATATATTATACTGTCGTTGAGTATATTTTTCAGAATTTGAAGTTAATATTATGCGATATTGAACTGATATGCAGAATTTTAGTAACCATTCTGAATAATCAAAATACTTGATTTTTCCTGACGCAATACCTTCTCTTGATAACTCTTCATTTATATAAGGGTAGAAGATATTATTTGAAAATTGGGTTTCATATTTACTAAATTTTTGTTCACAATCTTGACAAAACAAATATTTTTTATGACCATCTTGATGTCTAATATTTGGATTTGTTGAAAATCTTAAATATCCAGTCACAGATGTATCTTTTATCCACCTTATAGCAAAAGATGGTATTATATGGCCATTCTTGAGAGTTTCAAAATTACCACAAAGATTACAACATGCTTTCATCTTTTATTCTATCTAACGCTATGGGTATAATCCGCATGAGGGTGGGCACTTAGAAATATACCGAAAACATCCAAATATTTAGATCACCTACCTGCGTAAAAGCCCTCCTTTCCCTCGCGTCGGTTTGATGACCAAGCTAGGCCTGTTTTTTGTAGTATTTAAGAGCACTACTCAATGCATTGTTCCAATCTGACAATTTCTTAGTTACTTCTTTGAAAATATTATGGTAAAGAATATGTAAGTTCTCTAGATCGAGATATGCCGCATTACATTTAATGATAAATGGGAGTACCTCCATTGCTCTAGGATCCTCTTGGTATTTTTTACATAATTCCTTTAAAGGATTAAGCATCATTTCTTTTGTTTTTGTAATGAGACTGTAATTTGGGTCTTTATGCCAATTATACAATATGACGTCGAAATTTTTAAAAAATGGATCTTTTGAAGGCGGGATATTTTCTCTTCTAATTATTGACGTGTACAAATCGAACAGTCGTAATATAGAATCGGTGTTTACAGCATAATCCTTTTCATACCTTCTTAAGTCATTCATGTATTGGTAAAAGTTTTTTTGATCAATCATATTTTGCTTTTCAAAAAAATTTACTGTGTCTACAATATTTTTAAAATGTATTATCTTTTCTTGTAATTTACCTTTTTTCTTCGTAATGAATATTGAATGCAAATCTTGATGAAGAATTTTTGTGAATGCTTCAGTTAATAAATTTGAGGTTTCAGCAAAAGCGAAATTTCTAGTTTCGATATATTTAATAGATTCAGATAGTTCAGATAAATTTTCTAACTTTTTCTTTATTGGATCAGACAGAGATTCTAAAATAAAATATGTATAGGTTTCTATACTATTTAATCTTTTTCGCTCCTTATAAAAGCTTCGAATCACGGGTAAAATTAATGCAAGTAAGGCAATAAAAATTGATACAATTGTTATATAAAACGTTGGATTAAATTGAAATGGAGTAATGTCAATAAATTCTAAAGTGTCGGGGAGATCAGTATTCATTAAATTTCCATTGCTCTATTTTTATGGTCTAACTTACGTTTGACCGGCACATTTATTTATATAAATGTTTTCTGTATCCGGAAAATATTCATCCCCTGTTGTTCTGCTTTTTTTATGGCCTTTTCGTGGGTTGAGATGGTTTTCACTTTTCTCCGGTCGGAATTTGCGAATTTCAAACACGATGCAAATAACAAGACCCCGTGATGTAGCTAAATACCGAAGCCGATTTGTCCAGAATACCAAGTTTACCGTTGCTTGAATTTTACATCGCTAAATACGGAAAGGCAAGCGAATCCTTGCTTCGTCCCTAAAAATCGGGACTACACAGGATATATGGCCGACGGTGTAATAGTTTATTGGTTAATTGGTAAATGGGGAAATGCTCTGTGTCCTCCGGGAACTCAGCGGTTAATGGAACAAAAAATCTGCGTTCATCAGCCCGCCGCTTGGTGTAGGCGGGCGTTAATCTATTGCAAAAGAACTGGAATGATGTCGAAAATCCCTTAGGGGCATATGGCAGAAGGCGCAGGGCAAAAGGCCGATGGCGGAAGCGGAAGGGGACGGCCTAAGCCGCAGGCTTTGATTTGTACGAGCAGGGTGCTTAGCGCCCGCGAACTTCTCCGGTGCGTTTCCGGGATTCCCATGGAGGGCGTTCCGCTTTATCCGGACAGAAGTTTTTTAATCTTCGTTAACAACTGATCTTTGTCGTACGGTTTCTGGATGTAGGCGGCGCCTTCTTCTACGACTTTTTGCAGTTTGATTTTTTCTTCGGTGTAGCCGCTCGTAAAAATTACAGGTACACCGGGGCTGATGGATTTCAGCCTGTTGACCAATTCCAGTCCGCTCATCCCGGGCAGGATTATATCCGAAATTATGAGTTGTATATGGTCCTTTTCTTTCGTGAAAATCTCGAGTGCGGTCTCGGCGCTCGCAGCCTTGATTACGCTGTAGTTGGAGAGTTCGAGGATTTCCTTGACGGTTTCCAGAACATCCAGGTCGTCTTCGATAAACAGGATCAATTCGTTCGATCCATCCAATGCGGCCTGAGTGGGAAGTTTTTTAGTGACCTTGATGCTTTTTTTCCGGGATGCAGGCAGGTAGAGTTTAAATACGGAGCCGTGCTTGATTTCCGAATAAACGTTCACCCAGCCGCCATGTTTTTTGGCAATCCCGTAAACCACCGAGAGTCCGAGTCCGGTGCCCTTACCCTCTTCTTTGGTCGTGAAGAAAGGATCGAAGATATTGGGGATAATCTCCCGGGGAATACCCTGGCCCGTATCTTCGATAGATACACGAATGAAATTTCCGGAATGGGATTCGGGGATGGTTTTAATATTTACTTTTTCCAGGGTGACATTCTCGGTCTTTATGATCAGTCGCCCTCCATGCGGCATGGCATCCCGGGCGTTTACCGCCAGGTTGACGATAACCTGTTCCATGTTGGCCTCGTCGGCCTCCACATTCCAGAGATTCGGATCCAGGGCGGTTACGATTGCAATATCTTCGCTGATAATGTGTTCGAGCATTCGTAAGATATTTTTTATCGTCGTATTGAAATCCATTAAGGTCGGTTTTATCTCATGTCGCCGGCTGAAGATGAGCAACTGGCTGGTTAAATTGGCGGCCCGGGAGGTCGTATCAAGGATATGCTTCAGATCTTTGAAACGGAGATCATCCTCAGTGGTATGCATCATCAGCAACTGGGCCCTGCCCTGGATTACCGTCAGCAAATTATTAAAATCATGGGCTACCCCGCCGGCAAGATTGCCGATCGCCTCCATTTTTTGGGAATGGATCAGCTGTTTGCGGATTGTCTTATATTCCTTTTCGATTTTGTTATTTTCGATCGCGCTGGCAAATATATTGCCGATAATTGTCAACAGCGCAACATCCGTTTCATTCCAGGACCTCTCGCGGGTTACCGATTCGAAACCCAGAAATCCAATCAGTTTTTCTTTATATTTCATCGGAACCGCAATAACCGATTTTACTCCCGATAACTTGAGTATCAATTGTTCGACACTTGCTTTGCGAGGCATATCCTCCGGATGCGAGAAATAGATGGGTTTGATTTTTTTAAAATTGCCCTGCCACCAGGGGAAACGGCTGATGGGTACTTTACGGAAGCTGCCCATAAGGGATTTGATATTGGGTTTATGCCACTCATAGGTTTTGTGCATCGTTGTCTGGTCCAGCGAAATCAGAAAGACGGCTCCCCGGTCAGCCTTTAATGTCCGGGCGATGATTTCAATAGACTGCATAACTTTCCCGTCCAATTGATTATCCTGGACATTGACGAACTCAGTTGAAATCTTTCCGAGCATCTCTTCGATGCGAACTCGCGCGTGGAGTTTTGTTTCGAGCTGTTTCGAGCAAGTGATATCCAATCCAAACGAAAGATAATACGTTATTTCGGAATCTTTATTAAAGATAGCCCTGTCGGTCCGGTTCAGCCAGCGAATTTCACCGCTGTCGGCGATCGTCTTCTGTTCGTAATTAACGAAGGGGGCTTCCGGTGTTATGGATTGATAATGCTGCTCGACTTTTTTTCGATCCCGGGCAGCTATCATATCAAAGAAATTGGCGCCAATCAATTGCGATGGCGTCAGGTTCATGGATTGGGCGTAAAATTGATTCACATAGGTTAAAGTACCGTCTGGGCGAAACATACAGACCAGTGCGGGTATATTATCATACGGTGAATCTGCGTAGAAATCTCCGGGACCGTGATCGACTCTGTTCTGGCTTCTGGACATGAATTCCTCTTAAGTATCTGAAAATTCTCTGGACGTAAAATTCACACGGACAAAACAACTTGTTTTCGGAAATATATATGTATCAGAATAGTAAAACAAGCGTAAAGAAAATTTATTCGCCACGAATGATTGGTATCGCAAACGGGCAGCCTGGGATGGATGAAATATAGCTCACTTATCCGGGCGCACCCGATCAAGGAAAGTACGCTACTGATTCACGCGCTTTACAATGGCGACGATTGGCCGGAAGTCCGGTTGGATTACTTTTGTTGCCGCCTGGCGGATAACCGGGGCTTTATCGCGGGTACAGCTATTTCAGGTACAGCAATTTTCGGGTAGAAACAATTTGATGATCGATTTCCAGCCGGTAGAAATAGATGCCGCCGGGAATGCTCATGGCCGTGAACGATGCGAGATGATAGCCGGCATCCTGACGGTTATCTACCAGAGTAAGTATCTCTCGGCCCCGCACGTCATATAATTTCAGGGTAACAACATTTGCTGTCGGCAGATAGTAGGGAATTACAGTTTCCGCGTTAAAGGGATTCGGATAATTCGGATACAGTTCGAAGCTCGCACTTATAACGACGGATTTGGTTTCGATCGTGGAGGTTGTTATTGAATAATCGTTCAATTGATACTCCTGCATTCCGATAAAATTATCCTCCGTATAGGCCACTTTTCCGATTCCCCGGGCGAACCAGGATTCACGCATACCGGCATCAGCGCAGAACCCGGTATGAAAGAAGTGATAACCTGTGAATTCTCCGAGAGGCGTTGTGATTGTGTCGGCCGTACCGACAACTGCTATTCCGCCCCCGAAAAAGCACTCGTAGCCCCAGGGCAGATCCCAGTTTTCACCAGCCTCCGCATTAAAATCGAACAGTTTATATTCGCTACTGTCTCTGCTGTAGAGCATGTACACGACATTGTTCTGGCTCCGTAGCCAGAATTCCGGTTCGGTCTCCGACCAAACTGTCAAACCATAATATTGGTGTCCGTTGATTGTGGTGGTTTCCACGATTCTTTCCGTATGCGGGAAGTTCTGACCGCTGTAGTCCCAGTAGGCTCCCAATTTCAGGGGATAATAATCCGATTCATCAATGTTTTGCGAAAACGAGAATGAAATGAAATTGCACAGTACGAAAACGACAAAAAGGAAAGCGCATTTGCTTGTTACAGTCATTTTGCTTCCTCTCTTTCCGTGAATCGATCCCCGGTTTCTGCATAGCGGAATTAATCCCAGGGATTTCGTTTATACAGTCCTTTGAGCGGGTGCAAGTCCTTGCGCCCGTCGACGTAAACGGCGATCCACTCGGCCAGGCGTTTTCCCAACCGGCGGCAGGATTCTATTTCCTTGTCCTCACGCGGTTCACCGGCCTGAACGGCGCCGTAGTGACCCGTGAATTGATGGCCCGCGTAATCGGTGACCCCGAATACCAGAAAACCGTAATTCAGCATAATTGTCAGGAGCGCCTGACAGGTTAGTTCGCCGCCGCCGCCCCATCCGCCCTGGGAACTGAAAGCGCATCCGATCCTGCCGTCCAGTTTCTGCCAGAGCGGCAAAATATCTTCCCAGAATTTCTTCATCTCGGCCGACACCGTACCCAGGTGAGTCGGCGAGCCGAGTGCCAGCCCATCGCACCAGACGATATCTTCCGCATTTGCCAGCGCGATCGATTTAATCCGTACTTCGATTTCCGGAATTCCGGCGGCGCCTTCGCCAACGTAATCGGCCATTTTTGCGGTGCTGCCGTCTTTACTGTAGTACAAAATCAGAACTTTTCCCAATTGCCGTACTCCCGTAATTTTCTGTGATTAAACCAGACTCATTTATTGTTCATCGGTTTTTCCGGCCGTCAAAACCGAAACCAGCCGGCGGTTCGGTACGCCGTTTTCGTCGACGACCGGGAAATCACCCTTATAGCACCAGTGGCAAAAGGCGATCCCGTTCGCATTGAAAATGTCGCAGACATCGCTGTACCAGCGCAGCATGATATTTTCGGGGATCGTCGGATAAACGCCGAATTCACCGCAGAACAGGGGCAGATCGTACTCTTTTGCAACTTTAATGGCAGGAGCCATTTCCTCGGCCAGAATTTCTTTCGTGAAATAACCGTTGGCGTAATCCCGCATCGCCTCCCGGGCGCTTTCCGAAAGGTCCTGATAACACGTTGTGTCCACAATTTGCCCCGGGTAATTCACCGGGCCGGAATATTCGCCGGTCACGTTCCAGGACGCCAGGTGATGCGTAAGCGCGAGCGGTGTGTAGAAATGAAAACTCAGGATGATATTCCTGTCATCCTTCGGTATTTTCAATTGGGGAAATGTGCCGGGAATCTGCCAGCGGTTGGAACCGACCACGATTTTGCGATTCGGCTCGTTTTTGCGGATTTCGGCAATGACTTTCCCTAAGAGCTTGTTCCAATCCGCCGGATCGTCGGCAACGGCTTCATTCAGGATTTCGTAGGCCACTTTGTCATTCGGGTAGTTGTGCAGTTCCGTGGAAAGTTGCCGCCACAATTCAGCCAGTTTTTCCTGTTCGGCGGGATCGGTCCAGAGGGGATTGGTTTCGGCGATAAAATGATGCGAGCGGATGATATGCAGATCAACGATGACCCTTAGTTTCGCTGCCAGGGCCCAGCCGATTGCACTGTGCAGCAATTCGAACGCTTCACTTTTCTTATTTCCGAGGGAATCCCACAACTGCACTTCATCAACCGGAATCCGCACATGATCGAATCCGGCGGCAGCGATCGTATCAAAATCCGCCTGTGTGATGTAATCGAGGCGCTCCTGGCCCCGCTTTTCACTCTGCGACAGCCAGTGGCTGACATTGACACCGGTACGGATGTCGAATTTGGAACTGTCCTGTTTCGATCGATCTTTGTGGGCACATGTCACCATCAACAATCCGGATAGCAGCATCAGGAATACCAACATTTTGTTTCTATGCATCTCAAAATTCCCCAATGTAAAATTTGTCGTTTTAAATCCTTTACATCTTTTATTTTCTTTGCGATCGTCGCGAGAATAAATTTCCTGCAATTCATCGTTTCTCTTTTCGTTTCGTGAACAACAGCCCGGACCAGGTCGTGTCAATGGAGCAGATTTTATAATCGACCATCCCGGCCGCCAGGCCGATGTCGCGCACAATTTGCTGGCTCAAGTCGGTTTTGATTGCCGATGACTTTTTAAGCCAGGCGATCCAGAGCGGGCATTGTGCTGCAATGCTTTGCATTCGTTCAACCGACTGTTGCATTTCATCACGGTTACGCACAAACCAGACGGCCAGATCGACGGGTGCTTGTAATCCGTCCACGACTGTGACTTTGTCGGGAAGTTCTCCCAATTGATTTTGAAAATCCGCGGGTCCTGAAATCAAAGCAACCCGGAGGCCGGCTTTGATCCCCAGTTTCTTCCAGAGCGGTCGCCCGGCGTAACTGTCCATGATGGAATCGGGCGTGACCGGATTTTGGTTTGGCGTTGACAAGGCGCTTGCCAGAGCAATGTCGATAGCATCCCAGCTGGTGTATTCCGCGTCGGGTAGTAATTTCCGAATCCGTTCGACCTTCTGTTGTTCTCCGTCGACGAAGAGCAGCGGAAGGTAGCGCGTGGATTTCGATTTGCGGATTAATATGCCGAAGTCCCGGCCTTGCGAAGGGAGCCGGGTCAGATCGATTACCACGGCCTCCGGAAGAGTCTGCGCCAGGCGTTTCAGGAATTCCAAACCGGAGGGCAATTCGTAAACGACGTCATGCCCACTGCGCCTTAGCCGTTCGATTGCGGGCTTGGCTTCCTCGGAGTTCCAGTGAATCAATTGAATACGCGCCACGATTTCCTCACGTCAGTCGATGTTGTTTTGACTATAATTTAGGGCATAGCGTTAAAAACCGCCATACCTAAGATAGGCTGCTCAGGAGGCCGATAATATTTTAAAAGGCGATTGAGTAATCGATGAAGTGGAATTATTTAATGCAGCTGTGGATCGCGACGATCCCGGGAAAGAGCCTGCGAACCGACACTTCGCGGAAACCGGCTTCCCGTAGAAGAGCGGCCAGCTCTTCGGCCGAATAGAAGGTCCGCATCGTTTTGGATAAATAGGTGTAGCCGCCTTTCGATCCTGAAATCAGGCCGCCGATGGGGCCGATGATAGTTTTGGCGTAGAGATGAAATCCGCGGCGAATCAGGCTCAGGCGCGGCTGCGTGGTCTCGATCGTTACGAAGAGGCCGCCCGGTTTCATGATGCGCCGGTATTCGCGGAACGTCTGCAACAGCGATTCGCGGCCCAGGTTGTTATTGCGCGTGGCAAACGACATCGTCACCAGATCGAAACTTCCCCCGGCGAAGGCCAGTGCTTTGGTATCGGTCAGGATGAAACGCACGCCGCTTAGCCGACGCTTGACCGCTTGTTGCATCATCGGCAGAGAGAAGTCGGCGGCAAATAGTTGAACATTTTCGGGTGCCCGGCGATGAAGCCGCGCGATCATATCGCCGGTCCCGCAGCAGACGTCGATCCAGCGTCCGCCGCCTGCTGAAACGGCGATTTTCGCGGCGCGCCGGCGCCAGATGCGGTCCAATCCCAGGGTCAGCACGCCGTTCACGAGTTCATACGTATCGGCGAGCTGCGCCGAAAACATCTTGCGGATTTCGCGGGTGGATTTTTGCGGGGATTTTGCGATGGAATCGGCGTTCATGATCACTCGTTCGCTAAGGTTTGTCAACTCTTTCCCGTGTTGTTCAGGTAGCGAGAAAGGCGGGGCAAACTTACACGAAATCGACCAATTATGAAAAGGGAAATGGCGGACTTTCGGAAAATCGGGAAGCCCGCCTAAGGGGGATAAATTCAGTGCGATTGATGTCAAAAGCTCAGTTTAAGGCGCAGATAGGGCATGATGTTGTCGATCAGGTCGATTTCTTTGATGCCGTAAATACTGTAGCGCCCGTCGAATTCCGAGCCTTTTTTGCCGCCCAGGATGAACGCGCCGGCGGTGAATTCAAAGTTGTTGTAAGGCAGATAGTTATAGGCTGGCAGAAGGGCGAAACTGCCGTCGTTCAGGTTGCTGAAAAACGCGATCGTGAATTTGTGATAATCGTTGGGTGCCTTTTCCAGGAAGAGCATCGCGTAGTTGCGCGACAGGACCAGCCGTTCGCCCGAGAGCACGGTCAGCAGGTTGTAGTCCGACATACGCTTGACGCCGCTTCCCTGGTAGAAATACTCGAAGCGCGTTTCGATGTCGATACCGGGAATCGTGTAATCGAACCCGATTGCGGCTTCGAGATTATCCTCGATTTTATAATCGGTGAGCGAGAGTCGCGTACCGGCGCTGTTTTTAGGGATGCGGAACGCGAATTCGCCGTAAACTCCGAAATTGCCGACGGCGCCCGCGAAATCTGTACCCAAAAAGTAACTGCGCATGTAGTTATTGTTGACCGGCAGCTCGCTTGTCATTGCGGCCAGCGCGCCCTGCTTGAAGAGATCGATCACCCCGGCGGTGTCGCCCTCGGCCAGCATCCCGGCAAACAGGCTGTTGCCCACAATGCCCTGCACGTATTCGCTGGCGGTCTCGTCCAGAATATCATCGATGGGGCGATAGTCCATGTCGTTGTAGAGCACTTCGCGAAACCAGCTCAGCGACAGGTCATAGGAACCGATGATGGTCTTGATTTTGAGTCCGTAGGGGATGTTTTTAGCTTCGCTGTCCTCCCGGAAGGCATTGCTTTTCTGAGTGCGGTCCTGGAAGGCCAGGTAAGCCTGTAGCGCCAGCCGTTCGGAAATCGCGTAACTCGGCACGATCGCCGGTACGCCGGGCGTATCTTCCGTCACCATATCCAGGAAGGGCGGAAAGGAAACCCGGGCGGTCGGATTGAAAACATAGCCCGTGCCCCAGGCGATCGGGAATTTACCGAATTGCAGATCGAAATTGCCGAAGTTGACGAGTCCCCAGGCGTGATCGATGAACATGCGCTGATTAAAATCCTCCAGCGGGAAATCACTCTGTGAGAAGCTACTCAAACCCATCTGTTCGTAAATGACGTAGGGATTCTGGTTGCCGACATTGTTCAGATAACTGAATTCGAGATGGAAGCGCAGGTTTTTTTCGGGACGCCAGTCGCCCTTCAGACGCAGGAGCAGCGCGTTGCCGAAACTCGGTGTGCTGAACTTTTGATTCCCGTAATCGGTACTGGCCTGGAAATAGTCGATCATATATCCATAGAGGCTGAAGCTCTCCTCGAAACCGGTAAAATCCGAGCTTTCTGTGGAAGCTATATCCCAATTCACGTCAGGCAGATCCGATTCCTGCGCGGTCGCAGTCCCTAGCGTGAAAAGCAGCAATACGAGGCAAAATCTCAAATTTTTCATGATGCAGCTCCCGTTAAGAATGGCTGACGGTTTTGCGCGACCGGATTTCTATTGAAAAAAACGCATCGGATTGAAATACTTTTCGTCGATCGGGACGTCATATTGGGCTTCGTGAATGATCACGATCGTTTTGCTTTCCTTGTCATAATTCATCATCGTCATTACGGTCGGCATTTCCTTACCGTTCATGACTTTGACATCGCTCTGGATGAGGTCTTTGTAGTGGCCTTCTCCGGGCGTATAGAACTCGATTTTGGGAACCAGGTAATCGGATTTATTGACGAAGAGTATGATCTTGCTGTAAACGCTTTCCTCTTTGGGAGTTCCTTCCAGAACCCACTGATCGGCTTCATTGCGGAGAATCGTAATGTTGTACTTTTCTTCGAGTGTGCCTCCGCCAAGGTCTTCATAGGAAAAATCGCCGCCGACGCCTTTGACCGATTCCTTCTTGGATTTAGCGGCGATTTTACGCACCCGTCCGGTAGAAGGGAAGTAGATCCATTGATCGCCTACTTTAGAAAGGATACGCAGCCCTTTGATGCTTTTGGGTGAAATAAACTCCATGTAGCTGTCTTCGCTGCCCTGGCCGTAGGCGAGGACTTTAAGATCGCGATAGTTCTCTTTGTCGTTCACATAAGGGAAAATCAGCATACTCATTTTGGTGATGCTGGTTTCCACCGCGGCTTTCTCATCGACCTTCCGGATGATGGCCTGGGCGCTTTCCTGGGCCAGAGCCTCGATACCGGTCACCGCGCAGAGCATAGCCAGAATCGTATATCTGAAATGCTTATTCATGATTTACTCCTTTCGTATTTCTCTATCGAACTTCTTCGTGTTTTTTTTATCGAAGGCCAGCAGGGCCGGCAGCAGGATCAAGGTTGTTAATAGGCAGGCCAGGATGCCGACGAACAGAATCCGGCCCATGGAATTGACCGAACCGAAGCGGCCGATCAGTCCCAGCGATCCAAACCCGATCATAGTTGTGAAAGCCGAGAGAAAAACGCCCTTGCCGGTATAACGATAGACCGTATCGATGTCTTTTTCGACCTTGTACCGGTGGGCGATGTGGATTCCGAAATCGATTCCCATGCCGATTATCAGCGGGATCATGGCGATGTTGATCACGTTGAATGTTTGGCCGATCAACGGATAGATGCCCAGCATCCAGATCATCCCGATTAGTAGAGGTGTTGTCGCAAAAATGGTGTACTTGAGACTGCGAAAATTCAGGAGCAGGAAAAATATCACAGTGGCGAAGATATATATGGCGGCCTTCCCGGAAGCCCCCATCATCTCATCCAGCCATGCTACCAAAATTTGAGTCGTGCCCGTGATGCGTGCGGAAACACGCCCAACAGAATCATTAAAATGCCTGATCTTGCTGATATCGTCCATCACGCCTTTATCGGGATAAATCATAATCAGGTTACGGTTCCGGGTTTCATCGAGCATCGTATCGCTGATGGAAGCCGGCAGATCGTCGATCGTCATCGGCCGGTCCACCCGGGCCATCGCCGTAACGATCGCATCCATCTCCCCTGCAAAATACGGATCCAGCCGGTTGATTCGTTGCGCGTAGAGCGCCGGATCGCTCTCGATCAGCTGGATCAATTCTTGAAAAATCTCTCTGCCCGGCTTACCGACTTCAGCGCCCAGAATTTCCCGAATCATCTCATTGCGCTTCTTTACGATTTTATTGTCATCGCCCAGACCGGCCACCGAAAGGTCGCCCATCTCGATGATATTCCACTCGATGCGCTGGACCTCATCAGCGAACGTCTCCATATCTTTCGCGGTATAATTGAAGGTCCGATAACGTTTCGGCATTTCACGGATTTCGCGGATGGCGGCCAGCCTGTCTTGCTGCTCTTCAGGGAGCGGAATGAAATAGGCGATGGAACTGATATCGGCGACCAGGGGTGTTTTCTCCAATTTATCGGTCATAGCCCGGGCTTCTTCAATATCGTTCGCGATTACCATCGAAGCAAAAGGCGTCATTTCGAATTTTTCCATGACCTTTTTGTACTGAATGATGGAGGGCATACCCTGAGGTTCCAGCTTCATCATGTCATATTCAATCCGGTTCAGGAATATGGACAGGAAGAGCGCCACGGTCACGAACAAACCGATGATGATGGTCAGAAGGCGTTTGTTGTAGGTCGCTTTACCCAGTCTTGCCAGAAACTGATAATTGATGTTCGGCAGATATTTGGCCGAGATGTCTTTTTTGCCCCACCAGAGCAAAATGGCCGGTAAGATAAAGAACATGGCGAGGAAACAGTTGATGATTCCGGTGCCCATGACGACACCGAACTGGGCAAAGGCAAGGGTACCGGTTGCCGACATCACAAAAAAGGCCAGGGCGGTTGTCACGGCCGCCAGAAAAGTGCCCATGCCGGCTTTCTGATAGGTCAGCCGGATGGCGTCTTCGGGGGCATACCCGTCTTCACGATAGGTCGTAAAATTGGTGACGATCTGAATGCCGTAATCCACCCCCAGCCCGATCAGTAAAACGGCCATTATACTCGTCAGCATATTGATTTCCTTGATGGTAATACCGAGAAAACCATAGTTAAAGACGATACCGACAATCAGTGTAAGCAGGATAAAAACAATCGAGCGCAACTGGCTGAAAGAAAAAATAAACAGCACCAGAATCAGGATGAGAGCCACGAGGGAGGGCACCAACATGTCGAATCCCAGGGCATCCTGCTCATCGCTTTGAATCGGAATATCGCCCGTATAACTGACTTTCAGGTCGGGATATTTGGCATTCAGATCGGCCCGAATGGTTTTTACTACTTTCATGACTTTCATGATCTTGTCCATCTCGACCGAGTTAAAATTTGGCGAGATGGTGAACAGGAGCATGCTGTTGTCGTGGTTGAAGCCGTACGGATCGCCGTAAAGAAATGTTTCCGCCAGCGTTTTTCCCTGCTGATCGATGGCTACACTATCCGGATTTTGCAAGTAGTTTCGTAATAGTGTAAAAAAGGTTTCCATCTGACCCAGCGTGGCGACGGCGTCGTTTTCCTGCTTGTTGGTTTCCAGCTCTTCCTCGGCTTCATCGCCGGTATAAGTCTCCTCGAAAGAATTGTTCAACGCCGTGATAAACGGCAACAGGTTCAACTCCGAGAAAGTCGTGCGGGTTTTTTCCAGGTCTTCGGCCTTTTGCAGCATAAGTCCCCATCGCGTAACGAAGTCACGATCCAGTTTCAGATTGATGGCCTTGATATATGGCCTGATGCTTTCGTTTTTTTCGAATTCAGCTACAAATTCTTCGGCGCATTGCGCCATCCTGGCTTTACTACTGCCTTCGATAGTGATCATGATCGTAGCTCCGCCGGAGAAGACGGAATCGACCTCCAGGTAGCTTCTGATCATGGGATCTTTATCGGAAAGCAGATCTTTGATTTCCGTTTTATTTTCGATGTTACCGGCTGCAATAATACTGAGAACGAAAAGAAGCAGGGCAACAAGGGGGATCCATTTGTGGTAGCGGATCACGAAATTCGCGATGGCCCCCATGATTTTCTCTTCCGATTTCATAGCCCCTCCGTTATTGAGTTATTTCTCCATCACATTGCAGTCTGCATCGCGTTTAAAAATTATTTCTCATCACGCTGCTTCAATGCATCCGGGAAACGGTTGTTTGCGGGTCTCTGGCCCACCAGCGCGTTATACATTTTACCGAAAACCGCAGCGAAAAGCCCGGTTACACTTTTCAGGTCACACTGATAGTATTCGCACCACTCGTCACTGAAAATCACGAAGGAGAAGAGCGGCGCGAAAAACAGGAAAAAGCCGCTGAGATTCGACAGGTCCTTGTCGACCTGAATGCCGTATTCATCGGCTATGTCAAAGCCGGCCTGGAAATTCTGATCGAAATATTTGAAGATATTGATATGCGGAGTGATCGGCGCTTCTTTTACCGATTCGGTGAAAGCGATCCGGATGATGTCTTTTTGCGACATCATAAAGGGCAGGGTAAAGTCTTTGATGATTTTTTCAATATCGTAGCCTGGAGTCTCGGCCCAGATTTGGGTGATCTGCTTTTTCATCTCGATCGACTTCAGGACAAAATTCTGAAATAACTCCGAGAGGATCTCGTCTTTGCTTTTAAAATAGTAATAGATCAGCGATTTGGTGATTCCGGCGGTTTTGGCGATCAGGTCGATTCCGGTGGCATCGAAGCCGCGCTGTGCGAAGAGCGCCTCGGCGGTTTCCAGGATTTTCAGTTTGACATCTTCTTTTGCTTTTCTGGCCATATTTCCTTCTTTGATATTTCTTTATTGACCGTTCAGTCAAAATATAAAAGCAACAACAATATTTGTCAAGTGGTTTTTGAACGATCGGTCAATTTATTCTGTTTTGGCTGTCGCTAAAATGTCAGCAATATTACCTTTCTGAATGCTCTGATTTTATCTGCAAAACGAATCAGTAATTTCCTGAAATCCCACAACATCGCTATATCAATGAAAGTAGTTTTGGATGATCTGGGCTATCTTGAATATGCCTTTTCTTTAAAAAGTGATAAGATTTGACTTTAAGGACCGAAAGTATTTTAAAATTAATGATAAATATTTTTTCACAGATCTTAGTTGTCGGAACACTGTGTTGCCATATAATATAAAAGACATCAATAATTTCCCGGATAATATTGTAGCTGCGAAATTTATATCGACAAATGGGATAATTCTGAAACCGATTATGTGGCAATAAAAGGGGACCAGACGATCTCAGTTCAGGTTGCCTAGATGATCACTGAGGGAAAATTTCAGACAACCACAGGAAAATTGGTGTCAGTATGGATGGTTTCGCCGAATCAAATTACAAAGGCATTGGCCATATCAATATCCGAAAACTTTTGACGACTTCACTTTGAAATCTTAGTGATTATTCTCATGGAATCCGTAAGAATTTTCTAATTGCCTTTAATTGAAATAATTCTTGTATTCTAAATCTTATTCACATATTTTCTGCGTATTCTCAGTTCTATCTTTCTATATTTTAGCAAAATAATAGTATATAGAACCTGAATTTAGGATCAATAGAATATTATGAATACAATATTTACGATCGGAATTTTTCTGTCTTTTTTCCTGTCACTGTTGTTGACAGCAAAAAAGCAAAAAAAACTGCCGGACATCATTCTGGCTATCTGGCTCACTATCATTGGTGTACATCTAACCAGTTACTACCTCTATTCGCTTGATTTCTGGTCGAAATATCCGCATCTGGTCGGTGTTACCCTTCCGATCCCTTTGCTTCACGGACCGATGCTGTTTCTCTATACTCTCTATTCGCTTCGGGATGAAATTGGGCTAAGAAAAGTTGATTATCTGCATTTTTTGCCGGCTCTGTTATTTTGGCTGTACATGTGTCGTTTTTACTTTTTTTATTCCCCGGAAGAAAAAATTATGGTGGACAAGGGGCTGGTGGATGATTTCGCAATATTTTCAATAATATCGCTGATTGCATTCATTATTTCCGGACTGATTTACCCGGTTCTGGCCTATCGCCAGATAGGAAAGTATGAGCAACTGATAGATGATAATTTTTCCTATGACAACCGGTTAAGCCTCAATTGGCTGAAATACTGTATTTTTGGTACGGGATTGCTTTTTTTGACAGCGGGTATTTTATCCGTCTTAAAAGAGGGCTTCGGCATACAATTGCCCTTCAATTCTGACTTCGTTTTGTACATAATGGTCGTGGCTTTTGTCATCTGTGTCGGTTATTTCGGCATACGCCATCAAAACATTTTTAGCGAAGAGAAAAATGATAAAAAGGTTCAGATTGTTCAATCCAGCCCACAGAGTGAATATAAAAAATCAGGACTGAGACAGGAAGTCGCGGAAGCAGCCCACCAAAGATTGCAGAAACTGATGCTTAGCCAAAAACCCTATACCAATCCCAAACTGACACTTGCGGAATTGGCCTCTGGCGTGGATGTTTCACCAAACCACTTGTCGCAAATTATCAATCAGTACGAGCATATGAATTTCCATGACTTTGTGAATAAATACAGGGTGGAAGAATTCGTACAGAATGCCACAGCAAATAAAAACTTCAGTATTCTGGCTCATGCACTTGATGCCGGCTTCAATTCAAAATCCGCATTTAATCATGTTTTCAAAAAACAAAAAGGTGTCACGCCTTCAAAATATCTGGCAAATCTATCTTCATAAGCAAAAATTCTCATATTTTCTCAATTTTCCAGGTAACCATTAAAACCTTAATAATACTGTAATTATAGCTCCAGTCCTATAGGTCTGCACCACTAAAAAAGTCCAATCCCACAGGTCTGGGCGCAGGGCTTCTTTTAATTGCCCAAATTTGGGCTGTAATTAAAAAAAGGAGTCTTTATGATCATTAAAAAATTTCAGCATCCGGTTCTCTTCTATGTACTGTCAACCCTTTTGCCCTGGGTATGCTGGTTTATTGCCGGCTATTTCAGTCACGTCTCACCGGGCAGTAATCTGCTGACAATTGCCTACAGCGGCCTTGCCCTGATCGGCTTAATCGCACCGAATATTGTCGCCTTATTATTGATTATGCCTGATGAGGAACTGAGGCTGGATATGTTTGGCCGTTTATTTAATATTAAAGGTGTGAACGCCGGATATTGGTTTATGGCCTGTTTTTTTATGCTGGGCAGTATTTTGCTGGCACAGGTTGTTTCTTTGGTATTTGGGTACAGTACAGACCAATTCAAATTGGCTGAATCATTTTCTTTCACTTCCGGTGTTTTTCCGGTATGGTTTCTATTGATCGCGGCACCATTTTTGGAAGAACTGGCCTGGCATTCCTACGGTACGGATTGCCTGCGGTCACGTTTCAACCTGTTTACCACATCTGTAATATTTGCATTGTACTGGGGTATTTGGCACTTTCCGCTGTCCACCATTAACGGTTACTATCACAGCAACCTGGTGGAAACCGGCCTGATATACTCATTGAATTTTATCGTCAGCATTTTTCCCTTTGTGATAATTATGAACTGGCTGTATTACAAAACCAACAGAAATATCCTGGTGGCAATCATCTTCCATATCACAGCCGGATATTTTAATGAAATATTCCAGACCCACCCCATGAGCAAAGTCATTCAAACTGTAATTCTTATCATTTTCTCAGTCTTTATTATCCTGAAAGAAAAAGACTATTTCTTTAAACAAACAACTGAAAATCAACAATAAAAACATCATTAATTAAAAATGAAAAAAGAGGAAAAAACATGAACAAATCAATTGGCACCGTTGTGCTGACAATTCTTGTCACCACTTTTGCTTTTTCACAATCGATCACACAATCTGTCAAAGGAAGGGTTTTTGATAATTTAACTGAAGCACCACTGCCCCTTGCTAATATCATTGTGATGGACACTAACCCGCTTATCGGGACCGCCACTGATATTGACGGTAATTTCATACTGGAAAAAGTTTCGGTCGGTCGTCATAATATCAAAGTCACCATGATGGGCTATGAAAGCTATGTTGTCAATGAACTGCTGATCAGCGCCGGGCAGCAGCTCATCCTGAATATCCCCATGCAACAGTCGGTAATGGCAATGGAGGAAATTGTGGTCAGAATAAAAAAAGACCTGCCGCTCAACACCATGACGACGCTAAGCAGCCGTCAATTTACCGTCGAAGAGACACAGCGCTATGCGGGGGGACTGGATGATCCGGCCAGACTGGCGTCATCATTCGCCGGTGTTGCAACACCTTCCGTTGTGAGTAATGGCATTTCAGTACGTGGCAACAGTCCTGACGGCCTTTTATGGAGAATTGAAGGTGTGGAGGCGCCAAATCCCTGTCATTTTGCTGATCTCACTGTGGTTGGCGGTGGATTATTGACGGCCCTGAGCAGCCAGATGATGGAAAACAGTGACTTTTTCACCGGCGCCTTTCCTGCTGAATATGGCAATGCCACATCCGGTGTTTTTGACATTAATCTGAAAGCAGGTAATTCGGAGCAGCGTGAATATACACTGCAAGCCGGCATTATCGGGGTTGATTTCGCTGCCCAGGGACCTTTTGTATCGGGTAAAAAAGCATCATACATCATGAACTACCGATATTCCACCATGGCCCTGGTTGCACCGGTTTTGCCTGAGGATACCGGGATTTTGAAATACCAGGATTTTTCCTTCAAAACTAATTTCCCGACAAAACGATCCGGTACATTATCGCTCTGGGGCATTGGGGCACTGGACGGACAGGAAATGGCAGCTGTCGACAGCACAGAATGGGAATCTGATTCTGACCGTGACAATTCACAAACCTCCCTTTACATGTTTGCCACTGGCCTGACACACAAGATCACGCTGAACCCCAGCATGTTTCTGCACACAACAGTGTCCGCCACCGGCAACGGGTTATTACACAAAGAACAACGCCTGGATTATAGATTGCTGCCACATCCGCAGTCTCATATCAACAATGATACCTGGCGCTGTTCAATTCAGTCCAGCATCTTAAAACGATTCAACAAACAGTACAGCAACCAAACCGGATTTAATTACAGCCAACTGGGGTATAATGTGAATATTGAACAATCCCAGGCAGAAGGTGAAGCGCCGCTGACACTGGCGCAGCAGGATGGACAATCCGGCTTGTTACAGCTATACACACAATCAAAAATTACAATCAGCCAGCGCTTGATGTTGAATGTCGGCCTGCATTCCCAGCTCCTGCTGCTGAATGACGATTATTCCATTGAACCCAGAATTGGGATTAAATACAAGATTAATGACAGGCACAACCTGGCTTTTGCCTTCGGATTACACAGCCGCATCGAACGGCTGCCGATCTATTTTGTTGACGTAAACGGAAGTAATCCAAATAAAGACCTCAACCTGATGAAGTCCACCCATTTTGTGATTGGTTACAACACGAAAATCAATGACAATCTGAGATTAAGTATCGAACCCTATTATCAGAAATTGACCGATGTTCCCGTTTCACCGAACAGCTATATTTCCACTGTCAATATGCAAAACGATGTCTTTTTTAATGAAGTTCTGGTCAGCAAGGGAAGAGGCCGAAATGTTGGTGTTGATCTGACAATTGAACGCTTCTTGTTCAATGGCTTTTATTACCTGGCAACGGCATCAATTTTTGATTCAAAATATACGGCTGCCGACAACGTAGAACGCAACACCCGCTATAACAAAAATTACGTTGTAAACTTTGTAACGGGAAAAGAATGGGTCGTTGGCAAAGATAAAAATAACATTTTGAGCACCAACGTCCGCTTCAATTATCTGGGCGGAAACCGTAAGGAAACGATTGATGAACAGGCATCCCTGCTTAATAAACAGATTGTTTATGGTGAAACTGGTGATGTTATTGCTTTTGACAAGCAGTATCGCAGCACACCGATTTTGTCTTTTTCCATTTCCTACCGCAAAAACAAACCCACTTATTCTTCTGTTTGGTCATTGCAAATTCTGAATGCAACTGGCGCCCAGGAATTTTCAAACGATATTTATAGTCTGAAAACAGGCAGAATAGAGAAGAAATATGAAGGCATAATGGTGCCAAACCTGAGTTATAAAATTGAATTTTAAGTGACTAAAAGTAGGATAATGAATGCCCGGAATTGTCAATTCCGGGCATTTACCTAAGCAGAATATTTGAACGAATTATCACAGCGCCAGGAGAATAAAGCGAAAATACAAAAAATAGTATCGTTATACTTTAGGGATATAAGGACATTTCCGTGAATGCGTTAAAGGTAAATTTTGTTTAAGACAACTCATAAGTAGGGTCTCCTGAAAAAGTATCTAATATATTGTTAATACAGTTGTTTATATCTT
>CAZPRY010000012.1:0-94991 GCA_964589175.1 uncultured bacterium
TTATTCAGCGGATTCATCAGCGAATTCGCGATCTACCTCGGTATGATCCGGGGATTTGGTGTCACTAACCTTTCACTGAATGCAGCATCCCTGGTGAGCCTGGCTGGACTCGCATTCATTGGTATTATGGCCGTACTCTGTTTTACCAAAGTATTCGGTATCTGTTTTCTGGGAACGCCGCGTACAGCCTATCCTGAGAATATCAGAGACAATCAACCGGTAATGCTATTCCCGATGATTCTGCTTGCCGGTGTAATTCTGATTATCGGGCTGGCGGCTGGTTTGGTGGTCCCGGTGATGTCGCAGGTTGTCAGCCAGTTTGTGCCCGGTCACACGCTTGCAGAGTGGACGGAGATTTGCCGGGTTTTTGCTCAGGTCAGCCGGGTGCTGGCAATTTTTGTAGTATTTATTTTGGGCTTTTTGGCATTGCGCAGGATACTTCTGCGAAACAAGCCGGTAACTGTTTTTAAAACGTGGGATTGCGGCTACCAGGCAGCGATTCCCCGGGCCCAATATACCGGCAGTTCGTTTGCGTCTCCGTTTACTGGGCTTGTATCCGGCATAATCCCTAAGCACGAAGAGCTGGACTCTCCGAAAACTTTATTCCCGTCAAATGCACATTACGCAAGCCATAGTGAGGATTTTATCGAATTGTACTTAATAACGCCCCTGATTCGGTTTGTGCGGGGATTCCTGAAACTTTTCAACTGGATTCAGTCCGGTCGCACCCAGCAGTATATTCTCTACGGACTGATTTTTCTGGTTGTTTTGCTGATCTGGATCATAGGAATGCACTAAAAATGATCGCTGTACAATTTATAATAATCCTGATCGTTCCGTTTCTGTTTATCGGTCTCATTAACCGCACGAAAGTCGTTTGGGCAGGACGAAGAGGGGCACCGCTTTTACAGCCGTTCTACGATTTCTTCAAGCTGCTGAAAAAGGGCGAAGTGATCAGCAAGACAACGACGTTAATTTTCCGGCTCAGTCCATCACTGCAGTTAGCCGCTGTTTTCCTGGCAGCCCTGATTTTGCCTTTGCCTGGTGGTGATTCGCTGCTGCATCTCCCCGGTGACTTCGTCCTTTTCGCCTACGCTCTGGGACTGGCTCGCTTTTTTATGATCATTGCCGCGCTGGATACCGGCAGCAGTTTCGAAGGCATGGGCGCCAGCCGCGAGGTGACCTTTGCCACGATTGTCGAACCGGCTTTTTTCATTCTGCTGGGATCGCTGGTGCTGATCAGCGGCCAGAACTCTTTCGAATCCATTTTTGCATCAATTGACAGCAGCGCCGGTTTCAGCATTTTGGTCAAAATCCTGTGCACTGTTTCGCTGTTCATCATGCTTCTGGTCGAAGGCTCAAGAGTCCCGGTGGACGATCCGAATACGCATCTTGAACTGACCATGATCCACGAGGTCATGATTCTCGATTATTCCGGTCCTGATCTGGCTTTTCTCCAGTATGCATCCGCTTTAAAAATGGTGCTGATCGGAACATTACTAGCAAATATCATCATTCCATACGGTCTGGGAACTGCAGTTAGCCTGACTCTTTATCTTGTTCTGCTGGCTGTTATTGCGATTACTATCGGTTTTATTGAATCCTGGATGGCGCGCCTGCGGATTTCGCACATACCGCAGTTTATTTTCCTGATGACGGCGCTTTCACTGGCTGCTTTTGTCGTCGTACTCTTCTTCATGTACGGAGGTTTTTAATGTCCGAGATTCTGATTGTGCTGTTCGGGACGACAATGCTGTATGTCTTCGCTGCAAACCGCATCGATGCCTATATTAAAGTCTTAGCGTTGCAAGGTTTACTGCTATTCTTACTGGTTTTACTCAATATCGGCGAAATCCGGTGGCTGAATATCGCCTTTTTGGTACTGGAGACGCTAATAATTAAAACGATTGTAATTCCGATCTTCCTGCTGCGTGTCATCCGGCGCAATGAAATTAGTCATGAGGTTGAGCCTTACATCGCCCAGTTTTATTCGATGCTGATTGCTACAGCGATCCTGATTTTCGGTTTTGTCGCAGCCTTCTGGGCATCGCGGACTGGGACAGTTGCCGAGCCGCTCTTTTTCGGGATTTCGATTGCCTGGATCATCGCCAGTTTGGTCCTGATTATTAACCGGAAACGCATTATCACGCATATTCTTGGTTACATGATGCTTGAGAACAGTATCTTCCTGCTGTCGCTCTCAGTGGCGCATGAGATGCCGATGCTGGTTAACCTGGGAATGCTGCTGGACCTGTTTGTGGGCATTTACCTGTTGGCGATATTTTTCAATATGATCCAGGTGATGTACGACGGCAGTCATATCGACATTCTAACCGAGTTGAAGGATTAACGATGCTGCTTTTGCTTTTCCTGGTTCCGATAATTGTAAGCCTTTTGGTAATTCTGCTGCGCCGACATTGGATCAACCGTTTGGCGCTGATCGGAACAGCCGTTGTCTATGTTGTGACTGTCATCGTATTCTGGTTTGACCGATCGAACTCGGGATTGCCGGTCTGGCTGGACGGGTATTTTATGTTGGATGAAATCGGGTTACTGTTTTTGTCGATCATGACAATCGTCTTTTCAGCAGCGGCGCTTTACAGCCTCTACTATTTTAATGAATATAAACCGGATTCCCGACGTGAAGCAATCTATGTAACGGCGATGTTACTTTTCGTTGCTGCGATGACTGGAGTGATCCTGGCTGCGCACCTGGCATTGCTGTGGGTTTTAGTCGAAGCGACGACGCTGACCAGTGCCGTGCTAATCTATTTCGAAGGTAAAAAATCTTCTCTTGAAGCTGCCTGGAAATATATCTTCATATGCTCGATCGGAATTGCCCTGGCATTCGTTGGAATCGTCATCCTTTCAATCGGCAGTAAAGAGATCGGTTCATTATTCTTCGCTGATTTATACAATCGGGTTGAAGAGATCAATCCGTTCTGGCTCAAACTGGCCTTTGCATTTATCCTGGTTGGTTTCGGTACCAAAATCGGGATTGCACCGATTCATGCCTGGTTACCGGACGCACATTCGGAAGCCCCTTCACCGGTTTCAGCCCTCTTGTCGGGCACCCTGTTGAACACGACATTTTTGGGATTGCTGCGTGTGCAGGAAATCATGATCCGCGCCGATTTGCAGGCTTTTTCCAATTTTTTATTCATGGCGACCGGGTTCTTATCTTTACTGGTTAGCGCCGCCTTTCTGCTGCGCACTGTGAATTACAAGCGGATGCTGGCTTACTCCTCGATCGAAAATATGGGACTGCTTTTCATCGGCATCGCACTCGGCAAAACCGGTATATACGCCGCCATGCTGCACAGTGTTGCTCACTCGTTGACGAAATCAGCCCTGTTTTTGACTTCGGGCAATATTCTGCAGCTCTTCGGCAGCAAACGGATCGATGACGTTCACGGTTTGCTCGAAAAGGACCCGCGTAGCGGCTGGATCTGGATGATCTCGTTGATCGCTATTATCGGCATTCCGCCATTTCCGGCGTTTTTAAGCAAATTTTTATTGATTAAGGCATTCTTCGAAAATGGAATGGGTTGGCTGGCGGCGCCGTTTTTTCTGCTGATTGCCGTGATTGTCTTCGGTATGGGCGGAGCAGTATTCAGGATGAGCTTCGGGGACTTGCCAATCTCTTCTGAAAAGAACGTGCGCCTAAACCCGTTCGCCTACATTCCGCAGATCGTCTTGTTGCTGATCTTGCTGGTCATTGGACTGAACATTCCCGAAAGCGTGCAGACGCTGCTGGTTGGCGCTGCCGGATTTTTACATTAGGCGGAGATTTGGCTATGAACTGGGCAATCACTAAAAATCTACAGGCAATCCAAATCCATGATATACCGCGCCTGTCGCTGAACACATTTCACGAACAGGTGCTAAAAGCCTGTAAACAAGGTAAACGGCTAGTACAGTTTTTCGGCGATACGGAAACGGACGGCATCGTACTCTATATCGTTCTGGCTGATGATGAGCATTCCTACCTGTATGTTGCCTCAACTCATCTGAAAGATCGTCGGGACTATCCTTCCTTTACCAATGATCTACCGGCTTTTCACCTTTTTGAGAGGGAAATTTTCGAGCAGTTTAATATGACTCCGCTCGGTCACCCATGGCTGAAGCCTGTGCGAAAAGGAATCGCCGGTATTTCCAAAGATGAGATTCCTTATCCGTTTTTCAGCATGGATGGCGAAGAAGTCCATGAAGTCGGAGTTGGACCCATTCACGCGGGAATTATCGAACCCGGACATTTCCGCTTTGCCTGTGTAGGGGAAGAGGTTCACCATCTCGAAATCCAACTCGGTTTTCAGCATCGCGGCGTCGAAGACCTTTTTCTGAAGCATCGCGACAACCCACTGCACCTGCTGCTCCTGGCTGAATCGATTGCCGGCGATACGGTCATCGGGCACGCCGGCGCGTATGTCCGCGCTGTCGAGGCCTTAAGCGGAATTGGTGTCAGTCGCCGGGCAATGATTATTCGAACGGTTGCTCTGGAACTGGAACGTATTGGAATTCATCTCGGCGATCTATCGGCGCTGGCGACCGATGTGGCTTATCTGACCGGCAATGCAGTATTCGGCGCTTTACGGACATCGATTATCAATACCTCGCTGTCGCTTTGCGGCAGCCGGTTTGGGCGTGGCTTAATGATCCCAGGTGGTGTTAATTTCGACATTCCGGAAGAATTGCAAAGCAAGATCATCACCATGACCAACGATATTGAAAAACAGGTTGAACTGGCGGCTGAGGTCATGTTTGCCTCGTCATCGGTACTTTCCCGCTTTGAAAAGACCGGCGTAGTAAGATTCGAAACCGCGCAACAGATTGGTATGGTGGGACCGGCGGCACGCGCATCAGGATTAGCACTCGACGTACGCTCCGATCACCCGTTTGGCGGCTATATCCATTTTCCGGTTCATAAGATGATACTGACCTCAGGAGATGTCTTCGCACGGGCATACATCCGATATATTGAGATTATGCAATCAATTCGCATAATTCGCGAACAACTTACGCATTTGCCATCAGGTGAACTGAAAAAGGAAATGCACAAACTGAGACCGCATCTGTTTGTTATCTCCATGAGTGAAGGCTGGCGCGGTGAGATTGTGCATACGGTCATTACGGATAAAGACGGCTATATGAAACGCTATAAAATCAAAGATCCGTCCTTCCATAACTGGCTCGGGCTGGCGTTGGCAGTGCGCGGAAATGGAATCTCGGACTTTCCGGTCTGCAATAAAAGTTTTAACCTGTCCTATTGCGGTTTTGATCTCTAATCCGGTTTAAGGTGTAATTATGTTCGATGCGATCAAACTCAGGAAACAACACGGTTACCAGGCAATCCGGGATATCCGAATCGCGACCGTCAAAGCGCCTTTTCGCGGATTTCCGGTGCTAAATGGTGAAGAATGTGGTTTATCTTGCCACGCTTGTACGGCTGTCTGTCCAACCGGAGCAATTGCAATAGAACCGCTGCAGATCGACCTGGGACGCTGTACCTTCTGCGGGGAATGCGAGCGGATCTGTTCTGTCGGTGCAATTCGATTCAACACCACTCACAATCTAGCCTCTGCTAACCGTAATGCCTTGATCATCCAATCCGGACAAACGCTTGAATCCTTTCGCGAAATCGCGATCAAATCACGCCGGAAAATTCATCGCCTGTTTGGGCGTTCCCTGAAATTGCGTCAAGTTTCCGCCGCAGGCTGCAACGGCTGCGAGATGGAATTGAACGCCGCTAATAACGTTAATTTCGATATGGGTCGTTTCGGGATCGAGTTTGTTGCTTCACCACGTCATGCAGACGGGATTGTGATTACCGGACCGATTTGTCGCAATATGGCGCCAGCGTTGAAAGATGCCTATCTGAGCATAGCCGAACCACGAATAGTCATTGCAGTTGGTGCCTGTGCCATCAGCGGCGGTATATTTGCTGATTCTACCCAACTGGATCGATCCTTTTTGGATGAAGTTCCGGTCGATCTCTATATCCCCGGCTGCCCACCGCACCCGCTGACCATCATTCATGGTCTGCTGGATTTTCTACAGATATTTTGCTCCTCCGGAGATTGAGGCACGGCCGGTCGTGCCGCTACTGTAGGACAAACACGTCCATTTATCTGTCCAACTCTTGTCGCGGCGCTCAGCGTCGCGACAAGGGAAAATTCTTTCGCCTTTCCATTGCAATAACCACGTCAGCCCGGTGAATTGCAATCTAACAGTTGCACCCTACGGTAAAATCACTTATTTTTCTGCACATTCAGGTACCTGGAACTGGTTTATTGAAAAAACCCGGGAGTCAGATCAATCGTTTTTTTGCGCAGATACGGGCAGTCCAGTTCCTGAATCGGCCTGCCGGACACTCCGGGTAAGATATAAGCACCAATCCAATTCAGGACTGCTTCGTAGAGAAATCGAAAAAAGGAAACAAGAATGCCATGCCGTTAGTCGCCCACATACCCCTGCCGTCTTTTGACCAGTTGCGCCGCCGCGGTCAGGAAGTCCTCAGTCTGGGACACGCCCTGCACCAGGATATCCGCGAACTTCATATCGGCTTTCTGAATATGATGCCCGACGCTGCCTTTCGCATAACGGAATTACAGTTTATGCGGTTGGTTGGCAGCTGCAACCAGATCGCGCAATTCTTCGTTCATCCGTTCACGATCCGGGGACTACCGCGCAATGCCCAAACCCAGGAATATATTGAGAGATTCTATGATTCCTTTGAGAAGATTCAGAAGGACGGCCTGGATGCATTGATTATTACGGGCGCCAATGTCGCCAATCCGACCCTCGAAGAGGAGGCCTTTTGGAAACCGCTTCAGGAGGTGATTACCTGGGCTACGGTGAATGTCACCTCCGTGCTATGTTCCTGCCTGGCTACTCACGCGATCGTGAAACACCTGTATAATGTCGACCGGCAATTGCTGCCCCGAAAGCGTTGGGGGGTATACAGCCATCGGGTTATCAGCCGTGAACATCCTCTACTGATCGATATCAACACCCGATTCGATGTGCCTCATTCGCGTTATAACGGTATAAGCCGTGCCCAGTTTGAAGCCGCAGGCTGTTCGGTGCTTGTGGATATTCCGGGGGGCGATGTACACATGGCCGTGAGTTTCGATCAACTGCGGATCGTCTACCTGCAGGGGCACCCGGAATACGATTATAACAGCCTGTTAAAGGAATACAAACGCGAAGTGTTGCGGTTCATCAGTGGCGAACGTCCGGATTATCCGCCGCATCCGGAACACTATTTTTCGGAAGAGGCCGCGAGGATTGTTGATGAATTTCAAGGGCGCGTGCAGCGAGCCCTGGAGAAGGGGAAAACAGTGCCGTCTTTCCCGGAGAAGGAGATTGAACCGTATCTGGACAATACCTGGGGTGATACCGGCAAGGCGCTGTTCAACAACTGGCTGGGACTTGTTTATCAGTTGACCAATGTTGACCGCCAGCTACCCTTCGTACCCGGTATCGATCCCGATGATCCGCTGGGAATTCGCAAAAAATGGGCGAAAGAGAAATCGAATCAAATCGAATATCATGAAAATATTACAGACAAGGAGAGCCACCGATGAGGCCGGAAACGATAGCCATTCACAGCGGATATAAAAGCGAAGCGACGACCAAAGCCGTCGCCGTTCCCATTTACCAGACTGTTGCCTATGAATTTGACAATGCTCAGCACGGCGCGGATCTGTTCAATCTGACCGTTCCGGGCAATATTTACACACGCATCATGAATCCAACCTCCGATGTGCTCGAGAAAAGGGTAGCCGAGCTGGAAGGCGGGATTGGCGCGTTGGCCGTTTCGGCCGGCAGTGCTGCGATCAACTATGCAGTTCTTACAATCGCTGAAAAGGGCAGCAACGTCGTATCGGTTCCCCAACTCTACGGCGGGACCTACACACTTTTTGCTCATCTCCTGCCAAGACAGGGCATTGACGTACGTTTTGCCGAAGGCGATTCTCCGGCCGCTCTGGAAACTCTGATCGATGACAAGACGGCGGCTGTTTACTGCGAGAGCATCGGTAATCCGGCCGGTAATATCGTGGATATCGAGGCCATCGCCGTAATGGCGCATAAGTATGGTGTTCCGGTAATCGTAGATAACACGGTTGCTACCCCAATCCTGATCAAGCCGATCGATTACGGGGTGGATATCGTAGTCCACTCGCTTACGAAATATATGGGTGGACACGGGACATCAATGGGCGGAATAATCGTCGATTCCGGTAAATTTCCATGGGCGCGCTATCCCGGGCGTTTTCCCATGTTAAACACGCCCGAGCCGTCCTACCACGAAGTTGTTTACACCCGCGATATGGGAGCGGCGGCCTATATCGCCCGCGCCCGCACCGTCCAGTTGCGTAACACCGGAGCGGCCATCAGCCCGATGAACTCCTTCCTGATTTTGCAGGGCATCGAAACCCTGGCGTTGCGTATGGAAAGACATTGCGAGAACGCTGCGGCCGTGGCGGACTATCTTAACCGCCATCCGAAAGTAGCCTGGGTTAGTTATGCCGGTTTGTCTTCTTCACCCTATTTCGAGTTGGCCCGGAAATATACCAACGGCCGGCCATCGGGCTTACTCTCCTTTGGAATTCAGGGTGGTTTTGAAGCGGGTGTGCGTTTCTATGATGCGCTCAAACTCTTCAAGCGTCTGGTCAACATTGGGGATGCCAAGTCGCTGGCGGCGCATCCGGCCTCCACAACCCACCGACAACTTAAAGCAGCAGAATTGGCGGCCGCGGGTGTGACTCCGGATATGATCCGGCTTTGCGTCGGAATCGAGCACATCGACGATATTATCGAGGACCTTGACCAGGCCCTGGCAGCTTCGGTCAGTTGAAATGATCGGATAGCCAGGATTCGAGATAGAGTAGAAGGGAGGTTGACAGAATTATGGAAAAACAGCTTATCGCCGCGTGCGGCATGAATTGCGGAATTTGCCTTGGGTATTTGAGGGAAAAAAATCACTGCCCCGGATGCCGGTTAAATAATGCGGCTGACGCGTCCCATTGTGCCCGATGCGTAATCAAAAACTGTGAACGTCTGGCGAGAACCCCTTCGAATTTCTGTTACGATTGTGAGGAATATCCCTGCAGGCGCTTGAAACAATTGGACAAGAGGTACCGTACGAAATACGGCATGAGTATGCTCGAGAATCTCGGGAATATTCAAAAACGGGGGCTGGACGAATTTGTTCTATCGGAACAGGAACGCTGGGCCTGTCATGATTGCGGCGGAACAATCTGCGTCCACCGCGGCTATTGCCTCAGCTGCCGGGGCAATTCTTAATTCTCAATTCCTGTCATTCTTAACTCAAATTACCAGTGGCTTGACTGTTCCACTGACCGATTTGATCAACCTACTTTAATTTGATCATCTTTTGAGTGGTGGCGTGCCGCGTTCCATCCTGATCGCTAATCAGTCGGCAGAGATAGAGCCCGGCGGCAGCGTTCATGCCGCGGTTGTCAATGCCATCCCAAGCGATCCGGTATCTGCCCATCTCCTGCGGACTGTCGACCAATTTCCGGATTTCGCGGCCGGTGATATCGTAGACGATCAAACTTACCCGGCACTGAGCCGGCAGCTCGTAAGTGATCATTGTGCCCGGATTGAACGGATTGGGATAATTGCCGGTCAGCCTAAACTCGCTCGGAAGTTGGGCCTGCATCTCAGTAATCGTGTTTTCGGTGAAATCAACATCGCCCGCAATGACGCTGAACTTGTATGAAAGCCCCTGATAAATCCGGCTGATTACGAACTCCTTCCCGGTTTCCCGAAGGTCCAAAGCCTTACCGATGTTTGGATCGAACAACAATACCTGCAGATTGTCGGGCAGCTTGCCGAGGAGTTCGGTCCGAATCCGCACCGGCCCCTCTTCACCAGCAGTCGTAAGGGCCAGTTCCCAGATGCCGTTCTCCTCACTACTTGAGCGGATGTCGGAATTGAAATACTGGATTCCTTTCCGCCACTCCGGGTGCGGGATCGAAAGTGAGATATAGTTACCCACGGAGAACGGTTCGGGATTATCAAAAACATCAAAGTCTTCAGATGCGCCTTCAACGCGTCCGATGTAATTTCCGGGATCTGTGAAATGGGCGCTGTGCGCTTCCAGCCGCAGTTTCCAGCCGTTGAGCCGGTCTGAAACACTTTTCGAAGCCGCCTCCTCTTCCAAAGGCGTGAGCGTGATGATCTTATCCGATGGGGTGCGGTTATAAACCGCATAACCGCCCCAGGGATCGAGCGCCGAGACGACATCAGTCCAGCCCTGTGTGCCGCCGATCTGGTAGCCCAGTGGACCGTAAAACTGGACGGGATTTAAATTGATCGGCAACGCAAAAGTGTAGGGATTGCCGATCAGGTTCCAGCCCGGTTTGAGGGTGATATCACATTGGGTCAGTTCGGCCGTGGTTCCATCGGCGGTCTGGATTTGAAGCTGCTCGGCGTTTCTCTGGCAGAGCCAATAACCTTCGCCGATATTCAGGTCCAAATTTGTATCGACAAATTGGCCGTTGCGATAGGCGAAAATACGCCATTTGTTGGCATCAACCTCCCCGAGTTCGTCGCCCAGAACGCTCTGGATCGTTTTGCTGCTCAGATCGGCCGGGATGGAGAAAAGCCCCCATTGGTCTTTAGGCAGACCGTTCTCGAAGTAACTTCCCGCGATATTGGAAGCCAGAGTCAGGAACTGCAATTCGAACGAATAATAAGCCGAGTAACTGGTGTTCAGCGAATGATCCCTGGCAACGATGCGGATAGCGATGCCCTTATCGGTGACCTGGACGGCAGGCACGTTGCCTTGGAAAGTCGGACCGCCGATATTATTCATTGTGATGGTCTGTTCGGCGCCGTTACCGCCGCGGCAGTATTCGAGTGTAACGTCCGCCAGACTATAATTATCGGTGACATCGACTGTGACGACGATGTCTTCCAGGATGTTGGGATTTTGGGGATTGAAGTCCGGTGTCGCAACGACTGGCGGGATCGTGTCGGCCAGGGTTGTAAAGGTTCGATCGGGTCCGTTTACCGTCCCGATCTGGTTCTTGGCGACGGCGCGGTAATGATAAGTCGTCGCCGGTTCGAGACCGGAAACCTCCTTCGATGCCTGAAAAGCCGAGTCGGCGTGGGTGACAGGGCTTTCTTCGGCCTGGACCTGACTGCCGTAACTGCCGGTCATTCCGTACTCAAAACGCATGTGCGTATTCAACCATTTCGGATTGATCCCGGCGAAGAGCTGCGCCGTGAACATTGTCACCTCGGCATTTTCGGAATTGGTGACGATCTCAGGCAGGCTGCCCAAAGTGTGGAACGTTTCGAAGTCACTGTAACCCGTGCCGATCGCATTCATCACCTTGATTCTGTAAGAATAGGTTTGGTTGGGAACGAGTCCACTGATAGCGGCGGTGATGGCGACCTGTTCCTGACCGCTGATGGTGCCCTGGTCGGCCGGTATGCCGGTCAGTTGATCTTGTGAAAGTCCATATTCAAACGAGACTTCGGTGCTGAAGCTGTGCGGGTGAACCGTGGCGGAAAACGCTACGCTGCCGGTGTCGATCGAGACGATTTCGTACAGCAGGATTTCCGGCTTCTGAGGCAGATCCAGGGTGAAGAAAAACTTGTCCAGGCCTTCAGAGCGTCCGCTGTCATTCTCGGCTACTACCCGGAAATGGTAGATGGTGTTTGGCGATAGCCCGGTGATTTGGGCACTTGCGGAGACCGTGGAAGTACCCGTTACGGGGCTCTGTTGGGCTGTCACGGTTGAACCGTAGGTGAGGCTCCGGCCGTACTCGAACCAGATTGTCGTGCTCAGGCTGTTGGGATTGACATTGGCAGCCAGGGTTGCGAATGTCGTATCGATCTCGATGGCATTCTGTGTCGTGACGGTCGGCGCACTCTTCTGCGGCTTGGTCGTAAAAGTCTTGTCAAGGCCGTTGCTGCGGCCGGCGTGGTTCACACCAACGAAGCGGAAATGATACTCGGCGTTCGGGTCGAGTTTGTCGGCGTAAGCGCTCAGATCGGTCAATTGGTCAACCAGAAACCAGACTGGAGTGCCGCTGACGGTCTGACCATACGCGGTCGTCTTGCCGATCTCGAAATAGGCGTGGGTACTCAATCCGTTGGAGTTCAACTGGCCGTTCAGGTTGGCCGAACTGGAACTGATATCGAGGGCATCCATAGTGTAGACCGTCGGAATATCGCCGGTGGTATGGAAGGTCTGATCGCTGCCCTGTTTGGTATTACCGCCATAAGTGGCCCTGACGCGGTAGTGATAGGTCGTGTTGGGCGAGAGGCCGCTAAGCGTGGTCTGTACATCCGTTGTGACTTTACCGCTGACGGAAGTAGGCTGCGCTGCGATTTGCGAGCCGTAGGAGAGGCTGGTGCCGTAGTCAAAGAAAACCGTGAGATTTTCATCGTCGGCATTCGCGGAGCCGTGCAGTACCACTGAGCCGGTATCCACCGCCGTGGCGGCAAGCGTTGTCAGAACGGGATTGGATACGGGTGCCGAAACGATAGAGAACATATTATCGCTTGTATCATAAAGGCTGGCATTGGTCGGATCGCTGATTTTCACTTTACATAAGGATGAAAGCGAATTCGGAATCGTCCAATTGTAGCTTCCGGGACTGGCCGAGCTGCTGGATACAACGGGCGCCCAGCTGGTACCGCTGTTGGTGCTGTACTCTATTTTTACGTTGAGAATATCGACGCTGGTCCAGGTGATACCGTGCTGGCTGCCGACGATCCAGCTTTCGCCGCCGTTGGGAGAGGTGACAGTGACGCTTTTGGAAGCCACCGGGGTAGCGCTGACCTCCTCCGAAAAATCACTTTCGTTGTCGCTCTGATCTACGGCAGTGATACGATAGTAGTATTTCTGCTCATTCAGAACATTCGTATCAGTGTATGAATTTGTTGTTACAGTAGTGAGCAGCGTCTGGGCTGGGGAGGAAATATCCCGGTAAATCCGGTATTCCTTCAAATCTTCTTCGCTGTTGGCGGTCCAATTGAGTGTAATCTGTTTGTCACCGGATGTGGCGGTGAGGTTTTGGGGATTGGCGGGAGGAATGGAGATTGTGAAGCTCGTTTCTGGCGCAAAAGCAGATCCCGTAAAGCCATTATCAATCGCCTGCACACTCCAGTAATATTTGCCCTCCGGAAGACCTTTGAGCGTATATGAATTGCGTTGGTTCATATTTCCGAGTTGAACCACTTTTCGATAACCTGATGAAATATCTGCCATGGGCGATTTTATCTGACAATCTCCGGGAGTTGTGCTGACGAAAAGATTATAGGTCAATCCGTTCTGAGGGGTTTCGGCATCTGTGGATTTGTCCCAACTGAAGGTAACATCAGACACTGTCGCAGATGCGGTCAATCCGGATGGCGTGGTTGGGACGGAATTCGGCGTCAGGTTGTTATTGCGGTAAATCTTGGAAAAACGAGAAGAACTATTTGTATATCCTGTGAGCAAGATATCGAGATCTCCGTCGTTGTCGTAATCTCCCCAGGCAACTGAACTATTGACTACCTCCGATATACTGATTTCTGTCTGTTCCGTGAATGAATTATCACCGTTATTGCGATATATTTTGGAAACATAGCCACTACTTGAATATCCTGTTAGCAAGATATCGAGGTCGCCGTCGTTGTCGTAATCTCCCCAGGCAACCGAACCCATACGTACTTCCGTTAAACTGATTCCTGTCTGCTCCGTGAATGAGTTATCACCGTTATTGCAGTAAATCCTGGAAACAGACGTACTGCTAATCCAATCTGAGCATCCAGTGAACAAGAGATCGATATCGCCGTCGTTGTCATAATCGCCCCAGGCAACGGAACTGTGAAACACTCCCGTCAAACTGATTCCTGTCTGCTCCGTGAATGAATTATTGCCGTTATTGCGGTAAATCTTGGAAACGTACGTACTGCTACCTGACCGTCCTGTAAGCAAGATATCGAGGTCGTCGTCGTTGTCGTAATCGCCCCAGGCTACGGAACTATTATTAACTCCCGTTAAACTGATTCCCGTCTGCTCCATGAATGAGTTGTCACCGTTATTGCGGTAAATCTTGGAAACATAGCCACTACTACTTGAACTTCCTGTGAGCAATATATCGAGGTCACCGTCGTTGTCGTAATCACCCCACGCAACGGAACTGTCGTATACTTTCGTTAAACTGATTCCCGCCTGCTCCGTGAATGAGTTGTCACCGTTATTGCGGTAAACATTAGAAACGCGCGTACCGCTACCTGTTACACCTGTGAGTAATATATCGAGATCGCCGTCATTGTCGTAATCGCCCCAGGCTACGGAACTACTATAAACTCCAATTAAACTGATTCCCGTCTGCTCTGTGAATGAATTATTACCGTTATTGCGGTAAACCTTAGAAATGCCGGGGCCACTATTTGATTCTCCCGTAAGCAGGATATCGAGGTCGCCGTCATTGTCATAATCGCCCCAGGCTACGGAACTATTATTAACTCCCGTTAAACTGATTCCCGTCTGCTCCGTGAATTGCTCTGGAATTGCGCTCACTTCATTTGAAAAATCACTCTCATTGTCGCTCTGATCGACGGCAGTCATACGATAGTAATATGTGTGACCGTTCACTAAATCTTCGTCTGTATAGAAATTCGTCGTCACTGTTGTAAGCAGTGTCTGAGCAGGGGAGACGGTTCCCCGGAAAATCCTGTATTCCTTGAAGTCGCTTTCAGTACTGGCAGTCCAATTGAGGGTAATCTGCTTGTCTCCGGGTATGGCGGAGAGGTTTTGCGGTTTGGCTGGCGGGGCGTCTCCGAATTTGTAAACCATGAACAGATCGCTGGCAGAGTACCAAAGATGCTGGCCATCCCAGGCCAGGGCTTTAACTTCGGGCCAGGAGGTTGGGTAGATGCTGTAGTCTTCGGTGTTGAAGGATAATTTGAGTTGCCCGGTTTTGGAGAACATGCAGACGTTGTTTTCGAAACCTTCGTTGGAGTCGCCGATCCAGAGATATTCTCCGTCCCAGGTCATACCGGTTGGGTGTTCTATGCCGCCCTGACGGCCATCCCAGTACAGAATTTCGTTGCCGTTCATATCATGTTTGTGGATTTCGGCAAAATTGTAATTTGCCACCCAGAAGTATTGTCCGTCGAAAGCGATGCCGCTGTTACTCCAGTACCAGACGTTGATATTGCTTAGATAAGTTCCTGTGTTGGTATATTTGTCGATTCGGTGAGAGGACTCATTGGCGAACCAGAGATATTGGCCGTCCCAAGCTAACCCAGAACAAGTGAAATCAATCGTGAATGACGAGAGTACATTGCCTTGTGTGTCTATGTGATAGACGTGTTTGAGATTGTCGACGATCCAGAGCGCTGCGCCGTCCCAGGCCATCCCAGTCGGACTGCTGCCGGGTACAGCGAAGGAGTCGATGACGGCGACGGCGGACATATCTGTAAATCCTTTGCTGCCCGAAACGGGAAAGAGGTTTTCGGCGAAAAGCCTGGCGTTCAGCGAAATCAGAGAGAAGATGATAAGTAGAATAGATCTTTTCATATCAATCCTTATAAATGGCTGGACTTGGACGGATCAGGGTACGTTTGGGAAATCCGGTGGGTTGCCGATTCCGCCTGCCGGCTCGGGTTGGGTCAATATAATCGCCGCCACCGTGACACCGCCAATAACGACCAGCGCGGCGGCCCATTTCAAAAACTTGGTTCTCTTAGTCGTAATTGGTTCTCCGAAGCAGATCTCGTAGGCAATCTCTTCGACGGTGCCCAGCAGACCCTCTTTTGAGCCCTGGTAGGTTCGCGAAACCGTGCGGATAATCTCGCCGCTCTGTACTGAAAACAGTCTCACATTTAACGTGTGGATATCGCCGATTTTTCCGATAGAGCCGGCGATCATCTGTTCCACACCCAGCATCTGCCCGATCTCGACGACGCACTCGCCGCCCGTGCAGCCGGAGACCTGGAATCCCTGTTCATTCAGGATATCCTGCATCTTGCCGCGTTCGAGAACCGTAAAGACATTCGTATTGATGATTCTGGCCTGAAGCCACTGGGTCAGGGTTGAGGCCTCCTGCTCCGTCACACCGGCCTGCCCCTCAAGGTCGAGAATAGCCAGGGTTTTGGTGGATTTTTCGGTTTGACTGAAGAGTTGAACGGGTGCCGTGGAAATCAGGATCAGGTCGCACAAAAGAAAGCAGAGCATTTTTTTAAAGGACTCGACCATGCAAACTCCTTCAATTTCGGAAATTGGAACACAGAGCACTTCGAATTTCGATAGTGTCTTAACACTGCATTAAATTCGAGGGACATTCTCTGTACTCCTACATATTATGGTCAAGTATATTTAATGGTTAAACAAAAAACAAGAAAATAGATAAAGAGAGCCATGAGCAATATTTTTTATTGATAAAATAATTATATTCGATCTACCAGCTGTTTTAAAAAGTTCTGGCCATCGATAGGGAGATTATTTCAGGAGCGTCATCGACTTTGTGGTCCAGTGCTCGCTATAACCAAGTCGGTAATAGTAAACGCCTGAAGCAAATCGGTCGGCTTTCCAGACTGCCAGATGCGGACCATAGCCATGATAGCCGTCGACAATAATATCTACTCTGCGGCCGCGGGAGTCGAATATTTCAATCCGGGCATTGCCGCTTTCCGGCAAGATGAATTCAAAAGATGTTTGCTGATTAAACGGATTAGGGTAATTCTGGTGCAATTCAAAGGATGGGGGAACGACCGGAGTGTCATTCAGGGCGACCTGTGAATAGTCGTAATATTCATCGACAAGGTGCCACATATCTTCCGTCTGTCCATTATAATCCCGGGTCAAATACATCGTTTTAAGCGGTGTTCTCTCAAACTGATCCAGTATAACGGATTGGGCAGTTCCATCCGTTTTCCATTCGTACAGGGGAACATCCCTGGGATTTAAGAAGGAGGTCATCTGACGTTCCATTGCCATGTGAAACAGACCGAAATTTCCGGGTTCGTGTCCCCCCAGCCAGCATCCGATAATATCGACATTAAAAGGATTCTTGCCGAATACAATGATATTGCTCAGGAAGTCCTGCGCGAGCCCGTTGTGCGGTCCATTGATAAAATGACCGTCGCGTCCGTAAAGGCCCTCAATGATATGGAGCCCGGCTTTTGTGACCGAATTGTTATCGAGGCAGCGCGTTGCCCAGGTCTCGTGCCAGAGACCGCCGTTGATTCCCGGCCTGTCCCAGCGGGGAATACTGTTTTTGCGTCTCTCGTAATTTTCCAGAATTTTCGTTTTGGCGTTCGGTTGGACATGTTCCGGCGGAATCGCCATATCGTCCTGAAACAGGATGCAATGCCGGATATAGGGCATAGCATTAAGGCCCTGCAGATTCTTGGCGCAGAGCGTCATTCCCATCACGTGCGATTTGAATTTAGCGATATTAATCAGGTAGGTGTCGGCGGCATTGGCGGGCCAAAGATAGGCAATTTTGTTGAACCATACACCATCCGGAACATCGATCCAGTTAAGATCGTCTTCACTTATCTCGCCGACAGGAGCGACCAGGTCCTTGATGTTTGCGCCGGTTCGCTCGGCCAGGTCAATATAACCGCCATCATCGAAATCTTGCGGGCAATTGGTTTCGCGGAGATAAAACCGATCACCGGCTGCTCCTAATTCTTTGATCCCATTAATGATTCCTTCAACAAAGTAGCAGTCGGTCTGAATTCCCTGTGTGCTTTCAATCGTATAGCGGCTATCGGTGCTGTACCGGCAGGTGAGATTGGGTTTTAATAAGATATTGCCGTCCAGCGGAAAACCACCATTCTCAAGACTTTTCGGAACAAATACCGTTTTAGAGAAATCCAGACCGGCTTGTAATTTAGCGGTACTGTTTTCAATGGAATCAACATCAGTACGCATAATAAAAACTGCGTCCGGATTGTTCTCTATGAATGGATGCACGCCGAAATAACCATTCGTGTCGTTATTATATCTGCCCAACAATCTGTCTGGCCTGATGACGGCCGCTGAACCTATGATCGAAATCGCTTTAATGAATTCTCTGCGTGAAACCATCATATCACTCCGGTTTTTCGAGAAATTTCTCTTCGCCGATAGAAACGTGTTTCATTGCCAGCATGCATTATTAATTGAATTATAATCAATACTACTTCGATTTTCAAGGATTTCATCATCCGCAAGCGAAAAGGAAACAGAAAAATTATCCTGTACCCGGGCTATGGCGATTCGAAATACGCTATCGTTTGAAATCTTCGGCTCCAAATTTATGCCCTCCTGCGGCCCGATTTTCCAATACTTTCCCACCAGGGACCTCTATGAGGCAGTACTCCATTACTCAATCTCTTTCTTCTGTCCATTGGCCCCGGAGCTTCTACTCGCACCAACAAATTGTCCTTGTAAATCGGACTGTGATGAAGTAAAATCAAATCGGTACCGGGAATCAAAAAATGCTTATATATTCACATTCGCGGATTGATAGGAGTAGAAAATGAGCGCAACGTTATTTTATTACACCGGAACGGGAAATTCGCTCTGGGTAGCCAGAAAAATTGCGGAAAGACTCGGTGAGACGGAACTCTTTCCTATGGCTAATTTTAAAAACCAGGTTGATGATATTCATTCCGACACGATTGGTTTGATATTCCCTGTGTATATCTGGGGAGTGCCGGCACCGGTTCTGCGATTCGTGGAATTTCTAAAGACAAGCGGGGCCGACTATATTTTCGCAGTTGCGGTGAATGGGGGACAGGTTGCCGGTACTTTGCTGCAATTGAAGAAAGTAATGGCGAAACATGGTCAAACACTTTCCGCCGGTTTTCAAATCACAACACCCTCAAATTATATCCCCTGGGGTGGCCCCGGCTCCCGGGAAAAACAGAACGGACTATTTGAAAAGGCGGAGGGAAGGATATCACTCATCGCAGACAAGGTAAAGGAAAAACAGATCCTGCCGGTTGAGCGGGGACCCCTCTGGCAACGGTTGCTTTTTTCCGGTATGTATAAAATGAGCTTTAAGCATGTCCCGCAGATGGACAAACAATTCTGGGTCGATGAGAAATGCGACCACTGTTCGATTTGCAGTAAGATTTGCCCGGCGGGAAATATCACGATGGACACCGGAGTACCGGTGTGGAATCATCGCTGCGAACAGTGTCTGGCCTGTATCCAGTGGTGTCCGCGCGAGTCAATCCAGTACGGAAAAAAGACACCGCATTATGAACGCTATCACCATCCCGAGATAGCCTTGAAGGATATTCTACGATCGAGATAATCCCGGATTGTTGCGACGGATAAAGACTGGTTTTTAATCGCGGATGAGCGCAGGCATTTGTCGAAAATATACATGCAGAAATTCAACAAAGTCAGCGTTTGATATTAAAGAATGAACACGGACATTGGAATCTAAATCGCTAGGAGTACTCTTAACGAAGTCTTTCCGATACATCTCGTAATCTGCTAATCCTTGCCTGACGGATCGGTGACCCAGCCCAGAGACGAACCGCACAAAAGCCTTTGGCTTCTTCAGCCTGCCGGACAAATTTTTAGCAAACCGCTTAGCGCAAACAATGTACAGCTTAATCTGTTGTGGATATCACCCGGGAATGCAAGAATACTCCGCAACGGAAACGGTCTTTTCGATTGTAATAATTGACATATCAGGATCGTAAACCCGTTTTTTATTTTTAAAAATATAATTTATCTTAGCGTAAATAATGGTATGATTTAGGTATGTTATATTTATGATACTGAATATTAAATAATGAAAAACAATAAATGATTTTATGCTTGTAAATACTGACTATACGATAGTAAAGATATTATATAAGACAACATAATAGATATTGCTGGTATGGAATATTATATTAGTTATCTAATTAACTGACTTTTCAGAATCATGATTTGAGGTCTGTCCTGTAAAAAGACGGATTTTGATCGTGGAAACGGTCATTTGGATAATAACCAGACCTGTTTGGGGGCTAAAAGCTGCTTCTGCGAAGAAAAAGGTCCAACAGGGTTTGACAATAAGACATTAGCTGTTTATATTCATTTTAGCGACATAATCAAAACAAGCAGAAGGAGGTACGATGACCAAAGTATCAATTCCTGTAAAAGTTGAGGATCTGTTTCGACTGGCCGAGTTGATTCACGCGAAACACACGGAGCTGGGCGATGCGTCGCCGCTAAACATGCTCGATTGGGCGGTGGCTAAGACAAACCTGGATGCAGCCGTAGCCAAGCATCAGATCTTTGAGGATCTTCACCGTCAGGCCGAGACGATCCGTGAGGAGCGAGATCTCATGGCCGGACAGATTCGAGAAATAGTTCGCCAGTCACGTGATATTCTCAAAGGGGTTCACCGGAAGGATATGCACAAACTGGGTGAGTACGGTTTTGAAGTAAACAACTGACAAGGTTAAACATATCGTTACCCTTGAATCTCCGCATTGAACCGGTTGCGGAGGATGAGCCGGTGTACTATGTTATGTTGGAACATTTTGCTGGATCAAGATGGAAATCAAAAAGGCGAAATTTCGCTGATGGTGCGCAGCGCTGCATTGCTGGGTACCTGGGTGGTCTCGTTTTCCGCCCTGCCGTTTCTCTACCGATTGTCTGATAAATGGCGCAGCGGCCATGACGAAGCCCGGAACCGGAGTCTCACAGACTTTTTTCTTCGAAACATTGAAACTCCTACAGCCGAGGACCGGGATTCGATATTAACGACGTTTCGGGCTGTGGAGCGTTTAAAACGGAAGCGCTATAAGAACCCTCAGGAAGTGAAAAGGTTGATGCGGTATCAAAGCAGCCTTGCAGTGATCGAGAACTGGTGTTATGAATTTATCGATTCGATACTAACTTCGAATAAACTGATGGCGTACCGGGTATTCCACGAAAGTAAGGTGCTGGTTGGATTACATGACCTGAAGACCTGTTTTAAAGACAGACCGGAACAAACGATATCGTTGATCGGCGATATGTTTTGTGACCCGGAGGCACTGCTCTATCTGCCGGGACGCATGGTCCGCCAATATCAGCTTTCCGATCGGGGCGGCAATTCCGACGCGATTCGAGAGAGCCTGGCATTGTTTGAAATGCCGGTCCCGGGGGCCCTAAACGGCGAACAATTGCTCCATATTAGAGAATCGCTGCAGCCTTCGATGACAAAACTTGCTGCTTTACTGGCCTTGTTTCGTAGCGAGATTGGCAAGCTGGTCTACACAACCGGCATGGCGGCGAAACTGCTGGATATCTGTGAGGAACAATTCCGAATCATTTGTGGTGAAATTCAGTCGGCAATCGATCGGGAACCATTATTGATGTCATCGTCCGCAGCTGATCCGGATTTATCGCGGCTGCGTCTGAAACTGGGGCTAACGGACCGCAAACAGGTCCTGGCGGCAATGCGTAAAATCGGCGAAATAGAGCCGACGACCTTTGCCTACCTGCAGGACCGCGTGGCGCAGGATTGTGATCCGGCCTTATGTTATCCCTATCTTTTTGCCGATTGGGAAGGGGAAACCTGATATGCTGCAACGATTCCCGCTCACCGGTGATTACTATAACGATTCTCTAGGCCCGACGATAAATCGCTACCCCGAGTGCATGATTGAAAGAGGAGATGGAAAGTATGCCGATGCACTATTGGATTATCAGCGGCAATGCAGGTCACAAAACGGATTTTGAAAATGCAGTGTTGCTAAAGAGCGCCGTGCTGCTGGCGCCGCAGATCACGGTTATGGCCCCGATCCCGGTTATGATGGACGCCAGGCAAATCATGGATGCTCTGCCTGCGGAAGAACGGGACCGGTTTATGGCGCTCAATTTGATTGAATTTGGAACAGTCAAGGACAAGAACACCGCCCTGCAAAATGTATTGCAGAGTTTCCGGGACCTGCGGCGGTTACAGCACAAAAAGAACAAAAGCCGCCGGGAAATTCAGGTTCAGATGAACTTGCAGAGATTGCACAAAAAAGCCGAGCGGAATTATTATTATAACATAGATCGGCTGCTCGAATTATTCGATCTCTTACCGCTGCGCCTTTTTTACGACCAACAGATTCTGCATGTGTTCGGCGATTTGCCGTATTTATCTCAGAATCGAGTCGAAGATATGGTGGAATTGTTGCCGAATATCATGCAGAGCTGCGATGTCTTGCTCTTGCTGAGCCATCGAATGTTGCATGAGTACGGACCGGCTCGCGATCCATCCGGAAACTTAGTTCATTTCCTGGAATTGCCCATACCGGAGCATCTGGACAGCCTGCAATGGGAACATATCCGGGATGCGCTTCAGCCGGCGATTGGGACCTTGCATGAGATCATGAAGATGATTCGACAAGAACTCAACTGTCTGGAGATCGAAGAAAAGAAAATTCCCGAGTGTCTCAAGTATCTGGACAGCGCCGTCTCCCGTGGACGGCGGGAGCCCCAGGAGCGGATCGACGGGGAAGTGTTTCTGCAATCCATATCCAGTCACAACACCGATCCGTTACGGGTCAGTGTCGGGGTGACAATCCTGACGCATCAGCAGATTCTCACCATCCTGCAGAAGATCGGCAAAATGGATCGCCGGACGATGATGTACCTGGAGTCCAAAATCTATCCGATATGCCGTCCGCAATGCTGTTGTCCCGTGCTCGCGGCGGAAATCAAGGGAACACCCCAACATGCCGGGAAGGCCTAGCGCACGATGATGTACTGGATTGCCTCTTCCATCTTTTTTCAGCAGAATTATGCAAATCGTGCGATCCTGTTACAAGGCGCTTTGTTATTGACGCCGTGTATGCATGCCATGGGTGATTTGCCCCAATATTTTGGAGTCCGCCAATCGATTAAAAATAGGTCGGATGAGGCGCGGGATACATTCATTGTCCAATTTTACGTGGTTTGTGACGGTGACGCAAAACTCGAACGGGATATTTGCACCTTGCGGCTCAGATGTTCGGGCCCTATCTGGAAAAACAGGGAGTCTTAATTTTGGATTATTTTATCTTTTCCGATAGTCGCGATCCATTTCAGGATACGGAAGGATCTATCTTATTACGCAGTGCGGCATTCTTGGCGGGGAATGTGATTTCATTCTGCCTCGCACCTTACTTTATGGCTATGCCGGACATACTTAAAACGAGGCCGCAGCAAATGCGGGAGGAAATTATAATCATGTACGGTGTGGCTTTCGGAGGAGCTGCGAATCAGGAAGATCTGCGACGTAGAGTACGTAAAATCTATGATGATATGCATGCGCTGCAATGTAAACATGGCAAGACGCCCGCAGAACTCAGGATGCTGGCGATGATACGGAGTCATATTGCCGAAATTGAGCGGCGAACTTTTAACGGTTTCGAGTATGTACTCGAAATTCATCACCTGTTACCGTACCGGGTTTTTTATGAGCGAGAAGTACTGGAGATATATGATGACCTTACAAGCGCTTTCCAATTTCAACCGGAGGAGATAATCGCCGATGTAAGTCGTTATATTGTCGATCCGGCCATTTTATACTATCTCAGTGAGGGAACCGCCCGGGATGGTGGTTTACTGGATTCCGCAATCATGGGCATTGTGCCTGACATTATTGCGCCTTTGCTGGATTTGCCGATTCCCATAGATCTGAATGGTGAGCAACTGCTGCATATCCGGGAAGATTTACAGCCTGAGATGGAGGGAGTTCATCGAGTTTTAGAAGAATTCAGCCGGGAAATCCGGACGCTGCCTGTTCGATCAATAAATCTGGAAGATCGCATCGCTGCTCTGGAAGCGCAGCTAGCGCTGTGGCGGCAGAAAATTAAGAGCCGCATCGATAATAATCCCTTTCTTAAGTTGTTGCGGGTGCGGGACCCAGGTGGACTGCGCGTACAGGTGCACCTGGGGCTTTGCAGCTACCGTGGAATCATCTCCGCCCTGGCAAAAGTGGCTCAAATGGAGCATTCCACGTTGATCTATCTCAAAAATGAAATTGAGCGTGAACACTCTCTGACAATCCTACGCCCCTTTCTCTATGTTATTCATAAAGGAGAAGAGAAAAATGCCGGAAAAACTTAATTTTCGTTATGTGAAGGCGGAAAGCCATGCCCATTTTCCCGTTATCCTGGTCAAGGATATTCAAGGATTTATTCATTTGACGCAGATTTTTCATATCAACCTGCTCTTCGAGTTTGAATCCCGGAGTGAGAAAAGCAGAGTGTTTTTCTTTCCGAATGACGGTATTCTGTACCAAATCGATTGCGGTTCTTACCTGACACCCGAGGATTATTATTACGGCGTGCGGGGAGAATTTCCAGATACGGCAGATTATTATCAGGCCGTCGAGATGGGGTGCGAAAAATATACGGAATACTGTGAGATGAAGAAGATAGGAAGCTGCAATCGAGAGGAATTTGAACACGCCCGTCGCCTGGGATATACGAAAGGTTACGATTGTTTTCTCGAGCAGCGGCAAAGGTATCGCAAGCAGACCCGGCTGGGGACGATCTTCGACAAAATCGGGAATGTTGTCCAGCTGATGCAACATGCCGGGGCACAGGGTTTTCGAGATTACGCCGAGTTCGAAACGGCTACCGAGAAGGGATTCCCGGATGCCCGGCTCTACCATGATGCGAGTGCGAAAGGATTTCAGGACAGCAAGGAATACTTTGACGCGATCCGGTTGGGACTGAGCGATGCTGCCGAATATCATCTGGCGCAGCTCCACCACATCGTAAGTAAAGAGGAGTACGATAGGTACCGATGGTACCACGATCACAAACCGGCCGATATAAGCCATGATGAGTGCGATGTTCTGGAATTTTTATCCCGGCAGGAGCATGGCTCGATCCTGAAGATGGAAGACATCCGAAATCAGATGAAACAGAAATGGGAATCCCTGCGAGTACAATTACCCGGTCAGAAGCAGGCTGTCATTCCCATCTGGTTTCATCGTAAATTGCATCGTATTGCTGACTGGTCGGAGTTCTTATCCTCAAAATCCGTACAGGAGCACGGTGTATATGACACCCATCAGAGGCAGTTCGAGATACTCCGTCTTTCCGATAAGAAAATTTATATTGACGGCAGTAATGCTGCTTACGGAAGCGAATCTGTTCCCAGTTATCGGACAATCCATAAAATAGTGGAAGCGTTGCGCAGGAAGGGTTTCGAGGATATCATTGTGATTACCGATGCCAGTCTGAAGCATAAAATCAATGATCCCCAAAACCTGCATCAATTGAAAACTCTTACCGAATACGTGGAGACACCCTCCCATACCGAGGCAGACGAATTTTTAATCAAATGCAGTCGTCGCGACGGTTGTCGGGTTGTCACGAATGATACTTTCAGCGACTGGAAATCCCGGGATCGCTGGGTTGCATGGAATATTGATCGAATGCGGGTGCCATTCGTGATTGTCAAGAATAAAATCACATTTTCAAATCTGGAGTAGCGGGTGAGATAGAGAAAACCATGATATACGAAAACTTTTCGCTATGACCCGGGATATTTACCACAGATGACAGTGAATTATTATGAAAAGAGATTAAGTAAGAATCGTACCAGCCCGCGTCTGAAAAGATAATTGAACGCGGATTTAATGACATAGACCGCCGCGACGCTCCACTATCAAATCTCTCAAAATTAAGCGGTGATCAGGTTGAATCCCGCTTAGTTGCCGAGTATATTGCGTGTTCAGGATCCCAAGTCGTAGAGATTTACTTTTTTAGCGTCTGTGCGGCCATAATCTTCTGCGAATATTCGGGATACAATTTATTCAGACAGTCGGGGCAAATGCCATGTGTGAATTCAACTTCGGCATGATCTGCGATATAGCTTTCGACATTACTCCAGTAGCCCTGGTCGTCCCGAATTTTTTTGCAGTTTGCGCATATCGGGATTAAGCCTTTCAGAGTATTTACTTTTCGAATTGCGTCCTGAAGTTCCAGGATGATCTTTTCCCGCTCTGCTTCCGCCTGTTTGATTTCGTTGATTTCGCGGGTGATTCCAACCAGTCCGATGATCTTACCCTCGCCATCGTAAATCGGGACTTTCGTCGTTGACGTCCAGTTGATCTGTCCGTCTTCCAAATTACGGCCCTCTACCAGGCTAATTATCGGTTTACCGGTTTCCATAAGGAGTCGATCCCGTCCCAATGTTTTCTCACCGAATTCTTTACCGTACAATTCCGAGTCAGTCTTTCCAAAATATTCACTCTGGTGTTGAATACCCACAGTCTGCATCATGCGCTTGTTGATTCGCAGCAAGCGGCACTGCCGGTCCTTAAAATAGATACTATCCGGAATGTTGTCCATCAGCGCGTCCATTAAGGCTTTTTCATTGCGCAAGGCTTCTTCCGCGAGCTTGGAATCAGTGATGTCCCGGAAGATGCCTAGAAGCACTTTTTGGCCTTCGATCTCAAAGATGCTGGCTTTGACGGCAACGTCCCTGATTTCGCCCTTCTTGGTAAGGATCTGCGTTTCCAGAATTTGCCCTTCTTTTTCCTTGAGGTGCTGTTTGAAGGTCCGGCTGCGATCTCCTTCAATCTCCTCCGGAGGGTGGAGAATGCGTTGGTGTTGACCGATTATTTCCAATTTCTCTCTGCCGACTAACTCCGAGGCGCTCCTGTTGCAGTCGACTATTATTCCCGTTTCGGTATTAACGACGAAAATAGCATCGATTGTCTCCTCGAATTGCTTCCTGTACTTTTCTTCCGATTTTCTTAAGGCCTCTTCTATCCGTTTGCGGTCGGTGATATCTCTCCCCATACCCACGATTCCAATGATATTGCCGCGCATATCCCGGAGAGGTACTTTCGTCGCCAAGTTCCACCTTACTCCACCGGATAGTTGATCTAAGGGTTCCTCGTGGTTGATGAGCGCCTGACCGGATTTGATAATATCCTGCTCGTTGGAATGAAACTGAGCGGCCAATTCGGACGGCAGAAAATCGAAATCGGACTTTCCGACAACCTGATTTGGATCGGACACTCCCATCCGCGATGCCACGGCTTTATTACAAATTATGAAACGCCCCTCGGTATCTTTCGCGTATATCTTATCCGGGATATTGTCTATTACGGTTTTTAGTAAATTGCGTTCCAGCTCAAGCGCCTCTTCGGCCTGTTTGCGTTCGGTAATATCTCTGGAAACTCCGAAGGTTCCTATGATATTTCCATGTCTATCGCGGAAAGGCATCTTGGTCGTCGAGACCCAGGTCTCGCGCCCATCGGGCCAGGTTTCCTTTTCCTCGATACCTACAACAGGGCGACCTGATTTGATGATCTCCTGCTCGTGGGAGGAGGTCTCCTGAGCATGCTGCTTGCTGAAAAAATCGAAATCGGTCCTACCAACCGCTTTCTCGGGATCCTCGAGGCCGTGTTTGGTGGCTTTGGCCTTGCTGACGCGGAGAAAACGACCGGCAGTATCCTTGAAATATATTGTATCGGGGATGGTATCCATAATTGCATGCAGCAGATCTTTTTCCCGCGTCAAAGCATCCCGGATTCTTCTGCGTTCGGTAACGTCGCGAAATACGATTACAGCTCCCAAAATATTGCCGCGATTGTCCTTTATCGGTGCGCCACTATCATCGATAGGAATATGCTTTCCGTCCTTGGCAACCAACATAGTGTGATTGGCCAGTTCGATGATAACGCCGTCACGCAGGATTTTTTCTGCAGGATTGTGGACTGGTTCATTGGTCAGTTCGTCGACAATCTGAAAAACATCGTCCAGTTTTCGGTCTTTTGCATCAGCCAATGTCCAGCCGGTCAGATTTTCGGCTATCGGATTCAAGAAATTCACCAAACCATTTTGATCGGTTGTAATGACTGCGTCCCCAATACTCTTCAGGGTCGTCGATATCCAGGCCTGGTTCTCTCTTAATTTTCGCCCTTTTTTATGCTTAATCAGTGCTGTATCGATCCGGCAATGTAACTCTTCTTTGCTAAAAGGTTTTATGATGAAGCCATAGTGCTCTGTCTTGTTGATTCTATCCAGAATCTTATCATCTGTGTGTTCCAATAGGTAAATAGTGGGAATATCGAGAGTCTTTTGGATCTGATCCGCGATTTGAATTCCATCTGTTTTTTCATCGTTGCTAATATCCATTATAATCAGATCAGGCTGGACTTCTTTAACCCTAGCCGCCATCTCTTGGTCGATTGGAACAATATCCACAACTTTATAGGCAAATTCCTTCAATATCTCCTGCAAATCCCCGGCGCAGCCGAACTGATCCGCAGCGATCAATATTTTTTCAAACGCCATATCTTCATGCTCCCAATTGGATTTTATTCCATAATCGAGATCGTTATTCTATAGTGACTTTGCACTGCACCCGATTCAAAATCTAACAATATTTGGGAAGTAAAATAATAAAATATTCTTGGAACCAGATAGTTAATAACCATGGACATAAAATCTCACTCAAAAAGGAGGAGCATTACAAACCTTCGGGATTTTTCTGCATTCAGCAACCGGAATCATATTATCTGCCTTACCCATTCTGCAAAGTTTCCAGCAGCGTGCGCCATTCACCTTCGATAGATATCGGTTTTTGTTCCTTAAAATCCATGATTACGAATGTCACGTCGGCGTCGGCTATCAGTTGCGCACGTCCGGGGTGAAAAATATCCTGATGCAGGATGACGCTTTTTTTACCGATTTTCGAAACGAATGTTTGTATCTCCAGTTCATCACCCAGACCGGCTGGTTTGCGATAACTGATGTTGATGTTGGCGATGACAATTCCGTAACCCCGGGCTTCCAGGCGGGCGTATTCAAAGTACTTCTCCTTGATCTCCCAACGGGCGCTTTCCAGAAATTCGAGGTAACGGGCGTTATTGACGTGTTTATAGAGGTCGAGATGATAGCCGTATACTTTTATTGTTGTTTTGTGAACCATGTTGCCTCCGAATGTTTATCCATAATTTATACTGTGAAGAACGGAATGGGTATGATTTCAGAATCCGGTATAAATTTTTCTCAAAGTGTCGAGGAAGAACGGTTTTCTCCAAAAGATTCATTTTTCCGTACAGGATTATTCCACCAGTTAAGTACGCCAGAAGAGTTTGCGCCGTGTAAAGAAGCGCACTGTCAGCGCCAGCAAGGCTGTATAGACCAAGCCCTTCAGAAATCCCAGCCAGGGCGTGGGCGCCAGCGCATCCAGCACTCTGTCGAGATGGGTGATGCCGAAGACGGGACGCACGAGATTTCCCAGGGCGACGTAGGCAATCATCGGGTTCTGGCCGTTCTCGATCAGCAGTTGCAGCCAGTTCTGCTTTTTAAAAATGTCGATTATCATCGTAAAGGCGATGAGCAGGCAAATCGACAAGCCGGTTGTCAGAAAGTAATAACTCATCGTCGAGGGATCTTTCTTGATACCGCCTTCGAAGGGTTCGAAGATCAGGCCCAGGATCAGCCAGACCGCACCCCAGCCGAAGAGGGTGCGGAGGAGCTGTTCGTCCGCGTTGCCCGGCCCGGAAAACAGGTATAGGCAAACAAGCAGCAGCAGGGAAGTGATAAGCGTGGTCTGCCATAGGAGCCGGGCCTGCAGGCCTACCAGCATAAGCAAGATGAAGGCGAACATACCTGCGACGATGCCGGACATCCTGGCGGACGACCAGTGACCTTCGTTTTCATCCGGAGTATTCATCCATGTAAGAAAACAGTCACCCACAATTGTACCCGGGATGATGATGAAAAGGTATTTCAGGTAGTCGAGTCTATAAATCCAGGGAATCGCTGAGGCGTTCCACAGCCAGGCTGTCCAGCCGCCCGCGCTGTGCGAGAGCCGCAATCCGAGGTACAAGCCCAGAAAAGCCAGCCGCAGGAGCGTGTTATTGCGCGTGATCAGCCAGATCAGCGATCCGAAAAAGAACCCGTTGGTCAGCACGACCAGGATGATGTTGTTGCGATAGAGCGAAAAGCCGCTGCCGTCCGGGTAACGCAGCAGCAGGATGAAGAGCAGGGCGCCGATCCACCCGGCGATTTTCAGGCTGAGGGCGCGGATTTTATTCCAGCCTTTGGGCGTACGCATGAAAATGGCAAACATGGCGGCAAAACCGAGAATACCTAGCAAGTGATCCGATAAGCGCGGATTCGTCCATATCTCGGGATTGATAATATTTGGGCGAACGTGCCGCAGGAAGATCGCGAAAAATCCCAGCAAGAGGGTGCGTTCGACGATATGCCAGAGCAATTTTGGGTAGGACTCGCCGCGTTCCAGACGCCGGCTGAGCGCCAGCGGAATGGCGGTCCCTAACGCGAACAGAAAGAACGGGAAAACCAGGTCTACCCAGGTCAGACCCGGAAGATTCGGATTGAACTGAAAATTGGGTGTCTGGGCGTGATACATCCAGCGCGGAAGTCCAGTTGGAATGGCTCCGGAAAGCACCATTGTCAGGATGGCAAAACCGCGCAGGGCATCCAATCCCAGGGCCCGTCTGGGCTTTATCAATGGTGATATCAGTTCGGCCATGTCATGCTCCATTTGGTATAAATTCTATTTTTTTCGAGCCGCAATCACGATTACCGGTTCTGTAGCCGGGTATTTCTTCAATTCGATATCGGCCAGTGCTGTGATTTGGGACTCCTGTACGAGACCGCTCATGTCGATGATGCGGGCCGAAACCAGGAGAAAAATATCAGGCACGAGTGCGCCGGCGTCGCCGTAATTGGTCAGTTCGGAAACGAAATTCAGAATCGTATTGCGCGCATCCGCAACACTGGTCTGCGACATATGACAATCGTTATGTTGCAGTTTGATCACGCCTTCACGATCGATAACACGGACTCTTTGGACTTCATTGTGGATGATGCCGAAGAGTTTGGATTCCATCCCAGTTGTGGTGAATGCATTGAGGAATGAGGTTTTGGCTGCGAGTGCGATCCGGTCGATGCTGCAACGCAGCGAGCGGGCACTGATTTCAAGCAGTTCGTTGGTGCTTTTCTCGCGGACGGCGATGTCGCGGGTGCGTAATTCGCTGGAGCCGGTCGCGACGGCCAGGACGCGTTTGTTTTTGCTGTCGACCTCGATGCTGATTTCGATGCTCTCCGGGGCGGCACCCATGCTCTGCACAGAATCCAGGGCTTCCTGCCGGATGGTCAGAATGTCGGCTTCGGTGGGATTTATTATATTTCTTTCAACGGAATCGCGAATGATTCCCAGCGCAGCCCCAATCGCGGAGATAACTTCCGCATTCTCTGCGATTTCATGTTCGAATTTGAGGTATTCCGCCGAAAAGGGAACGAGGGCCGGCGCACCGCCGCCGCCGCCGACGAAATGAACCAGGTCGCTGTCGAGTTTGTATTCGCGGATCAATTGGCGGATTGTCGGCTCGATCTTGCGGGCGGAAATCGTCAGAATATTCCGGGCGATCTTCTCCGGATCACGCTCGAATTTCTGCGAGAGTGAGCGGAAGAGCGTTGAGATTGCGGCCTGATTGGCGGCGCCGTGCCCGGCGGTTTTCACGTAACCGAGATAATTCGCAGCCTCGGTTGGCGTGACCGCATACTTTTTCGCGGAATCGCGAAGATTACGGACGGCGAGATAATCGGCGGGATCGTTGGCTTGCGGCTGGATACTTTCTACTTCAATCGTATCGAAATCATTTTCGGCGCTAAAAGCGACATAGCCGAGATCGGCGATATGCGCACTGCGAGGTCCGACATCATGAATTCTGTGACCATCCCGGCGAACCATCGAACCGCCGGCAATACCGAGAGTGCGTACATCGAGCGTGCGCAGAAAGAGACGGTTGCCGCCGATCTGTGCGCTTTTAACCTGCGGTTTGCCGTTTTTAATAACGGAAATGTCGGTGGAGGTTCCGCCGACTTCGATGAAGATGCCATCGGATACTTTGGCGTACATCAGGGCCGCGGCAACCCCGGCCGCCGGTCCCGACAGCATCGTCAGGATCGGACGCTTGCGCATTTCGTTGATGTCCATGATGCCCCCGTCGGATCGCATAATCATCAGGGGCGCTGTGATCCCGCTTTGACGTACGGATTGCTCGGTCATATTCGCCGTTTCCAGCATCTTGGGCAGCATGCTGGCGTTAATCACGGCGGTACGGGTGCGGATGCGCAGACCGTATAATTTGGAAATATGGCTGGCAGCCGTGGCCTGAAGCCCCATATCGGCGGCAACCTGCACAACGAATTCCTCGTTTGACGGATGATCGACGCCAAACGCTTCGGAGGAGACGATCACCTCGGCTCCCCCGGCGATTAGCTGCCCGATGGCCTGACGCACCTGCTTTTCGTTCAGTGGCGTTTGCACATCAAAGTAGACATAATTGGTTTGCAGGAATTTGCCCGGCGAGAGTTCGATGTTGTTCGGATTGCTTTCCCGGCGGGCAATGCGCCCTTGAATGCCTTTGCCCATGCCGATGACACCGACGTGCGCGACGTCGCCTTCCAGAAGGGCGTTGGTCGCCTGGGTGGTGGAGTGAGCGATCAGCATGATCTCTTCCGGCTGAATCCGGGCTTCCCTAAGTAAGGATTGCAGCGACTCCACGACCCCGCGGGCGACTCCTTCCCGGGCCTTATGCGTCGTCGGTACGCAGGCCTTGCCCGCGATGCTGTAATCCGTGATATCGACGGCGACAGCATGCGTGAAAGTTCCACCGACGTCGATGCCGACTTTTATTTTTCTCATGAATGCGATACTCTCCTTTTTGGAGCGATTTTAGCTTTCATTAAACCGCTTTGCAACGATTACATGAATAGAATTGCTGAAAAGACCAGTCCGACGCAGGCGATGATCCAGGTATACGGGATTGTGTTCCAAAGAACTTTCTGGACGTCCTGCTGCATCTCATTCGCCAGCCAGACATTATGAGTGTTGGTTGGATCGCTGATGCCCTGCACCTGGCCGACGGCGATCAGCAGTCCCATGATGGCGGCGGGATTCATGCCGCTTGCCAGGAAAACCGCGGCCAGACCGTAACCCATACCCCACACATTCAGTGGCCCGCGATAAAGTGCCAGCGGTGCAGCCAGACTGAAGACCAGCACGTAAAGCCAGGCATTGGCGGGAATAATCTTGGCCATCAAGGGCTGGAGCAGATTTAGTACCGGCCAGCCTTCGGGATGGAGCGTATTCCAACTTCCGCCCGGTCCCATGATGGCATTCAAGAGCATGCCGATTCCCAGCATCAGAACCACGGCTGGCATAACGACCGAACCGCCCTGAAAAATCGATTGAATGAGGGTATTGAGAGCTCCCTTTTTATAAGTTGCTACGAATCCGTAAACAAGCCCGCAGATAAAAGCCGCAATAAAATTCATGTTGAATAAAAGAATCAGGAAAAGCGGTATTATCGGCGTGAAATAAGCCGTCCAATGGATATCCGATTTTCGATTAGATTGCTTAAAGAGAATGCGATAGATATCGATAAAAAACAGCAGGGCTATTCCGAAACCGATGGAATACTTGATGCCCGTCCCGAGGTAAGCCAGAGAAATCGCTGTCGCCTGTCGGATTGGGTCCGGCAGAAACTGAGAGAGCAGAAAAAACAACGCTGCAAGGCCAATCACAGCAGCGGCCGGGATCAGAATTTTACGCCAGTTTATTTGTTGACCGTCGCGATACAACTGAATGCTGATATAGATAAGCGCCCCAATGAGAGTGATTCCGAACATAATGAGGGCGAAGGGTCGGATAACCTCCATCGAGAGTCCCAGCACGTCGATATAGAGAACCCAGTTGCCGGGATTCATGATGCCGCCCATACTCAGTCCAAACAGGAAAATACCAACGACGGTAAGCGATCCGATGCCGATCGAGGACATGATGGGTAAAACAATTGTCGCCACCATGATGATTGCTCCAAGTCCGCCCAGGGTTGTGAAGAGAAGCGCGATCAGGGCGAGCATGAGGACGGCAATAGCCCAGGGATTGTCGCCGGCCAGTTCCGCGCCGATTTTAATGAAATTCTCGGCGACGCCCGTTTTCTGCATCAGAATGCTGAGCATACTGCCGAAAAGTGCCACAGTATAGGCATTATGAAGACGCAGGGCGCCCTGCCCGATCACGAGCTGAATGGTGTCATTCAGGGATACGCCGCCAATGAGCGGAATCAGAAATGCCATGACGGGTAGTGCAATCAGGGCTGGTATTTTGCGGAAAAACATGGCCAGTGCGATGATCAGGAAGAGGCAGATGAAGAGAATAATTTGTAATATTTCCATGTGATTTTAGAATAAGGCTGCTGTTAAGGTAATCAATACAATCAATTTTGGGAAATATAAAAACGGGTCTATATCTTTCCAAGTTAAAAAAGCCAACTAACTAACTTTATAGTTAAATATTTCGGCAAATTTTATTACTTTATCATTGGCGGAAATTATTTCCGCTGTGTGAGAATGGGATTTCAAGTAAGAGGAGAAGATGCGAGAATTTCACACACAGGTCCTGGTAATCGGAGCCGGCACCAGCGGTGTTTGCGCGGCTATTCAGGCCGCCCGGGCGGGTGTGCAGGTCATTCTCATGGAAGAAACCGCCTGGCTGGGCGGGATGCTGACGGCTGCCGGAGTCAGCGCGATTGACGGTAACCACAGGTTGCCATCCGGACTTTGGGGTGAATTCAGGCAGAGGCTGTACGATTATTACGGCGGTCCTGAAAAGCTTGCTACCGGTTGGGTAAGTCACACGCTTTTCGAACCGCATATCGGCCATCGCATCTTGCAGGAGATGGTCGCTGCCGAAAAGAATATCCGCGTTTATTATCAATACTGGTTCAAGGATATTCTGAAGGTTGAAGAAACCGTCATTGGAGCGCAGTTCGAAAGCGAAAGCAGAGAGTCGCTGAGAGTCCGTGCGGATATTACGATCGATGCCAGCGAATATGGCGATGTCCTGGCGGCAGCCGGTTGCTCGTATCGGGTCGGAAGGGAAGCCCGCAACGAAACCGGTGAGAGTTTTGCACCCGATGAAGCTGATGACATCATCCAGGATATCACCTACGTCGCCATTTTGAAGGATTACGGGCCGGGTTGCGATAAGACGATTCCCGAACCAGCTGGTTATGATCCGGATCAGTACCGCAATTGCTGCCGGGAGTCCGCTGCTGATCGAAAAGATCGACCGGCCGATGCCCAGAGAATGCTTGATTACGGCCGTCTGCCCAACGAGAAATACATGATCAATTGGCCGCTAAACGGCAACGATTGCTATCTCAATATAATCGAGAAGACACGGTCGGATCGCTTGCAGGCGCTCGAAGCCGCTAAACAGTTTACACTCGGTTTCATCTATTTCATCCAAACCGAATTAGGCTACCGAAACCTGGGATTGGCCGACGATGAATTTCCGACGAAGGACGGCCTGGCCTTGATTCCATATAACCGGGAGAGTCGTCGCTTAGCGGGTGTTTTTACGCTGAAAAGCCAGCACCTCGAAAATCCATACCATTATCCGGTATACAAAAATGGAATTGCGGTGGGCGATTACCCGCTCGATCATCATCATCAGAAACCGCCCAGGAAAATCGATATTCAGTATCCTCCGATCTGGTCATTTAATGTGCCGTACCAGACACTATTACCCAAAAGTGTTAAGGGTTTGATCGTTGCGGAACGTAACATATCCGTGACGCACATGGTTAACGGCTGCACACGCCTGCAACCCTGCGTGATGCTGATCGGCCAGGCGGCCGGGATGGCGGCCGCATTGTGTGTCGAGGATGGACAGCAACCGTTTGATTTGCCGGTTCGGAAATTACAGGAGAGATTGATCGTAGTGGGCTGCCAGCTAATGCCTTTTGTCGATGTCTTACCCGGCGACTGGGGATTTGCCGAAATTCAGCGGGTAGCGTTGAGCGGCATTATGAAGGGCGAACGTATGCCTGCAGAATGGGTAAACGAGACCCGTTTCTACCCGGAGAAAGAGATCAGCACTGAATTACTGATCGCTGCCTTTAACAACCTGGGAATTCCGACTGGTGATCTTTCCGCTTTCGATAATCCCGGATTGCATTTGACGGGGCGGGAAGTTCTGAATATCATTAAAAGTTTTGCTTTAAAACTTTCGGAAAAGCCGGAATTCCCTCTTGATGGTTTGTCGCAGATTCATGCTGATGATCTGTCCGGGCAGCAAGACCGGCTTCGGGATTGGAATCCTGCTGATCCGTTTCATCCTGCAAAAACGATGACGAGACGCGAACTTGCGGTTCTGCTGGACAGAGTTTTCGATCCTTTCCACCGCCTGCCGGTCGATCTTGAAAAACAATTCCGAAATGAGCCTGAAGGAGGGTGAGGAACTCGTGCGATTTAGATTTATAATTCTGATGACTATGGTGCTGTCGCTGGTTACTTTCTGCACGACAAAAACCGGAGCGGAAGCGAATCCAACCGAAATTCGGGGCGTTTGGCTGACCAATGTAGACAGCCGGATTCTCGACAGTCGAGCTTCGATCGCGGAGGCAATGGAATTTCTGGCCCGGCACCATTTTAACGTTGTCTTTCCGGTGGTCTGGAACGACGCCAAAACCCTCTATCCGAGTGCGGTGATGGACAGCCTGTTCGGCATACCGATCGATCCCCGTTACGAGGGACGCGATCCTCTGGCGGAATTGATTGAGGAAGCCCATCGTTGGAATATCGCCGTTATCCCCTGGTTTGAATATGGATTTTCATCATCCTATAAAAAAGACGGGGGAGTGATTTTGGCCCAAAAACCGGAGTGGGCGGCGAAGGATCGCGACGGTAATCTGATGACCAAGAACGGCTTCGAATGGATGAATGCCTATCACCCGGAAGTGCAGAAAATTATTCGTTTGCTGGTTCTTGAAGTTGTTAAAAAATACGATATCGAAGGTGTGCAGGGAGATGATCGCTTGCCGGCGCAGCCGATTGAAGGCGGTTATTCCGCGTACACAAGAAACCGGTATGCAGTCGATCACAAAGGCAATCAGCCTCCGGACGATTATCGCGATCCGGAATGGCAACGCTGGCGCGCGAATATTTTAAATGATTTCGCCAGGGAATTATACACGCAGGTGAAAGCGATCAAACCTGATATGCTGGTCACCTGGGCACCAAGTGTCTATCCCTGGTCGTATGACGAGTATCTGCAGGATTGGCCGGCCTGGATCAGGGATGGCTATGCGGATTATGTTTTTCCGCAATGTTACCGCTATGAATTCGAGCAATACAAAAATGCAATCGAGATGATGATGCCGGGCAAACTCGGGATCGATGACGATCGTATAATTCTTTTTCCCGGAGTCCTTATGAATGTAGGTAGTTATGTAATGTCGGCTGATTATCTCTCCGCGATCATGGGTTATAACAGAGCGCAGGGATTCGCCGGCGAAGTGTTCTTCTTTTACGAAGGATTACGAAAGAATAACGATCATTTGGCGGAATTGCTGCTCCGCACGGAGTACCGGAAAAAAGCCGATTTACCGTTTGCGATTCATCGTCGATAAGGTCCGAAACAGTGTTTTACCGGGTAAAAAACAATTGATTTTGGCCGGATTATGCAATAAAATAGATCGTTTATTCTATGTCTTAACTAACTAAAATTCGTAGTTAAAATAAACTTGAGAAGTACAAAATACCTACAGTTTATCCTGATTATAGCCCTGATTCCTGTCGTTGGCCTGGCCCAAATGTCGGGGAAAATATCCGGGCGGGTCGTGGATAAAAACAGCGGGGAAGCACTGCTGGGCGTAAATGTCGTGATTAAGGGAACTTCGCTGGGCGCCGCAACCGACGAGAACGGGAATTATGTCATTTTGGGTGTTCCGCCGGGAGCGAAAGAACTACAGCTGACTTACATTGGTCATGCGACCGTAAGTGTAAAAGGAGTGCTGGTCAATACCGATCGTACGACCATCATTGACATTGAGATGGAAGCTGCCGCGATCGATCTCGGGCAGGTCGTGACCGTGACGGCCAAGCGTCCGATCGTTGAAAAGGATAAAACGTCTTCTTCGGTCCATATTCAGTCGGAGGAGATAGCCTCCCAGCCGGTTGTGGGTTTGCGGGAAATTCTGGAATTATCTCCGGGTGTAAACCGCAATGCGGATGGGACGATCAGTATTCGCGGGGGCGGCGGCTACGAAATCAATTATTCCGTGAACGGGATTACCTCGGTGAACACCAACACGTCCGCCACGGCTTTCGGCGGTTCGGGCATGTCCAAGTCGGACAACAGCTGGAAATACGACGTCAATCCGCTGGCGGTTTCGCAGATGGAGATTATTTCCGGTGGATTCAACGCCGAGTACGGAAATGCCCAGTCGGGAGTCGTCAAAGTTGTGACGAAAGAGGGCGGCGATCACTTCTCAGGCGGATTCCGTTTCGAATACCGTCCGACGGGGCAATACCATTGGGGCGATTATCTCTATTCCAACGATCAGCGTGAGTGGCAGTTATGGGGCGATATCGACAACTGGATCGGTCATCCGTCGTTCGCAACGGATAGCGCTGCCGTTAATAACTACAATCTTTGGGTAACGAACCATCGGCCCGGCGGTGATAAAATCACGCTCTACGATTATGATTCCGAAACAGGTGAATATACTCCCTACACGACCGAGAACCGGTCGAATATTATGGGTGCCTACGATTACCGTGCGCTGGCCTATAAACGCTATCTGTTCAGCTTTGGCGGGCCGATGGGCCGGGATGCCGACAAACTGAGTTTTTTCGTATCCGGTGAACTGCGCGAGAAACCGAGCCGGCTGCCCACGGTCGAAAAGGTTCAAAAGTTAAGCAATTTTACCGCAGTTGTGACATACAAACCAACGCCGAAGCACAATATCAGATTTACCAATATGTATCAGTATCTTGAGTCCGGCATGGGTTCCGGATCGAATGATATTCGTTGGGCCGGTCTGGGCGGATCGACGGGAGCCCAGAAGAAATACACCCTGATCTACGACGCGCTGCGGGAAGAAACCGTCACCGCTCAGAACCTGGATTATCGCTATATTTTCAGTCCGCAATCGTATCTGCAGGTGTCTTTGATTCATCAGTTCGAGGAGCTGTTTTCCCTGCAGCGACCGGTTCCGGGGATTGATAAAGACGCCCAATTGGTGGCGCAGGGCAGACAGGAAACGCGACTCCTGGAAAATCGCGGCGACTGGTTCATGAAATACCGTGATTACTATACCTGGTCGAGTCTGTACAACCAGGCCTCTTTGACAAACTACTGGGAGGGGCGCGTCAATTACTCCAACCAGCTGAATTCCACGAACCTGATCAAAGTCGGGCTGGAAGCCTGGCAAATGGATCAGGATTTCAACGCCTCGAGTTCGCTGACTGTATCTTCATTTATCTGGCGCACCGGATTCGCGACCAATTACCGGGCACAGACCCGATATCTCGGAGCCTTTGTACAGGACAAACTCGAATTCGCCGGGATGGTGGCGAACGTCGGCCTGCGTATGGACGCGTATAATTTCGGCGGACAGGTGCCGCTTGACGAGCATCAGGTTTTTTATCCTGCCGAAAATGAGGGCTTTGACGGCGGCATCGGTATCCCGGCCTGGAAAGATTCCAAAACTTTTGTGACGCTGTCGCCACGAGTCGGGTTCTCTTTCCCGATTTCAGACAGGTCTGCCTTCAGGGTGCAATACGGCCATTTCCGCTCCATGGCGATTATGGCGCAGGCGCTTGATAACCAGACCAATCACGGCTGGGGCATCGTCGGAAATCCCAATATCAAGCCCAAACTGAGCATCAATTACGAAGTCGGTCTGCAACATAATCTCTGGAATACCCACCAGCTGGATATCGTGACCTATTACAACGATCTGAAAAACCAGATTTATACGGATTATATTGAGACAACAGCCGGATCGATCAAGTACGACAGCGATTATAAAGGCAGCTACCGCAGCTATTCCAACAACAGTCACGGCAGCAGCCAGGGCCTCGAAATCAGCTTCACAAACCGCAACGTGCAGAATTGGCGTTACCGCCTCAGTTATGCACTGTCGCAGACCAAGTACGGCTACACCGGGCTCTACATCGAACCGACCGAGTTGACACCCGAACTCGAACAGAAGTATACTTACTCCGCCTCCGAATTCACCTCTTCCGAAGACCGCACACACCGCATGAACGCGTCTCTGACTTATATCATTCCGGAGAACGGAGGGCCGAAACTGCTGGGTGCACGGCCGCTCGCCAACTTGACTTTCGGCATGATCTATCACGTCACCAGCGGTCTGGCTTATTACTGGTCGCCGGATTTTGTAGCGACGACGAAAATCGAGAGTAACCGGCGCTACCCGCTGGAATCACAGACCGATTTGCAGGTTGAAAAACGTTTTTTTGTGGGCAGTATCCAGTTAATCGCCAGCCTGCGTTTCAAAAACCTGTTTAATAACCGGCAACTCACGCCGATCGATTCGGCGGCGGAACTGGATCGTTGGGTTAAACGCAGCGCCTCCTACATGGACGCTGACAACGATCCGTACCGGGATTACCGCATTTATAACTATTATCAGACATATAAAAACATACCGCGTGAAATTTACTTCACGCTGGGCTTTGATTTTTAAGGACGACCGGATGATTTCACGGAGCAGCGAATGATCGCAGACAATCGATACAGAAGAATTTTACTGACCGGCTTCCTGGTGACTTTTTGCCTCCGGCTGGCGATTGCCCAGAGTTATCCGCGCACTGTATCACTGACGCGCGGTATGCTGTGGCACAGCTTTCATTATACCCAGGAATGCGAGCCGCTGGCGGACTGGAAACCGATGACCTACGGGCTGGACTGGCCGGGCTATAATATTAAAGAGATGAGTTCCAATATCGGCGGGACCTATACCCACCTGATTACGGGTGGTTTCTTCATTACGGCTCTGAGAAAGGTGAATCCCGACACCGTGCAGGGCTGGATGGATTTTTGTGTGAACGGCGACCGCAATACCTCCTGGGACAGCGGTAAGCAACCCTTTATCGCCAAACGGCATGAGAAATTGTGGAAGAATGGGGAAAATTATTATTTGTCCGCCGATCCGAATGAAGCCGAAGAAGTGATTATTTCCGAATGGGAAAAAGATCCGCAATACCCCGATTATGACAAGGAAAATAAAAAATTCAACATCCATGTGACGCGCACCGTGCGTCAGTGGTCGGGTTCTCAGGCCGATGAAAACTATGTGATCGTGGAATATTCGATCAGATCGGTGAACACCGAAAGGACCGGTCTGGATAGCGCCATCGTGCTTTTTGCTTACGGGCTCTCACCGACTGACATCGGGTGGAATTTCACCAATCCCAATTATCGGGCGGGCGCTCGCAACACCGCAACTCACTGGGATGCAAATGAAGGTCTCGTGACGGTCTGGGCCGGTAATTACCGCAATACCGCGGAGGACGAGTCGTTCGATTATTACGAATACCTGAAGTACAACGCCCTGCAGAATGAGTATGAAACCAAACATGAATTTATGGCCCCCGGGAAAGTCGGCCTGAAAATTCTGGATGTTCAATTGGACGGCCAAGCTCTCGATTACCAATTCGTATGGTCGGCGGCCTCACCGAGTTCGGATTATGAAGGCCCCTTCTCCGGTGTGGCCGGTATCGTTAATAAATATGCCGCAATGCGAAATCCGCTGCTGTTGAGCGAAGCCTTTAATGACCCGCATGACGCGCGCATCGGCGATAGCCGTCTCTATGCCAATTTTGCCATCGGTCCGTTCAATTTGGCGGGCCGCGGGCGCGGTGAACTAAAGGTCGTTGTAGCCGAATTCGTTGGTGGCGCCGATCTGCAGACAGCCCGCGAATTGGCACTGGATCAGAAAGATATTATTGCTGCGAAAGCCGACAGCGCCGTGGCCTATCTGAACGAACGCGTGCAATTTAATTACGAGCACGATTATCGTGTTCCCATGCCGCCTCCGGGACCTGCCTTTAACGTCACACCGTACGAACAGAGCGGCCGGGTCGGCAACATCATCGCCTTTAACGACAGCGTCGAATATGTGAACGATCCGCACCAGGGTGTTCCGGATCTGGCCGGATACCGCATCTACCGCTCCGCCGAGTATCCCTTCGGGCCGTGGGAACGGATTGCCGATATTCCGGCGAAATCGACGGATTACTGGGATGACGACACAGGCCTTTATCGTTTTGTAGATCAGAAAGTGGCGCTGGGATACGGCTATTTTTACAGCGTTACCAGTTATGACAGCGGACACGACCAATGGGCTGTCGATCCGTCGGTCCCGGTTCCATCGCTGGAGTCTTCGATTTTTGCCAATCGCACTGCGATCCGCTTCTACACGACGTTGACGCCATTGACAGAGGACGAGAGCCTGGACAGGATCGAGGTCGTTCCCAATCCGTTTTATCTCTCGTCGGGACTGCAGAATGCATCCGATCAGAAACTGATCCAGTTTGTGAATGTACCGGCCGTCTGCACGATTCGTATTTTTACACTGCGCGGCGACCTGGTAAAGACTATCCGGCATAACGATCCGTCCAGCGGCGTGGCTACCTGGAACCAGATCAGCGATAATAATCAATATGTGAAAAGCGGTATGTATTTCTATTATGTCAAAGCCGCAGCGGGCGAAAAGCGGGGCAAGTTTGCGATTGTCAATTAACGCCGCAGTCAAACGGGAAAATGCATGAGACCGTTTAAAATTTTACGGATATCGGGAATTATCTTATTCTGGCTCCTCCTCGAGACGGCAGCGGGGGCGGATAATTTCAATACGACCGGGACCACCGGATTCGTGTTCCTGAATCTGCCTGTGAGCGCCCGTTTCGCCGCGTTGGGGGAGACGGGAATTACACTCGAAAATGCCGGGGCCGACGGGATATTCATCAATCCGGCCCTGATCGCCCGCATCGCCGGCGGGAACAGTGTCAGCATGACCTATGGAAACTGGTACGTCGATACCAGGCACCAGGGACTGGCTTATGTGCATAAATTCCCCACATTGGGTTCGGTCGGCTTTATGCTGAACTATTTTGATTTCGGAACGATGTCGAAGACGCGCACGATTGCACCGGATGAGGTGCTTTCGCTGAATCCCGGCGATAATAACGTTTACCTCAACCTGGGTACGTTTTCGGCCAACGCCCTGGCGCTGGGGATGTCCTATGCCCGCTACCTGACCAGGGATTTCAGCTTCGGCGCGAATCTCAAATACGTTCGCGAGTCGGTCGATGTCTACGCCGTGGACAACTTTCTTGTCGACCTTGGTTTCCTGTACAATACCGGTGTGGGCTCGCTACGGGTCGGCGCTTTTCTGAAGAATTTCGGACTCGAAACGGAGTATGAGAACGAGAGTTTCCGTATGCCGCAACGCCTCGTGCTGGGCATTTCCGGCGAAATCCTGGGCAGTCTGAACGATCCGACATACGTGACTTTGCTGGCCGAAGCCGTCCATCCCAACGATGCCGCCGAACACATTCATTGCGGAATCGAAGCGCGCTTGTTTGACATCATCCTGTTACGCGGCGGCTACAAACTCGGCTATGAGCATGAAAACCTTACGCTCGGAATGGGGGTCCGTTTTGTCTACCACGCCCGGGCCTTCCGTTTCGATTTGTCATATATGAACCACGAATACCTCGAAGAGACCATGCGATACACGCTTTCGGCGGAGTTGTAAACAATGGTGAAAATTTTCCGAACAGGCGTTATCGCACTCATTTTGCTTTTACAGCAATCGCTGCTGAATGCCCGCGATCTGCCCCTGGAGATTAAACTGCTGATGAGCGGGCAGCAGCAAAACGCAGCCAAGGTCGCTGCCGACGCGAAAGGTTGGGCGACCGGCGCAGAATTGGATTGGCTGCATGGCAATCATTGGTCGACCAATCTGAGAATCAGTTTTGACTACATGACGATGCAGGAAGATTCCGTGCTGCTCGAATGGGATTGGCCCTATTGGGATGAGCGCTATATCGACTGGATGCTCACCGGGGCTTCGAGACAAGAGGTGGATTCGATCAGCACCGTCAAGGAATACTGGCGGCCGGATTCGAGTTACCACGGCATTTTCAGACCGCAGCAGTGGGTCCAGGAACTCAAATTCTCCCTGGGTGTCAAATACCGGCAACCCCTGAGCGAGCGTCTCTCGCTGTACGGTGAGCTGGGTTTTGGTTTCAGCCGGTACGAGCGGCGTCTGAAAATGGTCGAAGACTGGTGGAAGACCTTTATCTGGGAGTGGGACAGCACCAAAATTGCCAGCGGTGACTACTCCGAACTGGAGATCAACAATTATCAGACTTTCCGGGAATTGCATCAAAATGATCCGGATACCTATCAACTGACTGAAATTTATGACGCCGACGGAACAGAACTGACCTACCGCTTTCGTTACGAATACTATACGCGTGTAACGCATTTTGCGCCCAGCAAACGCGGTACGGTATTTTTCTGGACGCCGGTGCTGGGCCTGCGTTATCAATTGACGGAGATTGTCGATCTGGACCTGTCCTACCAGGGAGTCTGGTACCTGGACGGATCGGTGGCGGAGAAATTTGAAGAGGTTTTTCATGTTAAAAACGGCAGTCACGAGTTTTTTCCTTTTAAATCCAAGAGTATGCTGACCCTGGGTTTAACCTTCAGATATTAAGCCGGGCAGAGGAATGCGAATGTCACAGACGAAATGGTTATATCGATCGATCCTCGCGATGTTTTTATTTACGGTCACGGCCGCGCAGGCGGGGGATGGACTGCGTGTCAGCGCTTCCGGCGCTTATAGCGCTGCAATCGGCGGACTGACCGGGTGGTTTCGATCCGGCAACGATCTGCAACTGGGACTCGGCCGGGACAACGGAAATGGCTGGTTCCTGGAAGGGATGCTGGAGTATACTCAGTTTAACAAAGACAATCTCTCCGGTTATCCAAAAGGCCGGGTCGATCTGTCGCTGGAGCATATTGCATTCTGGGCCAACGGGAAATATTCCCTCTGGCAAAAGGGAAATACGGCAGCCTATTTCTCACTAGCAGGAGGTCCGGTCTACTGGAAAGGCATTCGCGGCGCAATCCCGGCGGATGAAGAACTGGCGATACCGTTCATCCCGCGCAAAGTGCTGGAAGAGTGGAATATGGGTTTTCGCACCGGGCTGGGAGCGGAATATTCGATGGGCAGTTTCGGATTGGACGGATCGCTATGTTACCGTTTTGTCGTTGGCAGTCTGTGGCCCACGATGCAGGAATCGATCGAGATTGAAGCCGTGAGCGGTTTCCAGTCGCTGAGCATCCGAATCGGAGTGTTTTACCAATTTTGAAATAGAAAAACGGACGATATCCGTGCAGAATAGAGAATTGAATAATTGAAAGAATAAAGGCGGAGAAAAAACATGAAACGAGTTACCCAGATTCTCATCATTTTTGTCATACTGTTTAGCATAAGTTTTGGCTATACGCTGAAGTGGGCGAATTACGACCTGATCGATCCCGCCAGCGATATAACGCGCAGCCTGGCATATAGTCCATTTACGGATCACCTGTATGTGGCGACCCGGCTCACCAATCCTCGAATTGTTATCCTGAATCCGGAAGATGGAACGCAGATCGGTACGCTGAATACGATGGGTACCGGTTTTGAAGTGGGCACTTACACTTTGAATCTCGTTGCGGTTGCCGATGATGGAGTGATTTATGCGTGCAACTTGAGCGCACCGGCCTACAGTCCAACCTCAAAATTCCGGATTTACCGCTACGTTACCGAAGATGCCACCCCGGAACTGATCTTTGATGATGCGTTAGAGGGGATACGCTACGGCGATTCCTTTGCAGCGGTCGGTTCGGGTGAGAATACTTATTTATATTCGAGCGGTTTCCAAAGCAATTTGATGGCGGTCTTTACGGTGAATTTCACAGGAGCGACGCTGCTGAAAACCATCACACTGCCGACGAACGATGCCGCCCGCCAGGGAATCTCGCCAGTGGCGCCGGGAGGTAATATGTGGATAAACGGAGCCGGCAGCAGCTATCCGCCGGTCCGCTTAATCGATTTCAGCGGGACCATCATTGCCGAAGTTCCCGATACGATCATCGCCGCGGGAGGTTCGAGTTCCGTTATGCACTGGTCAGTCGGTCCGATCAAGGTTGTGACGGCGACCAATGCCTCTTTAAGCAGCACACTCAAGTCAAGCCGTTATTATGAAGACGAACTCGGGACGATCACTTTCGGTTATCTCGGAGATGACAGCGATTCATTAATGCTCGCCTACGAGGGGACGACTCTAAACAACAACCAGAACGGATCTTGCGCTCTGGTGTACGACAGCACCCGGCACTGGATTTATACTGTCATGGGCGTCAACAGCATCGCCGCAGTCGATATGAACTCGCTGATTCGCGTGGCCACGCCGCGGGATTCCGGTTTGCTGGCGATCCAACTGGACGGCAAGAAAAAGGAGTACACTCAATTCGAGCGCCTGGAGAGACATGGCGATCATGACCTGTATTTCACCTGGTCGAACAGCACGATTTACGTTGGTTTGACCGGTTCGACGTTATTTGCCCCTTACCAGCAGAGGGGACTTTATATTGCCTTCGATACGGACCCCTACGGCCCCAACGGCAGCACATCACAGCCGGATGCCGCAGCGAGCATACAGACCTTGCCGTTTGCTGCTGATGTGATCGTAAAGCTGGATTCCGACGACCTGGTCAATATCTACAGCAACGACCCGGCGGATAAATGGACGACCGGTGTGGTCTATAAATGGAACGGAACGATCTGGGTCGAAAGCGAAATCGGCGGGCTGGATATTTCCTACGGCGCGATGGGCCTGATCGGCGACGGCACGGATTCGCTCATGACGGAAATCGGGATTGCCCGTAGTCCGATGGGAATCGGCAGCGATGTGACCACCATGCGCGTGAAAGTCTATCTGGCGGAAACCGATGTTTCCGGTGCCGTTCTGGTTGCTTTTCCTGATCCGGGTCAGAATCAGATCGGCAGTAGCGTGACCTTCTCCGATTATTATGTTTTTGACAATGTAGGCAGCGGCATCTACCCGGCGAAGGATGTCAGGATCGAAAGCGCCTCCTCATCCATCGATGGAAACGCGATCCGCCCGCAGGAATTCGAATTATCGCAGAATTATCCCAATCCGTTTAATCCGGCCACCAGCATTGCCTATCAAATACCGTCGGCAGGCGATGTGCAGTTGCGTGTTTACGATCTCGTCGGCAATCTTGTTGCGGAATTGGTCGATGATCACCAAAGCGCCGGAATCTACCGGGTTGAATTCGACGGCCGCCAATTATCCAGCGGCATTTATTTCTATCGACTTAAAGTGAACGGGCAAACGCTGGCCGTGCGTAAAATGGCCTTAATGAAGTAATGGTAGATGAAAAACAGTTTTTTCAATTCAGGGCAGTATGGCTTAGACGATTGAGCTTATGAAAAAGTGGATTCTTCCAATTATCGTTCTGCTGTTGGGCTTCCTGGCCAATGCTCAGCAGAAGGAACTGCGCGGGACCTGGTTGGCCTGGGCAGGAAACGCCGTTCCCTCAACGGACGATATTGTAGAGATCATGGATTCTCTGGCGGCTGCCAACTTCAACATCGTCTATGCCGATGTATGGCGCAATGGTTTTCCTTATTTCCACAGTGAGACGTTCTTCGAACTGACCGGCTATTATACCGATCCCGAAATCGAAAAGCCTTTTCAGCCGGAGCGGGATGTTCTTGCGGAGATGATCGTCGAGGCGCACCGCGTCGGCCTCGAAGTAGAAGCCTGGTTCGAGAGCGGCTTCAACGGAGCAGCGAATGATAGTAGCAGCCCGCTGATCCTGGCAAAGCCCGAATGGTTTGCCCGGTCGAGAAATGATTCGATAGCATTCTACGGACAGGCCGGACCTTCCATGATCCAGTGCCATCCTGAGGTTCAGCAGTTTCTGATCGATATGTGCCGGGAAGTCATCATGAAGTATGATATCGACGGAATCGATATGGATCGCATTCGCTATCCGCAACTCGATGCTGGTTATGATCCGGTCACGGTGGCGATCTATCAAAGCGAGCATAGTGGAGAATCGCCGCCGGATAATATTGCCGATGCGGAATGGAAACAATGGCGGGCCGATAAACTGACCGAATTCATGGGACGTATGTACGATTCCCTCAGGGCGGTGAATCCTGAGGTGACCGTTTCCAATGCACCGTTGCCCTGGGGGCCCGCTCAATTTTGCCAGGATTGGTCGCCCTGGATCAACAACGGTTACCTCGATATTGTCGTGCCGCAAATGTATTTTACGACAAATGCGGGCTTTGCCTTGCGACTGAATAATGAACTTCAGTATGTCGACGACGATGAACTGGTGTACCCGGGAATATCGACGGTAGCGAACGATGTTTACACAGAGCCGGCCGAACTTGCGGCCATGATCGAAACTATTCGGAACCAGGGATTGCATGGCAATGTGATCTGGTATCACGCCAACCTGATCTGGCACGCGAATCGGTTTCTTTCGTACCTGAAACGGACGGTATACGCTGAGCCGGCCGAGATTCCTTATCGTGATCACCCGCGAAGGCTACCGGCGATTGTGATCAGTGAGGAGTCGGAGGATGCTGAGCGGATCGGAAACTGGAAAACTTACAGCGGCGGCATTCCGCTTTATGAGGGTAGCTGCCGCTATTCAACCGTTGGATCGGGCGACTCAATCAATTACTTTGCCGAGGTTCCTATAGAGGGTTGGTACGAAGTCTATGCATTTGTCAATAGACAGCCCCCAAATGCCACCACCCAGGCGAAATATCTGATCGAATCGGAAAACGGATCGATTGTCCACTATGTTAACCAAAAGAGAAACGGGAATGCCGGTCGCTGGGAGAAACTGGCGGATGTCAAACTGAACGCCGGCCGGCAGCGAATCCTGACGCTATCAACCGATGCCTCCGATGGTAAGTATGTTTTTACGGACGCGGTTATGCTGTTGAATACCAACCGCCGGGAAAAGTACCTGGTGAACGTCGCTATTCAACCGACGGAAGAACCAACGCCGCGATCGGTGCATCTGGCGCAGAATTTCCCCAATCCCTTCAACGCTGCAACCACTATCCGTTTTTCACTTCCGCGTAGCGTGCCGGTCAGCCTGGCCCTGTTTGATTTACGTGGACGGAAGGTCGCCGACCTGATCCAAAATCAACCGATGAACAGTGGGCAACATTACCTATCTCTTGAAGGTTTGGATTTAGCTTCGGGAATATATCTCTATCGTATGACGGCCGGGAAAGTGATTCTCTCAAAGAAAATGCTATTTTTGAAATAACCATAAATCGAAATGTGAATGCCGTGAAAACCAAAGTCAACTCGCAATTTATCAAAGAACTGAACGAACTGCGCATCCTCAATCTGATCAAAAATGAAGGTCCGATCAGTCGCATAGCGATTGCCAAACGAACGAATATTTCCAAAGTGGCCGTATCCGAAATCGTCGGTCGATTGGATGAAGCCGGCTACATTCTGGAAATCGGCAAGGGCAGTTCCACCAAAAAGGGCGGGAAGCGTCCGACATTGATTAAACTTAATCCCTGCAACGGCTATGTAGTCGGGATCGAGATCAGAAGAGTCAGAACCGTCGTGGCGCTGGCGAACCTGGAATCGAAAATTGTCGATCGCGAGCAAATTGAATATCCGGCCGGCGCGCCGATGGAAGAGGTGTTGCCCCGAATATTCGAAAAGATCGAATTTCTGATGCGGAATAACAAAATTGCTTCCGGGAAGCTGGTAAGTATCGGAATCGGATTGCCGGGTTTTCTGGATTATAAAAAGGGCAATTTGATTTTTGCCGATACGCTCAAAGGCTGGGCGGACCGGCCGCTGGCGGAAACGTTTAAGGATCGCTTTAAAGTCCCCGTAATCATCGAGAACGACGTCAATGCGGTGACGCTGGGCGAACATCTGATAGGCGCAGGACAGGCTTCAGATAATATGGTTTGCATCTGGATTGGAGAGGGACTCGGCGCCGGGATTATCGTGAACGGCGAGCTGATCCGTGGCGATTATGGCAGCGCGGGCGAAATCGGGTACTTCGAACTCGGGCATCATGTCTCGAACCGGGAATATTTCCGGCATCTTTATTCGAACCAGAAATATTTTGGTGATGTGCTGGCGGAGGAGCATTTTCTGGAGGCATTGCGCATGAAACTGCGCTGGGGCATGGTGAATCCGCCCGAGAAGCTGGAACAGATGCCTCTTGAAGAGTTCCTCTCCGAAAAATTCCCGGGATCTTTTGAGGTTCAGGAACTGCTGGATGAATACGCCCTGCTTTTAAGCACCCTATGCGCGGACCTGGTGAAAACAATTAATCCGAATCTGCTGATACTGAACGGTAAAATCATCGAGCACTCCGATTATTTATTCCGTAAGACCAGGCAAAATCTGAAGCAGCAAATGGTGAACATTCCCTTCGAGCCGACGAAGGTTGTTCTGGGTGATCTGAAGGAGGATGCCTGTATTCTCGGCGTAGTTGTGATGGCATTGCAGGTGCGCTTCGAACCGTTTACCAATAAATCAATCAATCACATTGGACGGAACCGCTAAGCCGCTACACGGTCCGCGCTGGAATAAAAAAAAAGGCTGTCCGAAGACAGCCTTTTTTATGTTTATAATGGGAATGATTATTTCATCATAACCATTTTCTTCTGCATAGAGAGCGAACCGGCGTTCAGCTTGTAGATATAAATACCCGTAGGCATGATCTGACCGGCATCGTTTCTGGCATTCCATTCGTATACATGCAATCCGGCATCCAGATTTCCCGAATACAGCGTGCGAACTTTTTCACCCAGGATGTTGTAAATCTCGAGGGCAACCTTGTCCGCCTGCGGCATAGCGAAGGCAATGCTGGTCGTCGGGTTGAATGGGTTCGGATAGTTCTGATACAGGTCGAACTGTTCCGGCAGCAGGGTATTTTCACCGAAGATTGCCGAAGATTCACAACCATATTCCGGGAACGGCAGACGATCATCGGTATTCTGACTGCCGTAGCAATTGGCCGTCGGGTAGTAGGTCGAGGCAGCATCGTCGATGGTCATATTGCGGTTCTCGCCAAATCCGGCTTCGTTATCGAGGCTATTGATACCGTATTTATAGGTCTGAACCTTGGCTTGTCCGGCAGTGAAAAGGAGACCGAGGGTGTAGATATTGTCACCGGCGGTTTCGTCGCCATTAGTGCCATCATCATGCATCATGAAAGTCGGCGGGTTGCTACCCCAATCCCACCATGAACCCTTAATACCGTTGACAAAAACGCCGGCGATTTCGGAAGCGGCCCGAATCGTATCGGCGTCAGTCTGGGAATCAATCAGAACTTGACCGGCATTCAAAGCGGCAATGGCGGAAGAAATGTCAACCGAGAAGTAGACGGTGACGTCCTGCTGAATGATATCATCCCAGGTTACATCCGCAAAGAATGCCGTGTCGGTCGGAACCTCGATATAACCGTCCGCATCCGAATCGACATAGCTGTGTCCCGTAGGAATCACAAAAATGCGGTTCGGGCTGCTTTCCCATTTATCGGAGCCATCGGTGGAGTGAACGACGAACTTGAATTCACTGGGTACGTCCAGAGACAGGTCGTCGACGTCAAAAGCTCCAACATAGAGACCGGCCTTCGATGGATCTTCAGTCAGTTCCTGGGCTTCTCCAGCCCAACCGTTTAAAGCCCCACGAACGATGGCGATATCACCATCGGCAGGCCTGAAATTGCCGTTCAGCAATTGGATGTTCATGTCCGCAAAGAAAAACACTTCGGCGTTCACAACGGAAGCCGGATCGAAATTACTATACCAGACAACCGGAATAACATTGTCACCGGGGACAACTGTGTAGGTGCGGTTAGAGACAGCTTCCGCTGTATCCCAGTTGCTGTTAATGCGGAATTTATATTCGATTGCTCCTTCGGCAATTGGGAGTGTAGCGGTATAAATTCCATCAGCGTCATCATCCGAAAGCAAATTGATGGTTTCGCCCCAGTTGTTGATAGTACCGGCAACGTCAAGGACGTCTGTCCCAACGATAAATTTGCCTCGCTCAATCTGGGCGCTCATATTCACCTGGAAGGTGACCATCGGCAGGAACTCCAGCTTCAGGATAGTACCGCCATTGCCGAGTGCCCAGACAGTTTCGCCGTCATAACGGACTTTATCCAAGGTTGCATCCGTCGGACCGGTCAATTCGGTCCAGGTTGCGCCGGCGTCTTCGGATTTGATGATTGTTCCGGCTTCACCGACTGCGTAGACTAAATTGTCGTCAACGAAATCCACATCGTACAGATCGTCTCCGTCCGAGACGGTGTAGACCAGAGCGAGTGATGCGGCAGTCCCGTCGGTAGTACGATAGACTTCACCGGACGAGGCGACTACCAGACCGATATTTCCGCGAAATTTAACAGCGCGCATCGATTGGCTGCCCCAGTCGTTAATCTGGGTGGCGGTAACTGCATCGGGTGCAGTGAATTCACCGGTATGTACCTGTCCGCTACCGGCACTGACTATCACGCTGGTCGCACTGACAGCCCATATATCATAAACCGTTTGCGTACCGACCTTGGTATCGCTCCAGGTGAGACCGCCATCGGTGGATCTCATAACATAACCCGAAGAACCGCCGGCGAAAATTGTGTTCGCGTCCCAAACGCGCATCGCATTGATATGTTTGTTGGAACCCAAAAACATCGGATTCTCGATGAAAGTCCAGGTAGCGCCGCCGTCAGTAGTCCGACGCAAATCTCCGTATCCGCCGCCAACAAATCCGAGATTTGCATCGGCGAATTCACATTCGTACAAGTTTGTGAGTGACTCGGTGGCATAATTGTCAGGATAAGTCCATGAATCACCGCCGTCCGTGCTTATGGATATTTCACCACCAGCGTATGCTGACACAACGATTTTGTCGGGTTCCGGAAAGGCAATACCCCAAAGACTCATGGAAGGCCACTCATTTAATGGGGTCCAGGTAGCGCCGCCATCGGCGGTCTTGGCCCATTGTCCGTAAGCTGAAAAAACATAGCCAGCTGAAGCAGTCGGAAATGACATATCGGAGGGGGTTTGCGCAGAACCGATCGAAAGGGTATCCCAGGTAGCACCCCCATCGGTAGTCTTGACAAGATCACCGATACTTCTCGCGATATAGATGGTATTCTGATCGACAATTCGTGCCAACTTCGCATAATTATAACCATAGGAAAAATCACCGGAACGCGAGTAGGTCTGACCGCCGTCTTTCGAGATGAAAATAGTAGAATGGTAGCCCGCAATGACGATTGTATTACCGGGACCGGCGGCAACATCGTACAAGCGCTTGCTGGACGTTCCCGGCGGGAAAAGAACGGCTATATTGACATTTGTCCAGGTGGCGCCTCCGTCCGTTGTATACCAGGTCTCACCCACATTGGCACTCGTTGCTACTACTCCGTGGGTAGCATCAATAAAATCGATACCGCCGTTAAGATCTTCAGTAGTCAACACCGCAGCCGATGCCGGCGTAATGGTCGTTCCGCCATTGGTGGTTTTTAGAACAAGACCGTCATCACAAGCAAAATAGACCGTAGTTGCGTTAACAATCGCCAAACTGACAACATCAAGGTCATAATTAGCAGTATCAGCAATCATTGTCCAATTTGTACCGCCGTCGGTGGTCTTGTAGATATATCCCAAGTTTCCGCATGCAAAACCAACATTCGCATCAACAAACTCGACGTCGTTCCAGTTGGTAGTAGCGGGATCTGCGTCTCTGAGTTTAGTCCAGGTTGTACCACCGTCAGTGGTCTTTTTTACAAATCCCTCATCAGCAATAATCCACCCTGTGTTGGCATTCAGAAAAAAACAGGCACCCGGTAATATATCTGCGGTGCCTTGTTTTACTATCTGCCAATCCTGCCCAAAAGCAAAGATCACAGAGAAGACAATCACAAAACTAAGCAAGAACAATTTCTTCATGTGCGTCCTCCAATTTTTTATTTAGTTGTTAAGAAATGAGCTACTAGCATCCAAAATTACAATTTACTCCACACTGCATAGGATTATAATAGATGTTATTTAAATATTCAAGAAATAATTGTGGAATCTGCGTGAAAAAAATGCTGTATTATTGTAGTTGAAAAGATAAGATAGTTCTTTTAACTTACAATGGTAATCATAAGGAGAGATCATGAAGAAATTATCGATAATACCATGTCTTTTAGCAATGTTTTTGGCCCCGCTGCTATCACAGGAAGCTACTTGGATTTATGCGCCCGATTGGAATATCCGGTTCAGCGAAGCAGATTCTCTGAATAATCCGTTTGAATGTACAACCGACGATGCCGGCAATATTTGGGTAATCTCCTCCACATCAACCACCCTGAATGCAGTCAACGCGCTCTACAAAGCAGCGCCCGGCGATTCCGTTTTCACGTTGGCTGACGATTTCTCCGATGATCCTGATGTGCATTCCGTTCGCGGGGTTGCGACCGTCGGGAATAATGTAATCGTGGCTTGCAGATCTACTCAGTTATATATCTCTTTTATGTATCAATATCCTGATGGTGATCCGACGCGCCGGACACTGCATAATCAGGTAGGATATGGTACCTATGTTTATGGAATCGATGCAACCAAAGAAGGCTATATATTTGGAGGAATCATTTTCCAGGGGCCCAAAATCCGTATTTATGATTATACCGGCAACTCCGATCCGATAGGCCATTATGTCGCGCCAGATTGTGCCAATCCCGATCCGGGTGGCCCAACAGCTACGGGAGAAGATGCCATCCGTGATGTTGCGACAGTACCAGGTGGTGACTATTTTGATGTCAATACACCTGTTTATACGTCACGAAATAGCCTGAAAGACGGGAACTCGGGTGGTGTGACAAAATGGACTGGTGGTACCCAAGTTGCCCCGGAAAACTACAGCGGTGTCTCCCTTGAAGATGCCGATAGTTTTCTGCGCTGGACAAATTATGTCCCGAATGGTATCACTGTGGATAATGACGGGCAGCTCTGGGCCGTCGGTACAGACAGTACCCGTCGCTGGGTGAAAGTGTTTCAGGTAGACGGCAGCTGGGCAACTCAGGTGAATGAACTGCCCAGCAGCACAAGTGGAGACATTCCCGATACCCAAGGCGCGCCTCTAAATGTGCCCGAAGATGTCGCCCTGAGTCCCGATGGAAATATTGCCTATGTGATCGACGTGGGGAATCACATCTGCTATACCTTTGTTAATAGTGCCTTGGCGATCGATAGAGAAGGAGCGAGTATCGCTGCTGATTTTAGTGTAACACCAGCCTTTCCGAATCCCTTTAATCCGACAACGCAGATCGCATTTACGTTACCGGCGGCTTCATCGGTTTCCATAAAAATATTCGATCTAAAGGGAAATCTGGTTCGCAACGTTCTGGATGAGCATAAATCGGCAGGCAGTTATCAGGTGACTATCGATGCTGCTGATTTGGGCAGCGGTATCTACATCTATATGGTTGATACCAGTTATGGGACAAGAAAAGGAAGAATCACCCTCTTAAAATAAGAGGAAGTACTCTCGTTATTTGTGTTAAAAAGGTATTTCTGATCTAATGCGAAAATACAGCCGAATACCGGCGGGTAAGCTATTCCTATATTTATTTTTATTTCTGATTAGTATTGCTCGCAGCCAAACGAACATGCCAGAATATCGATCGGTTTGGCTTAGTCGCGATGTCATCATCCGGGGACGCGAATCGATACGTACGGCATTTTCTAATTTAAAAAATGCGGGATTTAATGCAGTATTGGTGAATAATTGGTACCAGGGTAGCACTATCTATTACAGCGAAGTGCTTGCCGATTACGGTGCGACATCGCAGCTGCCTGAATTTGTCGGGTGGGATCCGCTTGAAGTAGTCATCGAAGAGGCGCACCGCATCGGTCTGGAAATCCATGTCTGGTTCGAATACGGTTTGTGGGGGCATGTCTCTTACGACGCCGGCAGCTTGGGACCTTTGCTGAGCGGGCGCACAAACTGGCTGATGAAGGATCGTAGCGGGAATAATTATGCGATCATGTGGGTCAACTCGACGCCGCTATATCAGTTCTGGATGGATCCGGCCGAAGAAGAGGTTGTCACATTTCTCGTAAAGCTTTACCGCGAGTGTGCCCGGAACTATCCTGATCTGGATGGAATTCAGACGGATAGAATTCGTTATCCGAATCCGCAATTCTCTTTCTCGGATATCAGCCGCCAGGTTTACCAGGCCGAGACAGGCGGCTCTGATCCGATTTCCATTCAGGAATCTGATCCTGAATGGAACAATTTTGTCGTGTGGCGGGAACGGAAGACCAGTGACCTGGCCGGTCAAATCTTTGCAGCCGTCAAAGCCGAAAATCCCAGGTGCATTGTCAGTGCAGCAGTAGGTCCGCCCTATATGTTGCAAGGCAGCGATGATAAATTGCAGGATTGGCCGACCTGGTTTCGAGAAGGAGCCGTCGATCTGCTTTTTCCGATGCTCTATGATCTGCACAGCAATCTTGATTATTGGTTGCGCCAATGCCTTGATCAGGTAGCATCGCCCCTGAATGTTATCCCTGGCGTAAATTTAAGGAATAGCTCCACAGGCCAGTTATATTCCAACAACACGCTTGACAACGTCATGAGCCAGATACGCTATCGGAATATGCCCGGGATCGGTGTTTGGTACTTCGGCGATCTGGAAGAGGATCGTCTGAAGTATTTTAAGGATCAGACTTTTTATACTCGTGTTCATACCTTGCGCGACGAGATCATTGTCGACAATCAATTCAGCGATTATGTAGCCTCGGAAAGTATGACCGAGATATCCGGCGGATTTCTGGATGATCATTTGAGCGGTTCCGGAGCGGGGGCACATTGTACCTGGCAAGTCCCGGTTTTTATAACCGGCGCTTACCATCTGTTTGCTTATTTACCGGAAGCAATCTCCGGGGGAAATACACAACGCTATAGTATTCAGATTAACGGAAATGCGGATCTAATCAGCATCCCCGGTCCGCAGCTTGCCGATACATGGATTCACCTCGGGCGGCTTGATCTGGATTACGATGACAGCCTGCGGGTGCAGGTTGAGAATCCAGGCGGTGGAAAGGTCATTGCCGATGCGGTCAGGTTGTTTCGTATAACAGTTTTGAAAATTGAAGAAGGTTACGTCGCGGACAGCACCCTTTACGTTCGCTTCAATCTTTTTCTGGATACGGAAAGCGCCCGGGATTTGTCGCGATATGCGATTCAACCTTATGTAGATATCCGATCCGTCGAGATTGATCCCGAAAACCGCTCCTTCGTCCGGCTGCACTGCTCCGCTTTTATGCCTGAAGTGGATTATAAGTTAATCATTTTAGGTTTACACGATGCTGAAGGAAATGCTGTCGATACGCTGCGTCTGCAATTCTCATTCGATCCGGGGAATGATGAAATGATCGATAATAAGAGCAGTCTTTTTTATATTCAATCCGGCGCATGGGAAGAACTGAACTCCCCATCGGCTGTTGACGCCACCTTTCTGCGTACGCCTTGCGGGGACGGCACCAGCCGGGTGTACTGGCGCTATACAGTACCGGAAAACGGCTACTATAAAATTCTCGCCTTTTTTCCCGATTCCGCGGCTTATGCCAGCGATGGCATGTACATCGTACGCAACGATACCAAAACCGATACCGTACTTGTCAATCAGCAGACGCCCGCACCGAACGGATTTTTACTCGCAACAACCTGGGCCGAAAAAGGGGATAACCTGATCGTAAAACTGCACAATCAATCGCAGCACGGCGCCGATTACTGGGTTGTCGCGGACGCTGTTCAATTTGCACGCGGTTTTCCGGCCACCAGCCTGGTCGGCGAAAATAAGGCAACCGGACCGGAAATATTTCAGGTATTCCCGAACTATCCCAATCCGTTCAATGCTTCTACGGTTATTCCGTATTCGGTCTTGAAAAGCGGGACTTTGGACTGGCAGGTTTATGATGTTACCGGTAAATTAGTCGCTGACGGCAGCGAAGCAGTTATGAATCCGGGCGGTTACAAACTCTTTATGAATTTTCATGACCGGCGATCGGGCGTCTATCTCTATCGCTTATCTTTCCTGGATAGATCGAGAACCGGAAAAATGGTGTATCTCAAGTGATGTCGATTCGGGATATCAGCAATATCGATGCAATCCGGCGAAAATCAATCTTTATTCTCGCTGTCATTTTTCTTCTGTTTTCCCATATCTCTGCACAAACGACGGGCAAAATTTCCGGGCGGGTTTTTGATCAGCGCAGCGGTGAAGGATTGCTGGGAACCAACATCATCGTAACGGAATTGCAGACCGGGACCAGCAGCGACGCAGATGGAAATTTCACGATTTTACGGATTTATCCCGGTGAATATACACTTAAAATCAGCTATGTCGGCTATGCGACCGCCACGATTATAAATGTTCAGGTTTTTATCGACCGTACAACCTTTCTGGAGATCCCGCTGACCGTCCAGGGGATCGAGATGCAGGAGGTGGTTGTGACTGCCCGGAAGCCGGTTATCGTCAAAGACAAAACTTACAGTTCGACCAGCATCGATGCCGACCAGATTCGGGAACTGCCCTCCGAGGGCTTGCGGGATGTACTTGACCTCAACACCAGTTTGCAGCGCAATCCCAACGGCACGTATTCGCTGCGGGGCGGCGGGAGTTTCGATATCAATTTTATGATCGACGGTGTCTCGCAGGATAATTCCAATACGGGTGTTCCGGGCACGAATTACATGGGCGAGAAGGCCAATACCTCCTGGAAATACGATTTTAATCCGCTGGGTGTAAAGCAGATGGAACTCATCTCGGGCGGGTTCAGCGCCGAGTACGGTAATGCCCAATCGGGCGTCGTGAAGGTCGTTACCAAAGAGGGCGGCCGTGAATTTCACGGCGATCTGCGCGTGGAGTATCGTCCGTCCGGTCAGTATCATTTCGGCGATTATCTCTACAGCAAGGATAATTTCGAGTGGCAGAATTGGGGCGATTACGAGAACTGGATTGCCTGGCGCGATGCCAAAAATCCGGCCGTAGGCAATGATTCACTAACCGCGCTGTATGAGAAATGGATCGACACGCATACGCCGTCGGATGACAATGTGCTGGGCGTCTACGATTACCGCGAGAACAGCTATAAAAGAGCGATGTTCGGATTCGGCGGTCCAATCGGTGAACTGCCGGGCTGGACCTTTTTTCTGTCTGGGGAAAAGCGCATCAAACCGACGCGTCTGCCCACTTACGAAAAGAACGAAGAATACGAAAATCTCAACCTGACTACGGTTTTCAAACTGTCGGATAAACTCCACCTGCGTTCGATGTACCAGTACCAGCACAATCGCAGCGGTATCTTCTCGGGTTCGAACGATGTTCGCTGGGCATCGGTGGTTGGTAACGTCTCCTTCCATACCGGGCAGCAGAAATATCTTCTGACGACGGTTCCGCCCAAGGACGAATTCACCTGGATCGAGTCATTCGACCTGACCTACGCTTTGGACCAAAATTCCTATTTCGAGTTCATCCTGTCCCACACCTACGAACAATATCAGATCAACAGCGAGCCGCTTTCCACCAAGTGGCAGGTGCTGCAGGGTGAATGGGATGAGGGCTACACACGCCTTGTCTGGGATCCCTCGGCCACGCTCTACAACCAGGATGTCCGTTCGCAGATTTACGCTCTGCGAGGCGATTACACCAACCAGATCACGCATCGCCATTTGATCAAAACCGGGGTACAGACGACGCTGCGCTATCTGCATTACAGCTCCGTATCCAGCGCTTACGCCAATGCTTTTATCTCCAAGACCGGCTTTGCGGAGTACTATAATGCCGATCCGATTTACGCCGTATTTTATATCCAGGATCGCATGGAATACAAAGGCCTGATCGCTAATATCGGTCTGCGTTTGGAGGGTTTCAACAACAACGTTGATATGCCGGCCGATTTTTACAATCCGTTCTATCCGGGAACCGGGGCGAACGCCCAGGGCGATCCCGCGACCGTCAAGCCGGAAACGCATACGGCGCTCTCGCCGCGGCTCGGACTTTCATTTCCAATCGGCGAAAAGACCGCCTTCCGGCTGCAGTATGGGCATTTCTACGCCATGCCGATTTTCAGGCACACGCTGTCCCGCTCGACCTGGCAGGGCTGGATCATGTACGGCAATCCGAATCTCGGATTCCGCAAAACCATCAGTTACGAATTCGGCGTGCAGCACAGTCTTTGGGGTTCGCACAAACTCGATATCGCCGCTTATTATAACGACCGCACCCTTCAAACCGTGACGATCCGGCGGCATTTCGATACCGGAAGCGTCGGGCGGAGTACCACCGATCCCTACGCCGCGACCTACGTAAATACCGGCTACGGCGCGACCAGGGGAATCGAAGTGGAGTTCCAGAAAATCACCCAAAGCCGTTTTCGATACCAGTTGAAATACAGCTTTTCGAGAACTTCGGCCGGCGCCTACGGGGCTTCGGAAATCTGGCAAGCGGATGATCCAAACAAGCCTTTCGATCTGCGGCCGTACATTCAGCGTGCCAACGACAATATCACTTCGCTGGATAAAACCCATGCTTTCTCGGTGGTCCTATCCTATACTTTACCGGCGCGCGCGGGACTCCATCTCGGCAAAATTTATCCTCTACAAAACATGACTTCGGCGCTTACCTACACAGCCACAAGCGGTATCCCGTATACCTATGTAACTTCCTATGATGAGTTCTTCGATGTCAGCAATAACCGGCGCTACCCGCTGGAATATGAAACGAATATGTCTTTTTCCAAGGCCTTCCGGGTCAAAGACTATCGAGTTTCCTTTCAGTGCCGCATCCAGAATCTGTTCAATAATCAATGGCTGACGCCTTTCGATGGATATGTCGAACTTGACGACATGCAAAACTGGGTGGAGTCGGGCAGCACCTGGGCGGATCCGTCCAATCCCAATTACAAATACAACTATCATCGCGCCTACCGCAATATTCCACGGGAAATCTATTTTAGCCTGGGAATCGGATTTTAGTATGACTCGACGCTATAAAAACATTCAAAGAACCTCTTTTGTCTTTTCGGCCTTACTGGTCATGGTGGGCTTATTCGAAATCCTGGATGGCCAGGAAAGGATCCTGTTTTTGAAACAAGGACGACTCTGGGAAACCGTGAATCTGGCTAAAATGGGGCCTTCGTTCAATAACTGGGCCCGCTCCGGCTACGGCATGGATTTCCCCGGCTACGATCTGGAATGGATTGCCGGTCATATCGGCGAGGCGCCGTCCCATCATGTAGGCGGCGGTTTCTGGATCGGCGCACTGACCAATGGCGGCGAGGTCTGGGGACGTGAGGATTTTGCACTCTATGCCGGCAGCGTCGGCTTTGAATCGACCTCCAAGTACATCGCCACCAAACATCAGGCAGTTTTCGATGACGATGCGAATTACTTCCTGCGTGCGGATCCGCTCGCCGGTGAAGTTGAGATTGAGACCGAATACGCCTGGAATCCCAATTATATTTTTCCTTACGAACGACAGGCCTACCTGCCGATCAAGGTCAACCGCAAGGTGCGTCAATGGGTAAGCCACGAGGAGGACCAGGATTATATCATTGTCGATTATACGATCACCAGTGTCGGTGATTCCACGATGAATAAGACCTACCTGATGTTCATGTACGCTTTTACGGTGAACGAGCGCGGCTGGTCGATTCTTTTTCCGAATTACAATTCCGGCGCCCGCAATACCCGGATTTTGTGGGATAGCCGCCGCCGGATGATGTACGCCTTCGCTTCCGATTTCAGGGACAGTTACGGCAACGACAGCTACGATTACTGGGATATCGGCGGTCCCAAGCGGGAGGGGGAATTCCTCGCGCCGGGATATGCCGGACTGCAATTTCTGTATATTTCACCTGACTCGAGCGACAAGGCCGACCGAATTAATAAATACGGGTGGGCGGCATCACACCCCACCCAGGCCAGCCATCCCTTCACGAACAAGGGCACTCTCGAGGAAGACTACGCGGTTTTAAAAAATCCCGGCCTGGCAACCGACGCAATCACTTCACCCGGCGATGAGCGTTGGGGCAGCAGCCGGGTCTGGACGATGGTCTCGTTAGGACCGTGGGATATCGAACCGGGCGACTCCATCCGGATCGTAACGGCGGAGCTGGTAGGCTCGGTATCCTACAATACGGCAGTCGATCCTACCGCCACGAGCCAGGACATCGCCAAAGGGAAGCAGGTTTTGTTCGACCGGGCCGAAATGGCGCAGCAAAATTTTGATAACGGCTACAATGTTCCCGATCCGCCGGCGGCACCGCAGCATTTCGACGTGACCCATCTCGGCGGTCAGAAAATCGGTGCCCTGTTGACCTGGTCAGCGGCCACGGAGGAGATTCCCGATCCGGACTATTACGGTGATGAAGCCTTTGATCTGGTGGGTTACCACATCTTCCGCTCCAACTACCTGCCGATCGGTCCATGGGAGGAGATCGCTACGGTGTTAAAACGGGACGATGCATATTTCGAAACGGTCCTGGAGCAATATACTTTTATCGACACCAATATGGTTCGCGGCGAAAGCTACTACTATGCAATCACTGCTTTTGATAACGGGCATACCGGCTGGCCGCCGAATCCGGCGCTGTACCCGAACGGTGTTCCGCCGTTGCAGAGTTCGCGCTATCTCAATCGCACGATCCAGCCGTTCCGGGCTGGGCTGGGACCCAGCCAAACCCTCTCCGGGGTGTTAGTCGTTCCGAATCCGTTCGTGATGTCGTCCGGCCTCACTGTACCGGGAGACGAGGATATTATCCAGTTTGTCAATATCCCCAGCCCCTGCACGATCCGGATTTATACAATTCGCGGTGACTTGGTACGGCAGATCGACCATAATGAGGATGTGGGTACGGCGACCTGGGACCAGGTCACAAATTGGGGACAGTACGTCGAGAGCGGCGTCTATATTTATCATATCACTTCCCGGGCCGCTGAATCGGCCGGAGAAACTGCGTGGGGAAAATTCAGCATAATCCGATGAAGGCAATTCAGACAACCGGACATATCTTTCATTGCGGCAACTTCCGATTCGCAAGAGCGGGACTCTTCCTGCTGTTCGCGATGATCGTCAATCTGAATCCCGTGCAGGCCCAATTCCGCAAAACCGGAACGGTCGGTTACACATTTCTGGAAATACCGGTGACCGCCCGGCAGGCGGCCCTCGGTCAGGCGGTGGGGAGCCTGGTGAACCACGGCGCCATTCTACCGCTCTTCGTTAATCCGGCCACCCTGGGTATGCAATCCGGCATTGGTGTCGGTGTCACCAGTTCCAACTGGATTGCGGATATCCGTCATCACGTCGCCGGAGTCACCTTCTCGACCGGTTCGATCGGCAATTTCGGCATCGGTATCAACTTCGTGGATTACGGAGATATTCCACGTACGGAATTGACGACTTCCTCGGGCGAGTACACCAGTCTGGGCGCTTACACAGCCCAATCGGCGGCTGTCGGGATAACCTACTCGCGGCAATTAACCGACAAGTTTGCCTGGGGGCTGCGGACGAACTGGGTTCGGGAGACGATTTTCGAGTTTTCCTCATCGAATGTACTGGTGGATTTGGGAGTCATTTATTTCACGGGATTTAAATCACTGCGGATCGGCGGCTATATTAATCATTTCGGCCTGGACAGCAAATTCATCGGCGACTCGTTTAAGATGCCGACCGAACTGCGTCTGAGTTTTGCCTATGACCTGCTCGCAACCGAAAATCATTTTCTGATCCTGATCGGAGAAGTGTCCCATCCCAGCGACAACCCGGAACGAATCCACATGGGCTTGGAATATCAACTGGCGGGATTCCTGTTTTTCAGGACCGGTTATAAATGGAATTTTGATGAAGATCCCTTTGCGTTCGGGGCCGGGATCATGTGGAAGAAGTACATGCTGGATGTCGCGGTGATTCCCTTTGGCCGCTTTCCGTCCGTCATGTATTTGACCTTTCAGAAGGAATTTTAAGGGAAGCATGCCTAAAGATCGAACCAGAAAGTTCATCTGTAAAATTGTCCTTGCCGGGATTTGCCTTCTCATCTCGGTTCCGCTGGGGGCCTGGGAACTGGCTTCAATTACTACCGGGATCGCCGGCGGAAACGGAATGCAATATGAGAGTGAACTGCAATCGGTGAAAGGACTGGGAGTGAAGATTCAGGCCGAATGGCTGATCGGGCGCAATTGGTACCTGACCCTCTCCAGCGATCATCTCAAATACAACCTGGCGGACGATCAGGCCCACCTGAATTGGGGCTGGGACTACTGGCTGAAAATCTACGGCTACACGGTCTTTACCCTGGGGCAGGATCCGGTCTATGATGTTAATCTGGAACCGCACCAGATTGTCAAGGTAAAGCCTGTGACCATCGGGCTTAGCAAAATACTCTTTGCGAAACGCCGGCTTCATCCGGTCTTTGGTCTCGAAGCCGGGGTAGTTTGGTACGAACGTAAAATGTGGCTGGAAGAAAACTGGAGCAAAAATTTTCCTTCTATCGACTACACTTTCGAATATGATTTTCGCAATTACGCAAATACCCGCAGCGGTTGGGTGAACACCGTGTCTCTTTCCGCAGAGCTGCAGGCCGACCTCTCCAAATATTTCGCTTTATCGGCCGGGGTGGAAGGGTGTAAATATTTTCAGGATTGGGACAATTCCGGCAATTTTCCGATGAATTCCTGCTTGCAGGCCTTTTTGGAACTTCAGATATTATACGGGCGGAAATGAAGGACCGTATGACCGGAAAAATTTCAAAATATTGTATTCTCATCCTGCTGCTGGCCTTGCTTCCGGCAGGTCTCAGCGGGCAGGAACGCTATGGCCTGGGGGCCGGATATGAAATCGTCACGCCCGTTGGCGAATTGGGCAATCGCTTTCGGCCGGCTCAGGCGTTAGTATTCCGTCTTCGCTTGCAGGAAGCGCAACTGCACCGGGTCACGCTTCAATATCGTGACGTCGTTTTCGACGAGACAAATGATGATAAACTTTTCTATAAAGGCATCCCGATGAAACTGGAGAACCGTTCGCTCTCCCTGAACGTCCAGTATCATCTGTGGCAGCCGACGGATTGGTTTTGTTTTTCGCTGAGCGGCGCGGCTTCCCTCAACCGCTGGGAATTCAAGCGGGACGCTTTTTTTGCCGAAGATTCGGTGAATGGCAATATCGATATGACTGAATTCGCCCAGGACGATTGGAGTTGGGGCGGGAAAGCCGGATTTTGCCTGACGCTGTCGCCGTTTGAATTTTTACAGTTCGGCGCTTCAATGCATTATCATTTAATGATTGCCGAATTGTGGCCGGCCTTGAAATTGCGCCTGGAAAATGTCAGTGGCTTGCAGATGCTTGAGACGCAATTATTTATCGAATTGAGTCACTCGTTTTAGCCGCTTTTAATTTAAAACATGAATCAGCATAGGATCAGAAACGGTAGGTTACGAATATGAGAAAGATAGTGTGCTTAGGTTTAGCGACACTTCTATCATACGGCAGTTGTTCCACGACACCCGAAAAACCGAAATTTCTCTGGATTGACGCGTCCGCAAATTACGAGCGGCTGAGTTCGGAGGAAAAGGTCACCGAAATACTGGATAAGGTGAAAGAAGTCGGCTTTACAGCGATCATTGTCGATTTGAAACCCATCTCCGGGGAAGTCTTATATCCGAGCGAATTGGCTCCCCAGATTAAAGAATGGCGCGGATTCAGCCGGGATGAGAATTTCGATTATACCCAAACGATGATCAATGCAGCCCGCAAACGGAAACTGAAAGTTTATGCCTCCATGAATGTCTTTGCTGAAGGCTGGAAAAATGTGAAGCGCGGGCTTATCTACACAACACATCCCGAATGGCAGACCATGCTCTACACGCCCGATAGTATCATGCCTACGACGAAATCCGATGAAGGCTATTCGGCCTTTGTCAATCCCGCTCTGCCCGAGGTTCAGGAACACGAAATCGACATCATGAAGGAAATCATTGGTAAATATGATTTCGACGGACTGGTATTGGATCGCGCCCGTTACGATAATATCAAATCCGATTTTTCGGATTTCTCACGCAATGCTTTTGAGAAGTTTATGGGCGCAAAGGTGGAAAACTGGCCCCAGGATATTTTTGTCTGGAAAGAGGATGAAGAGCATCGCTGGAGCTACAGACGTGGCCGATATTTTCAGGATTGGATCTTATGGCGGGCGACCGTAATTCATGATTTCTTCGAAAAATCCCGGAAGGAACTGGAAGAAATCAAGCCGGAGATCGATTTTGTAACCTACGCAGGGGCCTGGTACCCGAGTTATTTCGAACTGGGCGTCAACTGGGCTTCGGAGACTTACAATCCGGCGGAAGAGTACGATTGGGCTTTGCCGCAGTATTATCAGACCGGTTATGCCGAGCAGCTCGACTTTTTGTTTACCGGTAATTACTTCTACCGGGTGACGATTGCCGAAGCCGACAGCGCCAACCGGATGATTCCCAAAGTGAATCCGGAAGCCGGGCTCGAAGAAGAGATAAAAAGCTACCATACGGTTGAAGGTTCTGCAAAAGTAACCGGGAAGGTGATCCAGGGAAAGATTCCCGTCTACGGCAGTCTCTACGTGCAGCAATACAAGGACAAAGACGATCCGGCGCAGTTTTCCAGAGCCATCCGGATGCTGCTTAGGGAGACCGATGGAATCATGATCTTCGACTTGGTGCACATCGATAGTTTTGACTGGTGGGAGCTCCTTCGGGAGACTTTTTCTGCGCGGCAGTAAAGCCTCGGCGGATTTTCGGATAGCCTGAAAATCAACCCAAAGCGAGAAACGAATGCTGGAACAGGTTCACTTGGCCGACTGGGATATCGTTGGTATTGCAGCATATTTACTGGTTCTGCTGGGTATCGGCTTTTACTTTAAAAAATTCAGTGAAAAGGGCATCGAAAATTATTTCCTGGCCGGCCGGCGCTTGCCGGGCTGGGTAAACGGCGTATCGGCCGCGGCTACGGCGATGAATGCCGATGTGGCGCCGACATACTGCGGCATGACCGTGATCTCCGGCCTCTTCATTTATTGGTTTTTTATCTCGCGTTTCGGGTTGGCGCTGATGACGGCCGCCGTCCTTTTTGCGGTTTTCTGGTGGCGGCTGAAACTCTTCACATCGCCCGAGTTCTACGAGATTCGTTTCTCGGGAAAACTGGCGACTGCGATGCGCTCCTGGATCGCCTTTCGTAGCGCATTCATTTCGATCGTTGCCTGGACCGGGGCCGGATTGCTGGGACTGCACAAGGTTCTGCATCCGACATTGGGATGGTCGCAGATGACCACTTTCTCGATCGTGATTCCGGTTGTGCTGGTCTATGTTTTCCTTTCCGGTTATATCGGCGTGGTTTTCAGTGATGTGCTGCAATCGCTGATCGTCATGCTTTCCTATGTCGTCCTCTGTGTAGCGGTTCTGGTGGATTTCGGCGGACCGGCCGGGCTGTATCATTCGCTGGTGGCGACCTTCGGAACGAATGTCGTGCGCTGGTTTCCACCGATGAATCACGAGATGCTCGGACTCGTCGGGATCATCGCCTGGACGGTCGGCACGGCGATCGGCTACGGCGGTGACGCCGCACCGATGGGCGGCGCCATGGAGGGGCAGCGGATTTTCTCCAGCAAGACAGCACGCGAGGCTTCCAAAATGTACATCTGGGCGCTGGTGGTCCTGTTTGTCATGCTTTCGCTGTTGACCATGCCGGCGCTGGGTGCGATGGTGCGCTGGCCGGGTCTGCATACCGGTGAGATAAACCGCGAGTTGTCTTTCGGATTACTGATCTCGCGCTACATGCCGCCCGGCCTACTCTGGCTGGCCATTGCCGGGATGGCGGCTTCGATTATGTCCACCATTGACTCCAACCTGAATTTTGGTTCGCAGGTTTTCGTTTCGGATATTTACCGCCGGTTTCTGCGTCCGGCAGCGACCGATCGACACTATATGCTTGTCGGTAGAATTGTGATTTTCGTGATCATGGCGCTTTCGATTCTGGTGGCGGTTACGGCGACCAATGTCATCGATATTGCTGTCTTCATGCTGGGACTCAGTTCCGCCGAACTTTCGGCCAACTGGGCGCAGTGGTGGTGGTGGCGTTTTAATTCGAAAGCGCGCATCGCGGCCTCTTTCGGCGGTCCGATAATCTTCGTTCTCGTGAAATACGTGTTTCTCAGCCAGGCGGGCGCCTACTGGCAGGTGCTCATCTCAATCGGTCTGACGACCTTGCTATGGATCGCCATATCGCTGCTGACCCGGCCCGATGACGAAACGACCCTGCTTGAATTTTACCGACGTGCCAGGCCGCTGGGCTTTTGGGGGCCGATCGCCCGAAAAGCCGGTCACCCGCAGCAAGACGGCCGGCCGATTCTACAGGGATTCAGCATTGCCTTTATCGGCATGCTAGCCGTTGCGTCAGGTGCGATGGCGGCGTTTCATCTATTCGTCGGCCGCTGGCTGTTCGGCGGCGGGGCGGCCATTGTCTCCGTTCTGCTAACAATGCTGTTCCGGCCCCTGTACCGGAACTTTATGAACCGGCTCGAAAGCCGCAATTCATAGATAAAACCTTCCTGGATCGGATTTCCCTTCTTCCCGCACAAGATCTCAAATCCATGGCGGAGAGTGTAACTTTATATTGGCGCACTTATCAAACGGCTGTTTAACATGATTAGATATTTACAAATTAGAAAAGCTGCGGACGATTGTTAAAGAAAATTCAGGAAATGATTTTACAGAGGCCGATAAGATGAGTGATCGGATAACAAAAAGAATATTGCTGATTGATGATAGTGAAGACGATATCCTGCTGACCTTGCGTTCTTTCAAAAAGAATAATATACTGGTTGATATCGATCTCGCCAGGAACGGCGTCGAGGCGCTCGAATACCTTTTCGGGAAAGGGGAAGATCGGGAAGAGCAACGGCGCGAATTGCCCGCCCTGATTTTATTGGATATCAAACTTCCCCGGCTGAATGGCCTGGAGGTTCTTGCTGAAATCCGGAAAAATCCCAAAACCAAACTGATTCCGGTTGTGATATTAACAACCTCGAAAGAGGAATCGGATATGATCCGAAGTTATCATTTGGGAGTGAACAGTTACGTTCGGAAACCGGTAAACTTCGACGAATTTAGCGAAGTGGTAAAACAGTTGGGATTGTACTGGTTGTTATTGAACCAATCCACTTCTGAGGAATAAAATGGATTCAACGATTCGAATATTAGTCATTGAAGATAGCCAGGATGATGCGCTTTTACTGCTGCGCGAGATTAAAAAAGGTTTCGCGTCGGTCGAATGGACACGGATAGAATCCGAGTCTGAACTGCGTGCTGCGCTTCGGAATCAGGAATGGAATTTACTTATCGCCGATTACTGGATGCCGAAATTCAACGGAATTAAGGCGCTGAAGGTATTCCAGGAATTCGAATTGGATATTCCCTTTATCCTGGTTTCCGGGACAATCGGCGAGGAACTGGCGGTTCAGGCGATGAAAGCCGGTGCCAACGACTACCTGATGAAAGACAAATTGCACCGTCTCGTTCCGGCTATCGAACGGGAACTCAAAGAGGTCAAAATCCGGAATCAGCAACGGGAGGCGGAGAAATCCGTCCGACGCCAAGCCAAACTGCTGGACGCCATAAATCATGTTTTGTTAAAAACCCTTGAAAGCGCGGATTATGAGGGCCTGGCCAAAACCTGTGCCGACGCCGCTGTCCGGATAACCGCTAGTCAATTCGGATTTATCAGCGAAACCCAGCATACCGGAATGCTGCAGAAGATCGTGTTTAGTGAAACCGGATCTGATAAGGCCATGCAATACGGGGAAAAATTGGCCGTTATGGTGCAGAAAATGCAGGTCCATGGATTCTGGCAAAAGATACAGGATCAGGGTGAAGTGTTTGTGTGGAACAAATCGGACGGTTTACCCAGTACCATCGGTTTCCCCGCCGGACATCTTGCGATTGATTCCTTCCTGGCGATACCGCTGAAGAAAGACAACCATATCGTTGGTATTCTGACCTTGATTAACAGCCGGGATAACTTTTATTCGAGCGCCGATATTCTGGATATTAAAGCGCTCTCCGTGGCGCTCGCCCAGGCGATATCCTACTGGAATTCGGAAGCCGATAAGAAAAAGGCGCAAACTCAATTGTTACAAGCCCAGAAGATGGATGCGATCGGGAACCTGGCCGGCGGCATCGCCCATGATTTCAACAATTTGTTAACGATCATCCAGGGCCATGCTCAGATCATGATGATGAATGCCGACGAAAACGACCCGAAACGCCGGGAATTGAAACACATCCTGAGTTCGACTTCCAGGGCGGCCAATCTGACCCGGCAGCTATTACTGTTCAGTCGTAAGCAGGCCATGCAATTTGCGCCTATCAATCTGAATAATACAGTGAATGATTTACTGAAAATGGTGCGCCGCTTGATTGGTGAAAACATTAAAGTGGAAACCTATCTCGATTCGAAATTACACAACCTTGAAGGGGATGAAGGCAATATCGAGCAGGTGTTGATGAATTTGGTCGTGAACGCACGCGACGCCATGCCGCAGGGCGGCCGCTTAATCATCAAAACCGAAAACATCCGTATCTCCGAAGCATCCTTCGAGAATAATCCTGACGCGCAGCAAGGCGATTTCGTTCAGCTCACCATTGAGGATAACGGCGTTGGAATTCCGAAAGAATTCATAGGGAAGATTTTTGAACCGTTTTTCAGTACCAAGGGTCAAGAAAAGGGAACTGGGCTGGGGCTGGCCGTAGTCTATGGAATTATCAAAAAACATAATGGCTGGATCAACGTCTATAGCGAACCCGGCGAGGGTTCCGTTTTTAAAGTCTACCTGCCGGTTCACCTCGGAGAACTGGATGACCGGGAGGAAGATGAAATCTTCAGCCGGGCAGTGGGCAACGGAGAGAGAATACTTCTGATCGAAGATGAAGACGGCGTACGCAACTTTTCCGATGCAGTCTTGACGCAACGCGGTTATACGTCTATCACGGCTGCCGGTGCAAGGGAAGCACGGGAAATCTTCCAACGTGAGAATGGCAAATTCGATTTGATATTTAGCGACGTGATCCTTCCCGATGGCAACGGTTTGGATGTCGTGCTGGATTTTATCAAGACTCACGGCCCGATTCCGGTGATTATGGGAAGCGGTTATACTGAAGAGAGAATTCAGAAATCCATTTTGCAGCATGCTGGATTTCGCTTCCTTCAGAAACCTTATTCGATCAAGACGCTTCTGGATGAAGTGAAGGACAGCCTCTCGCACAAAAAGTGACAATCCGGATTCGTTCGACAATTATCTATCGTCATATTATGTAATATCATTTCTTAATCTCAGCGATTCGCAGCATTGCTTAGTTCTCCAAAAAGATCCGGATGCTATAAATCTTCCCGGGATCTACAGCAACCTTCAATTGTTTTCTATCGATAATCTCCATTTCCCGGATTGTTATTTCTTCCAAGGTAACCTGCCAGGCCGATTGAAGCGGAAAGTAGAAACAAATCAAGCCGTTGATTACTTTCCCGGTAGGATTGTAGCAGCGCAGGATAAACGCTCCGGGCTGCCCATCCTCGGCCGGTTTCAACGAACTGAAGATCAGGTCAACGGGCTCAATCTGTAAGAACGATGTTTCAGGCGGCAGTTTTCCGGTCGCGTTCCCCATTTGAAAAAGGCGTAGTTCGGTATTAAAAGAGAGCGCTTCCGGATAAACTTTACCCACTCTCCAATCGCCGGTATGTGGGTAAAAGGCCAGCCTGGTGTGCTGAGGACCGGGACACTGCGATCCCTTTTGATACGAGTAATCCTGAACGGAACCGGGCTGGATGACATAGCGGAAGGCCCTCAGCAGGGTGATGGCGAGTGTTCCGTCACAGTCGCCGATCCATTCATACTCCTTGAGTCCATCGACCAGAACAGCGCCGCCGCGCTCTCCATCGGAAACATCGACGAAATGGTGCATCGGGAAATCGTACATCGGCTGCTCGATCCAGTGGCTGGTGTCAGGCCGTAGAACGGAGCGTTTCACGACATCGAACTGGCCTTCGCCATAGGAATATTCAGCGTCGATACCGGTCGGGAACATCATTCTCAGGCGATGACTCTCGGCCGTGTTATCGATATCCAATTCGATCTCAACGCGCCCGGAGTCTTTGCGTAGTTGGAACTTCAGTTCGATCGGGAGGAGAACCGTCTGAGGATCATCCTGGTTGCGTCCATCCAGGTCTTTGGAGACTTGCAGCTGATGCCGGACACGTACGGTAGCCGATAGAGCGCCGTTTTCGATGATCTCGATTGACGGTGCGGAATCGAGGGTCGTAACAAACGGCTCAACTGGAACGTGCGTCCAGGCGTGCCCGGCTTCGCCTTCATCGTAGAAATAGGCTAGCTGGCGAAACTGTTGATGGTTGCGTTTATCCTCAACATCGAGGGTGCCGTTCGGGTTCAGGCAGATCTTCAGGAGATCATTTTCCAGTACCGGCAGATCATTTATGAGGCGGGCAAGAGGGGGGGCAACAACTTGCGAGGAACTTACAGGTAATATCCGTAAAGTCCTGAAACCCAGAGCCGGAACGTTGCGAAGGTCTATGTAACAGCGATAGCGTTTCATCCTGAAATACATGGGCCGGTCGATCAATTGTTCCAGTATCGGCTCAACGTCGGCTTGATCCATTATCTGGATTGGGATAGCGGCGCCGGATGAATCGCGCACATTAAAACTACCGCGATCGAGTTCGGTCGGGATGTCGATGAATCCTTCGACAATTTCACTCCGTAGAAAAGTCAGCGGATTGATAGCAACCAGGTGGATGTCATGCGGGGCGGAACCCGGGAAGCCGATCTGCCCGGCCAGAAAGCGGCAGGCGCGTGCGAAAACGCCGTCAGTGATTTCCATACACTGCTTGTAACGATTCAGCATGTCGTCATGGATCTCGTCGAGACTGCAGCCGCCAATCGAATCGTGCGCGGAATTCTGCAAGAGAAGGTTCCAGGCCTTGTCCAGGTATCGGTCGTTAGTGTCGAGTCCCAGCATATTCGCGATGCAGTTGAACGGCTCCGCATAGAATTGCAGTAATTTCTCCGTCCGGAAGTTGATCTGTTTGAGGTACATGCGCGCCGAGATCGTGTAGCCGTACATGTTTCCCGAGCGGTTGTCGTACTGGGCGCTGCGCCGTTCGCCGGTCACGATTTTCAACTTGTTATTATTCACTGAATGCCTGAGCGCTACGGCGTACTCTTCGAGAGTGCTGTGTTTAACCTCGCCGATTTCCATGAACTTATTTATGTCATTGATGATTTCGACGGTTTTGGCATTCGGACCGCTCGAATCGTGGCCTTCCGCCCAGAAAATATGCTCGGTCGTGAAATCGTCGACCTGATCCCGGATGATGGCCTCGACGGCCGGCTTCAGGTTCTCGCGGTGATATTCATCGTTGGGACGCACCAAGGCATAATCTTCCCGGTAATTCTGTGCGTCGGCGAAATGGAAGGGTGTTCCGCCCCTATTCCAGGTGTATTCTATATCAGGAATACCCTCGTTATGGATAACCGGACGGTAGATGTAGAAATAGAAGTTGTAACGCGGCATGGTGGAGAAACGCGAAGTCAGCAGGCGCGTCCCGTCGGCGCCTTCCCAGAGGAATTCGGCTTTGGGGCTGTCGATGCTGTTGACGCCGCGATAAAACATAATCAGGTCGATACCGAACTCTTTGTAAATCTGGGGAAGCTGCGAAATCTGTCCCCAGGAGAAGGGCGAGTAGCCGACCTTCATGACATGCCCGAATTCCCGTGCGATCCGGTGGCCGAGCAGGAGATTACGAACCAGCGATTCGCCGCCGACCTGGAATTCATCCGGAAGGATGAACCAGGGACCGATCAGAAGCCGGCCATCTTCGACTAACTTCGTGATTAATGGCCGATTGTGGGGTTTGATCTCAAGGTAATCACCCAAAACGATGGATTGGCTGTCGAGGTGAAAGGCGCGATAATCGGGATTGCGCTGCAGGATATCCAGCAGGCTGTCGATCATCTCAACCAGCGATTGACGATTCCTCTGAAACGGGAAACGCCACTCGCGGTCCCAGTGCGTGTTGGAAATAACGTGAAATATGTATTTCCTGTTCATATTGCGATCCTTGACTTGCTTATCCATCGCTGAATCCTTTTCTTTACTTGCCGGCGAATCCTGCTTATCCTTATCTAATTTTCAAGTAAAAAAGATTGAAAACAAGCTCGTATCACGATAACCGGGTTGTTAATTCACGATTGTAACCGCCGAGAACGCGGAGGTCGCAGAGATGCAAAGGATTAACGTTTGGTTGAAAACAGTTCCGGATTGAATAAGACGATTAAGTACAGAAGCCCGGCATGTTGGTTCCTGACAGAGAGGTTTGGTACCAGATTGGACACTGCATGCTAGGTACTTTACCGGAGGCTGACAAAAAACATCGCAAATCTGCTGAAAATGGCTATTTTATACGCATGATATAAGAACGATGGGAAAGGATAATCCGGCGATGAAATTCAAGATGAAAGCTCCGAATACGTACCTGCTGGTTTTCAGTATTATTATTGTAATGGCGGTGATGACCTGGCTGATCCCCAGCGGGGAATACGACCGCAGCGAGTTAAACGGCCGCAAGATTGTCGTTCCCGGTTCGTATCATCCCACCGAAAGCAATCCGCAGGGGATTGGTGCGATTCTGATGGCGCCGATTCGCGGTTTCGCGGATAAAAGCGCTGCCCTGATCGTGGGCTTTGTGCTGATCGTCGGCGGAGTTTTCGCGGTCCTCGCCAAGACCAAAGCCATTGACTCAGCCATTAAAGCCGTCGCCAAAGCCCATACCCGCTCGCCGCTGATCGATGCGCTCTTCATCCCGATCTTCATGACGATGTTTTCCCTGGGCGGCGGCAGTTTCGGTATGGGAGAGGAGGTGATTCCCTTCATCCTGATCTTCGTGCCCCTGGCGCTGGCGCTGGGCTACGATTCGGTGGTTGGCGTGGCGATTCCTTTCCTCGGTGCCGGTGCGGGCTTCGCGGGCGCATTTCTGAATCCCTTCACGATCGGCATCGCCCAACAGATTGCCGGTCTGCCGCTCTTTTCGGGCATACTCTATCGCCTGATCATATGGGCGATTTGTACCTCTATCGCGATTGCATTTGTCATGGTTTACGCTGCCCGCATTCGCAAAAAACCGGAAAAGAGCGTGACCTTCAAGATGGATCAACAGAAGCGCGAGAATCTGCATTTCGGCGACATAGAAAACTTCCCCGGTGTCTCGCGGCGGCACAAACTGGCCTTGTGGACTTTTGCGCTGGGAATGGTTGCCATGATCGTCGGGGTGCTGCGCTATGAATGGTACATCGAGGAGATTTGCGGGATTTTCTTCCTGACCGGGATAGTGGTCGGAATCGTCGGACGCCTGAGTGTCAAGGATTTCACGGACGCCTTCGTCGCCGGCGCGAAAGACATGGTCGGAACGGCGCTCGTGATCGTTCTGGCGCGCGGAATCCTGATCGTCGCCGAACACGGCAAGATCATCGATACGATGCTTTTCGGGCTGGCGCGCTCGATCGAACACCTGCACCCGATCGTCTCGTCCCAGGCCATGTTTGTGATTCATACCATCCTGAATTTCTTCGTTCCTTCGGGCAGCGCCAAGGCAGCCCTGACGATGCCGATTATGATACCGCTGGCCGACCTGGTGGGTGTCACACGCCAGACGGCGGTGCTGGCTTTCCAATTCGGCGACGGCTTCAGCAATATGATCGTGCCGACTTCGGGCATCACCATGGGAGTCCTGACGCTGGCGGGCATTTCCTGGGAAAAATGGGCCAGGTGGCTCCTGCCGCTCGAATTGATCTTTCTGGTCGTAGGCTTTCTGCTCCTGGTTCCGCCATTCCTGATGAATTGGCAGTAAGCGATAATCAGATTTCAGATTGCAGACAGAAGATTGCAGATTCGACGGATTGGATCTTTAGCCGCTGTCTATTCCCCGAAATCGTCATTTCGAAGGATTCCGATGAAATCGGAAGACTGAGAAATCGCGTCGACAATGCTATAGAGCCCAAAAATAATATACTCTCGCTAAGCACGCCAAGAGCGCAACGAGATTGAAGTGCAAATTCTAAGTTTTCGTTGTGCCTACCGATATCGTCATGAGAAATCGCGTCGACAATGCCATAGAGCCAAAAAAATAATATACTCTCGCCAAGTGCGCAAAGAGCGCAACGGACTTGAAGTGTAAATTCTAAGTTTTCTTTGTGCCGACCGATACCGTCATTTCGAACCCCACCAGCGGCGGGATTCAATCGCGTCGATGATGCAGGGGAGCCGGGAGAATAGAAGACTCTCGTCCCAGAGGTTCATCAGAACTTCCGGTGAAGGATCTCTTCGAGACTAAGTATGCCAAGAGCGCAACGGAACTGAAGTGCAAATAGTGGAAGCCCCGGAGGGCCGACAGAAACATTTGCCTCGACCCGGTGCCCGCCTCAGTCAATAATTATCGAAATATAACAATCTTCGGAAATATTGCTCCAGCCAAGGACGGTTCATAGAACTACCGATGGAGGACTGAGGGGGGGGGGCGAATTGGATATTTTTAAACAGCGATTCATCAAGTGAACATTATTTATGATGGAAATTAAAAATAAATCGCGCCAGGACTTGATTATTATGGTCGCCGCCTTTATTTTGTATTAAAACGTGTTGAGAAAGGGCGGACAAGCGGAATCCGTCTGATTTTCAGCATTTGCAGAAAAAAAAGAAACCATGAAAACAAGGGAGGTTCATCATGGCAAAAGCAAGAAACCTGATTCTCGACGGAGTCAGCGGTAAGATCGGTAACAGCATTGTCATCAGTCAGCGCAGCGGGCAGACCATTATCAGCCAGGCGCCGGGAAAGCGCACGAAGGAACAATCGGAAGCCCAGAAAGCCCACCAGGTGGAATTCCAGCAGGCGACTATCTACGGCCGATCGCAGATGATCGACCCGGCATCCAAGGCCGAATATGCCGCCAAAGCAGGAGGATTTAAAAGCCCGTATAATGTGGCCGTTGCGGATTTTCTGAATGCGCCGCATGTTGATGTGATCGATTTCAGCAAGTACACCGGGAGTCTCGGTGATCCAATCCGGGTGCGGACGACCGACGATTTCAAAGTAGTACAGGTGTTTGTGCGCATTAACAATGCCGATGGCAGTCTGGTGGAGGAAGGCTACGCCGTTCAGAGCGATAACCTGCTCGATTGGATTTATACTGCGACAGCGGCAAATGAGTCGCTGGAAGGCGATAGGATTATCATCAGGGCCAGCGATAAACCGGGTAATATCGGGGAAGCGGAAGAAAGTCTTTAAGAAGACTTATGGCTGATAGGTCATAGTTCGAAGAATTAGGAAAAGTGAAAATTTCAAAGGCAGTAAGTACCCGCTAAAAACGGGGACATGTACCGGACACTATGCCGATTTGACAGTAATCCAAACGGGTCGTGCGAGGATAGAGAAAGGATAAAGCGACCTTAAAGCGATCTTAAAGCGATATTATAGGAACGTTACAGGGAAAACGATAGAAAATCGGATGGGAAACGGTCAATTTGGCATAGAAAGACGGAGGACGGAAGACGAAGACTCTCGCCAAGCACACAAAGAGAGCAATGAGATTGAAGTGCAAATTCCAAATTTTCGTTACTCCGACCGATGTCGTCATTTCGAACCCCGCCAGCGGCGGGGGAGTCCCCGCATTCTGCGGGATTCACCCGCTAGTAACGGGATTCAATCGCGTCGACAATGCAAGGGATACAGGAGAATAGAAGACTCTCGCCAAGCACGCAAAGAGAGCGACGGGATTTTTATAATAGAATTGTAACGTAGGCCACTGATGGGGGAGTAATGGAGAAGAGGAAATCCGATGTGCAAAGTTCGATTTTTGATTGTAGACAGCCCCATAGGGGCCCTCAGCCGGGAGTCCTTCGGACCTCCGGGGCAGATAGCAGATTTTCGTGGAATGGTGTGCGGTGAATGGTTCAGGACATGGGTAACACTTTTGGTTTAGGAGTACGATTCAGATAATGTGTGCAACTCAGGATAAGATTCCAATTGACATGTTGGATTATTATGATTAGTATTGGAAAAACAAAAGGATACGGCAAAGTGATCCGAAAAATAATCATTGTGAATAATTTGCATAAAAGCAGTAATCCGAGCTGCTCAAGTATATGTTGGGCACTATCAAAAAATATCTTAAGAGGTCAGAATGGATAACATTGAATTGGCACGATACTATGATGATGAAAAGGACCGCATAATTACAATTACAGTCTCGGATTATAATAAGTTGATTAGCGATAAAGATAAGGAGGGTATTTCAAATTTTATTTATAATAGGTTATTCAGCCGATATATAGGGCCATATTCTTTCGATAGCTGCGAATATCAAAAAAAATTTAAAAACGGTTTTTCAATGATGGCGAATCTTTGTCTTTTGATTGAAACTTTACAGTCATTTAAAAATGGTTGGGGTGATAGCGACCGAAGATCAAAAATGGCTTTTAATCAATTTTTTTATAATAATGCTCATTTTGAAGAATTGAATAAAAGTGCTGACTTAATCTATAAAAACGTAAGATGTGGGATATTGCATCAAGGGGAAACAACGGGAGGATGGAAAGTTACCAGAGAAGGGGGGAGCCTTTACGATAACTGTACAAATACACTCAATGCTGTAATATTTGCTGAAAGAATAGAAAAGTCATTATCTGATTATCGAGAATGTCTAAACGACTCTGATTGGGACTCCGAAGTATGGGATAATTTCCGAACAAAAATGAGAAAAGTTATCCAGAATTGTGAGGCTAAGTAGGCATAAATACCGAACAAATCACTGGTGCGGACGCAAAAAGCCGCGCCGCACAGTTCAACCGTTAGACGGACAGATTCCGACCGTTGCTTGCATTGAAAGGAGAAGCGATATGACTAAACCGACCGAGAATTTCGTCCGCTGGTACCTTCGGTTCAACGGGTACCTCGGTGTCGAAAATTTGATCGTTCACGAGCCGGTCCCCGGCGCCGTTCCTCAGGGTGCGGAGTTCGATGTTGTCGCCGTCCGGTTTCCGTTCTCGTGCGAGGTTGCTGATTTCAGGCTCACACGTCATGTTAAGCTTGAAGCCATCGAGAAGCCGGGAGTTATAAACTTTGTTATCGCGGAGGTTAAAGGCGGTAGGGACACAAAACTAAACGAAATCTGGATGCCGGTGCCGGAGTCGGAAGAAGCAAAGAACAAATTGCAACTCAACCGACTAGAGTATCTCGTACGTTGGCTCGGATTCTGTGAAAGCGGGCAGGCTGTCGAAAGTGTGGCTACCGATTTGCGTCGAACTGGCAGATCCGATAGAGAGCATGCTGTTCGAGTCATCTACTTCGGTGCTCGGCGCTCCCAACAAGCTGATGACCGGAAGATACCTATGATCCTCCTCGAAGACATTGCTCAATGGATTGTCTGTACTAGAGCAGGGAGCTGGAAAGATAAAGGATTGGCGAATCGTTCCTGTCATGACCAATGGGACCCTCTTATCAAGAACGTTTGGAACCTGGCGGATCCCGATTTACCTGGCTCAGAGGTGGAGAAGGTCAGGAGCATACTTGCAATTGTCCTTGGGCGCGTTGCCCCTTGAGATCGGTGGTAACCATAGCGATTAAGTCTATCGTACATCGTTCAACCAGGGAAATGCAGCCGACTCGTAAACTCGCGGCTGATTTGCGTCGTTATGTGTATAAGAATTGGAGATATTATAAAAGGAGGTTATTATGAATAAGGTGAAATCAATTGTCGCACTTTTTATTTTTCTATTTTGTATCTCTGTATTTGCGGGACCATTTGGTTTAGAAATGGGAATGTCAATAAAGCAAATAGATCCTAACGCTAAAGAAATTGCTCCGTATATTTACAAAATACAAAGTGTTCCAAAACCACATTCAGCCTTTGAAAGTTATGTTTTAAAAGTATCCCCTAATTGTGGATTATGTTTAATTAAAGCCAATGGAAAAGATATATCAACTAACACTTATGGAGTTGAATTAAAATCCTCATTTTATGATATGAAAGAGAGATTAGAAAAAGTTTATGGAATAAGCGAAACAACAGATGTTTTATTCCCAGGGAGTATTTGGGATGAACCTAACGATTGGATGATGGGAATATTAAAAGATGAAAGAATTTTATGCTCATTTTGGGAAAAAGAAAAAGGGTTAGACTTAAAAGACAATATAAATATAATAGTACTTGGTGTTTCTGCAATAAACCAAAATAAAGGATATCTCATTTTAGAATATTCATTTATAAATAAAGAAAATTGTGATAAAGAAATTTCTGATCTAGAAGATAGTGCATTTTAATAAAACCGCCTAACCTTTGCATACTTTTATATTAAAAACAACAATTTTCTGTAAAAATCATAGAGTTATCTGTTTGCATACAGTCTTGAATTACCCATCCTACTCTTTCCGGCAGAGGCCGGATCTTCGATCGGCAGTCCTCCGTCCGATCGCCAGGAGTCGCGGGCATACATTATTGGCAATGTTTTTTAAAAAAACCTACACCATGTGACGTTAATGATGGGGTCAACGCTAAGAGCGGTTTGATGAATTTGAAGTATGAGGAATTTTTACATGATTTTAAAAAAAGAAAATGTAAGCGCTTTTCCCATTTCAGTGCGGGTGAGCATTTTTCTTTAACACCGGCATAGATACCAACTATGAAGAATATACAAAAAGAAACCTAGTTGAAATATTTATGATCAAAATATCGTATAATTATGTTTTTTGCATTAAATACTTTTTATTACTATTGATGTTATTCTCTATATCAATCTCTGCGGAAATGAATAAGATGGATATCGATGGCAAACCTATAAAATCAACTTCAGAATTAGTTGCCGTGCGGGATGCCAATGGTCACTTTTGTGCTGGAATAAAAGTTTTAAATAATCTTGAAGGATTATCTTATGATTCTTATAATGGTATTGTTAAAGTAGATAAAAAACCGGGACAAGATATTATCTATATCTCCAGCAACGAGAGAGTGGTGGAAATATTCTGCTCTGGTTATGAACCGCTAAAAATAATATTGTATGATGTTGGTATTATTCTCAGTCCGAAAGAGGTTTGGACCATAAAAATTCACGGAGAAAAAACAGGAGAGTTATCAAGCTCGAAGAAAGGACGCATTTATTTAAAATTACTTCCAGATGAAGCGAATGCTTCCTTTAAAATTGAGGGTCTTCCAGTGGAAGGGAGATCTCCGTATGAAGCAGAGCTAATAGCTGGGAAATATAAATTTTTTATTAATCCGAAATCTCCCTTTTACCAAAATAAAGAAGTTGAAATAACTATATCAGAAGGAGAAAAAACTGAGTCAATTATAGAATTAGAGGATATTTCGGGAAGGTTAATGATTGAAGTTGCTCAAACCTCAATAAGGGGGTTCATTAATGATAGATATGATTATGAATTGTCAACGAATAGCCAAAAAAGAATGGCACAAGGAGAATATAAAATCAAGATTGAAAAAGACGGTAAGGATTCAGATTTCTATAATCCGTATGAAGAAATTATTAAAATTTCAAAAGGCGAAAATGTAAATGTGACAGCTCATCTTGAAGATATATCAGGGTACATAGAAATAAAATTCTCTCCCAAAGATATAAAGGCTTTTATAAATGGCGCATATGATCAAGAATTATCTTCTAAATTCCATAAACGTTTAATTTCTGGAAAATATGATATAAATATTGAAAGTAAATATCATATTGATTCATATTCTAAATGCTATCATACTATAGATATAGAAAAAGGCAAAACCGTGATATTAGCAGAAGAATTGGTACCAAAATATGGTTTAATATCATTGAATTCAAATATTGATAATGTAATTTATAGTGTAATTGATCTTGAAACCGACATCTGTATCTTAAAAGGTAAAAATATTGATAATGAATCATTATTGATGGGAAAATATAAGGTTCTAGTCGATGCAGACTCAGAGGGGTATCTAAAAAAAGATCCTGATTATTTTAAAATTAAAGAAAATGAAAATAAAACTGTGGGAATAATCTTTTCTGATGATGACAATTTGGAATATAAAAATAGACTGATAAATGATATTTATAACATTAAAACATCATCATCTTACTGGGAAACCGGGGAAACACCGGCATACTCAATAGTGCAAAAAAATTCATCTTCTATATTTATTTCAGGAAAGCAATTTTGGGGGTTGAATTATTGCTATTATGACGGTCGATTCTTATATAATGACATATTAATATCTGATAATAGTGGACTGCTTAAACTAGGTGTGGGGAAGTTTCAATTATCAAAATATTTACACTATTGTGAACTCTTCAATTTAGGATGGGGTTACATTGTTAGATCGCAAAATCATAAGAATAGATTTATGGGCGAAATCAGCATTGGATGGGATAATATTTTATTCTGGTCACTAGGTAGATATTCCTTCCCTCGTGAAAAAATGTATCAGGGACAACCAATCACGTTTATTGACTTACATAACAATGAAGATTTAAAAAAACTTGAATCATTAAGACAAGAATATTTTACAAAATATATACCATATTCGGGTGAAATATCGTGCTGTTATGAGAAGTACCTTTATAACACGTTTTTTTTCATAAAAATAGGTGTTAATTATATTTTTACATCAGAAGATGGTTCTTTTATTGCCGGAACAAATATATCTGAAGACTGGTACTATACACATGATTTAGTGAAATACAGAAATGACGAAATAATTTATTTGGAACCTTTAAATATTGAAAGATTCTGTTATTTTTTCCCATTCATAAGTTTTGGGGTAATAATAAAATAAAAGCCATTTCTATAGTGTTTGTTTTCTTCTAGCTCCCCACTCCGATTCGGGAGCGGAAGTCTTCAGATATTCGCCCCGGTTCGAATGACTGAACTCTTTTATCCCCAAATCCAATTTGGAAACGAGGATGAAAGCCCGGAAAGCCGTGAAGAGTGAGGTCCTGACGGAACATAATATACAACCCTTATTAAAATCTGTGTTTATCTGCCTGCCCGTCCGGTTAGGCGGATGTAAATCTGCGGCTGATATAATGCTGATATCGATCATAACATTGGGCAATCATTTCAAAAATCACTATAATCAAAGCGATCCGGTTACTGCGGGATTAGAACCGGTTAAGGCAAATGGAGAATGAATATGGAAATCATTGGTGTATGCGGCGATGACTGTGCTCATTGTCCACGCTATATCGCCACGCAGGAGGGTAATCCGGCAAAGTTGGAGCAGGTCAGGGAGTTATGGGTACGCCTGGGACTCCGTGAACCCTCGTTTCCGGCAGAGGAGTTTGCCTGCTACGGATGCGCATCAGAGGCAAAGTGCGCCTACCCGGAACTTCGGCAGTGCGCTGTCACGAAGCATATTGCCAATTGCGGGCTGTGTGAAGATTATCCCTGCGAACTAATCGAGGCGGCCTTCGGGAAGACCCGCACTTTGGAGTCGAAGATCGCCGGGCTCTGTAGTCCGAATGAATTGGAGACATTGAAACAGGCATTTTTCTACAAGAAACGGACGCTGGATCGAATTCACGGGCAATTGAAGAAAGGTCACGGTAAATGAAAGATCAAGCGCTTGTCGAATACAAAAACGGAATTATTCACCGCCGAGGACGCCGAGAATAATTAATGTAGTGTAAATCCAAAATTCGAAGAGATGGCTATGATTTATAAGCGCCCCTTAAAAAAGACTTAAACCACTAATTACACTAATTATCACGAATGGTTTAAATTGAAAATAGGAAAAAATAGATTGTGTCCCTTAAGAGGTCCCGGTGGGATAATTCGTGGTTTTTGAAGTGAACTCAGTGGCTTTTATCGCGATTCTCAAAAGAATTGTCCAATGTTATGATATGGCGCCATTTTTAAAAGATAATAACCACCGCTGTTTTCCACCAGGAGTCTCCTGGACATCCGGACCCTCCTTGCGAAGCATGCCCGCGCTGGCGGATGTCAGGCTGGCAGTCAGGCAGGGAGGGGAACGAAGGGGAAATTGAATTTATTTCATGTATTCTAAAATTTATCATCGGACATTATTTTTGCAATTCGCTATAAACCACCTATTTCACCAATTTCCACGAATGGTTTTTATTGAATATAGGGAAAATAAAATTCGTGTAATTCGTGTAATTCGTGGTTTTCGAAGTGAACTCAGTGGCTTTTGAATGAAAGCGGCAAACGCTACTCATAAGGAACCCGGCATGACCAAACTATATTCCGATCTCGCGAATGTCTATTACGAAATGTACCAGTCGCTGTTCGATTATGAGAAAGAGTTCGCGCTCTATGACGGTCTTCTGCAGAAGTATGGCTGTCGTTCGGTGCTGGAAGTGGGCTGCGGCAACGGCAAGCTGGCGCCGCTACTGCTGAAGGCCGGCTACGACTACAGCGGCCTGGATTTGTATGACGAGATGCTGGAAATTGCCCGCAGAGACAATCCCGGCGTTCTGTTCATGCAGGGCGATATGCGCGACCTGCGATTCGACCAGGAATTCGATGCCATTATCATCCCGGGCCGAAGCTTTTGCTACATGACAACGAATGATGATGTGATGAACAGCCTGAGGTCGATCCACCATGCCTTGAAAAAGGACGGAATCCTGGTTTTCGATAATTTCAGGGCGGAAGCAATCTTTGCGGACTTCAGCGGGGAAATGGAGCATCAGGCGCTGTATCAAACCCGAAAGTACATTCGGACCAGCACGAAGACGCCGAACCTGAAAACGGGCTGGACCTGGAACTGGCAGGCGATCTACCGGATCGAGGAAGAGGGTAAAGAGACGAAGGTCGTCCGGGATGAATCGGTTTTGCGGGCTTTTACCGAAGACGAACTGAGGCTTTTCCTGAGCCTGAACCATTTTACCGTTCTGGAGATTTTAGAAGATAATACGGCCTTCACGACGGTGGCCCGGAAATAACCGGGTTCGCTGACGCTATGCTCAATCCGCCCTCGGTTCCGATCCGGATCTGACCGGTGTGGTCCTCCATGACACAGCGTATCCGATTATCGACCAATGAATTGGGATTGCCCGGATCGTGGCATATTCTGACAAAGCGGTCCGGTGAACGGTCATAACAATTGAGACCGTTTGATGTTTGGAGCGAAATGTTGACAAAGAGGTGCTGAGAATGTGGGTATTCAAAATCATCAGAATAGAACCGATGATCATTCACGCTAACTAGTGTTTAACCCGGTCTGCCGTAAACGGATTGAGAATTTAATAAAACCGTCTGCTGGGTTTTTTATACCGGTTCAAAGAGCTTATCCTTAATTGTAAAAAAGAAATGAATGGCGGCTGATTCTTTTGATAATTATAGTTCCATTCCCTGATTCCGGTGTTGAATAAAAATATACATAAACGACTTTTATTTAAGGTATTTTTATTTTAAAATAACACACATAGTGGGCATAATTGAGATCATTTAACGATATGCGGGGAAAATATGCGGATAAGAAAACCAGTGATCTGTGCGATCATAATTTTGGGATTGATTTGTGTTTCGTGTTCTAAACCGCAGACGAATAATGTAAAAAGTCCGGGAGTCTTCGGGCAGCTGGCTGACGGTCGTGAGATTCATATTTATACAATTTCAAATGCCGGGGGGATGTCGGCGCAGATTATCAATTACGGCGCCATCGTCGTATCCCTGAAAACTCCTGATCGGAGCGGCGGGATGAATGATGTCATCCTGGGATTCGATAACCTGGACGGATATGTCAACGATAAATCTTTCCAGGGCGCCATCGTGGGCCGCTACGGCAACCGGATCGGCAAAGGAAAGTTCAGCCTCGACGGCCGGGAGTATCAATTGACGATCAATGACGGTTTCAACCATCTGCATGGCGGGAAGACAGGCTTTTTCAAGGCCGTTTGGAGAGCCGAACAGGTAAATGGTAGTACGCTGCGCTTAAGCCTTGAAAGTCCCGATGGCGATGAGGGCTATCCCGGCAATGTGAAAATCGTGGTGATCTATACGGTTACCGATGATAACGCCCTGCGTATCGACTACCGCGGAACGACCGACAGCCCCACGATCCTCAATCCTACTAACCATTGCTATTTTAACCTGACCGGATCGCCCCAAAACTCGATCCTGGAGCACGAGTTGACGATTGCCGCTGATTATTTTACGCCGGTTGATAATCAACTGATTCCGACCGGCGAAATCCGCGAAGTCGCCGGGACGCCCATGGATTTCAGAACTATCAAAGTTGTCGGCAGAGATATCAACACGGAATATGAACAGTTGCTGTTCGGTAAAGGTTTCGATCACAACTGGGTTCTGAACGGATATAAAGGCGAAGTGCACCCGGTGGCGACCTTGTACGATCCCATGAGCGGGCGGATCATGGATGTTTTGACGGATCAGCCTGGCCTGCAAGTCTATTCAGGCAATTTTCTGGATGGATCGATTATCGGTAAATGCGGTATCCCGTATAATTACCGGACCGCGCTCTGCCTGGAGACTCAGGCCTTCCCGGATACGCCGAATAAACCCAATTTCCCGTCGGTTGTCTTAAGGCCGGGGGAAGAATTCAAACGCACGACGACGTACCGATTTTCGACGAAATAGCAATTTCAATATAGTGAGGGATAACGATGACAACTCTTCAAACTTTAGACTGGATTATCATCGCAGGGTACTTCGCGCTCATTCTCGGACTTGCCTGGTGGGTGATAAGGCAAAGACTGGACACATCCGCCGATTACTTTTTGGCAGGCAGGCATCTCGGCTGGTTTATCATTGGCGCCTCCATTTTTGCTTCTAATATCGGCTCGGAGCATCTGGTAGGTCTGGCCGGTTCCGGAGCAACCGACGGCGTGGCCATGGCGCATTACGAACTGCACGCCTGGTGCCTCCTGGTCTTGGGCTGGGTAATGGTTCCGTTCTATATGCGATCCAAAGTATTCACAATGCCGGAATTTTTGGAGCGCCGTTTTTCACCCGCAGCCCGCACATTCCTGTCGGTGATATCGCTGGTGGCCTATGTGCTGACCAAAATCGCCGTCGGTATCTTTGCCGGCGGGGTCGTATTCAGTGTCTTGTTGCCCGAACTGAATTTCCTCGGAATGGATAGTTTCTGGATCGGATCGATCCTGGTTATCGTACTGACCGGCTTGTATACAATTCTCGGCGGTTTAAAGGCGGTGGCCTATACCGAAGCCCTGCAGACGGTCGTCCTGATTTTTGGTTCGATCCTGGTGACTCTGTTCGGTCTGCACGCTCTGGGCGGTTGGGGCGCACTGCGTGAAATCGCCGGCTCGGAAATGTTCAACCTGTGGAAGCCGATGGTTCCGGCGGGTGTCGAAAGCACCTGGGCACCGGTGCTGGAAAGCGGTCGGATGGCCTGGTATTTCAACAGCAATTACCCCTGGCTCGGGATGCTTTTTTGTGCTCCGATTATCGGGCTGTGGTACTGGACCACCGATCAGTACATCGTTCAGCGAGCCCTGGGCGCCCCCAATGAGAAAGAAGCCCGGCGCGGATCTATAGCGGCCGGTTTCCTAAAATTACTGCCGGTGTTCATCTTCATCATTCCAGGTATGATCTCGTTTGCGCTGGCCAGCAGCGGAAAAATCCCGGAGCTGCAGCAGCAACTCATCGGAGTCGATGGAAAAGTGATTGTCGATAACGCTCAGAGCGCTTTCCCATTGCTCGTGGCTTATGTGCTGCCGGTCGGCATTCGCGGCATCGTTGTGGCTGGTTTATTAGCGGCCCTGATGAGTTCGCTGGCGGGTGTATTCAATGCTTCCGCGACCCTCTTTACCATCGATTTCTATTCCCGTCTGCGGCCGGATGCCAGCCAGAAAAAGCTGATCTGGATTGGTCGGGTAGCCACGGGCGTGATGGTCGTAATCGGACTGATCTGGATTCCCGTCATCAGAGGCGGTAAAGGTCTCTATGATTATTTGCAGGGAGTTCAATCTTACCTGGCGCCGCCGATATTTGTAGTGTTTTTCCTCGGTGTATTCTGGAAACGCATGAACGCCAGGGGATGTATGGCCGCCCTGATATCGGGCTTTTCGCTGGGACTATTCCGACTGGCGGTCGACACGCCGGTGAAACTGTTTCATGCCTATGAATACACCCAGGGTTCCTTTTTCTGGATTGTCAATCATATCTTTTTCCAGTATTACAGTCTCATGATTACCCTGGTTTCGGTTATCGTGATGATTGCGGTTAGTTATATGACCGAAGCACCGTCCTATGCCAGGATCAGCGGCCTGACCTACGGCACGACTACGGCTGAACATCGAAAGGAATCACGCTCCAGCTGGTCCGTCGGGGATGTTGTCACATCGGTTCTATTGGTGCTGATCATCGTCATGATTTACATCTCTTTTACCGGTTAATGAACGGATAACCCGGAGTAAATCCGAAATAGAAAGAAAAGCATGGCTAAATACACTATTGGACTGGATTTCGGCACGAATTCCTGCCGGTCGCTGATCGTCGATCTTTCCAACGGGAATGAACTGGCGAGTCACGTATTCAATTATCCTTCGGGTGAAAGCGGCGTCATTCTCGATCCAACAGATCCCAATCTGGCCCGGCAGAATCCTGCCGATTATCTGGTAGCTGCGGAAGTGACGATCCGCGAGGCGATCCGGAAAGCTGCGGCAAGCGAAGCGGCTTTTTCAGCCGAAAAGATCATCGGTATCGGTGTCGATACAACCGGCAGCAGCCCGATGCCCGTCGATCGAGACGGCAACCCGCTTTGCTTTCAGGATAAATTCCAGAGCAATCCGGCCGCCATGGTCTGGCTCTGGAAAGACCATACCGGTTATGAAGAGGCGCAAAAAATCACCGAAATCGCCGCCGAATTACGTCCGAATTATCTTGCTAAAATCGGCGGTACTTACTCCTCCGAATGGTTCTGGAGTAAACTCCGAGGCCTGCAAAGAACGGCTCCCGAAGTCTTTGAGGCGACTTATAGTTTCGTGGAAATCTGCGACTGGATTCCGGCCGTCCTGACCGGTGATACCGATCCGCTGAAAATCAAACGGAGTATCTGCGCCGCCGGGCATAAAGCCATGTACAATCAAAAATGGGGCGGACTGCCCGATGCGGATTTTCTGAGAGAGTTGTCTCCCGAGATTGCCGAAATGCGTCAACGCTTGTACAGTGCCGCCTATCCGGCTGAGGAGAAGATCGGGAATCTCGCGCCTGAGTGGGCTGAAAAACTGGGGCTTTCTACGAATGTGGCTGTGGCTGTCGGCGCTTTCGATGCCCACATGGGCGCTGTGGGAGCGGGGATTGCGACCGGTACCCTGGTGAAAATTCTGGGCACCAGCACCTGCGATATTATGCTCTGGCCGAATGATGCCAAACTGGATGATATTCCCGGCGTTTGCGGCATTGTCGACGGTTCTGTGATCGGCGGCTATTACGGTATCGAAGCGGGACAATCGGCTGTCGGAGATATCTTTCTTTGGTTTGTAAACAACCTCGTCCCCGAATCTTACGGGAAAACCCGGGCAGAGAAATTCAGAAAGCTTGAGATTGAAGCCGCCAAATTGAAACCCGGCGAAAGCGGTTTGCTGGCGCTCGACTGGAACAACGGCAACCGTACGATTCTCGTGGATGTCCGGCTCAGCGGTTTAATCCTTGGTCAGACATTGCATACCCAGGCCCATGAGATCTACCGGGCCCTGGTCGAAGCCACCGCCTTTGGCGCCCTGGCGATTATCGATAGAATCGAAGAGCACGGAGTACCGATCCACGAGGTTGTAAACTGCGGCGGATTGGCGGATAAGAATCCACTGCTTATGCAGATTTACGCCGATATCACCGAACGACCGATGAAGGTTTCGAGGAGTGAGCAGACGCCCGCTTTAGGCGCTGCGATTTTTGCGGCGGTAGCAGCCGGGAAAGAGAGCAGTGGATTTGCAGACATCGCCGAAGCCCAGCAGGCGATGACCGGTTCGGATAAAGTATACCATCCGATCGCCCTGAATCACGGCGTCTATAGAGAACTCTACGCTCTCTATAAGCAATTGCACGATGGATTCGGTATCGCAAATTGGTCAGGGAAAATGTACAACGTCATGAAAGACCTGCTGAATATTCGGGACAGGATCCGAGAGGAGCGCCAATGCTAGAGTATCTGAAGGCCGAAGTCCTGAAGGCCAATCTTGAACTGGCTAAGTCCGGATTGGTCACATTGACCTGGGGCAATGTCAGTGGTATCAACCGGGCCGAGGGTTTGGTCGTCATCAAGCCCAGCGGCGTCGATTACGCGAAAATGAGCATCGCGGATATGGTTACGGTCGATCTGGACGGCCAAATGATAGACGGCAAATGGCGTCCGTCGTCGGATACTCCAACCCATCTTTCCTTATACAGAGAATTCAAGGAAATCGGCGGTATCGCGCATACGCACAGTGAATATGCCACGGTTTTTGCCCAGGCCTGCCGGAAGATTCCCTGCTATGGTACGACTCACGCCGATCATTTTAACGGCGCAATTCCGGTGACGCGCTTCGTGTCCGAAGAAGAGCTCAAAGAGAATTACGAGTGGTACACGGGACAGGTGATCGTCGAACATTTTTCGGATTTGAATCCGAATGATATGCCTGCCGTGCTGGTCGCCGGTCATGGGCCATTTACATGGGGAAGTGAACCCATGGATGCAGTCAAAAACAGTCTCATTCTGGAACGTGTGGCCAAAATGGCTCTGAATACAATTTTATTGAATGAAAACGTCGAGGAATTACCGCAATATATCCTGAAGAAGCATTATTCGCGCAAACACGGACCCGATGCGTACTACGGGCAAAAGCCGAAACATCCATCAGAGGAATAAAAAAATTGAAAGCATACGAGAATCTCGAAGTCTGGTTCGTCACCGGCAGCCAGCATCTCTACGGTGATGAAACCCTGAGGCAGGTCGCCGGGCATTCCGGGGAAATCGCCAAATCGCTATCCGAATCTTCCATTATTCCAGTCAAGGTTGTCTTCAAACCGGTCCTCACGAGCCCGGATTCCGTTTACGATCTGATGCTGGACGCCAACCATTCGAAGACGTGTATCGGCCTGATCACCTGGATGCACACCTTTTCACCGGCCAAGATGTGGATCGCCGGATTGAAAGCGCTGCAGAAGCCGTTCGTGCATCTGCATACGCAATTCAATCGCGATATTCCCTGGTCGGAAATCGACATGGATTTCATGAACCTGAACCAGTCGGCTCATGGCGGCCGGGAATTCGGATTTATCTGTACGCGCCTGCGCAAATCCCGCAAAGTCGTCGTCGGCTATTGGAAGGATGAGAAGGTCCTCGACAAACTGGCGACCTGGATGCGCGCCGCGGCGGCCTGGCACGATTCGCAACACGGCAAAATCGCCCGCTTTGGCGATAATATGCGCGAAGTTGCGGTTACCGAGGGCGACAAGATCGAAGCCCAGTTCCGCCTGGGCTATTCGGTCAATGGTTACGGCCTTGGCGACCTGGTCAAGGTCGTGAATGCTGTTTCTGACAAAGCGATCGATGACCTGATTGCCGAATACGGAAAGAATTATAGCGTTGCCCAGGAAGCGCTGAAAGGCGGCCGCCGCTATGCCGATTTACGGGAAGCCGCCCGTATCGAACTGGGATTGCGCCAGTTTTTAGAACAGGGCAATTTCACCGGGTTCACGACGACTTTCGAAGATCTGCACGGGTTGAAGCAGCTGCCCGGACTGGCTGTTCAGCGCCTGATGGCGGACGGCTATGGATTCGGCGCCGAGGGCGACTGGAAAACCGCAGCGCTTGTCCGGGCCATGAAAGTGATGGCGACCGGTTTACCTGGCGGCACGTCTTTCATGGAGGATTACACCTATCATCTCGATCCTTCGGGGATGAAAGTGCTCGGCGCCCACATGCTGGAAGTCTGTGAATCTATCGCCGCCGACAAAGCACGTCTCGAAATTCACCCGTTGTCCATCGGCGGGAAAAACGATCCGCCGCGCCTGGTGTTCAACGTTCCTACCGGACCGGCGCTGAATGTGTCGCTCATCGATCTGGGCAATCGTTTCCGCATGATCCTCAATGAAGTGGATGTCGTCCGGCCGGATGAAGACCTGCCGAAGCTGCCGGTTGCGCGGGTGCTGTGGGTTCCCAAACCCGATCTCGAAATTGCCGCGCAGAGTTGGATTCTGGCCGGCGGCGCGCACCACACGGGATTCAGCCAAGCCCTGACGGCCGAGCATATCCGCGACTTCGCCGAAATCGCCGGAATCGAATTGCTGGAAATCAACGCTTCGACCAAGGTTTCCGAGTTCATCAAAGAACTCCGCTGGAACGATACGTGTTTTTAAAATACGATTGATTTGAGTTTCTGACGAATACAGTCTTTTTCCGGCTGATTTCTGTAACCTGCATCAATTAATTTTTAGTGGAATATGCTAGATTTTGGCCATAGCATTCATTATCGACTATTAATCGTTTGAGGGGGATAGAAAATGAAAGCAATTACAAAAATAATCATTGCCGTCTTGATTTTTTGTTTTGGTCAGTTGGTTGTTGGTCAGAGTCTTGATGAGTATCTCAAGAAGGCAAACGATTTCAATCAAGCGGGCGATTTTAAGAATGCCGCGCAAGTCATGGAATCAGCAGTTGAACAATTTCCCAACGACGCTGTGGCTTATTCTTATCTTGGTCTGTATCGGGGGATGCAAGCCGGTGCGACCTCAAATTTTCTGCTGGCCGGCAAATTGATCGGGGTCTCTTTCGAGATGCTTGATAAAGCCGTTTCATTGGATGCGAACAATCCGGTCGTTCGTCTGAACCGCGGACTGATGGGCGTTAAAGTACCATCGTTTTTGAATAAATTGGATGGGGGCATCGAGGATCTTGAGTTCATCGTGAAAATGCAGCAGAGCACGCCCGAAAAAGTACCCGTCGATTTGCTTGCCAGAGCCCAGAATTTTTTGGGTGAAGGGTATTTCAAGCGTAATGAAACCGAAGATGCCGTCGCAGCCTGGGAGAAAGTTATTGCACTGCTGCCCAACACAGCCCTGGCTGAAAGCGCTCAACAGAGTATTGCCAAAGCCAGTCTACCGAAAGCCGCTGAAGTAAAGCCCACGGAAATTACCCCGCCAGTCGAGATTCAATCACTCGAGGAGACTGTCAAGCAGAATCCCAATGATGCAGCTCTTTATCTGAAATTAGGTCAGGCCTATCTGGATCTTGGTGAATATGAGAAAGCAATTAAAGCTTCGAAAAAAAGTATTGCACTGGATTCCACTGACGTCCAGGCCTACCTGCTACTCAATACGGCGACTACCCAGATTGCCTCAGTCGGTTACGATTCCCGGATTTATGACGATACTACCTTTCGGACAAATCAGGTCTTTGATTTGGTTAAACTGGCCGAAAAAATGGTCGAGGTAGCACCCGATAATCCCGAAGCCTTATTGATTCGGGGACGAATCGGAGTGATGATGCCGTTTTTTATAAGCAAAATGGATCAGGCCATCCAGGATCTCGAAAGGGTGCGTGCCAGTAGCACCACCGATGAGATCAAAGCGGAAGCCATCTTCTGGCTGGGGTATGCTTATCAAAAGAAAGCGACGACTGCCTGGATTGATGTCATCAAGAACTATTCCGAAACCGGGGCCGTCGAATTGGCCTTTGCCAGCATGGCTCCTTCGGTTGAGCATTTCAATCCCGATGAATACAAAAAGCCGTTTGTGGCGATTGATTTTACCCTGGGTTTTCGAGACGAACTGGCGCCGCAGACGGCGGTCTGGATTGAGGATAAGTCCGGTAATTTCGTTAAGACTGTTTACGTTTCAGGCTTCAGCGGTTTTGCCAAAGAAAAACAGATCAATCTGCCGAGATGGAGCAAGTCGTCCGATTTCAAGGATGTCGACGGTGTGACCGGCGCCAGCATCGATCTCGGACATCACGTCTATGTCTGGGATTTGAAAGATAGCACCGGAAAACCGGTCAGGGCGGGTGAATTTGTCGTCAAAGCCGAAGTATCCTATTGGCCGAGCATGGAGTATAAGGCAGTCGCAGCGCCGGTCAAGATCGGTAAGAAAGATACCAGAGTCATCGTGCAGGAAGGCAATTTAATCCCGTACCTGGAAGTGCAATATTTCGCAAAATCACGGTAAAAAACCGAAATGAACAGGCTTCGGCAATCGGACATATCCGGCGCTTCGTCGAAATCGTCGGTCTGGGTGGAGGGAGATTTATCTTTTCAATTTTCCAAATACCTATATCGATGGCTGCTCCTCTCATCCGAGCCAGGCGGAGCATCAGAAAATGGTTGCGGAACTCCTGCCGTTTTACCGGGAAGTAATGGGCTGGTAAACGGGCATGAAGTTTAGGAAGTGAACTCGAAAATGATTTTCTTCAATACTTTCACATCGGGGGTCTCTATGAGGCAACACTTCCGTACTTCAATTCTCCAATACTCCATTACTGCGGTTCTCCCAGCTTTCCTTGAATTTCCTGTTGACAACGGTTTTAAATATAGGTAAAGTCATCCGACGGCATTTCCGCAGGGGGGCAGTTCAGGACATAGCCATGAGAACCATCTACTCATATTGTCGGATGGGACTCACGGTGCGGAGCCGTCCCCGGATCTGCGATTTTGGGGCTGAAAATGGGAAAAAACCGATAAATATAACTGTTTCAGAATGCAATTGGATAAAGAATAATATGGAGTAACAGTTTCTAATTTTATCAGACAAAGAACCTTTATCCAACCCGGATAATATTCCGATTGACTTGCTCAAATCTTATGCTTAAGATTGGATTAACAATGATTTGCAAAGAGATCAACTGAAATTGCATGCCACAGAAATAACTGTTTATTAACAGTTATCAGAGATGCTCATAAATATGTTGGACGGTATAAATATGGTTCATCCCCCAAATGCGTACCAAGGCGTATATTAGAGGGTAAAAATG
>CAZPRY010000013.1:0-93177 GCA_964589175.1 uncultured bacterium
ACTCGTTTTTCGTTTTCTTTTAGTGATTTTCCAATCACGCCGACTGTTAAGAGTTTTGTCATATTGCTGATTTCCATTTTTTTGATTTACAGATCCATAATATTTTCTCTATATTGTATGACGGTTGTGTATATTCATTGTTGTTATACTGCCAAATTGATAGGATATACATAAATGTTTATATTTTCCATTTATACACATAACATATGCATGAACGACTCGTATAACTGTTTATAGACAGCTTTTTCTGTCGTATAAAATTTCCGATGGATTCTTTACAAATCATTGTTAATTCAATATTAAGCATAAGATTTAAGAAAATCAATTGGAATATTATCCAACCCGGATAATGTTTCTGTTGTCGGATAAAAATGCTGTAAAGTGCTCAAAACTCGAATTTTTTCTCCATGCTTAAATTCCGCTTACTTCTGCGTAAATCGTCGCTAATCAACGCAAAAGGCCCGCAGGCTTTCGCAAACTCTTGCCGGTCAACGCAAAAGACCCGCAGGCTTTCGCAAGAGCGTGGCGATCTTGTGCAAACTTCCAACTGCTCCTCGCAAAAGCGCGGCGATCATTCGCAAATCCCTGGAAATTCTTCGTAAAAGCATGGCAAGTCCCCGCAAACGCGTGGCAGGCTTTCGCAAACGCGCGGCAGTCATCCGCAAAAGATCGAAACCTCCGCGCAAGACGCGGAAGGCCTGCGCAAGCAGCTGCCGGTACTACTTTTCGTGCGGCGCTTTCACCTCGTTCCCGGGTTAAGCGCTTCCTCCCGGAGGCAAACACCGGACATAATCGATATGCCCCTAATCCGTATCAAAACCGGCACTTTCATGGGTAAGCAAAGGCCTGCCTCCGCTGAGGGCCTGCCTCCGCTGAGGCAATTTACCGCTACAGAATATAAGCCCGTAGTGAGAGAAAAGTAGCGGATGGTTAAGGGTTTTCTTCCTATTAGAAAATAAAAACATCGCTTATTCTATTATTAGTCTGGTAGCATTAGTGTTCTGATAAAAATCCATCAATATCCTTTATAAATCCCATTACCCCTCTTTGTATTTGATCGGTTATCCTGTTTAAATCATTGAAATCTGGTTTATCAACTAATATGTGTTCTACAATTGAGTCCGTACCTTTTATTGTATGAGGAATACTGTATTTATTCCACTCACTTTCTGAAAACAACTTCCAATACTGTGCTTGTACCTTCCTATTATATCCCGCTAACCATACTTCAAATCGTAATTTCTCATGAATAAATACAATAGCAATTTTAAGTTGTTTATCAATTATTGATTTAGGGGTAAATGAAAAATAGGTCATATCCATATAACCATAATAAATACTACCAGATACAAAATATTCAGGGTATCTATTTTTCAACTCTGTTTTCAATTCCATTATATATTCCATCAGTCCTTGATAAGCTTTGATAATTGTACCTTTTTCCATTTGTTTTTTATATTCTATCATGCATTCACTAAAAGTTTCCATATTCGATCTTTCTATCCATTTTATAACATTTTTTAATATTACGACCTAAGATATGTTTATCCGACACATTTGCCATCAAAACAGGTTTCTCTATCAGAAACAAGTCTCTCCATAAATAAACAATTACATCCGATTGATGGTTTTCCGTTCATTTGACAGCATTTTAATCATAAATAAAGCATTTATCAAGTGTTAATGCAGGGCGCACGGTAAACTCCGCCGATTGATTCCGCTGTGTCGTTATACGCAGATATCTGCGCGATCCTGCTTACTTCAGTCTTTTATGCTACGCTAGATAGCCCTCGAACAAGCGTTAGATAATTTACTTCCGTACGCAAGATAATTCAGTGCCCCCGTTTCCCGCTTTTCGTTGGCTTCCGACCACGGCCTTGCGAAATTGAAAATATTTCTCTATTATTCACTTACTCGGAATGTACTCACCCGGGCTTGCCTGCCGGTTTATTGAAAGAATCTGTCGCTGTATATCCGGTCGAAATTCGTACCGAATTATCGGAGCAGAAATGAACAAGCCAAAAGCAAACAATAATCTTAAACTCGTCTTTTTAATCGTGATCCTGGTACGATCTGCAGCGCTGTCTGCAGGTTGGGTCGAGCAGTTCTGTCTCCCGGATAATATCACACACGCCTATGCCATCGATGCCTGTGATGAAAATACAGCCGCAGTCTCTCTCTTTGACTCGCTGAGAAACCGGGCCATGATTTTAGCCACCACCGACGGCGGAGAGCACTGGCGGGAGATATTCGCACCGGCCATTGGTTATGATATCGAAATAGTCGACAGCAACCACATCTGGATTTGCAGCGATGGTATCTATAGAACAATCGACGGCGGCAATGACTGGAGCGATCAGTTTATCGATACTACCCTTACGAAGAAAATCAATTATATCGAGATGTTCGATTTAACCACCGGCGTTGGCATGGGGGACTGCATCGGCGATACGAGAGGTACGGCTATCATCCTGCAAACAGATGATGATGGTCGAGGTTGGAGTTCGGTAAACGATTCGGCCTTCGGCGGCACGTCCGACAACCTCTGGCGTAAAGTGGATTTTATCGACAAATATACCGGTTACTTCAGTCCCGCAACACCCAAGTACTCGCTTTTCAAGACTGCGGACGGCGGTGACTTTTGGTGGAAGACCGGGTACCGGGGCACCAGCCAAATCCTGACACTCAAATTCTATAACAAGAAAATCGGCATCATTACGGACTGGAAGGGGCTGAAACGCACAATCGATGGCGGCGAAACCTGGAGGAACACGGGTGATGGCAGTCCTTACTCGCACTTCGATATCGAATTCTCCCCCGATGACGCCGCATGCGTCTGGCTCATCGGAGACGAATGTCTCTTTTTCTCGACCGATTCCGGCAAGACCTGGCAGGAGAAATCAATCCCGGGATTGGGTAAAAGTGCTGGAAATCCGGGATCGGATATAATCTTCATCTCCCCCACCCATGGTTGGCTCCTATCCCAAAAAGCGATCTACCGAACGATCGACGGCGGCATCATCTCCGGCCTGCACGATGATAAGTCGAAACTGCCGCTGCAGGTTGAGCTAAGGCAAAATTATCCCAATCCCTTTAATCCGGCAACGACGATCGAGTATAAAATCCACATGGCGGGACAGGTGAAAATCGAAATTTTCGACGTCTCCGGCCGCTGGCTGAAAACTTTGACGGACGCGCAGCATAGACCCGGATACTACCAGGTGAGCTGGGACGCTTCGGATTATCAGAGCGGCATCTACCTGTACCGGATTTCTGCGGGTAATTCCGTTTGCGTCAGGAAATGTATCCTGCTGAAGTAGCAGAAGAACTCATGTGTCGGGAGTAGCCTCCCAACATAAGCGCTAATCGTTACGTCGGGTTCTCAAACCTGACGGCGAAAGGCTGTTCTTCATCTACGGATCACTTGCTATTCACAAATTTTCCTCTCAATTTATCACTCGGAATACTGATCTTTACCCAAAAAAGGTGGCACATGAATCCTAAAATATTTTGCATTGTAGTTTGTCTTCTGCTGCTTATCGTCTCCTGCGGGCGAAGAAATGCGCAGGGAGTGGAAGGAACACCGGAATTGGCAACGGACACGTTAAGTTACGAAGCCCGCACAATTTCACAGGATTCCGGCGACTGCGATTCCACATCCTACAATTGCGCCTCGATCCGCTTCGAATATCCCGAGTTCACAGCCGCCGATCAGGCGGTCATCATCGATACTCTGAAGACGTTTATTCAAAAGCGCTTGTGCAAAAACGTGTACGGCGACAGCCTGCTCTTCTCGCCCGAAGAGGTGATGCAATCGTACATTCAGGATTACCGCGACTTCACCGAATCCGGTCCGGAATACGCGACAGGCTGGTCGGTAATTCGCAAGATTGCGGTTCTCCAAAACTCGCCCCGTACGCTAAGCCTTTCAAGTCTGGAATATTCCTTTCTGGGCGGCGCCCACGGCAATACGACTACAAAGCTCATCAATTATAATCGCCGCACCGCTCAACGGATCGGGTTGGACGAGCTATTTATTCGTGATTATCAACAGCAATTAACCGCGATTGCAGGGAAGCTATTTCGCATTCAATTCAAAATCGAAACCGACTCGCTCCTATCGGGCAGCGGGTACTGGTTCGAAAACGACCAGTTCACGCTGAACAGCAATTTCTCCATCCAAAATGACGGTTTGCATTTCGTTTATAATCCCTACGAGATTGCACCCTACGTCTACGGGACAATCGAACTGCTCCTACCTTACCATGAATTGCAGCCAATTCTGAAATCCAGATTCCGGCCATAGATTCAAATCAGAAATTGACGCAGGATTCCTTCGAAATGAGGAGATTGCTTCTCTACCCGCATGAATAACCTTTCATCGGAGAAAACTTGCTTTAAAGAGCGCTTTCTCTTAACGTATGTCCAGCGGTCGGACCGATTTTCTATAATGCAAATATGAGGTAGTCATGAAAACGAGAACCCCTTTCCCGCGCGTCTTCTGGGTCGCCAATACCATCGAAATCCTTGAACGCTTCGCCTATTACGGCATCTACTTCGGATTCGGTATTTACATGGAATACCTGGGATACAGCAAAGGTCAGTTAGGCATCGTCCAAACCATTTTCCTGTTGTTTTCCTACACGATCCCGCTCATCTCCGGGACGTTCGCCGATCGCTTCGGCTTTAAGAAAGTGTTAATTGTCTCCTACCTGGCCTACCTGCCCTCGATCCTGCTGTTGATCCTTACCAGGTCTTTTTCAGGGATCGCCCTGACGATGTTGAGTATCGGGCTGGCAGCGGGTATTTTCAAGCCGCTGGTTTCGGGCACCGTCCGGGCCGTCTCGGACAGCTCCAATAAGACCCTCGGGTTTGGCATCTTTTACATGATGGTAAACATCGGCGCTTCTTTCGGTCCGATCATTGCCGGCCGCCTGCGCGCCATTTCCTGGAATTACGCCTTTTTAGCCGCAGCTATTTCCATCGGCGTTATGCTCTTGATCACGATCCTGTTCTACAAAGAACCGCCGAGGGAACTGACCAACATCACTCTGAAGCAGAAATTCCGGGACATTTTCGTGGCTCTCTCCGATTTTAAATTCGCCCTGTTCCTGTTGCTGCTGGGACTCTTCTTCTGGATTCCTTTCTGGGCTTTCTTCAACCTGGCCGCCATCTATATCGACCGCAGCCTGGACACCGCCCGACTGTTCCTGAACATCAGGAGCATCCTGGGCCTCAAGGTCGCCAGTTTCCTCTCGCACGACGTCGACGGTGTCCGCCGTCTGATGGGCGAGACTATCGCGCATACCGGCTGGATCATCATGATCCTGCAGCTGTTCGTCTCCAAAGTCGCCGAGAAGTTCCGCGGTATGCAAACTTTCCTGTTCGGTCTTCTCGTAATGTCGATCGGTTATGTCGTGATCGGCATCGCCAATATCACTGCACCTGCAATCGTCATCCTGGGTATGGTCATTTTTGCTATCGGCGAGATGGTATCCTCGCCGCGCATCCAGGAGTACATCACCTGGATTGCCCCCAAGGAAAAGGCCGGCCTCTACATGGGCTGCAATTTCCTGGCGACGGGCATCGGGGCGTTCAGCGGCGTGATCTACACCCCGCTCTACGGTTATTTCCGCAATCTCGGCCACCCCGAATATGTCTGGTATACACTGGCCGCGCATACGCTGCTGGGTATGATCGTTATCTTTATTTTTACGAAGATTATGGGCGAATTCAGGGAACTGGAAGAGTAACAGCTAAACCACGAATTGTATCAACAGAGACCCCTTCCGGGGCACGAATGACACGAATAAGATTTATAAATCAACAGCGGCGTGGAACATTGTAGTGAGACTGAACAACCTTGCGAGGGCTCTACCGACATATAGTATTTCGACCAGACTGTCAGAACCTTCGTAAGGTTTGTTTTTCAGCAAATTAAAAATTCCACTTCATTCCCAGCGTCGGCATGATCTCAAATTTGTCGCTGGGTAAAAAATGGTACGAAAATTCGATTTCGCCGCCGAGGTGCAGGTTCTGCCAGACATTGTACCAGAGCTGCGGTTCCGTTAAGAACACGATATTCTTCCCGTCTTCGGCAGCTTTATCCTGTGTCCAGACATCCACAAAACCCGTCAAGGTCAGTTTATCATTCAGGAAAGATTTGAAAAATACGACCGTCACCTGAAAATCGGGGGAATCGGAGCCGTACATGGAACGGTAGAGCAGATCAACCGGAAGCGTAATGAACCCGAGATTGAGCGGATGACTGACCCCGCCCAGCCAGACCTGGCCCAGCGAGCCCCACGGCGCGTAACCGTCATTGTACTGAACCGTTGCGGAAAGCTTACCCAGTTTGGGGATTTTAATATAACGGGCGATCTCCCAGTAGGTCAGAGAAACGCTTCTATTACCGGTCGTGTTGTAGTCCATATCCACAAACCAGAACGTCGCACCCCAATCGTCCGGTTTGTACATTTCCAGTGTTGACGTAAAGAATTTGCGTCCCTCACCGAAATCGTAATTAATCTGCAGATTCTGAGCAAGCAATGGGCTGATTGTCAATAGGATCAAAAGTAAAGCGGATCGTTTCATTATTCTACACTCCCTTTTTGGTTTCGCCGCACTATATGGCAAATATAATTCAACTTTGGAATAAAACAAATGGGCCGGGGTGAAATTCAAGTATATCCCCGGCCCGGAGGCGTATCAGGTTTCGAAAAGAGTCGCTTTTTTCTAGTGACCGACTTTCAAATACTGCCTGGTCGTCGGACTCTGCGGATTATCGAAAACTTCCTCGGGTGTGCCCTGCTCGATTACTTCACCCAGATACATGAAGATGACATGATCGGCCAAACGCCGGGCCTGCCGCAGAATATGCGTCACGACGATGATCGTGTATTCTTTTTTCAGTTCCAGGAACTGCTCTTCGATTTTGGTGCTGGAAATCGGGTCCAGGGCTGAAGTGGGTTCGTCAGCGAGAATGATTTCGGGATTTACCGCCAGACCGCGCGCCAAGCAAAGCCGCTGCTGCTGCCCGATCGAGAGCCGCGAGGCGGGTGATTTCAGGCGGTCCTTGACCTCATCCCACAAGCCGACAATTTTCAAATAATGGCTGACTTTGTCGGCAATTTCACTCTTGTTCAGCCCGCCCTGAATCTTGAGCCCATAGGCAATGTTGTTATAAATCGACATCGGCAGCGGGTAGGGCCGCTGGGAGAGCAATCCCATTTTTTGCCGGATTGAAGTCAGGTCATTTTTACTGTTGAGAATTTCTTTTTCATCCAGGTAAATCGACCCGCTGATATCAAGACCGTTGTAAAGTTCGATCAAGCGGTTCATGCACTTTAAAAGGGTCGTCTTGCCGCAACCCGAGGGACCCAGGATGACGGTAACTTTATTCCGCGGAATTTCGATGTTCACATTCCTCAAGATCGGTGTACTGGCATGGGTAACGTTTAAATTTTGGACACGTAAGATCGAATCGGTCATTTGATGACATGCTCCTTATATTTTGAGGAAAGAACGCGAGCCAGAATACTGATGAACAGAATGATGAGCGTGAGTACCAGGGCAGAGGCGTAGGCCCGCTCCTGGACCTTTGGAATCGGCGATGAAAGCTGAAAAAAAATGGCCAGCGGCAGGGTGGCGGCCGGTTGCATGATCGATTCGGGGATATAATCCGTATAGCCGGCGGTGAACAGCACCGATGCCGTATCCCCGATGCCGCGGCCGAAAGCCAGCAGGATCGCCGTAATCATTCCGGGCAGGGTCTGGCGGCAAAAGACCTTAAACGAGATTTCCGTGCGCGTGGAACCCAGTGCATAAGATGCTTCCAGCAACCCGCCCGGTACCATGCGCAGGACCTCATCCATCGACCGGATCATGATCGGCACGATCAAAAGCGTAACGGTAATAATTCCTGCCAGCAGGGACGCCCGCAGGCCCAGGAAAAGCATCAGGGCAAAACCGAAAGCGCCATAGATGATGGACGGTACGCCCCAGAGTACATCCAGGAAGAAGCGGATGTTATTCAACGCACTCTGATGGCGGGTCAGAAATACATTCATAAAAAGAGCGACGGGGAGGCCGATCAGGAGGGCTAATATCGTCGCACCGAAAGCGATATAAAACGAACCCACAATCGCATTCAGGATTCCGCCCTCTTCTCCGAAATAGTAACCGCCCTTCGGTACTTGCGACACGATCTCCCAGGTCAAAGCCCTGAAACCCTGTTTGAAAATCACATATATCAGGTAGAGCAACGTGATCATGATGATGTAGGTCGAAGCCGCCATCAAACCCTTGAAAAACTGCTCTTCGATTTTCTTCCGTCGTTTCACCTGCGTGAGCCTCCGTGTTTGATCACCAAGCGCGCAAAAACATTAAATATCAGGACAATTACGAAAAGGATCAGGGCCGCCAGCATCAGGGCGGAATCGTACATCGGGATCGACATCATTTCGCCGTAATTGTTCGCAATAAGTGCCGGAAGCGGGTAACCCGCCTGCAGGACGTTCTTCGGGATCTGGACCACATTGCCGACCACCATGAGCACGGCAATCGTTTCGCCGAGGGCTTTCGAGATGCCCAACCCGATGGCGGCCACGATCCCGGAGAATCCCTCCCTGACCAGGATGTATTTGATCGTCTCCCAGTGGGTCGCGCCCAGCGAAAGGGACGCTTCCTTCAATTCCACCGGCATGGAATTGAAGACTTCAATCAGCAGGTTCAGGATGAAGGGTATCGACATCACCGCCAGCACAATCGCCCCGGAAAGGAGCGAATATCCGCTACTGACGGTTCCGAAAAGCGGCGCGATGAAATTTCCCACAAACGGCACGATTACCAAAATGCCCCAGACACCGTAAATAACCGAAGGAATGCCTGCCAGAACATCGATCACCGGATGCATCACCTGCAGCAGCCAGCCCCGGGCGTATTGTGTCAGATAAATTGCCGACAACAAGCAAATGGGTGCGGCGATGAGAAAAGAGAGCAACGTAACATAAACGGAACTGAGAATGAACGGCAGGAATCCGAATTTTCCTTTCATCGGATGCCAGTCGGAATCGACCAGCAGACGCAGTAAATTCTCCTGCTGTAAAATCGGAAGTGATTTGAGCACCAGCCCGAGACCGATCATGAACGGGATCAGCAGCACGACCGTCAGGCTGACCAGCATCCAGCCATGCGAAATAGTATCGATGATCTTGCGTTTCGAAACAGGCATCCGGTTGTGACCTATTGAAGCTTCGCCGTTTCAGATTTGATTACTTCCTGATCCAGGGGAACATAACCGGCCACTGAGACATATTTCTGGCCTTCGCTAAGAATCCATTTCAGAAACGCCAGCACACAGGGATTTTCCGGTTTGCCTTTGGAAACCAGATACAATTCCCGGGCCGGTGGTGAAGGATAAATCCCCCGGGCAATCGCATCCATAACCTGCTGCATCTGGTCATAGAAATTCTCGTCGTCGTCGATTTTCCCGTTTTCGTTGATGTCAATCGGGATGACCTCAAGCCCGTTGTATTTCAAATTCGTCCGGGAACTATAAATATAAATCGTATTGTTGAAACCGATTCCGTAGGGATCTTTCTTTACGGCCTCGGCCAGGCCGGGATCTCCGAAGATCCCGATGCCCTTCAAATCTTCCTGGCTGCCGCCCAGATAAAGCGCCCAGGTACCGGCCGCTCCGCAGGCATCCGAACGGGTATAGACGTTGATTTCATGCTTGTCGGCACAGCCGGCGACCTCACCCCAGGTGCTTGAAGTGCCGTTAATATAAATGTCCACGAACTGCGCGCGTTTCAAACCCTTTGTCCGCAGCTCTTCCAGGACCGGGTTCTGGGCGCTGATCGTCGCCAGGACGGCATCTTTCGTCACGGCCACCCACCAGACCCCCTGGTTGATCTCCTCCTGCATGATCGCCCGCGAGAACATGCCCAGATCGACTGTGCCCGACAGCGCATCGGCCATACCCTTGCCGGCGCCGCCCGCCGATATATCAATGCGTACATCCGGATACAGTTTGCGAAATTCCTCCGACCATTTGACCGTCATCGGGTATAGTGCAAAAGCACCCGAAATTGTGATGGTTCCCTTCAGTTCATTTCCAGCGGATTGCCCTCCGGCCTCACCGCTCTTTTTAGCGCATGACGGCAGAACGAACAGTCCGACTACGATAATCATAACCAAAACAACTCGCAGCAGCGACAACGAATGTTTTTCATATAATGTTATCATGTTCTTGCTCCTTATCGTCGAACTATTTGACGTTTAACGTCTGCATTGTCCCGGAACGTTATTTTTTACTGCTGTCGAAAAGGGTCTGCTTGAAGGTCAGCATGGCCCATCCCCAGTGACAGAAATCGCTCTCGCCGGGTGTCAAGCCCCCGATAATCTCCAATGATTCGGAGGGAAACATCACGGAGTACCCTATCTGCAACAGGACGCCTTTCATCAGGGTCAGATCGAGACTCGAATCAAACTCCGACCCTAAAACCATATCCAGCGTTTTCACGCGGCTGCCCTCGTAGGTCGGATCGAGAACCTGGTTTTGAAGTGAAAAGAGGTGATAGTCCAGGCATACTTTATGTTTGCCAAATTTGTATTCACTATTAAGGAACAGATCGATCAATCCGCCGTTACGGGTACTGGCCGGCACATTGCTGAAATAATCCATTGAACCGAAAAAAGTGTGACGTGTTCCATAGAGAATATCGAACAGGTGATCGGTATTCTGGTAATCTGCGTCAGACCTGAGTCCGTCCTGACCCGACAGATAATTCAACCCTCCGCCAAGCACGAACGGATCCATTTTCTGCATGAAATCCATCGAGAAGAAATAGGCCGAGACCGGCTGCCCGCTGCGATTCTTACCGTTCTGATAGTAGCCGGCTCCCGACATGGACATATTTTTGCGATTATACCGCAGCGTAGCGCCGTAGGTGCCGCGCATGTAGATGATTTCCGAGCGATTGTCGGGCGTGAAGCCGGTCCCTAAAGCTATAGCCGAAAGCGTCAATTCCGGTCTTATCTTTTTTTGCAGATATACAAAATTCAGCGTTTTCATCTTCCCGCTGTTATAAGCGTTCCCGAAAGTATTCTCTTTGTCATTGTTCAACGAAAAAACCAGATCCAATAGCCAGTCCGGCCGCTGCAGGCGGTATAAGAATGCATCATAGGTTACGGAATTCTGATTCCAGTTCCGGGCAGCCAGCAAGCGTTGATCGTCGTATTTCAACTCCTGCCGGCCAATTTTGACCGAGCTGCATTTCAGAAAATCCAGTTGTAACCAGGCTTCATGAACATCGATGCTGGCATTATCGCCGGTCATCCCAGTTGAACTATAAAGCGTCTCATCTCCCCAGACGCGTACATCCTGGATAGAGAACGAACTGCGCAAGCGATCCTGTTGAAAGTTGAGGGTCAATCGCGAACGCTGGCTGACAAAGATTGCTGCCGTTGAGTTTTCAGTGGACAGGCTTTTATAGCCATCGCGGTACTCGGCTCTGGGTCTGATTTCCGTGTTGATACTGAATTGAGCCTGAGCAGGATTTAACGCCATGATTGTAAGACAACTCAGGAGAGTAAGGAAGCCAAGATGAGCAGGTTTACGGTATTTTGGTTGGCCGTGAGTTAGATTGTGATTTCTCATAATTCCTCCAGCAGCTGATGATTCAGCGAATGCACGCTTTAAATATAAACGATATTTTCTATATTGTCTACTGTAATTGTATACTATGCTCAAAAAATTTTATTGCAGCTGCGCCGCCAATTCGGTCTCACGACGCAGAATATCGGATAACGTCGCGGCTTTAAGCAATTTTACGGTCTCATCGCGTACTTCCTGGAATACGCTGCGAATCCCGCAGGTGCGTTCGTCTTTGCATTCCTCGCAAGGTTCATAATACACGTAGGTCACGCAAGGAATAAAAGCGATCGGACCATCGAAGAGACGCATGATCGTAGCCAGATTCACATTATCGGGATCCTGCTTCAGGTAATATCCGCCCCCCTTGCCCTTCTTACTGCTCAGAATTCCCGCATTTTTCAGATCCCTCAGAATGGATTCTAGAAATTTCTTGGGAATGTTCTCCTCCCCGGCTATATCCCGGATCAGGATCGGACCCTTCTGGAATTCCTTCGCCAGACGGACGAGCGCAATAATAGCGTATTTCGTCTTTCTTGATATCAATTCCCGTTATTCCCTATTCAAATCGGATTACAGCCCCATGTCGATCTAATTAATTGTATAAGGTAGAAAAATATTCATTCTATGCAATACAATTCTATCCCGGATGGTCAGCGCAAAATGCAGGAGAGCCCGGATAATCGGGCTCTCCTAAAAGGCCTAAAGTCGCCTGAATCCCGGAAGAGGATCAATTCAAGCCCCGTTTCTGCAGAAGCGGGCCGATTTCCGGCTCTCTGCCGCGGAAGCGTTTGTACATCTCCATGGGATCATCGGTGCCACCCGCCGAGAGGATATATTTCCTGAATCGATTGGCGGTCTCGCGGTCGAACAGGCTGGTCTCTTTGAACGCCTGAAAAGCATCCGAATCCAGAACCTCCGCCCAGATATAGCTATAATACCCGGCCGAATAGCCTCCCGCAAATATGTGCCGGAAATAGGGGCTGCGATAACGCACAATGATTTCCGGAATCAATCCGATAGCGGCCATCGACTGGTCCTCAAACTGGATCGCATCTTGTTCTTCTGTGGTTTTCAATGTATGCCAGTCCATATCCAGGTAACAGGCCGCCAGAAATTCAACCGTCTCGAAACCTTTATTGAACAGGCTTGAGTTCTTCAGTTTTTCAATTAATTCGTCCGGGATGGGTTCGCCGGTCTGGTAATGCAGCGCATACATCTTCAGCATTTCCGGTTCGCCGGCGAAATTCTCCATGAACTGGGAAGGCAGTTCCACGAAATCCCACGCCACACTGGTTCCGGACAACTTAGGATAAGTGCAATCGGAAAGGAGGCCATGCAGTGCGTGCCCGAATTCATGAAACAGTGTCGTCACTTCATCCCAGTTTAACAGGGAAGGCGTATCGTCGGTCGGTTTGGAAAAATTGCCGACATTGTACGCGATCGGGGTGATCTTCTTGCCGCCGATGGCCGACTGTTTGCGGAAAACATCCATCCAGGCGCCGCCGCGCTTGCTGGCGCGTGGAAAATAATCGGTATAGAGAATCCCAATGTGGGAACCATCCGCCTCTTTCACCTCCCAGACACGCACATCTTCATGGTAAACCGGGATGTCGTGCCGCTCTTCAAAGGTGATTCCATAGAGTTTATTGGCCAGCGTAAAGGCGCCCTGAAGAACATTCTCGAGATTGAAGTAGGGACGCAGAGCTTCATCGTCCAGATCGTACCTCTCTTTACGCAATTTCTCGCTGTAATACCACCAATCCCACGGCTGCAGTTTGAAATCTTGGCCTTCCCGGTCAATCATGGCCTGCAGGGCTTTGGCTTCTCCTTTGGCTTTTACCAAGGCAGGAGTCCATAGTTTATTCAGAAAATCATAGACGTTTTGAGGATTCCTGGCCATGCGCGGTTCGAGCATAAAATCGGCATGGGTCGCGTAGCCCAGCAGATTCGCCCGGCGCACTCGTAAAGCGGCAATCTCCTTCAGATTGTCTTTATTATCAAATTCGTTATTATTGTCGCCGCGCTGAATATAGGCTTTGAACAGTTTTTCGCGCAGTTCCCGCCTATCCGAATACTGAATGAAAGGGATCAGGCTCGGTTTGTCCAGGGTATAAACCCATTTGTCCTCGTAGCCCTGTTCCTTCGCGGCTTCGGCTCCGCTGGCGATGACGCTTTCGGTCAGTCCGGAAAGGTCTTCTTCATTGTCGATGACCAGCTCAAAATTATTGGTTTCCTTCAGAACGTTCTCCCCGAATTTCAAAGTCAGGACAGCCAGTTTCTCGTTGATCGCACGGAGTTCGGCTTTGTCTTCATCATTCAGATCGGCGCCGCCGCGCACGAAATCCTTGTAATATTCGTCCAGCACTTTCAATTGCTCGGGATCCAGTCCCAGCTCGTCCTTTTTTAACCAGATGGATTTGATCCGTCCGAAAAGCTGAACATTGAGTAGAATGTCATCGCTTTGTTTGGAAAGTAGCGGAGCAACCTGCTGGGCGATGGCCTGCATCTCGTCCGAGGTGTTGGCGTCGTTTAGATTGCCGAAAGTATGATTGACGCGGGTCAATAATTCACCCGCCTGTTCCAGGGCTTCGATGGTATTCCCGAAGGTGGGTTCATCCGGGTTGTTGACAATCGCATCGATATCGGCCTTTTCCTGCCTTATGCCCTCTTCAAAGGCCGGCATGTAATGCTCGATTTTAATTTTATCGAAAGGCGGAGTTTCGAACGGTGTTCCGTATTCTCCTAAGAATGGATTCGCTTGCTTTTTCGCGCATGAAAACATCATCATTCCTATCATTATAGCCAGGACAATTTTCTTCACTGATCAATTCTCCTATTTTTTAATACTCCTCACTGTCAAGATACTCCATAAATCTAATATATTTAAGTATTGGTTAAAAATATTTTTGAATATTAACCAGTTCAAACGGGCGAAATCGTCTATTTCGCAACAATATCAAAGTGCGGGATTTAGTCCCTTCTTTTGTTTAAATTCTATTTACTATGATGAAAAAGATCGAGCGTCTTCTCGGAATCATCGTTCTGCTGCAGAGCCGCCGTCTGATTCGCGCGCAGGATATGGCTGAGCATTTCGAGGTCAGCCTGCGCACCATTTATCGAGATTTAAAGATTCTGGACAGCGCCGGTTTACCCCTGATCGCCGAAGCGGGTTTGGGGTACGCCCTGATGGACGGCTACCGCCTGCCGCCAATTATGTTCACCGAGCAGGAAATGTCCGCGCTATATCTGGGCGGTAAATTCGTCGAGAAACTCACTGACCGGTCGCTGGAAAAATCCATCGAATCCGCCCTTGCTAAAATCCTGGCTGTGCTGCCGCAGCAAACCCGCGATTACTTCAGCCATCTCGATGATACGATCTACCTTGATATTCAGTCACGTAAAATTCCGGATGAATACTGTGACGATGTTCTCGCCGCGATCCAGAATGCCATTATCAAACGAAACGTCCTGGAAATCGAATATCACGCCATCCACAAAGATCAACTAACCCGGCGGGACATCGAGCCCATCTCGCTGATCTATTATGGGTCGGCCTGGCACCTGTTCGCTTTCTGCCGCCTGCGCCGGGAATACCGCGATTTTCGGACGGACCGGATTCAATCCCTCCACCCAAAAGACGAACTGTTTGTTGCCCGCGGCAATTTCTCGGCGCGCGAGTACCTGCATCAATCCGAGTCGTTCGAGAATGCTCTGGAGGTGCAGATTCGCGCCGACAAACAGGTTGCGAACTATCTACGGCAAAATCACCCTTACGGATTACTGGACCAGACTGATGACGGCGACAGGATCATCCTCAGTTACCTGGTTCCTGCCTTCGACTCATTCATCCCCTGGATACTCGCCTATGGCACCACCGTCGAAGTTCTATCTCCGCCCCAATTCAGAGAACGGATGGGCAAAATTTTGCAGGAAATCACCGTCATGTACGCGTAATTATCACTTTCCACAAACACTGCTGACATACTGTTGTCAATGGCCCGTATTAAATTCCATTTGAAACAACAATGATAATGAAACGGAATTTAAAATCGGAGACAAAATGAAGCCAAAAGTAATTCTCTACGATGCGACAAGTCTGGACGGACAGACTGAGGGATTCATCCCGGAAATGGGCAAATTTTACGAACTGGCCGCGCACTGGCAGGAAGAGGCGACCATGACCGGCTGCGATACGATTCTGCAGGGATTGGTGATGTTCGCCGAGGAAGCGGTGGAAATCGCGGAAAGCGAAGCCCTTGCGGAGATGCCGGGTGATTCGCGACCGCTGATGGTGATTGTCGACAGTCGCGGCCGCCTGCACGATTGGAAGACGCTCAAAAAACTGCCTTACTGGCGCAAGGTCATCATCCTGTGCTCGCGGAAAACACCTCAATCCTACCTGGATGAACTTCGCCAAAATGGGATCGAATTCCATATCGCCGGTGACGATCGGGTCGATCTGGCGGCTGCATTGAACCTGTTGAACGAAAAATATGCTGTGCAAAATGTGCGGGTGGAGAGCGGCGGAACCTTAAACGGTGCGCTCCTCGAAGCCGGTCTGGTCGATGAGATCAGCGTCCTGATCCACCCCGTCCTGGTAGGCGGCGATAGCAACCGTTCGTTCTTTCGCACTGCCCAACCGGCGGCGTTTGGATCGGCAATAACTCTGAAATTGGTTCACATCGAGCAGTTGCCGGAAGGTTTGATCTGGTTGAGATATGAAATTATAAAATGAAATTGTAATGAATTTTCAATCCAAACCGATGGGAGGAATGATGAAAAACGTTTATCCATTCTTGTTTATGCTAATCCTTTTTGCGGCCCCACTAAGCCTCTTCAATTGCGGTCATAACCTGAGCGCGTATCAGCATCTCCGCAATCCGCAAATCAACGACATTCCCGATCAGCCAATGCTGGAAGTCACTATGCAGGGCGCGCCTGAAACGACCGCTAAAATATCTTTTAAAAGACTATATCAGACCTTTTACAAAATGAAACGAACGCACCGTGACTTGAAGGCAAAAGCGCCGCGGGCGCGCTGGCCGATGTCTTTCGACACTCCGGCCGATGAGTGGATCGGAATCTTCGGTGTACCATTGAATGTCCCGGTTCAGGATTTGCCGGAAATGGCAACCGAAAAACCCGAAGCGAAGATCGTGACCTGGAAATACGGACCCACCGCCGAAATCCTGCATATCGGAGCCTACGATGCCGAGGGTAAAACAGTCGATATTTTAAAGAATTTTATCGATGAAAACGGCTACAAAGTCGCGGGCGCCCACGAGGAGGAATATCTCAAAGGTCCCGGTATGTTTTTTATGGGCAATCCGAAGAAGTACCAGACGATCATCCGTTACCCGGTCGAGAAAAAGTAGCACCAGTAAATCCTTGCGAAGGTTTCAAAACGCCGCAAGATTCGTTTCCTTTATATTGCACAACACCCGGCAGGTATGGTAACAACCCAACCTGCCGGGTGTCTTTCAGATACTATTTCATCAACAACACTTTTTGAGTTGCGGAATACTTATTGGAATTCAACTTTACGATATACATACCGGTGCCGACCGGTCTGCCTGCCCGGTCGGTACCATTCCAGATTACTGAATGACTACCGGCGGCATAGTTCGTCTTCGCCGATTTCCAGATTTCCCTGCCCACCAGGTCGTAGACCACAATCTCGATGCGAGTCTCTTCCGGCAAATTGAACGATATGGCCGTCCTGGGATTGAATGGATTGGGATAGGCCTTATACAACTGGAATTTATCCGAAACCAGAGATGAAAACGGCTCTTCAGGGGGAGTTGTCTCCCTGCCCAGTGCTTTCTCCTGCTCGTACATCTCCTTTTTATCCGCCAGCGAAACGGTTAAAAATTCGATGCCGGCCTCGTCTTTCCTGTACTGTTCCCGATACTGGTTTAGAATCCTGGCAGCTTCATCGAACTGATCGGTATAAGTATACAGGTTCACCAGGTTCTTCATCACTCCCATTCGGCCAGGTTCATCCGTGCAACCTAATGCTTTTTGGGATAATTCAATGGCCATCTTGTTTTCTCCAGCCAGCATTTTCCAGACAATCATATACTGTAGGGCGCGTTTCCCTACAGCATAATCTTTATGTGACCTATATAAATCGGACAGGTAGCCATAAAAATCATCCCGTTCCCGATATTGATTGTCAACATAATCCGATCTTAACATGGAGAATAATGCTGTGAACGCCGAATCCCCGCGAGCAGTCTGGAATTCTCCTGAAATCAGGTTCTTCAGATAATCAATCTTTTCTCTCGGACTACCAAAACCGGATGAAACCGCCACCGTTTTACCCAGCTCGCCGGAGGAAGTCTGCCCTTCCCAACCGGGTTCTGATTCCCAATAATCTATGTATGTCACGTTGCCGTAAAATTGAGCGGAATTCGGAGGCGTATCTCCCCACCAATTGACCTGGGCATAAATCGTGGTCCCGCTGGCATTATACACTTCATAACCGTCGTCATCATGTACGGAATTCTGAAACAGCTGAACACCTGAGATAGTGCTCTGGGCATAAACTTCGTCACTATAATTATTGCGAATTGTGTTTTTTCCAGTGTTATAATAACCGGTAATCCCTATATTGAATACATCGTTATTCCCTGCATAAATTCCGTTGCGGGTAGAAGTACCCCCACTACCGTTATCCTCGATTACATTGCCATAAAGATTAACTGCATTACTACCTTCGCTGTAAATCCCATCCCGACCACCATCATATATTTTCGTACCTTCTATATCTACTTGAGCGTCATTGATAACTACGACATTATGACGATTATCGTGTACCTCGCAGTCCCCGATATAGAATCCGCTATATTCAACACGAATTCCCTGATCGTTATCATGAACATAACAGTTTTCAACTACATTGCCTGACGAAGGATAGCCATAAGTATGGATACCCCAGTCACTGTATTCGACCTCACAATACTTAAGGCTGTTATCATCGCCCCTTAAATAGATCCTGTTCCAGGATTGCGCGGATGTGCCGGTCGTGGATGTAAAGAGAATCGAATCAGCCTCAGTACCTTCGGCTGTCAGTTGCGTACTGTCGTAAAATCGAATGCTGTAATAATCGTCCATCAGCACATGTGCCCCCGGCAAAATGGTCAATGAACCGCTCCCCGTGAAATTCACTGCACCAAGTATATGCAAATTCCCAAACCAGGTCTCGTCCGTAGTGAAGGTACCCCCAGTTACGGCGGTGTAAGGGATGTAATTGTGTTTTGTAACGGTGATATAAAGCGGACGCACATCTGTGTTAAAGGTATAACTGGATGCATCCGATTCTATCCAATGATATCCTGCGCCGTCATTACCGCTACTCGCGCAAATATCACAGCCGGATTCACCGGCATTCACATATATGCTGGTGACGTTATCGGTAATCGACACGCTGGAAAATGTTGAAGGAATTTGTGTCCAGATTCTGGTCTCCGGGCAACCGAAAAGATTGTGGGAATAGTTAAGAAAATGATAATATCCTCCTGAATGATTTCTGGCTTTTGATATCGCCTCAGCAATGCCCAGATGTAAATATGCAGTACTATCAGAATAAATAGTTCCTTTTTTAATTAAACTACACCATGATCTGTGTAAATACTCTGAAGAACCCATCCATCCCGCTCTGGTATTGGCTAATATTGCAGGTCCACAATTTTGTTCATACATTAATGTAAAACCCTCAACCATTGATCTACCAGGACAATTACCAATTGTATAATCATAAGCTCCGACGGAACAACATATTGAATAAACAATAGAATATTTATCATTATTTACCATAGCATCAAGTCCATCACCAGATTCATCACTACACGAGTCATACGTACAATAACTATCGTAGGTAAATACTCTTTTATGCGTATCGGCATCAGGTCTAGTACGAAATGAATTGGGGGAGCCATGACAATACCAGTTTAGGATACCATAATCATCATCCATTTTTGCAACGACTTCGGAACCATCGTGATATGTTGATTTTAGCCAGAGAGTGTGATAAATAGAGGACGGATAATAAGTCTTTGTAGTATTTAGATTACTACTAATTTCAGCCCCTTCAATCCAGAATGAATTCGTTAAGTATGATGTATCTCCCCTTCCCGGATTCTGTTCATATACTAGAATTTTTTCAGTCCAGTTTGAAATATCTTGCTCACAATTACACGGTAAACGTCCAATCCAGACTTCCGGATAGTAATCTGGAGCATCATCGTCATCAGTACCTCGATCCATTTCGCCATAAACAATTGGCGTTATAGTATCGATATTCCAATCTCCATCGTAATCGGCATAATAAAGGTCAGTAGCAGGATTAAGCCAGTAGCTGGTACTGTTTACTTCATCATACCCAGGCTGGCCATAAATATATGTATTCCCCTTTCTAACCGGAACGATATCATCATCCCCACCGATAAGTACCCAAACCGTACCGCTATAGTAAGCATCAGATAAATATTGCCGAATACTTCCAGAATTATCAGCTATTCCGCGACCTGTAATTTGGTCACCTCCCGGATAATTTGAATATATCTCACTCGTGGTTACAACACCTATATCCAGACCTTTTCGTGTTTTCCAACTAATGAAGGTCTCAAAATAGGGTTTAAGCGCATCACTCGTTATTATAACATAGTCATAAAAAGATATGGGATCAGTCTTGGTTTGAATGATCTTACCAACAATCGGTCTCTCCTGATAGATCGAAATATCCTCTGGATTATCAACTAGATCCTTTAGAATCATATCATATATCTCCTGATTTTTTTCGGATCTATTTTTAACGGTTTTTTGAATCCTGTTATTGGACTTAAACTTTATTTCGAATTCCACAGTCGAATTTAATTCGATATAACTCAAGGCCGGATAATAAGTCACTGGGTAAATCGCCAATGTAATAATATGACTCCCATCGAAATAACCATCATTTATCAATTCCACAGTCTCCTGGGGAAAAGGATTTTCAGAAGTATAGATAGATTTATCCGGTTTATCGAAATTAACATTACTTAAATCGTCTGATGTAGTTTGGTACGCCTAAAAAGATGTATTCTTTGATCAATTGGTATTTTTTGTGACTTATTATTCACGGTAATGCCTGAAACGGATTCCTCAGATGAAATCAACAACCGAAGATACTTGACCGGTAATTCAGGCTCTCCAATCTTTTCCATAGCTGGTAATGAGTTATACGATAGCTGACAGTATTCAATACCGTCCTTTTCGGTAACTACGCTGCTCATAAGGCTTTTTTCTGAAAATGACTGTATTCTTTTAATTTGTCCAAATGAATTATTTCCGAACCATAAAAATATGAATGCTGAAACCAATACTACTTCACTAAGACATTCTTTTTTCATAATCTACCTCCTCTTTCATTTTTCGTTTATTTCAGCAATAAGATTTTAATTGTTTCATTATAACTATGATTAATCCCCAAGCGGCAGAAGTAAATACCGCTACTCAAACGATCCCCTTCAAAGTGTACACGGGTAGCACCCTTTGGCCTTATACCATCATCCAATCTTGCCACCTCCTTGCCGCATAAGTCGCAAATCGTAATCATTACAGATGCCTGTAATGGCAAGTTATATTCAATTGTCGCGGAGGAATTGAACGGATTAGGATAAGCTTTTACAAACGAAAATTGCTCCGGGTTTTCTGGTTGATTCAATTCAATGTTATCCGTAAACTCTCCAAAAGAATAGATATAGACTTTCCCAGCACCTCCTTGGGAACCAACAGCAATGTCAGGTTTTCCGTCGTTATTAATATCTCCTAAAAAAGAGCATGATTTCCCGAATCCAATTCCATTGGGTCCTTGGGAAATTTCATAATCAGATATTGAACCTAAGAGACTGTTCTCACAAAAAAGCACCAAATTTCCATAAAAATCCGTTTCTGTGCTATAGTAGGTATAAATGAAATCGTTATAATTGTCATCGTTAATATTAAAACTCTCATTTGTAAAACTAATAAAATGCCCTTCTCCATTTATCCTCTCTACTTGATACATTGACGATAATTTTAATCCTGAGTAGAAAATGATATATTCACTGTATCCGATATAGAAATCAGCATACCCATCCGCATTTAGGTCGCCTATGCCGGATCTATTTATTTCATCACCAAATGTTGAATCGTCCGCGAATAAAACCGAATGATCAAGACTGATTGTATCCCCACCATAAACCAGGTAATTCCCAATTCGTTTAAGGTCCTCATAAGGGGGCTCAAGCGGACGTATTGCCGTCACCATAAAATCATCATATCCATCGCTATCGACATCCCCCAGACCGGCCGGCGCCTGTATTCGTGATATTACCGAATCATCCCCAGCCAGACACACATCCGGAACATTATCCATATTGACGCCTCCGTAGTATATATAAGTTTTCCTGAACTCAAGTCCGGAACAAGTAAGTAAATCATCGTATCCGTCCCCGTTGACATCACAATCGCTAACAATGTGGTTACCCATTCCAGCCCAGTATCCATAACCCTCTATTTCGATATCCGGAATGGAGTCCACATCCGCACCGCCAAAATAGACGAATATTTTACCGCAACGGTAATTAAAATCATAGAACGGCGCACCGATGGCAAAATCCGAATAGCCGTCTCCATTCAGATCACCGCAAGCCAAAGTCTGGCCAAAATATTCAAGATCGTTCGGGATACGCAAATCCAGATCGGCAATCGTATCGAAATCGGCGCCACCCAAATATAGTTTGGCATAACTGCTTTCGGCGGCCCCGACCAGTAGATCGTTATAGCCGTCCCCATTGACATCGCCGACGTTCTTGACCGTACAGAACTGATCGCCCGGGTTCTCGCCGCTGATCGTCGTTAACAGGTGGAAGCCCATTTCCGCGAACAGGTTTGTTATCACACTAAAGATAATGACCATCAGTAAGAATAATTTGGTTTTCATGACCTCACAGTTTCTAAGCCGATATCTATGTTTTATTTCAAATAAACCATCTTCCGCGTCATGATATCCCCATCGTGATTCAAGCGATAGAAATAAATCCCCGCAGATAAGTTTTCAGCATTGAATAGATATCGATAATTTCCCGGAGATAATCGATTGTTTTCCAGAATAGATACCAGATTGCCTCTGATGTCATAAACTGACAGAATAACATCTCCCGGTTTATCGATAGTGAATTCAATAGTGGTTGAGACATTAAACGGATTCGGATAGTTTTGAGTTATTTTAAATGATTTATTAATACTATTTTGTGTCTCTTTACTTATCTCACTTGTTTCACCATAGGTAAAGATGTAAGCCTTTCCTTTACCTGATAATTCCTCGCCTACAATAAAATCATTTTTATCATCATTGTTTACATCACCTAAACGACAAATTTCATAACCGAAGTAGCCATTAATAATCTTGCCTGAAATTTCTAAATCCGGTATCATATTAAAAGGATCGTTACCCATAAAACCAATAATCATGCCTTTATATTGCTCTGCTCGGTTTCCGACTCCAATTAAAAAATCATTAAATTCATCTTGATTTAAATCAAATCCACCATGCAGGAAGTTGAAAGAACCCCATATATCGTCAGTCGTTTTTTTATATATAGTTAAATTTGGTCCATAAGCAATATAGATATAATCAAGCCCCATGATTCCAAAATCATCTATATTATCGCCGTTAATATCACCCAATCCAGCCACTACTCGTCCAAATGATCCAAAAACTTTAGTACTATCTCCTTCAAAGAGAACCGAATTGGTCAATGAAATTTCTTCGCCACCATAAACCAGATATGCCTGTCCATCTTCCTGCTTTAAATCCTGCGATGCTCCGATAAGCAGGTCGTCGTAACCGTCTTGATTAATATCGCCGGCAATATCAAGCGAACAACCAAACATATCCCCCCAACCTTCCCCTTCCAGAAGCACATCATATTCTTCATCCATATGGGGACCACCGAAGTAGATATAGACCCGCCCATGCGCATCATAATCATCATGCGGAGCGCCGACAATCAAATCATGATAGCCATCCCCGTTGACATCACCACCGCTCGCAACGGATTTACCAAAGCGGTAATACCAGCCAGTAAAATCCTCCATGTTGCCAACCACTAGTTCCAGATCCGGAATTGTATCAATCTGAGAACCACCGAAATAAACCCAAACTTTCCCGGCTTCCAGAATAGCATTCGGGTAGTCACCAACACACCAGTGGGGCTCCCCAATGGCAATATCGTTGTAACCGTCACCGTTCCAGTCATCCCCACAAATCGTTGTGCCGTAAGTTGCGCCCTGCACCGTCGGTCTGAAAACCACATCCGGTATTGTATCAAAATCGGTGGAACCAAGGAACAAATGCGCATAATTCCCCGCCGATGCTCCCACCATTGCATCGTCATATCCATCGCCGTTTACGTCCCCGACACCGGCTACGTGATAGTAACAGTCATTCTCTCCTTTCCCGGTCATGGTTCCCAGCAGATAGAAACCCTCTTCGGCCAAAAGCACTCCATACATAAAAATAACTACCGGTAATATCATTCCACCTGTTACCGAAGTTTTGTAATTACTTTTTTCTGCTTTCATTGACTTCCCTATCCTTGAGTCTGATGATATAAGTAGGTCATTCTGTCACCTATCCCCGGTTCAATGCAAATTTTTCTTCTCCATGCAATTGACCTGATTTCATTTCAGCAAAACTGTTTTTCGTATTTTGGAGATCCTATTGTCATCTACGCTCATTCTAATAAAATATATTCCAGATGATAATTCCTCCGCATCCCATCTTAAAGAGTGGATGCCGGAAGGGTAAGCTGAATTCGTCAACAATACAACTTCCTGCCCTAATACGTCATAAACAGATATTTTTATTTTATCAGATAGAGGAAGATAGAATTGTATATTTGTACTATTATTAAAAGGATTTGGAAAGTTAGGTTCTAATCTAAAAATGATTTTTTTATTTGAATTATTTATATTATTAATACTACTCACTGGAAATGGTTTGCTTGAGTATATATCAATAGAGTTTTCTATCATATAAGTTTGAGAGGAATCTAAGTTGATAGAATGCCTGCCAATAACCTCATCTATCCCGTCGCTATTTAAATCTATTGTTATTCCTAGCCCCAATTTATTATTTAATATCGTATCAGGTTTAGAAAAATCGTTATATCCAAAGTAAAAATATAAATCCTCATTATTTGCTCCTATCGCAATATCTTTTTTTTCATCTTCATTAATAAATCCTTGCAGAAAGCCGTAAAAAAAATATTGATCATAAGGATTATACGTATTACAGATTATTTCCGAATGTAGACTGTCAAATTCATGCGATCCATTTATTTTAAGAACACCATTCAAATAATTTTCTGTATAAATCCAACCAGTTAAGACCATGCCATATTTAGAATCATTCCAGTCAGACACGTATTCCATTTTCTGACCGAGATAGGAACCAGGGTTGGGACCCTCGTATACATATACCGGCGCGGTAGACAAAGTATCACCGCCGGAATAGAGATAAATCCTGCCAGGCTTTTCCGCAAGGTTAAATGGGGCGCCGACCGCAAAATCAGCATACCCATCCGCATTCATATCGCCACACACGACTGATTCGCCATAGGAGGCAAATTCCTCCTCACTCTGATAATACCAATCCGGTTCGAGATCCGGTGGATTTCCTCCGAAAAACACATACACTCTTCCATAAGCCGCTATATCATCGAAGGGAGCGGCGACGACTAAATCATCGTACCCATCGGCATTAATATCCCCGTTGGCTATTTCCCGGCCAAACTGATGATAAAATCCCTCTCCTGACCGGCTCAAATCCGCGATCGTATCCGGACCGCTTTCCGATCCTAGAAACACTTTGATCGTTCCGAAGTCAAAAAAACTGGTATAATATGCAACGAGATCAGTGTGGCCATCACCGTTTAGATCCATATTTCCCCATATATTCACTGCGTTCCAAAAGGTTACATCCGGGATCGTATCCAGTGTCGCCCCGCCATAGTAAATATCGATTCGGTGACAATTCACTCTACTCGTGTCGGGGCAATCCGGATAACGTCCGTATCCAATGGCCAGATCGGAATAACCGTCGTTATTGACATCCCCAACATCCTTGACCGGATACCCGAAATTATCCCCTGGAGCATAGCCGTGGATCGTCGCTATCTTCTGCAAATTCAAAGGGGCTTTGGAATATGTGGTTGTTGTCGGTAACAGAGTCCCCAGCATCGCAGCGATTAAAGATATTTTATATTTCATAAGCAACCTCGATTGAATTGTCTTTGTCGGCGATTCTCATTATTTATCCCGGTATCACTTCAAACAGACCATCTTACGTTGCAGGATTTTCCCGTCAAAACACAGACGAAGGAGATAGATGCCGGATGGCAGATTCTGTGCCTCGAACCGGTAGCGCAGTTTCCCGGAAGGCAAATAGCTCCTTTCCAACGTGCGCACCAACCTGCCGCCAATATCCCAAACAGACAACTCTACATTACCCGCTTTATCAAGTGCAAATTCAATCATCGTATTGGCATTAAAAGGATTGGGACAATTTTGTTTCAGATAAAAATTTTGGTGATTTATTTCTTCTTTAATTTTTGTTAAGGTTCCAAAAGAATAAATAAAAACCTTTCCATAAGTCAATTCCGATGGACTATCGTTATAAAAATAACGTCCAAGTTGACCGACTATGATTTCCGTATCAGAATCATCATTAAAATTTCCAATTTCAGATATCGAAAAGCCAAAATATTGGTGTTGAATATTTCCTTGAAGTACATAATCCGGAATGGTATCGAATTTTGAGCTACCAAGATAGCACAAAATTCTACCTGAATACAGAGAATTCCCATCACCATATCCTACCAACAAATCATTAATATTATCTTTATTTATATCAATATTTGAACAGACAGGTTGTATACCGCCATTTTTATTGAATCCGATAAATCTATAAGTCGGCTCACTGGAACTACCCGAATAAATATTGATTATACCATTATGGTTTTGGTCAGTTGTTTTTGATGATATTAAAAAATCAGGAATAGAATCACTATCAATATCCCCAATTCCGGAAACATATCGGCCAAAACCAGCATCAGTGGAATCTCCCACTATTTCGATAATAGAACTATCATTTAATATCGAACTACCGTAAACAATATACACTCTTTGAATTTTTACTTCGGAAGGAGGAAGACCGCCTACAATAATATCATCATAACCATCCTGATTGATGTCTCCGATTCCATCGCAGGAACGGCCGATTTGATCAAATGGTGCTCCCTGTATACAATAGTCCCAGATATCATCGACAGCGGGACCTCCAAAAAAGATATATAAATATCCACAGGTTTCCCATCTTGTGCCTTCCCCTATTATAAAATCCTCATAGCCATCGCCGTTGACATCGCCTCCATTCGCCACATCCTCACCAAAAAATCCATTCCAGCGGGTCCCATTTATTACAATATCAGGTTCTGCATCTATATTCTCACCACCCCAATAGATACAAACCTGCCCTGTGAAATTATTGGTATATGGAGCACTTACCATTAAATCAGGGATTCCATCACCGTTGAAATCACCGGAATCCATTGACCAGCCAAAATAGGAACCACCCGTCAATCTCAAATCTGCAAGGGTATCGAGAGTACTGCCACCAAAATAGATTTTTACATAATTACCACCATTCGTACCTTCCCAGGCACCAACCGCAAAGTCATCATAACCATCCTGGTTGATATCACCCAGACCGCATACTTCACTGAAAGCATCGCCCGGGGATTCGCCCCGAATAGTTGCCAGTAATTGGAAGCCTTCTTCGGCAAACAGGCCAACCGTCGAAGCAGCCATAATAACGAAAACTATGAATATTTTATTTTGCATTGACTCACCGGATTTCTTTTAGGTGGTTACCATATTTTGATAGATTTTCCCCGGTACGGCCCAATTCGTCTCCTGGATTTTTTCCAGGATCGCCGGAATGGATCGCTACCAATCGTTTGGTCATGGCGCACCTTTATTTTTTTTCTGGTTAAGCATAGGCCGATTTTTCATTAAATGCAACCGGTTTATTTTTCCATGGCGATAAAATATTATTCAAATGCTATTGATCCAATTATATTCAGCAGTCCGATTGAGTTCCGGGGCACTGATGATACAATATTTATCACCGGAAAGCATCATTTCATCAGCCGGACGAGACTCCTCACAACCGGAAGGTATGTTCTGAATAGTAAAAAGGCCCTTTTCATAACTATAAACTGTCTTTTTACCAATAAAGATATAATATTCCATACCATTGATCATCGTCTTGGTGAGAAGAATTATATTTTCGCTACTAATACTGGTTCTTATAGTCCTGAAACAAGTAGTATTACTACTGAATGCAGTAGTTTTAGTGTTGAATATAATATTTTCCTTACCAAAATAACCATATTCGATAGTAAATATTATATCATTTCAGATAAAATCTCCGGTTTTAGTGGGAAATCCGATGAAATTAGTGCCTTAATGGCCTTTTAAATCACTAAATCCGGCAAATGAAGTGCAAAAGTGTTACATAATAAGGATATTACAAATTATTGCTTGACAAAAAGACATCAAGCCCTTAGATTTGGTTTAGCGTTAAATAAAACAAGAGGAGATATCATGACGAAGGTATCTGTTCCGACTAAGGTTGAGGATGTGTTTCGATTGGCCGGGCTGATTTACGCCAAACACACGGCGTTAGGTGAGGCTTCCCCGCTAAAGGCCCTGGACTGGGAAACCGGCAAAGCGAATCTGGACGCCGCGGAAGCCCAAAATACGGCCTTCAAGGAGTTGCATCGACAGGCCGAAGCAGCCCGCGAGGAACGCAACCACTATGTAGCGCAGATCCGGTTGCTGGTGCAGCAATCGCGGGATATGTTGAAAGGAATTCACCGCAACGATCTGCGCCAGCTGGGTGAATACGGTTTCGAGGTCAACGACTGATTTTTCGCCGGGCCGGTAAGATGAGATACTAATTTGTTATGAATGATCAGGTCTCGCTATTCATAATCATTCGGCGCTCTTCCGTGTCCGATACATAACCGCTGATAGGGATCACAATCCCGGCCGGGATTACACGTCGGTAGAAAAACATGCAGCTTCACACCTTCCGTCCCGGACGGGACGAGAGATGATTGGATTGGCTTGCATTTTACCGACCTGGCGTGCCTGACGGTACGCATACCATCATAAGGCTGTCTTTCTTATTGATAACCATTTACGATTCGATCAAAACAGCACGGCCCCCATGTAAACCAGCAAGGAAAAACTGGCATTCCTGCCTTTTGCTTCCTAATTTTTCACCGTTCCGGACGGTTTCAAACAGTGAAGGAGAATTTAAATTTGACAACATTTAAATCAGTTTGGATCGATGAGTACCCCGTTTATTCATTCACCGTGGATATTGCCGGAAGACTGCAGGTACCGGTGCTCTGCCAGTTTATGCAGGAATCGGCATGGCATCACGCCCGTCATATGGAACTCGGGTACGAGGAACTTCTGCGTCGGAATCTCGTCTGGGTACTTACCCGGCAGATTATCCAAATCGATAAGCATCCGCACTGGCAGGACACGGTTCAAATCCAAACCTGGCCGACCGGCTGCGACCCGTTTTTTTGTTACCGTGATTTTCATATTCTGAATGAAAAGGAAGAGATCATCGCCCGCGCATCGACCTCCTGGAGTGTGATTAACCTCGCGACCCGCCGGATCGAACCCACTTCCACCTATTATGCTGCCGATCGTCCCCGTCACTCAGTCCAGGCTTTCCCGGGTCGGACCTTCGAAAAAATCCCGCAAATAGAGGCGGGTACCGAAGCCTGCCGTTTCAGCGTGCGCTACAGCGATCTCGATCCGAATCAGCACGTCAATAACGTCAAGTATATCGAATGGGCCTTGAATAATTTCGATGCCGATTTCCATCGCCGGCACCAAATTTCCGAATTAGAGATCAACTACCTGGCGGAAGCCTTCTACGGCGATTCGATCCGCTGTTCCTATGCTCCCACAGGCAAGGGCGAGTTTCTGCACGATATCGTTCGGGAAAGCGACCAGAAATCCGTTTCGCGCGTCCGCACCCGCTGGCTGCCGGTTAATTTTCCCGGTAAGGGTTTCCTGCCTCAGTAAGCCTGTACATAAAGGAGTGAATATGAATCAATACCTGGTTCCATTTATCGTTACCAATGTTGTCAGTGCATTACTGATCGTATTAGCCTTTCTCCGGCCTAAAAGTACCCGCATCATCTGGAGCCTGATTTTCCTGGCCGCCGGGATTTTCAATTTGCTCACCGTCTATAAAAATCCGCAGGCTTATGTCATTGGCTTCGGACCAACGGCAATGCTGGCATTCTACAGGAGTTTCATCTACGGGGCCTTCAGCCGGAATGCGGCACTTTTTGTTTCTTTGATTGCTGTTGGGCAGATCGTCGTCGCCGGTTTACTCGTCCTGAAAAAACCCTGGTACCGGCTGGGGATCCTAGGGGGAATCATATTCCTGGTAGCCATTTCGCCCCTGGGCCTTGGTTCTGCTTTTCCATCCACCTTGCTGATGGCGACCAGTTTGTGCGTTCTCGACCGGAAATTGGGGGACGCAGGAAATGTAATTGACCCTGATTTATTATAAACTTTTACGAGTATTCTACCGACTTGCCATTCCTGTTGGCACGATCCGAAAACTCCATGCTTTGCGTCGATCAGAACGAAAAAGAATCCCGGATGACCTTTCCCAATATCCCGGTAGGGATTACACATCGGTAAAAATAACATCCTATCCCTTGCGTGCCGTCCCTGACGGGACGGGTGTAGCCTCGGCCACTGAAAGGCTGGAAACGCTGCGCTACTTCAAAAATGAAGGGATCGCCACCAGTATGTCCCTGATGCCGGTGATTCCCGGCGTCAGCGATACGGAGGAAAAAATCGACGAATCCCTGCGGAAAGGCGTCGAGGCTGGCGTTGATTTCGTCATCTTCGGCGGATTGACACTCAAAGACGGCCGGCAGAGAGATTATTTCCTGGAAAAGATGAAATCCTACCGCCCCGACTATGTTCCTAAATACGCGACTCTTTTCCCGGGCGATCCCTGGGGACAGGCAAAAAGCGGGTACTATCAGCGTCTGGACGAGCACTTCATGGCAATCGCCCGTAAGTACCGGATACCGGTGCGCATCCCGCCCAAACTGTTCAGCGATATTCTCGATGAAAACGACCGGGTTGTCGTCATCCTCGAGCACCTCAATTACTTGCTGCAAATGGAAGGGGCAGAAATCATCCTTCGGTTATGCGGCCTACTCGATTTCCCAATTGCAGGAGCCGTTGTCATCGATGCCGGATAAAATTGCCGGATTAAAGGGAATGAATGCGGAGATTGAAACGATTGTTCGCGAAATTCTCGACACGGGGCGATCGGGAGCCTATGAAGATTTACTCTTCCACCGCAGCGGCGGATGATTGCCGGCTTACTTCTTAAAGAACATATAGAACGCCAAACCGAGCAGTATTACGGCAAAGATTTTTTTGAATGTCAATAATGGCACGGACTCGAGCAGGCGCGCCCCGATTTGGGCGCCGATGACTCCTCCGATTCCCAGCAAAAGACCGATTTTATAGTCGACATTCGCCAGTTTATTATGCGCAATCAGGGCCGACACGGAGATCACCAGGATGGCTAAAAACGATGTTCCCACGGCTTTCTGGGCTGTGTAGCCCATCACCAGCAACAGGGGCACCATCAGAAATCCGCCACCCAATCCCGCGAACGCAGCCGCCATCCCGATAAACGTTCCGCCCAGAACCAGCCATAAATAATTCAACGTCATGAATGCTTCCTTCCGTTCCATTGCTACATGTTTGCATCAAATGCCGTATAAAGCAGATTGAGAAAATTCAGATTGAAAATCAGCCGACGAGGCTCCGGAGTCATTTTCAATTTGAATGGTTATAATCCGGCGATTTAGTTCTTCTCCGCACCTTTGGGAAGAGTGCCTCCTGCTTTTTTAGTGCTAAAATCCCGGCAAATCCGCCGCCCGGCGCCAGATTGATTTTTAGTTGACTGCGGGAAGTCACGGTTTTCGATTTTATAGAGACGGGCCAGGGATTCGTTTCCCAATCGGCATTCTTACCATCGGCAAAAGTCTTCAATCGGTATTTGTGTCCTTTTTTAAGGAAATCCATAGGAATGCTGAATTCACGGCGATTCTCATCGGTTATCGCACCGATGTACCAATTGTCGCCGTGCTTGCGGGCGATGGTCACAAAATCGCCGATTTCGCCGTTGATAACGATCGTTGTATCCCAATCAGTCGGCACTACGCGGATAAATTCGAAGGCAGGCTGATTCTCATAGTTCTCCGGTAAATCCGCCGCCATCTGCAGCGGGCTGTAGATTACGACGTAAAGAGCCAATTGTTTCGCCAGTGTCGTATGAACGCGATTGTCGGGCTTATACGCATCGAAGGTCAGATCGAAGATGCCCGGCGTATAGTCGATCGGACCGGCCAGCCCGCGCGTAAAGGGCAAAATCGTTTCATGTTCTGGCGGATTGCCGTCGCTCCAGGCGCTGTACTCGTTGCCGCGTAACCCTTCACGGGTCATCATATTCGGGTACGTGCGTCGGATTCCGGTGTCCTTAATCGGTTCATGCACATCGAGCATGATGTGATGTTCGGCGGCCTTCTGTACCACTCTTTGATAATGATTAACCATCCACTGCCCGTGGTGATGTTGACCTTCGGGAATGATCGCCCCGACGTAACCGCTCTTAACGGCATGAATGCCCAGCCGCTCGTAAAGGGCAAAAGCGCTATCGATCCGGGCTTCGTAAACCGGGACATTCGCGCCGGTTTCGTTATGGGCAATCAGGACCACGCCTTTCCGTCGAGCGTATTGCACCAGCCCTTCGAGATCGTAGTCCGGATAGGCCTTGCAGAAATCATAGGACCCGTCGCGGCCCCAGGTCTCCCAGCCCGGATTCCAGCCCTCAACCAGCAGGCCGCGAATGTTGTTTCGACTCGCAAAATCGATGTATCGACGGGTGTTTTCCGTTGTAGCACCGTGCTTCGGCCCCATCTCCCAGGTGTACTTGTCAATATGCATGCCCCACCAGATGCCCACGTATTTCATCGGTTCGATCCACGAGACATCGTCGAGAACATTCGGCTCGTTGAGATTCACGATCAGGTTGGATTCGATCAATCCTCCGGCGCTTTCGGAAATCTGGATCGTGCGCCACGGGGTTTGAAAAGGCACTCTCGTTCTGACTTTCACGCCATCCGGCCAGGGTACCAGGTCGGCTTCCAGGCAGAATCGCTGCGTACTGTCAGCCATGAGGGTCATCCCGGCATAATCGATTAACGCCGCCTCATGGATCGAGAGAAACAAACCCTGCTCCGTTTTCATCGTGACCGGCGTATTGACCGCCTGAATTTCACTTAAAAAAGTTTTTCGATAGAGGTGCTCGTAACTGTCGAAATCCGCGGGATTCCACCAGATCGTATGATCCCCGGTCAGCCTAAACTGCGTCTCTTCATCGGAAATCAGGACAGTATTCACCCCGGCCTGGGCCGGCATCTCATAGCGAAAACCGACACCGTCGTCAAAAATCCGGAACCGCAGATTGATCTTTCGTCCCGGTTCGGTGTTTTCCTGAAGTTCCAGGAAGAGTTCGTTGTAATAATTACGAATGCACTTCGTCTCGCCCCAGACGTTTTCCCAGGTCGCGTCCGTGCTGCTTTGACTGCTTTGCAGGAGGATGAAATCATGATCGAGCGGATCGGCATTCGCAAACCGGAATCCAAGGCGTGAAGGTTTTATAACGGCATTTCCGTCAAAGGCGACGGCGTAAATTGCCGTCCCATCCGAAAGATCGAAATCCAGTTGGATTCTGCGATTCGGCGAGAAGACGTTGCCGTATATTGCTTCCGAAGCCTGTGTATCCACGGTGGCAAAAAACATGATAAAAAATATTAATATCGATTTCCGTTTCATTCGAAGCCCTTCAGTCCCTGTCCGCCAAACGGATGATTTCCATTCGATCGATTAACGCTCGGTTTTCCTCGCCGTTCATGTTGCGGTCGGCATCAGTCCATTTGATTCGAAATTCGAAAATACCGCTATTCAGGTGACAGCGCAGGTAGTTGCTGAAGCCCCAGTCATCCCAGCGCTCCATGCCCCTTTGGGGAAGAATGATCCCTCCGACCCTGTCTCCATCGATAAAAAGGGAGCGAATCGCACATTTATTGCTCGTATTAATCGGACCGGCGCCGTTGGCATAACGAAACCGGATCACGTAGTCACCCTCTTCCTTAATGGGAACACGGTAAGATAAATCGTTATTTTTGGACTCCGTGATGGAAATGTAGCCCTTCCCGGAATAACCGGCGTACTCCCAATTATATTTTGCATCCAGATCGGAAGCATCCATGATCGTCATTTCGGTCGGATCGAAACGCCAAACCGGTTCGCTGAGAAACGATTCGCGACCCTCTGCATCCACTGCCATCACCTGAAATTCTCCAAAGCCGCTATCGGAAACGGTAAAAAAATTCTCTTGCGTTTCTGCTATGTTCAAGCCGTTTCGATAGACGCAATAATGATCGTCATTTTCCATTTTGGACCACTCCAGCCGATCATCATGCAAACTGACTTCGGGCGTCCTCGGCGCGTACGAATTTTCAACCAAGTTGATTGAATGACGACTAAAATTTCGATTCGCCATGCGTATCAGAATGCTGTGTTTTCCCACTACATCGGCCGGGATGAAGGCGTTTTGAATTTTCTTACCATCTAACTCGACGGACCTGATCTCGCGTCCGAATCCATCGATCGTGATGTCCAACTCGGCGTTGCGGTAGCGGAAATTCTGCAATCGCCGGCTGCCCCCGTATACTTTCGGGATGCAGGGTGCCAAGCGCAATCCCTCCGGAGAAAACTCCATTCCGAAAAGAACGCGATATACCAAAGCCAGGTTACCCGCCACACTCCACAATTGCCGCGGGGAGTTAATCTCCATGCCCATGAAATCGCCGGTTCCGGCGTGAATATTTTCGCAATTGCTCAGGAACAGCCCGGCTGCTCGGTAGATTGCTGCCATCCCGTACTGCACGGCCGCTTCATTGCCGCTCTTGGCCGCCGCCCAGGTCCAGTAGGCCGTAACGAAAGGCCATATCCCGTTATTATGATATGACGGTGTGTTCGATATCTGCGGAAAAAAGCAAGTCGGACCAAAGGGTGTCACCGGCATATTCGCGATGATATCGGCGCTCCGGGTTTCATCCGCTATCCCGAACAGAATACAGAGGGCTTCCCCGAGCGTCTCAGGTTTGATAGAAACTGTTGGAAATAGCCGTCCGTACAGGCACTGTCCGTAATAATTGCGATCGGGCAACCAGAGTAAGGCATTCAGCGCTTCCCTAATCCCCGTGGCAATCTCGGCATATTCTAATGAATCTTCACCCAGAACTTCAGCCATCCTGGCCAGAATTCGGTACGTTTCGTAATGAACTGCGTTGGTTCCCAGGCACTGCGACATATAGATGTCTTTCGGGTCCATCCAGGCCGGATAACTCTGCTCGCGCCAATCGAGAAATGAGGACTCGCCGTACATGAGCCCGGTCCGGGAATTCCGGACATTCACAAGATCGTCCCCGGCCGAGTTGCGTATCACACGATAGGCGTACTCCAGCCACTCGCGGTCGCCGGTAACGGCATACACTTCCCAGGCCGCCATGGCCCAGATCATCCGGTCCGACGAAACCGGCCATGAACCGCCGGTCCCGGTATCCTGGATAATCCGATCGTTTTTTACTTTGGCCCGCAGGCTGATCCGGGCGGCCTGCGGATCGACCAGCGCCAGAGCCAGCAGAATGCTGTAACTGATATCCCGCGTCCAGACACCCGGCCATTTTTCGCCGGCCATAAAGGCGCCGTCTTCGCGAATATTGGCCAGCAGCTCCTCCAACGAGAGATTGTAGAGGGCATCACTCAGTTGAATATCCGAAGAATAGGCCGGGTAGGCGCTGATATCCCGGCTGAGTTTCCATACTTTTTTGCCAACACTATTTTCATTCGGCTCCGGATATTTCTTAAAACGGATGGTGATTTCAAAAATACCGTCACCGTCGGGATCTTGCAGTTGAAACTGATCCTGACTTGCCAAATTGGCGAAGTCCCAGCTCAACGGCCAGACCGAACCGGCCACATAAACACCCCGGAATTCTTGATTGCTAATCTTCTGTCCGGTATAAAGTTCGAAATGCCCTTTCGACTTCATATCGGCCAGAACCGGCCGCATATCCAGACGAATCAATAAGTCGGTATCTTCGTTCAGGAAATTCCCCGTTTTTTCCATTGGCGGGTAATCATATTCGGGGTCCGGCGCACCGAATCGGTACAGCGGTGTGACGATTTGGGCAGCATCGCTGTACAATAAAAAATGGTGATCGGCACCCGGATAATTCTCGTTATCATCACCGTTGATGCTGAATTTGAAATCGATTCGGCGCGGCGTCGGTCGCCTGTATGAGCTGCGATAATCGGATACAATTTCATGCGAAGATATGGCCACGGCCTGAAATTCACCTTCTGTGACCCGATCGCGTGTGAGGGTAAAATGATCGCCGGAATACAGATCGCGCCTCGTTGCACAGGAGGATACAAACAGAATCAGGATTAAGGTGATCAAACACGATATAAGTAGATATTCCATCATAATTTTCGATTTCTGGTGCATGTTGGTTAAATTACGAATTATCCGTTAGTTCCTCAACAGGATTCGAAAAACGCTCTCGAACCTCCATTCACGAAATTGTGTTATTTCCGTGAAGGCCATAAAGATAGCATATCACAGACTCTAACAAACCATTCTTCTTTTCGCAATCCACCGCTGTATTTTGACTAATGATGCTAATATCATGTTAACTCCGCGATATCAGTATATATTCCGCATTTAGTTGCATATATATGAAATCTGTGTTATATTATAGCGTTTTTTAACCGTTGTTGCTGGAAAGAGGAAAAAGGTGATCTATGGATGAAATCATGACTCTCGAAGAAGTCGCTTCTTATTTGCGCGTCTCGGAGCGTACTGTCTACGATTGGGTAAGCCGAGGCGAACTACCCGGCGGCAAGTTGGGTACGTCCTGGCGTTTCAAACGAGCAGACATCGAAAACTGGGTTTCCAAAAAGATTTCTCCGCGTCTGCCATCGGAGGATCCGGGTTCTCCTTCCATTGCCAGTTTGCTCAAGCCGGAGTGCGTTGAGATTCTCCATCAAAATACCAAAGATGGCGCGCTGAACCGCATGATCGATCTCTGTGTCAACATTCCGGGACTAAGCAGCCGGACCGAGTTGGCAGAAGCCGTCTTCAAACGGGAACAACTAATGAGCACCGGTATCGGGCTTTCAATCTCGGTCCCGCATGTCCGTCTGGCTTCGGTGAAGGAAATCCACATGGCTTTCGGCGTCAGCGACATCGACATCAGCGATTATGAATCGCTGGACGGGAAACCGGTCCGGATCATCGTTTTGATCGTTGCCGGCCGGGACCAGCACGCCCAATATATCAAAACGCTGGCCCGCGTTTCGCGTCTCCTGAAGGACGAAGCTGTGCGGAACGAATTGCTGCAAATCCGGGATAAAGATCAACTGTATAAAACAATTATCGAAAGAGACCGGCAATCATGAGTTTGAGCCCGGGAATTTTACTAATATTCGGCATCGGCGTGTTTGGGGGACTCCTCAGCGCCCTGGTTATCAAGCGCCTGAGTATTCCCCAGGTTTTAGGCTACATCGTGATGGGTATTATCATCGGGGAAAGCGGTTTCCGCTTGGTAACCCTGAGCGATATCGAGACTTTGCGTCCGTTTAACTATTTTGCCCTCGGAATTATCGGTTTCCTGGTCGGAAGCGAGATCCATTTTTCGACATTGAAAAAATACGGCCGGCAACTGACGGCGATCCTTCTGTCGGAAGGCATCCTGGCATTCTTCCTGGTGGGAATCTCGGTTTATTTCGTTATGTTTAACGTAACGCATTCCTTCTCGATCGCCCTGGCGACCGGAATCGTATTCGGCGCCATCGCCTCAGCTACCGATCCGGCCTCGACCATTAATGTACTTTGGGAATATCGCACAGCCGGTATCCTGACCACGACCCTGATCGCCATTGTCGCCCTCGATGATGCCCTGGCGATGACCCTCTACGCTCTGGGAACCAGCATCGCCCAGATTCTTTCGGGCGGTGATGTCGTCGTTGGCGCCATGATACTGAAAACCGCCTTCGAACTTTTCGGCTCGTTTTTTCTCGGTATCGCCGCCGGCTTACTGCTGGAATTCATCCTGCGGCGATCGTCAAACGAGGACCTGGGCAACACGGCTGCCATCGGCGTTTTATTGATCAGCATCGGTGTCGGTGTCATGTTCGATATGGACATCATCCTGATCTCGATGTCGCTGGGGATCACCCTCGTTAACAGAGTCCCGCGCCGCAGTGAGGAATTGATCAAACATATCCGCAGCCTTTCCACCCCCATCTATGTGTTATTCTTCGTACTCGTCGGAGCGAGACTGGGCATTACATCCATGCCTTTCTGGCTCTGGATGCTGGTCATCCTCTATGTGATCGGACGCAGTGCGGGGAAAATGGCCGGCGCCTGGTTCGGGGCCAAAATAACGGGTGCAGCGGAGGTTGTCCGGCGTTACAGCGGTATGGGCCTTTTTGCCCAGGGCGGGGTCGCTATCGGGTTGTCCATCATGGCCAGCCAGCACCTGAACAAGATCAACATCGCCGAAAACCTTTCCCTGGGAGATGTTATTATCACAGGAATAACCGCCACCACCTTTATCGTCCAGATCATCGGTCCGCCGCTCGTCAAGGTTGCAGCCAGATTATCCGGTGAAATCGGCAAGAATATTACCGAGGACGATGTCATCAATCGCCTGCTGGTTAAAGATGTGATGCAAACCCGGTTCAGTTCCGTCAAAGAGAACACACCCTTGGGCGAAGTGTTCACGATCTTTCAGCAAAGCAATTACCCCTTTCTGCCCGTCCTCGATGAATCCCGGACAATCCAGGGTATGATCAGCATGGACGAATTGCGGGACAGCATGCTGGATCAGAGCTACTGGGATTGGCTTCTGGCGTCGGATATCATGGCCAATGCCAAAGAGACTGTCACTGAGACCCAGTCCCTGAAGGAAGCTTTTCGCTTGATGGGTCAGATCCATGCCGAACACCTGCCTGTTGTCAGCGGCGAGCAAGCCGGCAAAATTACCGGGATTCTCGACCGGCGCACAGCAAGACATAGCGTTCAGAGCAAGTTGATTTCTTTACAGACGAGTCACAATAATATCATGTAATTCGAAATACCCCCTGAATTCGTATAGATCAAGCCCTGCATATATTTCTTGTCGCAGGGCTTTTTTTTGTTCCCGTTGCAATGGATTGCATCCCGGAAGACCGCTTTTTATCTTCCGCCGCTGGGCCTTGGACAATCCTTTTTCATTGATAAAATACGATCAGACCGGTAACTTTTGTCCGGCTAACTAACAGGGGAGAAAACGTGAAACGCATCTTATTTTCACTTTTGGCTTTATGGCTCAGCTGCTCGGCATTCGCGGCCGAGGTCGAGATTATTATGGACAATGCCGATGCAAATTTTACCTCGGTCGGCACCTGGCGGCAGAAAACAAGGACCGAATGTATCGGCGGATCGGGCATTTACACAAAAAAAGGAGACGGATCCGCCTATGCCCAATGGGAATCCGATCTGATGTTTGCGGGACAATATCATCTCTGGATGAACGTCATTAACGGGGAATATATCCAGGATGCGCATGTCTACGTACAAACCGTGTCCGGCGATTCACTCATCATCATCGATCAGTACAACCGGGAACCCGGCTGGGTCGATATGGGGATTTTCGATCTGCCCGGCAGTGTTGGGGTAAAATTGACCAACTATTCCGAATCGGATAGCGGAACTTACGTATTCGCCGACGCCATTCGAGTTCTCATGGCCATGGACACTTACTCCATTTCCGGGACGGTCGTTCTACCGGAGACGAACTCCCGCTCCCAGGCTTTGGTCGAACTTTTCGCTGCAAATTCCACGACTCCCCTCTTTCAGAAGGTGACGGATTCGCTGGATCGCAGTTTTCTCTTCGAAAATATCATTGAAGGTTATTACTCCTTACGCTGCACGGCCTGGGGTTTCGATACGCTGCAGATCGACTCGCTTCAACTCACAGGTGCCGATATCGGCAATCTTGTCCTGGAACCTGTTCGTTCCGATGTTTTCCGGGCCGACCTCAGCGGCCTCTTGAATTTCAATAACGCGTCCGAAACTTCGCGGGCACAGATCGAAATCTACCCGGCAAGCGGTTCCCTGTTGATTGATAACACCGAGGCCGGTCATGGGGAAAGTTACCGGTTTTCCGACTTAGCACCGGGTCAGTACCGCCTCATCTATCGTTCGAAGGGTTTTTTCACAGACGACTTTACCAATACAAACGTATCCATCACGGATGCCGATGTCGTTCTCGATCCGATTACATTGTATTCCTACTTCCGCTTCGCCTGGCTCACCGATTCGCATATCGGGGTGACTTCCTGTGAACCCGGTCTGATCCAGGCCATCGCCAACATCGAAGCGATGGGCGCTGAGATCGATTTTATCATCCATAGCGGGGATCTGACCGAAAAGGGCCTGAACTGGGAATTAAGCCGCGTGGCGGAACTTACCGGTGGCTGTTCTTTGCCGTTCTATGTCGTACCCGGCAACCACGAAACCAAGTGGTCCGAATCGGGATTGCAGACTTTTAAAAACCGCTACGGCGACACTCATTTTTCTTTTGACCATGAGGGTTATCATTTCGTCGGCCTGGAATCCGGCATTCCGATGCGGGGCGGCGGCGGTTACATCGACGCGGCCGACATCGTCTGGCTTCAGGAAGACCTTGCCGCCATGGAATCCGCCGATATGCCCGTGATCGCCGTCTGGCATCACCCGGCGGACGCCGGCAACATCAGCAATTACTGGAAAGTGCTGGACATTCTGAAACGGTACAACACCCAGTTCATTATGGTCGGCCACGGCCATTCCAATCGCAGTTATGATTTCGAGGGTATTCCCGGCGCCATGGGGACAGCCTCTTACGACACCAACGGTGGCTTCAATCTGGTAACCGTCTCGGAATTGGAGATATCCGTCGCGACATATTACAATGATGCCCGAGGTTTAACGTCTGCATGGCGGACCGTGCCCGGTGGCGACAAAATCCAGGCTGCAATCGAATTTACGAATTTCGCGGAGCGGGAGACCGTCACCGCTGCGAAGGAGATCCTGATCCAGATCTCAGAAGACGTAACCAACGGCAGCTGGGATATCAGCAACGACGAGGAATCAGCAAAGACTCTCAGCGGAAGCGGCCAGAACTGGAGCTGTACCCTGAATCCGGCTTCCCTGCCAAAGGGCTACAATACGATCACCGTCGCTTTCATGGATGCCGCCAATCATCCGATCCGCAAGACACGTGAATTTTATGTGGACAACGGATTACCGAAGGCGACCTGGCGCTATCAGACCGATGCGGTTGTGATCACGGCTCCCGCTTACGATACGGAGCGGGTGTACGTCGGAACCAGCGACGGTAAGATTTACGGCCTGAACCTGGCTGACGGTACAGCGGCCTGGCCGGCCATTCAGACCGAGGGAGCCGTGTTTTCTTCCCCGGCCGTAGCCGATTCGAGTCTGTATATCGGCTCAACGGATGGGAATTTATACGCGATTCACACGTCAGACGGGACGGTTGACTGGACCTACCCCACCGGCAACGCCATACTCTCCGTTCCGGTGGTCGTCGATTCGATCATCTATTTCGGCAGCAATCAGAAATTCATCGCCCTCAACCGCTTTACGCAGGAAGAAATCTGGCAGTACAAGACCGACGGGATGATCGAATGCAAACCGGCCATCGTGGATGATAATGTTATCTTCACATCCTGGGATTTGAAGGTTTACTGCCTCAATCGTTTCGACGGAAGTGTGAAATGGAGTTGGAGCGATCAGAGCAGTTTCTATTACGCACCGGGTGCCAGCTGGCCGGTGGTCGGACACGATAAAGTCTTTGTCGGCGATCCTCAACGCTATCTGAACGCCATCGATCTGGCTAGCGGTACCACGATATGGCAGAGCAACAGCCCCGAAACATGGGAATCGCTGGGCATTTCCGAAAACGGCGGGAAGGTCTACAGCCGCACTCTCTACGGCGATATCTGCGCTTATTCAACATACAGCAGCAGCCAGGAACTCGTCTGGAGCGTGGATTTGCCGGATGCCTGGGACTCCAGCCCCTCCATGATCATGGAGAAAGACGGCGCCGTCTTCTCGGGCAGCGCCAAAGGTTACGTCGCCTCGATCACCGCCCTGACCGGGCGATTGAACTGGCGCTACTGGGTATCGCAATCCTACACGACTACGGTCACTCCGCTGGACGCCAATCGCGTTCTGGTCGGCGCGCTCGACGGCAGTATCACGCTTATCGAAGGCGATCCGACTGTCGGCGTGGACGAAAGTCAGTCCTCGGCGATCCCGCTTAAAAATCAACTGGAAGCGCTCTACCCGAATCCTTTTAACAGTTCGGCGGTGATCCGGTATTCACTGAAAGACCAGCAAAGTCTCGAGATCAGCATTTTCGATCTGCGGGGCCGGAAAGTAAAGATGTGGGCTTTCGACAACCAGCTGCCGGGCAACTACCAGATCGCCTGGTCCGGGGATGATTTCGCCGGACACAATCTCTCTTCGGGGATCTATTTCGTCAAAATGAGCGGCCGGAATTTCACGGATACCAAAAAAATCTCGTTTTTAAAATAAGCAATTTTCACTCACTAATTGAAAAGGCTGTCGATCCCGGAACGACAGCCTTTTACTTTTATTCCCTCAAAGCGTCCGGAAATTTATATCCACTTTTTCTTCCTGAAATACACGATCATGCCGATGAATATGGTCCCGATCACCCCCCAGATTCCCAGGTAGCCATAACGCCAGCTGAGTTCCGGCATGTACTGAAAATTCATCCCGTAGATTCCGGCGATGAAAGTCAGCGGAATGAAGATCGTCGCGATGATGGTCAGAGTTTTCATGACCTCATTCATCTTATTGCTGAGTGTCGAAAGATACATATCGAAAAGGCCGGTATTCATGTCACGCAGGGTCTCCATCATATCGATAACCTGAACCGTATGATCGTATATATCGCGCAGGTACATGCGCGTGTTTTTATGGATCAAAACGGATTCGCTCCGGTCAAAATGGTTTGAGATTTCACGCATCGGCCAGGTCGCCTTGCGTAAGAAGAGCAACTGGCGCTTCATTTTCTGCAATTTCTGGAGCGCTGCGGTAGTCGGATTCTCGATCACCTCGTCCTCCATATTCTCCAGTTCTTCCCCGAGTTTCTCGATCACTACAAAATAGTTGTCGACAATGGCGTCGATCAAGGCGTAGGCCAGGAAATCGCTCTTCATCTTGCGGATACGCCCTTTATTGTTGCGGATACGGTCACGGATGCCGTCGAAGACGTCGCCGATTTTCTCCTGAAAAGTAATGACATAGCTGTCGCCGACGATGATGCTCACCTGTTCGGCATCGATCTCGTATCCGGTACTGCTGGAGTAGATCATTTTCAGAATGATCACCAGGTAATCACCCATATCCTCGATCTTGGGACGCTGATCGGTATTCACGATATCCTCGAGGATTAACGGGTGAATATTAAAATGCTCCCCGATTTTTTCAATCAGGTCCACCCGATGGACGCCGTCAAAGTTGATCCAGCTCAGGGCTGCGCTGTCCCGATAGGCGAAGCACTCCTCAACGGAAGCCGGCTCGCTCTCCTTGCACTGTTTTTCATTAAAATCCAGGACGCTGATACGGACGTCCTCAAGCTTCTGCTCCCCGGTATAGAGCAGTGTGCCGGGAAGCAATCCCTTCCTTCGCGAGGCTTTGCGGTTAAAAAGTTTACTGTTCATAACTCAACTCACTTTCCTCAACGATTCATTTATAGGTATAGACAGAACATCAGAACTCTCTTCACCTAACTTGTCTTTCCAAAATTACTCACAACTATTGCTGCAATATAAAGACTATTCCCGGAAAATCGAACAATTAATTGTGATAAACTCCCGGACAGTTATATTCCCGGTTATGTTCATTCTATCCCCGGAACAGCGATGTGATTCCCCCTCACTGTGGAATCGGTGATAAAATATTTGCTTTAGAAATTTATTCACCTAACTTTAATTTACATATGAGTTCGACCGCTATAAAGATTACCATCGAGCAATATTCATCCAGAACAAATCTAACGGGTTTTGATAAAATGAACCGATTAAACCAATCCTGCAACTCTTGAATAAGGAGCCCGCATGAAAATCTATAAACTCGGAACCGCCTGTCCGTTTTGCCGTAACAAATCCAAAACACGCATTCACAGAACCCATAAACAACCCTGGATACCATTCAGTCGCTACTACAAATGCAGTTGGTGCTATGAGCTCTACACGACTGTCATGCACCTTTTTTCAATCGGAATAAAATAAGTACTCCACTTTAGTCACGCTCCGGCGTCGGCCAATCCCGGTCGGATTCGATTTCTGCGATTCAATCGATTTTTTGGATGCTTGCTTTCATCTCCCTTTTCCATTATTTTCAGACGAATTCGATTCACTGTTCGGGGGAACATCAGCACGGAATTGAATTCGTACAATTGATCTGAAACCGATTGCCCGGAGGGGAAAATGATTCAAAGTAAGCCTTGGCCTTCCACGCCTTTCGGGATTTTATCACCTGCAAACCAACTATCCCGACTTTCATCCGGAATTCCAATCATCCTGGTTTTTCTGATCGGCTGCTACTGCGTCGCCTGCCGCAATTCAACCGGGCCCGACGACGCTGCAAGTACAATGGTTTTCGTGAGAGGCGGGACCTTTTTAATGGGAGACTCACTCGATCATTATTACAATAATGGGAAACCGGTCCACCAAGTGAGTATCAACAGCTTCTATATCGGCAAGTATGAACTCACCCAGCAGGAATGGAACGAAATCGCCGATTACAACCGGGCCTGGTCGCCGGGCGACAGCCTGCCGATGGAACAGGTCGAATGGTTTGACGTGTTCGTATTTTGCAATCTGAAGAGCCAGGTTGAGGGGCTGACGCCCTGCTATACCTGGAAAGGCGGCGAACTGCCCCCGGATTTCGCTTACATTTCCGCCGACAGCAACCGCATTGGACCCGATGTCCGCCATTTTGAGGTTTCCTGCAATTTCAATGCGAACGGCTACCGCCTGCCGACCGAGGCCGAATGGGAATATGCCGCCCGCGGCGGGCGCAAATCCAAGGGCTATATGTACGCCGGCAGCAATAAGCTTGATGATGTCGCCTGGTACGCCGATAATTCCGGTGACATCAGCCATCCCGTGGGACTCAAAAAGCCCAACGAACTCGGCCTCTACGATATGAGCGGGAATGTCATCGAGCGGGTCTGGGATTGGTACGCCGATTACTCGACGCTACCGGCCACAAATCCGCATGGTCCTCAGATGGGCAGCGTACGCATTATGCGCGGCGGAAGTTTTGTGGGCGACGGACGTTTCTGCGAGATTACGCACCGTTATTATCATCCCTCCTGGTGGGATTATACCACCGGCTTCCGGCTCTGCTGCAATGGCTGATCGATGAATCCGCCTGCTTACACGTAACGGAAGAAGTCAGAATCAACCAATCCCCTTACCGGTCATTTTGAAGAAGCGTAGCGACTGAGTCCCCGCTTTCAGCGGATTTCAATCGCTTCGGCCTCAGTCCCATTCAATGGTATTGATCCAAAAACTATTTCAATAAAACCTTCAGATCACGAAGCGGCACCTTGAAACGGGTAGCGCCCTGGCAGTCGATTTCCAGCAAGGTAATCATATCCGGCGTTTTTTCAGTGATTTCAAAACGCAACTCCAGTGGCACCGGAATGTCTTTTATGAGTTTGGAACGCAAAATCCGGCTGCTGTGCCGCGCTTCGATATTGCCCAATTTTCTCACCGGTCCAGAATACTGGTTGCCGAGATTGTCGAAGATTCTGCTACCGCCGAAAATGGCAAGTTCACGGTCTTTTTCCAAACTGGTCACCGTTAACCTGCAAAACAACTGACCGGTATTTGAAATCGCGTCGTCCCATTCGAAGCGAAAGCCCTCGCGTTCGATACTCTTTCTGTTCAAAGTCCCCGGAGAAGGAGAAACAGGTACTTCCGGCGCATCATTCCCGCGTGCCAACAGTAATTTCAATTGCGGATTCTTGGGAATGACCGTCGAGGCTGCTGAGAAGATTTTCCCCGTCTCCGTTGAAATCAGGCGCGCGTTGATTTTGATACGATCCCCCAAATCGCTGACTGTCCCGGTGACCAGCGCCTGCGCGCCGGATATCCGTCCCAGGCTGACGGCATCCCGGTCATTGATAAGTCCACTGAGGGTTAATTTTTGTTCGTTGATAATCTGGTTCAGCATTTGCCGTTCAATGACGGTAAGCTCCCGGTATGCAAAGAGCCGGGTGGTCAATTCTTCGGCGACAAACTTGCCAAAATCGGAAACCTGCCCATCAAGATCGGCGAAATCACATACGGCAATGTTGCTGACGTTTTGCTCCCGCAATTGTGCCACGATATCATCGGCAAGCGACTCGATCAGGACGATAAAATCAGTCTGGGGTACTTCCTTCGACGATTGCACATCCGGTTTTAACGAACATCCGAATAGAAGTAAAAAGGTGACTCCGATAACGATACTGCGAACCATAGTAAGGTGTCCTTTCCAATAATGCCGGATAGATGTCCAACTTTGCTCATCGATTTCAACTATATTTGCCAGCAATAATAAGGAAAGAATCTATATTTTACAAAATATAACTCAGTGTTTATTTTTGCAGGTCTGATATTAATTCGTTATAATTGGGCTGATTTTTTTATCGATTCATAATCGGGGGTTGGCATCATGGGTAAACTATTTACTATACAAGAACTACCACCGCAATCGGAGCAAGCTTCCAAGATAAAGCAAATGCTCTCAACCTGGTCCAACCGCGTTCCTCATCATGAATACCGGAACTTCGGCAGCAAAATCGAGATAACGAAACTTACTCTCCGGCCCTGCTATTCCGTGGTCCTGAAGACGCAATTCGATCAGAGAAATATCGCCGTCAAAAAGGAACCCTACAAGGGCGAGCCCCTGCCAAAACGGAAATATCAATATCCGGCCGACGTCGATCTCCGGAGCCAGAACGGCCTGGACAACCGCGATTTCCGTGATGCCGAAGGCGCTTTTATCATCGACGGCAGTCAATCTGTTGAGACCTGTTCCACTTGCGGCGGACGGAGTAAAATTCGATGCGATGCATGTGGCGGACAGGGCAGCGTGACCTGCCCCAGTTGTGGCGGCAAAGCAAAATCACGCTGCAGTAACTGTAACGGCAGCGGATCGGCAATGGTCCCCTGCGGCTGCCAGCACGGACAGGTATGGGACTATAACATCAATCGCATGGTAAGTTGTGGAACTTGCGGCGGTAAAGGCCAGATTCTCTCCAGTTGTTCATCGTGCGGCGGTCACGGTACGATAGCCTGTTCCAAATGCGGCGGCAGCGGTAAAATCACCTGCTCGACCTGCAACGGCCAAGGCAGTATCACCTGTCCGACCTGCAATGGCTACGGTAAAATTAAAACATACTACGAGATGCGGCAGCAGCTCCGCTATGATCACGATATCACCACCATGTATTCTTCGAGAATCCGGCAAAATTTCCCGGAGTTCCAAATTTTATCGACCGACGAAGGCGGCCTGGAATTATTGAATATAACCGAACCCGAGGTCGATGTCGATGTCGATTCGCTGACGGATTTTGACCTGCTTCATGATAAAATTCTAGAAAAAAAGAGCGCCGCTCTGCAGAAAACCGATCAGAAAACCCGTATTGTCTTCCAAAATCTGCAGATACTTCAGTGGAATGTCTATGACGTCAGCTATCGTTTCAACGGCCGGGACTACGATTTGCTGGTGCAGGAAAACGGAGACCGCGTTTTTGATAAAGAAGGCCCGATTGCACAGGTCATGAATGGATATCTGGCCGACGCTCGCAAGGCGCAATCGCGTCGCAGACCATCACACGCCTTGAAGAATGTGAACCTGGCTGCTGAGATGGATCTTTTCGGATTTTTTAAGGAAATCCACGAACTGCAGGAAAATCTGCAGGAAACGGTCATGGGCCATTACTATTTCGGTATCTGGCCTGCCATCCTGCTGGTGAGCGCGCTCTACTATTTTGCCCGCCTGAAAATCTTTCAGGCGCCGTTTCTGCTGCTGCCCGCCTTTCAGAATCTTTTCGATAAATTCGAGCTGCTGCCGAAAATTCACATCCACACCATCTCGGTGCTGTTCGTCCTGATCCAGTTATCCTACTTCGCCGAAAGATCTTATCATTACCTGAAGGATAATGTCGGGCCCAACATCCAATCGTTTCTGCTCCGGGTCTTCGTCGGTTTTTCCCAGGCCCTTCTATTCGGATTATTGTTCGTGGTTGTGATGACTCTGGTCGAGTATTCGGGCCTGATGCTGATACCCGATTTCCTGGTAATGTACATCTACAAAGCCGGCGCATGGCTCTTTCAACTGATTTTCTAACGGGGAGTTGCGAATGACTGCTACACAAAGCGAAGAAATGAATAAAAGCGCCATCCTGCTTGTCCTGCGCGCCTGGTTGGGGAGCCTTGTCGGTATTTTCCGTCTGCAAAATCTCAAATGGTTCGCGTTTTATATCTATAGCATTCACCTGGGATATTTCGGCTTTACGGAGCTATTCACCGGTTATATCAGCAAAGGATTGCGTTTTTTCCTTTATCCCTGGATCGCCTTTTTCCTCTATTACCGGATTCATCCGGACAGCCAGTTGCTCCTGCTGATTATTCGGCTGGCGGCCCTGTATTTCGCCGGACATTGGATCCTGCATGCCATTGTGACTTTTTTCAAGACCTGTACCGGAACTCTGGACGTGACGCCTCACAAACATATTTATGATGAGGATGTCGAATGGCGCGAAATGAGCCACAGCTTCGAGGGTGAAATCTCGATGGCGATCCTCGCGATAACGCTGATCTATTATCAATATCTTTTTCTGCATTACGAGGATATCCCGGTTGCAGCAGCCATTGTCGACGGTTTTAAACAGCTCTTGAATTTGATCCCGCATCTCGGTTCCGTCTAAGAAAATATCTCCTGTTTTAAACTTCTTATATCGTAGGACAAACCTCCCTGTTTGTCCATTTGTCTTTTTTCCAAACCTCTGAAGTTTAAAACCTCCCGGAGGTTCAAAACCTCCGGGAGGTTGACCATTCCAGAGCCTACGAAACATTAATCGATAAAGACGATATCCAAATCCATGTCCCGGGAACGTCACTCTATGTTGTCAATATGCCTCTCTATGTTGCCGGTAAAGGAATCTATGTCTCATGGACATCACTCTATGTTGTCAATATGCCAATCTATGTTGCCGGTAAAGGAATCTATGTTTCACGGACGTCACTCTATGTTGTCAAGATGCCTGTCTATGTGCGAAGAATAGAAATCCATGAACAAAATATCCGAATCTATGTCGCCGAAACCAGTATCCATGCAGGCGGGATACCTGTTTATTTTTCGGATAGGAAGTTCGATCTTCGGAAACAGGAAGCGGATGTGCCGGAGCCGGGTGAGGAAGCCGGGCCTGCTTTCCGGAATATCCTTCTATAAGTTTCGATTGACATTACTCGTTTTACTTCGTAGAATTCATACAAATGCAGCAGATCACGGCCACAGCGAAAAGCCAGGGTTTAGGAGCGAGTGCTTTACCGGCCGAATTTATCAGAACAGTTCAGCGGGATATGCGACTGAAATACATACCCCTTTCAGCAAACAAAAATTGGGGAAGATTGTCAAGCCCATCGATGCGACAAGGCATCACCGATAAGAAAAATAAACGTTCCGAAATTTCGGGACGTATATCATGCCAAATTGGACGGATATACGAAATGCGTTGTTACAATAGTTGTATGCTAGTGTAAAAATTCCGCACTGACAGCATATTGGTGGAGAATTTGAATATTATAAAGCGGAATTTAGCTCATTGACAGGTTGGTGCGAAATTAGAGGAATTTATTTTGTTTTTTTTCTTTCCCCCCGCAAAAAAAAGTAAAAGGAACCCAGCCCACATTGCAGCACATTTCCAAGCCCCCACGTGCCAACGCACGAAACCAAAGGCTTGCAGAAGAGCTGCAATTTTACCTACACACCCCGTTGAAATAGCAATATTTTGTGTGAATGATCATGGATTAGAAAAATGAAAAACTAAGGCGATTTTTAGTAATTTGCGTGATTTAATTTCAACATGACAAAAGAAAAAGAAATAGAACAAAAATTCATAAGTAAACTTTCCGACCTCAAGTATACTTATCGCGAAGATATTCGGAACAGGGACAGCCTTGAAAAGAATTTTCGGGAAAAATTTCAGAAACTCAACAGAGTCAATTTAACTGATTCGGAATTTGAACGGTTACTTGATGAAATCATCAATCCTGATGTCTTCGACTCGGCAAAAATGCTGCGTGAACGCAACACTTTCGAGCGCGAAGACGGAACGCCACTGCAATATACGCTGGTAAACATTAAAGACTGGTGCAAGAACGATTTCGAGGTTATCAACCAATTACGGATAAATACTAACTACAGCCACCAACGCTATGATGTTATTTTGCTAATAAACGGCGTTCCGGTCGTACAGATTGAGTTAAAAACCTTAGACGTAAGCCCACGCAAGGCAATGCAGCAAATTGTGGACTATAAAAATAACCGTGGAAATGGTTATTCAAATACACTGCTCTGTTTCATGCAGATGTTCATCGTGAGCAACCGGTCAAACACCTATTACTTTGCTAACAATAATAATCAGCACTTCGCTTTTAATGCCGATGAACAATTTTTGCCTGTTTACCAGTTTGCGGAGAGAGATAATAAAAAAGTTGCTCATTTAGATGATTTTACTGAAAAGTTCCTGCCTAAATGTAAACTCGGCGAGATGATCAGCCGCTACATGGTCCTGGTAGCCAGCGAACAAAAAATGATGGTGATGCGGCCTTATCAAATCTACGCGGTGGAATCAATTGTTGATTGTATTCACGAAAACCGGGCCAATGGTTACATTTGGCATACGACAGGCAGCGGAAAAACACTGACCTCTTTCAAGGCTTCAACGCTGTTAAAAGATAATCCCGACATTGAAAAGTGTCTGTTCGTGGTTGACCGGAAAGACCTCGACAAACAGACGCGTGAAGAATTCAACAAATTTCAGAAAGGATGTGTCGAAGCCAATACCAATACTTATACTCTGGTACAGCGATTACTTTCGGAAGAATACGCCGACAAGGTAATCGTATCCACTATTCAAAAACTTGGATTGGCTTTAGACGAAAATAGTAAACGAAACATATCCAGGAAAGAAAAAAGAAAACTGACATATAAAGAACAGCTTGAACCACTGAGTGACAAGCGTATCGTTATTATTTTCGATGAATGTCACCGTTCCCAGTTTGGGGAAAACCATAAAGCAATAAAAGAATTCTTTCCAAAAGCACAATTATTTGGATTTACTGGAACACCCATTTTTGACGATAATGCAACCTATAAAAAAATAGATGGTCAGGAAGCTTCATACAATACGACAGAGGACATTTTCCAAAAGCGTTTGCATGCTTACACTATAACTCATGCTATTGACGATAAAAATGTGCTTCGTTTCCACGTTGATTATTTTAAACCCGATGGTAATGTAAAAACCAAGCCCGGTGAAGGAATTGCGCAACAGGCAGTAGCTGAAGCTATATTGAATAAACACGAAGCAGCAACTAACCACCGCCGTTTTAATGCAATTCTGGCAACATCATCCATCAATGATGCAATAAGTTATTATCAGCTGTTTAAAGAAATTCAGAATAAACGGCTGGCTGACGATGAAAATTACAATACTTTAAATATTGCCTGCGTGTTCTCACCTCCCATAATTCCCGGAAAAAATGGAACCAACGCTAAAAATACTGCCGACATCAGACAAATTCAGGAGGATTTACCCCAGGAAAGAGCGGACAATCAGGTTGAGCCCGAAAAAAAGAAGAAGGCGTTGAAAGGCATCATTGCCGATTATAATAAACTTTACAAAACCAATCACCGGTTTGATGAATTCGATTTGTATTATCAGGACGTTCAGCAGCGCATCAAAGACCAGAAATACAGCAATAATGATTATTCACAAGAGAATAAAATCGACATTGTCATTGTGGTAGATATGCTGCTGACCGGTTTTGATTCGAAATATTTAAACACCCTGTATGTGGATAAAAACCTGAAATTCCATGGGTTAATTCAGGCGTTTTCGCGGACTAACCGAATTCTGAACGATACCAAACCCTATGGAAATATTCTCGACTTTCGCCAGCAACAGAATGAGGTCGATAAAGCGATTGCCCTATTCTCAGGCGAAGAGATAGCAAAAGCCAAAGAAATCTGGCTGGTGGATCCGGCTCCGGTGGTTATTGAAAAATACCAGAAATCAGTCGCAGCATTGGGCAACTTTATGCAGACAAGCAACCTTGTCTGCGAACCGCAGGAAGTGTATAACTTGAAAGGCGACGCCGCACGGATTAATTTCATTAATCGGTTTAAGGAAGTACAACGGCTGAAAACGCAACTAGATCAATATACCGATCTGACCGATGAACAAAAAGCAACAATTGAAGAACTTATCCCTGAAGATAAATTGCGCTCCTTCCGCAGCTCTTACCTGGAAATGGCGAAACAGTTTAAAGCAAAACAACAGAAAGAAGGCGATAAGGCCAGCCCTGATATACAGCAACTGGATTTTGAATTTATACTCTTTGCGTCGGCTTTAATTGACTACGACTACATCATGAAACTGATTTCCCGCTTTACCCAAAGCAAGCCAAGCAAACAGAAAATGACCCGTGAGCAGATCATCAACCTACTTTGCTCCAGCGCCAACCTGTTGGATGAACGTGAGGACATCACCGACTTTATCAATAGCTTAGATACAAGCATTGGCAGAAGCGTAAAGGAAATAGAACAAGGCTACCAGGTTTTTAAAGCCGAAAAATTGGCACAGGAAATACAACAAACCGCCGAAAAGCATGGCCTTGAAACCGTTGCACTGAATACCTTTATTGATGGTATTTTAGACCGCATGATATTCGATGGCGAGAAACTGAACGATCTGATGGCGCCGTTGGATCTGGGCTGGAAAGCCCGCACCCAAAAAGAACTGGCACTCATGGAAGATCTTGTGCCCATCTTAAAAAAACTGGCCCAGGGACGCGAAATTTCAGGACTGGAAGCGTATGAATAAAACAAATAACACTAGAATACTGCCTGAGTTGCGGTTTCCCGAATTTATGGATGCTGAGGAATGGGATGAAAAAAAACTTAACGAAGTCTGTAAAATAAATCCTTCAATCAGTAAGTTACCAGAATTCTTTGTTTACATAGACCTAGAATCAGTTGAAGCAGGAGTTTTGTTGCAGAAAAAAATTATAGCTCTTGAATCTGCACCAAGCAGAGCACAAAGACTATTAAAGGCCAGTGATATTATTTACCAGACAGTAAGACCATATCAAAAGAATAATTATTTTTTTCAAAAAAAAGAAGACATTGAATATGTCGCTTCTACCGGTTATGCACAATTAAGAGCATTTGAATCTAAAATGTACTTATTCCAGTACCTGCATAATGATTTATTTGTAAGCAAAGTATTGGCAAAATGTACGGGTTCTAATTATCCGGCTATTAATTCTAGCGATTTATCTGAAATATCTATTGAAATCCCAAAACCAGATGAGCAACAAAAAATAGCCGATTTTCTTTCTTCACTTGACGAATTAATCACTGCCCAAAACCAAAAACTCGAAGCCCTCCAGGCCCATAAAAAAGGCCTGCTGCAAAACCTTTTCCCGGCCGATGGGGAAACTTTGCCTTTATTACGGTTTAAGGAATTTGAGGATGACGGAGATTGGAAAATATATACAATTGGTGATAAAGCAAATTTGCTTTCAGGCTTCCCCTTTAAAAGTTCAGAAATATCGGAAGATTCAAAAGGTACTCCTTTATTGAGGGGGATAAATATTACCGAAGGAACTATTCGACATAGCCAAGATATTGATAGATTTTTCCTTGGAGAAATAAACGATTTAAAAAAATACATATTACAAATCAATGATTTAGTAATCGGCATGGATGGATCGAAAGTAGGTAAGAATTCAGCATTGATTACAGAAGAAGATTCTGGCTCATTACTCATTCAACGTGTAGCAAGATTGAGAGCAAAAAACAAAGAAACAATTAAATTTATCTTTCATCATATAAATTCAACTAAGTTTCATTCTTATGTTGATAGAATTAATACCAGTAGTGGTATTCCTCATATAAGTGCAAAACAAATTAATGATTTTGAGATTTATTTTCCTGAAAATCCGAAAGAGCAACAAAAAATTGCCGATTGCCTTACTTCCATTGACGAATTAATCACCACCCAAAATCTAAAACTCGAAACTCTAAAAAAACACAAAAAGGGTTTAATGCAACAGTTATTTCCAAATACAATATAGTTAACAAATGGGTAAACAGAAAAAAATATTAGAATCGCTGGCTTCTCAACTTATCGAACTGGATAAAAACATAATCCTGATTTATGCTTTTAACACAATCGGTAAAACAAGATTATCCGTTGCATATAAAGACATAACCAAGGATAAAAAAAGCGGCAATCATGCCGGCGTTTATTATAATGCCTACAGTGAAGATCTGTTTATTTGGGATAACGACGAAGATAACGATGGCGCCAACGTCAAATTAAATATTCATAAAAGCAGTCTTAATCAGTATCATACATTATTAGATGAAAACAACTTAAGAGACAAGCTGGGATCATACAAACCAAAATATGATTTTCAATTTAACTATTATAACAATACAGCTGAAGGCATAGAATCAGTACAGTTTTTCCTTGAAAAGGAAAAAGACAAGAAAAGCAAGAAAGCTTTAAAAGATGATGAAATTTCGGATGCTCCCATAAAAATTTCCAGAGGTGAAGAACAAATATTTATGTGGTGCTTTTTTCTCACATTATTTGATATTGAAGGCTGGACGGGTGAAGGAAAACAATCCGGTCATTTTTTCATTGACGATCCTGTTTCAAGTCTGGATGACCACAATATTTTTGTCACGGCTTCTTCAGTAATGGAATTAATTGACCGACATTACAAAACAAGAAAAATTATCATTACGACTCATCATATTGGATTTATATCAATTCTCTCCGACTGGCTCAAAAAAGGAGAAAAGGCAGATTCCTATAAAAAAGACATCCAGATATACATCTTGAAGAAAAAAGCAGATGAGATTAAATTTGCCAGCCCAAAAAGTGAAGTGCTTTTATATCATCTGGAGCTTCTTCAAACTTTAAAGAATGCCATTGATTCCGACTCACTTTATGCCTATCATTTCGCAATACTGCGTCAGGTATTAGAAAACATCAGCTCGTTTCTTGGTGTGGGTCGAATCGCCTATGTACTGGAAAAAATTGGGTATGATGACAGCGAGGACATTTCGCGAATAGTAAATACCATGTCACATAAGAATGTTTTTCGCTATGAGGCGAAAGAATTAGTACCTGACAATGAGCAGTTATTTAAAGAAATTTTTGAACGGATACAGAATAAATACACTTTTGAATTGCACACTGGGTAAATAATTATGACACAGACAGAACAACAACAATTAGGTAAAATCCTCTGGGACATCGCTAACCAACTGCGCGGCGCAATGAATCCCGACGATTTTCGCGATTATATGTTATCGTTCATCTTTTTGAGGTATTTATCCGACAACTACGAAACAGCGGCGAAAAAAGAGCTGGGGTCTGATTATCCTGAAACGCCCCGGGATGTGATGAAGCAGTTGAGAGTTTCGACTCCCCTTGAAATCTGGTACGCAGAAAATCCAAAAGATATTGACATTTTTGAAAATCAGATGCGCCGTAAAATTCACTATGTAATCAAACCCGAATATTCTTGGAGTAGCATTGCAGAACTGGCACGTACCCAGAGCGGCGATTTACTGGTGACTTTAGAGAAAGGGTTCAAATACATTGAAAACGAATCTTTTGAAAGTAATTTCCACGGTTTGTTTTCCGAAATCAACCTGAATTCCGAAAAGCTGGGTAAAAGCCAGACGGAACGAAATAAGAAACTGTGCACCATTGTTTCCAAAATAGCCCGGGGTATCGCCCAATTTTCCACCGATATTGACAGTTTAGGAGATGCTTACGAATACCTGATTGGTCAGTTTGCCGCCGGTTCCGGGAAAAAAGCCGGCGAGTTTTACACACCGCAACAATTATCAACCATTCTTTCATCAATTGTCACTCTCGACAGTCAGAATCCCGGTTCAGGCAAAAAGAAAAAACTGGACAAGGTGCTGGACTTTGCCTGTGGTTCGGGTTCGTTATTGCTGAATGTCCGGAAACAAATGGATCAATATGGTATCGGCAAGATATACGGTCAGGAAAAAAATATTACCACCTACAACCTTGCCCGTATGAACATGTTGCTGCATGGCGTCAAAGATACGGAATTTGATATCCATCACGGCGATTCACTGCTGAACGACTGGAGTATCTTAAACGAAATGAACCCTGCCAAAAAGATGGAATTTGACGCCGTTGTTGCCAATCCGCCCTTTAGTTACCGCTGGGAACCATCCGAAAGTTTAGGGGAGGATTTTCGCTTTAAAAGTTACGGGCTTGCTCCAAAATCGGCAGCCGATTTTGCTTTCCTTTTACATGGTTTTCATTTTCTGGGGAAAGAAGGAACAATGGCTATCATCTTACCGCACGGCGTACTATTCCGTGGCGGGGCAGAACAACGGATTCGCACCAAGCTTTTAAAAGACGGTAATATTGACACGGTTATTGGGTTGCCAGCGAATTTATTTTTCTCGACAGGTATTCCCGTTTGCATTTTGGTGTTAAAAAAATGTAAGAAAACAGATGATGTACTTTTTATAAATGCAAGCGAGTATTTTGAAAAAGGCAAACGACAAAACAGTTTATTGCCGGAACATATAGAAAAAATCGTTGAAACTTATAAAAGTCGTCCAGAGAAGGTTGAGCGCTATGCTCGCAGTGTATCAATTGACGAGATTGCAAGCAACGATTTCAATTTAAATATTTCACGGTATGTAAGTACAGCTAAGGCAGAAGAAAAAATTGACTTAAAGGTTGTGAATAAGGAATTAGTGGAAATCGAGAAAAAAGCTAAATCGGCAGCAGAAAGACACAATAAATTCCTTGAAGAACTTGGATTACCACCAGTTTAGACAGTTAATAGCAACCCACAGTCGTAAGCACATTTGTAAGCCCGCTCAAGCCATCGCACAAACCAAAGACTTACAAAAGAGCTTACGCCTCTCCTGCCTGAGTAACCGCCTTTAAGGACGGTTTTGAGATTGCCAACACACAAAAGAACAAAATAAATTTGTGCTTCGTTAACAGGTTTTAGTTTATTGACAAATGCAAAACAAAGACCATATATGACAAGCAACAAATAACAAACGAACCCCAGCATACAACAGCAAGCTACCCGGCAAGTCGGGTTTCGGTGCTTCGTTGACAGTAAATTAGTAAATTGAAAAGCAACTCTCCGTTGGAAGTTCATCGGTTAACTCCCGACCTGCGGGTGGCTGCAAGCCGTTATGTGAAAATATGCCGCCGTTGCATTTTATCGGATTGTTTGCCTGATCAGCAGGCTCTTGTGCTAATCGATTCACGAAAACAATCTGCTGATCTAATACAGTTTCCAGATCGCCTGGCACAAGAGCCGCTGAATAACCTGAGCGGTTATTGATTTACTCTCGAACCGGATGCGACCGGCCAACCCGATTCCTCACCCAATGAATTGGGTTCGGAATGACGGTTAGAGGGTGATTGCTGCTCATTCACGGATTAAGCGCTCCCTCCCGGAGGCCAACAACTTAACGTCGATATGGCGGCATGTGTCCACCGCTGAAAAAAGCAATGAAGGAAAGCGATATACTCCGAACCGTCGAAAATCCCGGATTAAAGATCGGTAAAATATCACCAAGTCTGATAAAGCGCCGTCCCGGACGGGACGCGAGATGTTTTCGTTGAAGTTGTTTTACCGATCTTTCATGCCTGACGGCATTATCGATTGTCAGAAGGCTCTTGTGCTAAGCGATTCACAACAAATCGCCTGCTAATCCAATTTTGCAGATCGCCTGGCACAAGAGCCGAGAATAACATAATGGGTGATCGATTCATGCTCGAATCGGATGCGACAGGCTAATCCGATTCCTCACCCAATGAATTGGATTCGGAATGACGGTTAGAGGGTAAATTTGTTGCTCATTCACGGATTAAGCGCTCCCTCCCGGAGGCCGACACCTTAACATAGATATGGCGGCATGTGTCCACCGGTGAAAAAAGCAATGAAGGAAAGCGATATACTCAGAACCGTCGAAAATCCCGGGATTAAAGATCGGTAAAATATCACCAAGTCTGATAAAGCGCCGTCCCGGACGGGACGCGAGATGTTTTCGTTGAAGTTGTTTTACCGATCTTTCATGCCTGACGGCATTATCGATTGTCAGAAGGCTCTTGTGCTAAGCGATTCACAATAGATCGTCTGCTGATCCAGTGCAATTTTCCTGATCGCCTGGCACAAGAGCCGGTGACAACGGTGTTTTGCCTGGACGTTGCCTGTAATAGCGGAGGAGCCTCAGCTCTTCAAAAATATTCCGGATTAGATTTTGACGATGTAAACTAATTAGTTAACTTTGTGCCATGATTAGAAAAGTAATTGCATACAAGGATAACTTTGTTGATTTTTACAAAAGTCAGGATTTAAAGATTCAGGAGAAAATTGAATACGTTCTTGATTTAGTGAGATTTGAAAAACAAGTCCCGAAGAAGTTTTATAAACTACTCGATGATACTGATGGAATTTGGGAGATTCGGGTGATTACGACCTTTAAAAGCATACGGATTTTATGTTTCCAAGACAAAGGAGATCTTGTTGTATTAACAAATTGCTTTCTTAAAAAGACACAAAAGACTCCCAAAAAGGAGATAAAACTTGCTGAGAGATTAAAAAAGGAGTACTTGATTGAAAAATATGGAGGACAATAAAATGATAAATGCAACTGATTTCGAGGATTTATTAAAAGACAAGTATGGAGAAAAAGGTACTCCGTCGAGAGATAAGTATGATGCTGATTCATTGGCATTCAGATTAGGTGTGATGCTAAGAGAAGCAAGAAAGAACGCTCAGATTACCCAAGAAGAATTAGCGGAACGTACAGGGACTAAAAAGAGTTATATTTCTCGTATTGAGAAAGGACAAAGCGATATCCAGATTTCAACTTTCTACAAATTGATTGAGATTGGATTAGGAAAACATTTAAATATATCGATTGGATAAAAAAAGCTACTGCAGGCAACACACAATATAGCAAATGGCGGGGAAAGTGGTAATTCAGGCATTTTAGCCCGCATCAATTTTTTCCCTCTGTGGATAGGAACGCACTCCGCAAACCGCCACTTGCCATATTGCCATCCGTTATGTGAAAATGTGCCGCCGTTACGTTTTATCGGATTGTTTCCATGATCAGAATGCTCTTGTGCTAAGCGATTCATAAAAAACCGTCTGCTAATCCAATTTTCCAGATCGCCTGTCATAAGAGCCGAAAATAACATGATGGGTGATCGCTTCAGTCTCGAATCGTATGCGAAAAGCCAACCCGATTTCTCACCCGCTGTTGGCGGGATTCCCCCGCTGTTAGCGAGGTCCGAAATGACATTATTAGGCAGAAGGTTTTACCTTCGGTAAAAAAGGTCGTCGGTAGGAATATCAGGTCCCGAAGTAGCGATCGCCGAAATCACCCAGACCGGGCACGATATATTTATGCTCGTTGAGGCATTCATCGACGGCGGCGGTGTAGATGTGGACTTTCGGATGCTGGGTACGGATGCGTGCGATCCCTTCCGGCGCCGCAACGATGGTCACCACCGAAAAATTGCGGGCGCCTTTTTTCTTGAGCGCTTCAATCGTATCGCTCAGCGATCCGCCGGTGGCCAGCATCGGGTCGAGGATCAGCACTGTCTTGTCCTCCAGACCTTCCGGGAATTTCTGATAGTATTCGCGCGCCAGGGCCGTCTTCTCATCGCGTTCCAGGCCGATGAAGCCCACCGGCGCCCAGGCCAGGAAATCACGCGCCGGGAAGAGCATCGAAATACCCGCACGTAAAACCGGAACGAAGATAATCGATCTTTTTATTTCATAACCGGTCGTCTTTTTAAGCGGCGTCTCAACCTCTTTAATGTTCACCGACAGCTGCCGGGTAGCCTCCGTAATCATGATCTGACCGACGACGGCCGTATGCCGCCGAAAGTCATCCGTGGAGGTGTTTTTATCACGCAAGACTGTCAGTGATTGTTTCAGCAAGGGGTGATCGACAACGTGCAGGTAGTCCATGGATTTCTTCCTCTTTGTGATTTATGTCAGCGGATTCCGCTTCATCGTATACCCTGAAACTTAGCGGAAATCGCATCAATAATTCAATCGGAATCTGCAAAGATGCTCAACTTTCGTAATATCAGATGAAACCGATCCGGGGTTAATCCCGCTGATATATCACCCGGCCGTCCAGGATGGTCAGGTCGACTTTAACGTCTTTGATCCGGGCCGGATCGATCGTTATATATGATCACTCGTAAGGATTTTCTTTCGATTACTTAAAATGTTAGTTAGCTTATTTAAACATTTTTTCAGGGTGACGATTATGTTTGCCTACTCATTTGACCTTTATAGCTTCATTCTGCTTGGGACGACTCTCATTGCAATCACCATCGGTTTAGTGCTATGGCCGCGCCGGAAATTCAGAGGAGTGCTCTGGGTATTTCTGGTCGAAATCGCAGCCGCTGAATGGGCGTTCGGCATCATGTTTGAAGCTTCTGCCACCACAGTCGCATTAAAACAATTATGGAGCGCTATCGCTTTCATCGGCACATGCGCCGTCCCGCCCTTCTTTTTCCTGTTCGCCGTCGAATACATACTCGGTCAGAGCCGAATTTCCCGAAAAGCGCTTATAGCCCTTGCGATTATGCCGGTCTTCACGATTACTATGGCTTTCACTAATCCTCTGCATAATTTGCTGTGGACAAGTATTACTATCACTCCCGGTTCGAATGTCGCCGTTTACGGACATGGATTGATCTGGTGGTTTATCTTCATTTACGAATATATCCTCATTCTCATTGGCATGTATTTCCTTTTGAAGGCGGCTTTCAAGTCCGGTTCCTTCTATACTCCCCACAATCTTGCTATTATCATTGGCGCCGTTCTGCCGATAATCGGAAATTTGATATACGTCTTCGGGCCGAATCCAATTCCCGGACTGGATTGGGCCCCGGTCGGTTTTGCTCTGTCGGGTATCGTTCTGGCCTGGGGCGTCCTGCGGCTGAAAATTTTCAAACTCGCACCGATTGCTCATACGGTCCTGGTAGAAAACATGATCGATGGCATGATCGTCCTGGATACGAACAACCTGATCGTTGATATCAATCCGGCTTCCGCAGCTATTTTTCAGCGTAAACCGAAACAAATGATCGGCCAGAAGGTTAAGCAGTTTTTCCCGCCTTCCTTAGAATTGGATAAAATTCTTCAATCTGAAAATTATTATCAAATTGAGATCGATCTCGGCCAAATTCAGCCGGAGCACAAATTCTAACTGCGGCTTACAATCCTGAGTGACCGATTCTCCCAGATCATCGGAAAAAGCCTGGTTCTGCGGGACATTACAGAAAAGAAAAAAAGCGAAGAGGAGCGCGAAAAACTGATTCGCGAACTTACAGAGGCGTTGAATCAGGTCAAAACGCTAAGCGGCCTCTTGCCGATCTGTGCTCACTGTAAAAATATCCGCGACGATCAGGGCTATTGGCACAATGTCGAAGAATACATCCATGAACATTCCGACGTTGATTTCTCACATGGCATTTGTCCTGATTGTATTAAGAAATATTACCCGGAGATAGCCGCAAGAATAGAAGCCCGCCGCAACAAAGAATCCGGCTGACGTCATGGGATTGGCCGCATCGCCGGAGCATTATAACAGGACTGCCGATTGAATACCAGGCAAACATGCAACGCCTTGTTCAGGGATTCCGCTCATTCCTGAGAGCTGTGATTGGATTTAAGACCGGGGTTGAATCCCGCTTGTAGCGGACCCCTACGGACCGAGGGATTTTAAGTCCTGCGCGTCTCCCTACCGGGACAATTCCGCCACTTCGGCATTATTTTGACAATTTGAAAATCAGGTAAGATTCATCAAAAAAAAAGCCCTCATTGCTGAGGGCTGTGAGAACGTGCCGAAGACCGGAATCGAACCGGTACGGTCCTACGGACCGAGGGATTTTAAGTCCCTTGCGTCTACCAGTTCCGCCACTTCGGCATAAGATACTCTTTATAAAAAAAAAACAGATGGCTCTATTCCCTGGATTTTAAGTCCCTTGCGTCTACTCTCGAAGAGATCCCTTCCGGGACAATTCCGCCACTTCGGCACGAAAAGAAAGAGGCGATGACCGGGGTCCCCCGCAGGGGTCTCTACGAGAGAACCGGTGAATAACGGTTGTAAACCGTTTCTGCGCCATCAATCATCAAATTGGGAAAAATCAAATTCATTTGAGGCGACGACCGGGGTCGAACCGGTGAATAACGGTTTTGCAGACCGCCCCCTTAGCCACTTGGGTACGTCGCCATTCTAAAAAAGCGCTGGAAACTAATATATCTCCGCCGAAAAACCAATATGATTTTAACTCCGAATCAGGGCCAACTTACTTTTTAACCAACCCTTTTCCGCAGCAGCTGATTTCACATTTTTCGCCTTCATCATGACAGCAGCATTCGTCATCCGGCGTCTCAACGTCCTGGCATTCGGCGATTACTTTGAGTTCCAGACCGCACTCTTCACAAACGTAGATTTCACCTTTTTTCATATCATGACAACTCGACATCGTACACCTCCTGTAATTTATTCTATTTTACCTTAAAATCCGGGATAAAGTCAAACTCTATTCGCTGAGCCATTTTAACGTCTTTTCGGCCACGCTCGAGCCCGTAAACCCGAATTTTTCAGCCAAGACCGCATTGGGCGCCGAAGCCCCGAATCGATCCATACCGATAAAGAGCAGCGGCCGGCGCGTTATGGCGTGCCAACCCTGCGCGACACCGGCCTCGACGACGACAACTCCGGCAGCGCTGGCTGGAATGACACTTTCGCGATAGCTGCTATCCTGCTGTAGAAACAACTCCAGCGACGGCATGGAAACCACGCGAACCACATGCCCTGCTTCATGCAGGATTTGAGCCGCGTCCAGGGCCACCTGGACTTCGGAACCGCTGCCCACAAGTACGAGTTCCGGACTTGATGCAGCTTCCGTCCGGAGTACATAGCCGCCCTTCCAGACAGATTTGGGATCAAAGCCACCCGGCCAGACAAGTGGTTTTAGCTTCTGGCGCGTCAGCGCCAGAGCCGTCGGACCGTCCGTATTGCGAAGCGCGTAGGCCCAGGCCATGGCCGTCTCACGACCATCGGCAGGACGGAAAAGCGTCAGGTTCGGGATCGCCCGGATCGCCGCCATCTGTTCCACCGGCTGGTGTGTCGGTCCATCCTCACCGACAAAGATGCTGTCGTGGGTAAAAACATAATTGACCTGTAATTTCATCAGGGCCGCCAGGCGGATTGCCGGGCGCATGTAGTCGCTGAAAATGAAAAATGTCCCGCCAAAGGGTATAAATCCACTGTAAAGCGCCATCCCGTTCATGATGCTGCCCATGGCATGTTCACGGATACCGAAATGGAAATTGCGGCCCTCAAACTTACCGCGTGTGATATCGCTGAACGCCTTCAAATACGTATTGTTGGACGGCGCCAGATCGGCGGAACCGCCCACAAATCCCGGCACCAGTTCGGCGATCTTCTGCATGATCTTCCCGGAAAGCGCCCGGGTCGCCGCGGCATCAGTAGGCGCAGCCGCCAGCAATTGCTCTTCGAGATCATCCGGCAAATCTTTATGCACAAGAGTATCATAGGCTTTTGCCAGAGGAGGATTTGCTCTCTGCCATTGCTGAAAATCGGCCTGCCATTTGTTATAGATTTTCTCCAATTCCTTTGTACGGTCGCTGAAAAATTCGCGCACCTCTTCCGGTACATAGAACTTGCGGTCCTCCGGCCAGCCCAGGTTGCGCTTGCTGTTAGTCAATTCCTCTTCTCCGAGCGGTGCGCCATGCACTTCGGAAGTATCATGTTTGTTGGGGCTGCCGTAGCCGATATGCGTCCGTGCGGCAATCAGCGTCGGCCGCTCCGTCTCATCGATGCCGGCCTGCAAGGCGGCCGCAATCTCTTCGTGATCGTGTCCGTCAATTGAGAGGACCTGCCATCCATAAGCGCGGAAGCGATCGGGTACCGATTCCGAAAAGGCCAGTTCGGTACTTCCTTCGATGGTAATCCTGTTATCATCATAGAGATACACAATATTGCCCAAACCCAGGTGCCCGGCAATCGAGGCCGCCTCAGAGGCGACGCCTTCCATGAGATCGCCGTCGCTGACTATCGCATAAACCCGATTTGTCCCTAATATCTTCTGCCCGGGTGTGTTAAAGCGGGCAGCCGTCATTTTGGCGGCGATAGCCATACCGATCCCGTTGGAAAAACCCTGCCCGAGGGGACCGGTGGTTGTCTCGACACCGGGCGTCTCCCCGTATTCGGGATGGCCGGGTGTGCGACTGCCCCACTGCCGGAATTGCTGCAAATCTTCCAGCGTCAGATCGTAGCCGCTCAAATGCAGCAAACTGTAGAGCAACATCGATCCGTGCCCGGCAGATAAGACGAAACGGTCGCGGTTCGGCCATTTCGGGTCGGCAGGATTGTGACGTAGAAAACGGGTCCACAGAATCATTGCGCAATCGGCCATTCCCATCGGCATACCCGGATGACCCGAATTGGCTTTCTGGACACCGTCCGCCGCCAAAAACCGTATCGTGTCGGCGGCTAATTTTGCGAGATTATGTTGCATATTGTCATCGCTCCTTTACTTTATTACTCCTGAAAAAAATCAGTTGTGCTAATATAAGAAATGCAGCATTTTAAACAACTATTTGAAATCGTAATTGCTATTTTTCCCCGGCAAGCGCCTCGGCAATATTAAGTGCGTGACTCTTGACTTTGCGGTAGGATTGCAAAATATCGATAAAAATCAAACTTGAAAGCGGAACGACGCTCTTCTTCTCGATCCGGGTGATATGGTCCCGGCGGCATTTTTTGAATAAGCTGTTGATCATATCCGAATCGGCAACTGCCCTGGAAATGATATTCTGTTCGCCGTTTTGGAGGGCGCTGTGCAGCATCAGGAGGTAATCGTTCACACGATCATGCAATTCTAGAATATCCGCTTTCCCCGCCGGGCTTATATCATAGTGGGCGTTCTCCATTTTCGCGAGCAGTTTACAGATGCTGCGCAGGTAGTCGCTGATCGATTCATATTCATCCGCCAGACGCAATTGGACGCGGGCCTGTACTGAAACCGTGGGAGGGACATTGCCGGATAGCAAATGCCCCAGAAATTGCACGATCTCCTTCTGGACATCGTCCAGGATTTCCTCGCGGTGGAGAATTTTGCGTTCCCGCTGCTTGTCGCGCTTGCCGTCTCTGATCGTCTCCCGCAGCCACTCCATCATTTTCAAAACGGCACTGCTCATTGAAACGGTCTCATCGAAGGACTGCTGAATGGCAATCGCCGGAGCATCCAGCATCCCGACATCCAGAAATGTCAGGTGCGGCGGTCCTTCTTCCGGCCGATCCGGAACGAAGCGCTTTAACAATTTTACCAGATATTCTATCGATGGAAGAAAGAGAATGACGATGAAGATATTGAAGATCGTGTGCGATAAGGCAATTCGTTTGGCGATTTCCAGGTGATCACCGACCAGGGCGTCAAGGAATTTGATGTACAGCGGGAAAAACGAAACGACCAGAACAACACCGACGATCTTGATCAGAATATGGGCGTATGCGGCTCTCTTGGCCTGGCGGGAAGTGCCCAGGCTGGCTAAATAGGCCGTAATCGTCGTCCCGATGTTCTGTCCCAGAACCAGAGCTACTGCGGTAGCAAAATCCAGTGCGCCGGTCCGTGCCAGGGTTATCGTGATCGCGACAGTCGCCGAACTGGATTGCACAATTGCCGTTACTGTAGCACCGATTATTACGCAACTGATAATCCCGAGGGCATCATCCGGTCGAAACAGGGTAAACAGCCGTAAAAAATCGGGATTGCCCTGCAAAGGTTCCATCCCCTGCTTCATCAGCTGCAATCCAAAAAAAATCATTCCCACACCCATAATCATCATCGCCGTATAGCGCACCCGCTCATTCCTGGAAAACAGGAAGAAAAAACCGGAAATCCCCAGGATCGGCAATCCATATTCGATAATATTCAAGGCCACAATCCAGGCCGTAATCGTCGTCCCGATGTCGGCGCCCAGGATAACGCCAATTGCCTGCGCCAGCGTCATCAGCCCGGCATTCACCAGGCCGATCACCATGACGGTCGTAACCGAACTGGACTGGATCAGGGACGTAATCGCAGCCCCGATTCCGCAGGCTCCCAGCCGGTTGTCCGTAACGGCATTGATCATGCGGCGCATACGATCGCCGGCAATGGCCTGCATCCCATCGGACATATTTTTCATTCCGAGCAGGAAGATGAAGAGCCCGCCAATTACTCCGAATATCATATTGATCAGAATCTGGTTATCCATAAGAAGCGCTTCACTCCAATCGTTTTTCGTCTGCTCTTATCTATTTTCGAGCCGTGTCAGCCACAATTCCCGTTGGCCGAAAGAAATGATATGACACTGTGATTTTCTGCCAGCGGATTTGTTCTGTCTCTACCTTTTCGATAGTGATGCGTCGCGTACCCTGCCATTCGCCACAATTTAAATGAAAAATCGTAATATCGAAACGATATTTCCCAACGCCCTCCTACCCTATTTCATAGTCAGGACGAATTCAGTCATTGCGGTCATCCGGCCTGAAAATTTCAATTAGCTGAGACTTTTATCAGCTTTTTGAAATATCGACTTTTATTCGAGCCTGTCTTCAACATAGATCCGCTCCCCGGAAAATTTATTTATTTGTGAGAAAAACCAGGTGGCACCGATTTTGTCATAAACAGATTCAGAGTCTTAACCGGAAGGCTGGCAAAAACCGCTTATCCAAAAATCGATAGAGGAATCCGATGAAGCATTACTTCGTTTTAGCCATCCTGCTCACTTTCACGCTCTCGGATTGTGAGGAGACGGCCAGTTCACGCATCGATCTCGAAGCGACCGATCAGGAGATTCATTACATTAAATCCGGCGGCTGGATCAATACCGCGAAACTGGATATCCGTTCTAACGGACGGGTACAGGCCTGTCATATCGCCCACGCGAGCGCCGAAATCATCGATAGCGCGTCGACCGTCCTGACATACGCGGAGAAGGAAAAAATCGTCGGGCTCTTCCGGTCGTTTTCAAACTACGCGCGGCATTACGATCCGGAGCATTGGTACACGGATGGTGAATATTACCTGATCGTCAGGAACACGGATGAGGCTGCTGATACAGTATCGGTTTATGAGCCCGAGAACTGCAATCTACCTTCCGGATTGGAGAACATCATCGAGGAGCTGGAACACTTATGGCATCGCCTGCTGGATTGATTTCTTTAGGGCAATTCCGCCAATGCGATCATCAATTTTTCGTGCAGATCATCGATATGCCGGCTGCCGCCCGTGAAATTGTTGGCGATCATCGAGAAGCAAATCAATCGGCCCGATCGCGTGCGCACATACCCGGAATGGCTGCGCACCCGCGCAATCGCGCCGGTTTTGGCGCGCAGGTTAAAAGCCGCCCGGGTACCCTGGCCGTAATTTTTCAGATAGCCGATATCGTTGGGATCGCCGGCGATGCCCAATGAGTTGAAGTAAGCCTCGAAGACTTGCTGTTTACTCATGAAAGCCAGCAATTCGACGAATGTGCGCGTCGTGATCCCGTTGTTGCGTGAGAGTCCGCTGCCGTCGGTGTAGAACAGTCCCTCGCTGGAGATACCGTTGGTCTGCATCCATTCCGTTACGGCTTGCACACCGGAATCGATATCGCCGCTGCCCTTGATGCGCTTGCCGATCTCTTTGAGTAAATGCTCGGCGTAGAGGTTGAAGCTGCGCTTGTTCAGAAAATAAACGACATTCTTCAACGGCGGCGAAACATGGCGATAGATTTCCGTCCGCGGAACGGTCGCCTTCACCATTTCCCGGATGGTCGCTGTTGAGCCGTTGACTTCCACCCCGTTTTTTCCGAGTTCACTTAGTAAATATTGGGCGGCGAATTTAGCCGGATCGGGAATTGAACCCTTGATCGAAAATTCATCCACTCCGGCCGGGATTGTGCCGCGCAGATGCTGCAGCATTTGTCCCGGACCGGCATAGATATAGCCGTTGTCGCCCGAACCGGCCCGACCGGTTTTCATCTCGTTGAAAAACCGGATTCCCGGGATTTCCGGTTCGGTGCGCAGCACTTCGGCCGCATCGCCCGCTGCTTTCCCCGGTTTGAAGAAGAGATGGTACAGGTTGTCGTTGATCGTCAGACCGCTGGCGCCGGCCCCGTAGTAGTTGCCCATATCGATCCATGGGAAATAATCGGGCAGCGACATGAAATCCAGGTAGGAATCGTCGCCGATAATATTGCCGTCGATACGCACAATCCCGGCGGCTTTAATCTTGCTTACCCACTGTTCGTAGAGAGCATCCAGCGGCAGCGCGCCTTCGACCTGGTTCGATCCCAATGACGGATCGCCGCCCCCGCGGATGTAAAAGTTGCCGTGCAGCGTTCCATCGACATCAATACGCCCGTCATATTCCAGCAACGTATTGAATGTGTAATCCTCACCCAGGATGGCCAACGCGGCCGCGCTGGTCAGCAATTTCAGCCCGGAAGCCGGAATCAGCGATTTCTGCGAATTGAATCCGGCGATGATCTCTCCCGTGGCCGCATCCGCCGCATAAAAACTCCACAGGCCGTAAATCAGCGACGAATCAGTCTCGATCTTTTTCGCGAGGGGAATCAGCTCATCCTGCGGGTTTCCCCCATAAATGAGCGTAATCCAAAATAGCGCCAGAATAGCAATTACATTACGATGTTTCATCATTTTTCCCGTTTAATAGCTGCGGCAGAACCGGCATTGACCTGCGGAGGCAGGCGCCATGATTTCGGACATTTATAAAATTTCTCAAGCTCGGGGAAACTGTGAGCCCTGTGTTATAAAATCCTTAAGAAGATTCTGTCGATTTCCGACGAGCGGTTAGCCGGCCGAACAGAGTTCGACGGCGGCTTCTTTGGTAGCCGTGATATTAAATAAACTTGTGAAATTGCAGATGCGGAATACCTCGCTCACGTTGTCCTGAAGACGATACAGGACCAGGTTACCCTGGGCGTTTTTGATCTTCTTCAGCATCATCAGCATGATGCGCAAGCCGCTGCTGGAGATGTATTCCATACCATCGCAATCCATAATAAAGCTCTGCTCGGCATTTTCGATGACCGCAAGCACCTTTTTTTCGAATTCCTGGGCGGTTGCGGTGTCCAGCCGGCCGATTACTTCCAGTCTGACAATACCATCTTCCTGATAACTATTCAGTTCCATTCTAGCACCCCATAATCATTGATTTCCATCGCCATTGAAAACGCAAATCGGTTCTCCAAAACGTCGCTTCAACCTGAAGTCAATCCATTCCGAATTGAGCCACATCCTCCCTCCATTCCTGCCGAATGATTGCCGTCTGCTTTTCATTTAGACAAATATATCGTTTTATTTCAAAAAGAGGAACACTTTTCAGGGAATTCCGACCTGTCAATCCGCATTAAAATACCTTTAGCAACTTCACCGCCATCAAGACGATCGCAGCTGCCAGCACGCAGCGGATCAGTTTTTCACCGCCTTTCACGGAAGCTTTGGCACCCCACCATCCGCCGATCGCATTGCCGATCGCCAGACTCAGACCGAATCCCCAATTTACTTTACCGTTTAACGCAAAGACCAGCAGCGACGGGATTGTGTACAGCAAAACGATAAATACTTTGTGCATGTTCACATAGACCAGGCTGATCCGCAGGATATGGTACAGGGCCGCCATGAACAGAAAACCGACGCCCACCTGGATGAAACCGCCGTAGAAACCGATAAAGAAAAGCGCGATATAGATCAGCCATTTATGGCGAGCCGTCGAGATGATGTCCTGATAATTCTTTTGGGTTTTGGGAATGAACATGGACAGGACGATCCCGATCATGATAATCGCCAGGATACGCTGAAACCAGGCGTCGTCGATGCGAATGGAAACCATCGCTCCGAGAACGGCGCCGGGCAGCGTGATCAGCGACAGTTTCAGACTTTCCTGCGGATGAAAGACTTTCTGCCGGCGAAACGACGAGACCGCAAAGATGTTCTGGACCAGGATCGCCACCCGGTTGGTGCCGTTGGCCAGGGCGCTGTCCAAGCCCAGGAAGATCAGCATCGGCAGTGTCAAGGTCGAACCGCCGCCGGCGTTGACATTGATAAAACCGGCTACTGAACCAACCAGGAAGAGTAATCCCAATTTCCATAATTCATCCACGAAAACCCCGCATTTTTCTGTCCGCAGCCGGAAAGCTCCAACGAATCGAAAAGATCGGATAAATATATGCAAAACAGTTCCGAATCGCCAAAATAAAACAGCAGAAAATATTCCGGTTCAACAGCAGCACGGCAAGCAACCCATCCGGCCATTTATTTTCGATCGAAATTATCATTGAGAATCACGAAAATGCGGTTGTACCGCCCGAAAAAAACTTAAATCCGGTAAATAAAAAAGACATCGGAGTTTATGAATTATTTTTTAAATTCCGGCAGAGTAAATCGAGTAATGAAAGGTCATACAAAACCAAAATTATCGTTATGAATGCTTCCTCAATTTCTATTTTAGTATCTGTCCTTATTTCCCTGGTTTCATTTATCGGCGCACTGACATTTGTTCTGAATGAAAAAGTTCTGAATAAAATTGTCACCTTGCTGATCGGCTTCGCCGCCGGGACCTTAATCGGCGGCGCATTTCTGCACCTGATCCCGGAAGCCCTGGAAGGCTACTCTTCCACAGAAGTAATCTTCCTGCTGTTCCTGGGTGGTTTCGTTTTCTTCTTTCTAATGGAAAGGTTCATGCATTGGCGGCATTGCCACAAAACCATCGACTGTGATATCCACCCCTTCGGCGCATTGAATCTTTTCGGGGGCGCAATTCATAATATCACCGACGGTATGGTTATCGCCGGTACTTTTTTTATCAATTTCCAGACCGGAATCGCCGCTGCATTTGCTATAATCGCCCACAAAATTCCACACGAAATGGGCGACATTGCGGTACTGCTGCGCAGTAATTACTCTAAAAAGCGCGCCGTGCTGTATAACTATATCTCCGACCTCTTCATTGTCGTCGGCACCGTGATCGGCCTCCTGCTGGTCGAACAAATCGAAAACATGGGCATCATACTCTCGGCTGTTTCGGCCGGCGGATTTGTTTACGTTGCCGCCTCGGACCTGATCCCCATGATTCATCAGAACAAAAATCAGAAGGAATCCAATATCGCCTTCCTGTTTTTCGTGCTGGGCCTGGCCTTCATGTGGCTGAACAAACGGTTCATGGCCTGATTGGCTGCGCATGCTATCCTGCCCAGTCTGTGGTAATCCGATCGAGGATCAAAAGCTTTGCCCGTATTGCAGCAGCCACATCCATTCCGGAAATCAATCGAAATCACCGCCGGTGAGATATGTCGTTCTCAATCTCGAAGAGGGTATGCCGTTCGTAGAGGAAGCCCGCCTGCGCATGCGTCGTGAAATCAACGAATTACGCTCCCGCGGAACGAAACTGATCAAGATTATTCACGGCTATGGCTCGGGCGGAGTTGGCGGCAAACTTCGCCCCGCCCTTCGAACTACCCTCGGCAAACTCAGAAATCAAGGCAGTATCGAGGAATACGTACCCGGCGAGAAATTCGATCGCCAGTCCGAAACCGGTCGGCGCTTGTTGCACGACTTCCCACAGCTGAAACGCGATCCGGACACGAAACGTCCGAACGCCGGTATCACCTGGGTACGCGTGAATTAGAATTCAGGAGATGTTTGGTTGGCATATCAGCGCACGCGGGGACGGTCGGTGCATGGAACAATATTCACCTGGCAGTTGCGTATAATGCTTTCAATATCAGTGCGGATCGCACAAATATCCCGCGTGACTTCACCCATGGATTTTTCCGGATCGAATTCCAGGTACAGATCGATAAAGATGAACATGCCCGAGCGGCGCGAACGGATATCGTGCAGCATCGCGTAGGCATCGAAATGCTTGGCAAGAATCCCCAGGATTCCGGTCTGCAGCGATTCCTCCAGGGTACGATCCATCAGGTTGTCCATCGACGAAGAGAACAGTGAGTAGGCCGAATAGAAAAGAAAACCGCTCAGGATAATCGCCCCGGCTGGATCGATAAAACTCGCCCAGGCGTATTGCCTGAAGATGAGGCCGAAACAGAGGGAAGCCGTTACGCTCACGTCATTGACGACATTCCCGCGATACAGTTTTAACTGCCCCTCGATGATGGGTGACGGAGATTCCCTGAAGATTCGCCGGTAGCGGTTCCACTGCCAGCCGTTGATCCCAATCCCAGCCGCGTTAGCAACGACGGCAAGGATGACGCCCACGCCCGTCAGGGCCTCGGGGTGGATGATTCCCTGGTAGGCATTGAAAAGAATGACCAGAATGGAAATGCCCAGGATCGCGGCCATAACCAGGCTCGAAAATCCCTCCAGTTTGCCGTAGCCGTAGTTATAGCGCAGATCGCTTCCTTTGGAAACCTTGCGGATCGCCACGTAAGAAAAAAAGACCGCGACGATTTCGCTGCCGTTCTGGAAGACATCGGTAAGGATAATGAGGGAATTGGAAAAAATGGCTGCTACGATCGTGGGAACAATGGAAATCACACCGATCATCAGGCTGACAAATATCGCTTTTTCCTTCTGCTTGAAGGTCACCATCTCGCTCATCGGCACTCTCTACTGTTTTTGCAGATAATACAGTTGCCACAAATCGCGCGGGCTCATACGCAGCAGCGGCGCAATTGCTAAATTTCCGATTTTTCCAATATTGCGACCCAATGCATTCATCTCGGTAAACTTGCTTTCGATATCCGGGGCCGGGTCGATTACGAAACCCTGCTCGCGCATCATTAAAAGCGCCTTGGCGCGCGCCGCCAACTCCATGTAAATTTGAATATAACAAAACATATCGACCACCGTTTCGACCGGGAAGCGCTCACGTAGGGCATAAACATAGTGACCGGCTTTAGTGTCGCTGAACTGGCCTTTGCGGATGGCATTCAGCAATTCGACATGTTCCTCGAGGCCCTCATCCATCCACTGACGCAGAGAATTCTCACTGCGGTTAAAGATGAAACTGATCAGCAACGGCAGCAAAATCAACTGCGCCAGCATCTGGTACTCGGGCGCCAGAAAATTCAACTGCAACATGCTGTTGAACAGGGCATGGATGGCCACAGCCGCTGCCAGCCCGGGCAATAGATTTGTGAATGTCTCGCGGCCGTAGCGTTCCTGCCAATAGGTCGTCACAATCATCAGGATCGCCGTCGCGCCGCCGTGCATAACCGCCGTCCCCAGTCCGCGAATGATCCAGACCAGTAGATTGGATTCATCCAGTGCAAACAGGTAGTAGATATTTTCTGTGATGGCGAAGCCAGTACCGGCGGCGAATCCGATAATGGCGCCGTCCACCATAAAGCCGATCCGTTTCTGCCGGAAAAGCAGGTACGGGTAAAGCGCCTTAAGCAGTTCTTCGATAACCGGGGCAAACAAGACCGCCAGCAGCCAGCCGCCGCCAAGAAACAGGTAACCCACGTTTTGGTTCAGGAACAGCGCCAGCAGCGCCGCAAGGCTGCCGGACAGGATCCCGAATCCCAGCATAACAGGCTTGACAAGTTTGTAACTGTCCAGGAAGCGGAGTCCGCCCAGAAATAATATGACGGGCAACAGGCTTACGACAATTTTCCCGAAGACCATCATAATATTTTGAGGGAAATCATAACCTCGTTATTCGGTTTGCGGCCGTCTTCGAAAGATTGAGCATAGCCGAACGAGAGGGTCGTTTTGAAGAGCGAAAACAGCACGATCTGCATGTCCGCCTGGAAACCCAGGTTGTAGACCTCACGACGGCTCGGCGTGTCATCCAAATTCGTCATGAGTGCACCGCCAAACAGCGAACTTCGCAGCCAGCGGGGATAAGCGGACGGAAAGCCCAACTCATGAAAGCGCAGCGGCGGAAGATTCAGATCGCCGATGAATCGCAGAAAATTGGTACCGCCGATGCTGTTCAATTCCGCACCCGGAAAGCTGTAATACTCGCGGTAGCGTTTCTCGCTGCTGCGATCCACCCAGTTGTTGCCGAATCCGCCGAAATAGAAATTGGCGAACGGTTCATCGCGCTCCGGCGGCGAAAATCCGGCGGCGCTGCGCAGCCAGAAGCTGCTGTGATTGACCGGCAGGGCGATGCCGTAATCCGCCGTCAGAACCGTCCGTGGGAAAATGCGCCCGTTGACGTAATTGTTCAGAGAATACAGACTAAAGTCGTAGCCCTTCTCACCGTCAACTGCCCCTTGCGACCTCTCGACATATTCATACGTCAGGGTGGCGTTGCTGAAAAAGTAATGATCGAAGCTTGTCGCGATGTTCTGGTAATCCGGCAGGGTTTCCAGTCCGCCCCAGGCGCCCAGACGCAGGTTAACATCCATCTTGCGCGGCTCATCAAAAATCAGGTTGCGGTCATAACCCATACCCAGGAAATAGCCCTTGCGGCTGCTCTTGGTCGGCCCGAAGAGATCGTAAAAATCCGCCGGATTGTACTTGGCCAGGAATTCCCAGCGCCAGTGCCGCAGGGAGAGTTCCACATGAAGACGCTCTTTATTGGTCAGAGAATCACCGAAAGGCGAATAGGAAATCGTAGCAGCCAAACCATCATATCCGATATCGTTGGTAATCTGAAAGAAATAGCCCAAGGCGGGACTATCCTTGTACCCTTCAACAACGGGGTAGGCAGCCGTCAGATGCAAATTTCGCAGACTTTTATACTTTCCCTTATAGACGATTTCACTCTCCAGATCGATATCGCCGGGATTCCCGGGATGCCAATCCGCAACCTGCGGAAATTTTTCATAAACCGATTGCCCCAGAAACCGAATCGCAGCCACATCCTGAATGGTCGTATCCGCGATCCATCCCGGTATAAATCCTTTGGATGTGTACTGATAGACGATCAGCGAATCCCGATTCAGCGGAAGCGGTTTGAAATAGCCCGTTTCAGCGTTGGTCATAATCGACATATCGTTCAGGTCAAAATCGTAACGATAGACATTGGATACGCCGGAATAGTATGAAGTGCCGTAGATATAGCGCCCATCCGGCGAGTATACGAAGTTGGCGGGTGAATTTGTCTGAAAGTCGAAAATTTCTTCGTAATCGCCTTTATACTGCTCGAGATCAGCGATCTTAAAACGCACCAGCTTCTGGTTCCCATCCACGAATGTCAATGCGCCTGTCATGTACAGCCCATCGGGAGAGACGTCCAAATCATAGAGATCGGTACCATAGGGAAAAGCGTAGAGTGCTTTGTAATCCCTATACGGTGCCTGAATTTGAATCAGAGTTGAGACGCCATTGGCATGGCGAACACCATAGATAGTCTTGTCATTCGGATTCATCGCTAAATCACCGGCCCGCGAATCGGTAATCAGCCGACCCACTTTTCCGGTCGCGATATCTACGACGTTCAGATCCCGATAACTGTAATTATCCGTCGTGAAAAAGAGTCGCTGCTCCTCCTTATCATAAAGCAAATTGGTCGTGTAATATGTGGATGCGCCTTTAATCTCACACACTTTACGGCTCTCACCGCTCGTCAGGTCAATCGCAGCGATATGGGCAATCTGCCCGGGATATTTCACCCCGGTATACAGTATATTCTTGTCGGGATCGAGGAAAGACCGGGAGACGCTGCCAAGAATTTTATCCTTGAGGATCGGCCGGAATTCCGTCACCGGATTCTTACGGATACGTTCCATATTTTCGTTCTGCCACTTTTTCTCGAAGTCGATCCAGCGCGACCATTCATCCGATAGCAGAGCTGCGTACACCTGGCGGAACCGGCGTGAAAAGTAGCGCTCACTGCCCTGCCGGTAATTGATCCAGTCAATCAGTTTCTCCGGCCCGTATTGATTGGCGAGATAATTAAAGAAGCGGGCACCGTAGAGGTAGGAATTCGCACCTACCTGGAAATCAATCGCGGTGCCTTCCGATTCCAGCCCCACCACATGGTAGAAGTAACTGGAGTCATGCACCATCGTGCGAAAGACCATTTCATCATAGGCTCCGAGGGCACGACCGATGCCCCCACTCATCCAGGTTTCCATAAATACGGCAATACCTTCGTGGTACCAGCGCGGCGCAAACTTGCGCGGCGTCGTCTGATAAGCATACAGCATCGAGATCGGATTTTGTGCGGTTTGCTGGATTTTCGAACCGAATACCTTACGCCACAGGCGTTCACGATTGCTGCATTGGTCCATCGCGATCAGATGCACCTGTTCGTGATTCATTAACAGGTTCATCCGTTCGTTAGCCATCCCTGTTTCAAATACATACAGATATGGAGAGATGGAGATGAAGATTAAATTGCGTGGAACGGCCGTCGCGCCACCATTGCACCAATCGCCGAAATCCTGCAAAAAAATAGTCACCGGTTCAGAGCGCCGCCAATGCCAGAAATCCTGATAATAGTATCGCGTATTGGTAAAACAGCGCGCCAGATGGGGAACGATATAGCCATGCGCATTACTGTAATAAATCAGATTCAGGTCCTCAGTCCGGAGTTGCTGAAGTTTCTGAGCTCTGGCGACATTCAGCCCAATGAGGGCCACTAAAATGAAGACAAAGAAATTACTTATAAATCGCCTGTCGACAATAAATATCGTCAATTTTTTGCCCTCACTTAATCCTGACGGAAATGGATGATTTAGGGTTCTATCAAGTTTTGGAAATCTTTACTCTCTACCAGACTCTGGAAATCCTGGCTCGTGAGCACCTCTTGGAGATGCTGAAAATCCTGACCTTTTAACACTTCCTGAAGATACCCAAAATCCTGGCCTTTTAAGACTTCCTGGAGATGCTGGATATCCTGGCCTTTTAAGACTTCCTGGAGATGCTGGAAATCCTGACCCTTCAAGGCTTCCTGCAAATGCTGAAAATCCTGGCCCTTCAAGGCTTCCTGTAAATGCTGGAAATCCTGCCCCTTTAAAGCTTCCTGCAAATGCTGGAAATCCTGCCCTTTCAAGGCTCCCTGAAGATGCTCGAAATCCTGGCCTTTCAATACTTCCTGAAGATGCTGGAAATCCTGGCCTTTCATAACCTCCTGAAGATGCTGGAAATCCTGACTCGTCAACACTTCCTGAAGATGTTGAAAATCCTGACCTTTCACAACCTCCTGCAGATGTTGAAAATCCTGGCCTTTCAAGACCTCCTGGAGATGCTGGATATCCTGACCTTTTAAGACTTCCTGGAATTGCTGGAAATCCTGGCCTTTCAAGACTTCCTGAAGATGCTGGAAATCCTGGCCTTTCACAACTTCCTGGAGATGCTGGAAATCCTGGCCCTTTAAAACTTCCTGGAGATGCTGAAAATCCTGGCCTTTCACAACTTCCTGAAAATGCTGGAAATCCTGACCCTTTAAAACTTCCTGAAGCTGCTGAAAATCCTGGTTGTACTTGAATGCTTGGGGACTGCTTTTTAGGACTTCCTGAAGATGCTGAAAATCCTGGCTCTTCACGACTTCCTGGAAATGCTGGAAATCCTGGCCTTTTAAGACTTCCTGAAGCTGCTGGAAATCCTGATTCGTCAATCCTTCCTGGAGCTGCTGGAAATCCTGATTCTTCTGTACTGACGCGGCAAGCTTTTCAAATCTATCCGGATCTTTCAATATTGCCCGAAATTTTTCATCTTTAAGCAAATTCTGGAATTCCGCGCTCTGCACGAATTGGGTTACTCCAGGATTGTCGCATTTAATATCTTTTATTGTCATCTGCTTCCCGCGAAAGCGGTCCACCTTTTCGACATTGCCGATTGTGCCGGCCAGCTCGTTTGTGGCTGGCGGCGGAAAGATATGGAAAACGCGCAATATCACCATAACCACGACGATGACACCGATAACTACCAGCCATACGGATCTCTTGGATAACTTCGACATATTCACCCCTTTAATTATACTTTCCCAATTCATTCAGCGGTTTGTACAGTAACGCAGACCGCTCCAAAGCGGGCAACCATTCGAAAGCCTGCTGCTGGGCCAATTTTTGGACTCTCTCCCCGCTTTTGGGCTGATTCTCTTTTTCACTCTGAAATAATATCACCCGGCTGTGTCTTCAATCAGCAGGAATATAATCAGTCTTACATTCCTGCTAATACCTCATATAGAATATAAGGCTTTCGTAGCATTATCAAAATGGCAATTTTGGAAAGTTCAAACAAGAATGTGCTTTAAAACAAAAAGATGTCTATGTCCGCACATATTTCTCGGATTCGCCGCCGTCTGATTTGTCGTGCTAAGTCATCTGAGAATGTTGAACGATTTATGCAGATACATCTTTCGCCGGTCCCAGGTGACTCAGGATAAGCAGGGTCAGATCGTCCGATTGTTCGGCGCCGGCGACAAACTCCGTCACCGATTCCTTGATTCTCAACGTGACGGTCCTGGCGTCGGCCTTGCCCCCCAGTTCACGTAAAACCGCAGCCAGGCGATTTTCTTCAAACAGCTGCTGCTCAACGTTCTCGGCCTCGGTCACGCCGTCCGTATACAGGACAATCTTATCGCCGGGACGCAGACGTTTAGTGGCAGTGCCGTAGGCTTCGCCCTCTATGATGCCCAGCGGCAATCCGTGCAGTTCGGCTATCGATTCGAGTTGGCCGTCATGGGTCATCAGGAAAGGCGGATTATGCCCGGCATTGCAGTATTGAATCTCGCTCGTCCTCAAATCAAGGATCAGAAGGAAAAAAGTCACAAACATGGCCGATGTGTTGTCGGTGCAGAGATCGTTGTTCATGCTTGCCACGATCTTGCCGGGAGTCAATCCTTTCATGTTCATCGCTTTAGCACGCAGCAGCGTTCGCGTCACGGCCATAAAGAGTGATGCCGGTACGCCTTTGCCGGAGACATCGCCTATCACCGCGCAGAGGTGGTCGTCATCCAGTAAAAAGAAATCGTAGAGGTCACCGCCAACGGCTTTGGCCGGTTCCAGAATGCCGAAAATATCCAGATCGGAACGGTCCGGGAACGGCGGAAAGGTTTTCGGAATGATGCTCATCTGAATATCGTGGGCAATCCGCAATTCGCCCTCGATTTTTTCTTTCGCCGCCGTGGTGGCTTTAAGATTCGCGATGTACTCTTTCAGAGCCTGCTGCATATGTCCGAAGGAGGCGGTCAGGTGCCCGATTTCATCACCGGTTTCGATAGCCGGCAACGGCGCCGAAAAGTCACCCTGCCCGATATATTCCGCAGCTTTGGACAGTTCACGCATCGGTTTGGTAATGCGGGTCGATATAAAAGAGATCACCCCGAACAGAACCAGCAATCCGACGGCGCCAATCACGGCTATCACCTTGTTCAGGCGGGCCATATCCGCGTATAGTTCGACTTTAGGGATTACGATTCCCATTGAGTAGCCGCTGGAAGGAAAAGGCGCAAAATAGAGGTAGGAATCCCGGCCGCTGACAGGATCGGTAATGTTCATAAAACCGGTCTGCCCGCGTACCATCGACCGTCCGACCTCGCGCAGAGATTGGTCGTTGTTGACTTCGGCTACGTCGAAGATGCTCTCGTTCATGACGAAATCCTGCTGGGGATGAATCAGGTATTTTCCACTGGGCGAAATTAAAAAGCCGTATCCACTTTGATAAATCGTTATTTGCGAGAATATGTGCTGTAACCACTCGAGCGATATATCAATGGTGATAATGCCCCGGAAGCAGTGTTCGCCGTCTTTATCCCAATAAAAGGGCACCGAGTAGGTGGCCATTACGATATCCCCACCGCCTTCGTCGAAATAGGGTTCCGACCAGATTGGTCGCTTGATTTCTTTGGGGATCTGGTACCAATCCCGCAAAAAATAGTTATATGTCGGATCGGCCAGACTGGCGAATTCCAACCCATTGTCGCCCTTGAAATAATAGGGTCCGTAGCGCTCCCGATCCGAAAAAAAGGCATAGGGTTCGAAACTGACGGTCGAACCAAAAACCTCGTCATTACGGTTTACCACTTCACGCAGAAAGCGCAGAAGACCTTTTTCGTCGACCTGGGACATTTCGATTACACAGGCCAGATTCTCCGGGATTTTGCCCGACGAACGGAAAACACTTTCCACCTGGTTGACGGTTTCCAGCGTCAGATGACGGGCGGTCTCTTCGACATTGTCCAGCAACAAGCGCCGTGATATCGAGTAATAATAGGTGAATATCACCAGGGCCACCAGAATAGTCCCGGTTAAGATATAAAGGTTCAGTTTGAATCGTAACGATCTATTTTTGAGCATACTTACCAACCGGTTTGTAGAACTCCTCGTATTTCGGAATTCGTTGAATTTTGGCGTGCTTTACTAGAATGTCGGCGGCTTTTTCGTACATCTCGCGCTCCAGATGGGTCGAGATGACGGACGCGCCATCGGGAAGAATAATATCCTGCCAGCGGGCCAGCATCCAGCGCTGATGAGCCACATTGGCGGGAACATGGGCGGCTTTCATGTATTCGATGACGATCGGCAGAATCTCATCGGGGTGTTGAAAGGCATAGCTCCAGCCCTCCATCGTCGCCTCGACAAAACGGCGGCATAAATCCGGGTTCTCTTCATGGTATGACGCGAGGCAATAAATGCCGTCCTCCGGCACATCGAATCCGTAATCCTTCATGAAAAAAGTGACCAGTTCGTCTGGATTTAACCCGCAGTTCATTAACGTGTGGTACTCGTTGTACCACATCACATTGGTAAGGTCCGTGCCACCGTGCAGAAACAGGCTCAGGCCGGTCTGGATCGGGATGATCTTCACATTCAGATGATTTTCCTCAAAAAACGCCATCGGAACATCCTGAAAATCTTCTTTCCACAATCCGATCTTTTTACCGTTAAGGTCCTGAACGGTCTGAATCCCACTGCCCTTCCTGGCGATCAGTGCCAGAGCCGAGCGTCGGGAAACCTGGGCGATATTGACGAGCTCGATGCCTCCGGCTTTGCGATTGATGGCATTCATCAGGAAGAAAGTTCCGAACTGCGCCCGGCCGCTCTCAACGTTATCCGCGACCGAAACGGTCGGACCACCCGATAAGATCTCGACTTCCAGATCGTATCGATCATAGATTCCCTTTTCCTGAGCGGCGTAGAAGCCGGCAAACTGCGCCTGCGGTAACCACTGCAGAATTACTGTTACGGGTGATTTAGGTGACTGCCCGAATATTCCTAGCGTACAAAGTCCGCCAACAATCAAGATTTTAATGCAGAATAGTCTCTTTCGATTGATCATGCCTTACGTCCTGTTTTTCTCGTATTCAAATTTATACTTTCCTGACGAAAACAATAACCTTTTTTCACACCGGCCACGCCCGTTGGGTTTATTCCCGGTTTCAGATTCGGGGAAAAGTGGTCCGAACTGACGCTCCTCAAAATCCGATTTTCCGAGGCCAGGCCGTCTCTTTGGCTGCCGTCCAGATGGTATTGATGTAGCGCAGGGAAAAATGGTTCTGCAGCCAGTGAACCCAAAACGCACCCCGACGGGTAAGTGAGAAATGATCCGCCTTTTTCGTGACTAGGCCGAGTAAGCAACCCAGAATTATTAAAAAGAATAATCGTCCGTCTCCTCGAATAGAATAGCGTGTGTTTTGCAGTTTTCGGTCAAAGGGAATCCGGGTATCATAAATGCGCCAGTAAAAATCATAGAGAATGCTCAGGCGGCGTGTGAACGGCATCTCCAGCGCGATCGCCTGTCCGCGCTCTTGAATCGCAGAGATATATTCCGGTACGGAAAATGTGTTGAGTGTAAACAGCGACTCATAGTAGGAACCGGCGCCCGGTCCGAAACCGATATAGCGCTCACGGGTGACTGAGGAATAGCGGGGCGCCTCGCAGTTCCGTTGGAACGACCAGACGGAGACTCTCCGAAATCCGTTTTGGTGAAGGTAGTCGTAAAGAAAGTAATACATCTTCTTGCGGGTCGCCAGGTCCGGCATGCTCACCTGCCGGATTTTTTGGTAGGCACCGATCGAACTGTAGGGAAACGTGAATAAGGGATAGGCAGTCACCTGATCCACGTGATGCGCTAAAATCCGGGCGAGGTCTCCTGCCAGATGCTCGATCGTCTGCCCCGGCAGGGCAAATAACATATCGACATTGACAGTTGGAAAATTGGCTGCTTCAACCCACTCTAAAACCCGGTCGATTGTATTCGGCGCATAAGCCCGGCCCAGCAGCTCGAGAAATTGCGGCTGATAACTTTGCACACCCAGACTGAGTGCATCTACTCCCCAGGATTTCAGATGCTCAACCTTCTCACGAGTCAGATCGCCCGGATTGGTTTCAATGCACAGCGGGCCGTGGTCCGGGAAGGCCTGCTGAACGGTATCGATGATGCGCCCTAGGTAGCTATCCAATACTGTCGGTGTCCCGCCGCCGAAATAGACCGAAGCGACCTCCAGCCCGGGGAGACGCTCGCGATAGTACGCGATCTCTTTGATAAGAGCATCGACAAACGGCTTGATCAGGGCGTCGTCGTAACGGATTCGATTGTAGGGACAATACGGACATAAATGCCGGCAAAACGGAATGTGAATATAGAGACTGCTTTTACGAACTTGCGGAATCACGACAGCTACGGGTTGCGTAAAAAGAAAACGCGTGGCTCCATCGGTCAGGATCCGCCTTGCCGTTATTGTCATTTGTCGGATAGCCAAATCTTTTAGCATCATCGCTTTCCGTGAAACTGCTTTCCCTTCCGGCGATCCGGTGAAGCCCGCCATTCATAATATCAGAAACGATTTTCGTCGTTTTTCAGGCGATCGGGTATTTGGGCCTCTGGCGATTACCCATCCGGATGCACCTGGATTATCCCCTCATCAGATCCAATGTAAAATGATCCCGAAAACCACGACCAGTAAAAAGTTAAAAGAGTAGATCGCGCCGACTGTAATGGCCTTTTTCTTAACGGTCTCCATATCAAAGACCCAGTAAGAAACCACGAAAAAGGGAAAATAACCGAACAGGAAAATAAGCCAGGGCGCCGAAGCACTCCACCAGGAATAATCCCAGGTCAGGGCGTTCACGGCATTTAGAAGAATTTCCACGAAAACGCAAAATACCGAGTTCACGACGGCGAAAAACCAACGGTTCGGGATGCCCAGGATTTTCGTCTTTTTATCCGGCAGGAGCATTTTACAGAAGGCAACACCGGCGACCGCGAACATAAAGCAGATTTCGATATTGAGACCGATCAGGATTAGGTAAGCCGTTTTCCCGGGTGCTCCCCAGACCGGCGCGTAATTGGTAATATGAAAAACCAGCGAATTCCAGATTTCGTTGAACCAGTCCATTCCCCAGAAAGCCAGTCCGGCAAAGACCAGACTCCAGTTCTTTCTCTCGATCTCCGAAGCGTAGACATAGACGACGAAGGAAAAAAGAGTAATAACATACCAGACAAAGGTATTCCCATCGCGTAAAATATTGACGGCCTGCACCGCAGATTCTGTGGGCATTTACTATTCTCCTATTTTGGCGTTTCTATTGGCACGAAGGTATGGATGTTTGGTTGTAGGATGAAATCAGAAATCATCAAAGTCTAAAAAATCCATTTTGCGCAACATATTATCTAACCGGGTGACACGTACCGTTTTACTTGATTTGAGAATACGAAATCCCGATCAGGATGTCAAGATATTTGGAATTACCTGCGATCTGCCTATACCTTCGGGATTCTTCCGTATTCTGATTTGCCAGCGCCGGGCGCCATAAGTGCAACCGTATTGTAGATGCAATCCATTACCGCAATATCCAGCCCCATGAGCGGCGGTCCGAAACTCATTTTTCTGTCGGCTTACAGCGCTCTCGGACGCTCCTTTACAAACACTGCCAGCAGGATCATTGATAAACAGGCAATCACGGATCCCATGCCGAAAGCAGCCGTTGCCCCGAAAAGTTTGTAAACCAAGCCAAAGATGATACTGGCCGGCAACGCCCCCAATCCAACGGCGAAATTGTACATGCCGAAAGCGCTGCCCATGACTTCCGGTTGGACGACATCGGCGACAAAAGCCTTTTCCGCGCCCTCGCTGAAAGCATAGTACAATGCGTAAACGGCAAACAGAATAAAGGTAGCGGCGATCTGCAGGTTTCCAGGTAATTTGTCCAGCAATGCAAAACAGAGGTAAACGCCGGTGTAGATTCCCCAGCCGATGTTGATTACCCGCTTCCGACCGATTCTATCGGAAAGCGCTCCCAGCGGCGTTGAAAAAGCAACTTTGATAACATGAAAGAAAGCCCATACCAGCGGGATAAACAGGATATCCACAAGCATCCTCTGGGATTGCGGGTTGCCAAACTGTTGGATCATATCACCCAGCACCGGCGCGCCGTAAAGCAGGGAATACAGGGAATCGCTTTTATGGATGGCCTCTTCAATCCTGAAGAGCAGGAACGCGTCGGACGAATTTCCCAGAGTGAAAAGGAAGACAATAGCCAGATACCCGATAAAGTTTTTGTCGAATTGCTTAAAGGAAAATCGAAAAGGCTTCGCGGTCGAAGCGTGATCGACCTTTTCACGAACCAGGAATACGACCGTGGCAACGGCTAGAAGCCCGGGAATCAGGGCAATCCCGAAAGTCCAACGCAGGGTCAATACGGGATCCTGCATTCCGAAACCGAGGATCAGTACCATCAGGCAAAACAACGCCAGAAAGGGCCCCAGGACCGCGCCGGTATGATCCATGGCCCGATGGAAACCATAAGATCTACCGCGCACGCTTTCATCGACGGAAGAAGCAATCAAGGCATCCCGCGGTGCGGTGCGGATACCCTTCCCCACCCGGTCCATCATGCGAATGAATACGATTTGCCAGGCATGATTAACAAGACCGGTGAAAGGACGGAAAAACGAGGAGATCGAATACCCGATTAAAACCAGCAGTTTGCGCTTCTTGAGTTTGTCCGAGATGATCCCGCTGAAGAGTTTCAGCATGGCGGCGGTTGTCTCCGCAACACCTTCGATCACACCCAAAATCACGGCCCCGGAGCCCAGGGCGGCTACGAAAATCGGGATTAACGGATAGATCATTTCGGTGGCTGAATCTGTAAACAGGCTGACCAATCCCAGCATTATCACATTCCGTGGTATCTTGCTTCTCCTATTTTGCTCTCGTCTATCATTCACTTCAGTATTATGGGTCATCTTTCCTCTCTGCTCTCGTCTCTTCTATTTAAAAAGTTACAAAGGTTTTTTCGTTTTTCCCTGGATTCCGCCAAGGCCACCGGGGCCTCAATTCCAGTTCTCCAGACCGACGGAATCGAGATAGGATTGCACCTGCGTTTTGTGCGGTATTCCCTTGCGTCCCCCGGTTCCGGTACAACTCAGAGCAGCCACTGCGCCGGCGAATTTCAGTGCATAATCCAGGGTCTTATTCCTCGCGATTGCCGCCGCAAATGCTCCGTGAAAAACATCACCGGCACCCGTCGTATCCACGGCTTTTACCGGGTAGGCGGGCAGGAAACCTTCGCCGTTTCGCGTTTTCCAAATCAATCCGTCCGCACCAAGCGTTACAACCACATTCGGATGATGCTCCGCCAGTCTTACAATGGCGATTTGCATATCGGTTTCTCCACTAAACTCCCGGGCAAACTTGCGCGAACAGACCAAGTAATCAACTTTTTCAAAAAGTTTCGTTGTCCCGGAGTGCAGCGAACCGGCATCAAGAATCGTCCGAATTCCCATCGCCTTCGCACTCCGCAACAGTGGCAAAGAAATCTCCGCTTCGTGTCCGTCAAATAGGATCACCCCGGGATGGATTCCGGAGAAATCGATACTGCCGCGCGGCAGGACAGCCTGCGGAGCACGGTAATTCACCAGGGCGCGTTGCCCGTCGGGTTTCACCCAGACAGCGGACAGCGGCGTGGCATATTCACCGCGCACGATCAGGCTCGTATCAACTGAATCGGCTTGCAGTTCTTTCAGATGCAGGTTGCCAAAAACATCATTTCCAAGATAACCCGCGAAGGCCGCGCGCAGACCGAGACGCGCAACAGTAACGGCCGCGTTGGCCGCCGGGCCTCCGCCGCACATTAAAAGCGATTGCGCCATGATTTTTTCATCTGCGAGCGGGTGATGATCGACGCCGAAAACCAGGTCAAAGGAAGTTGCGCCGACACACAGAACATCGATTTGTTTCATCATACTTCCGGATAAAAAGTCAATTATTGTTGAATCGATACATTTTGCCAGATATCAGTTTAAGATTACATCATCACGATCGAGAAGTCAAGCAGTTCGAACGCCATCGTCTTTAAGCTTTTACAGTACTTTTACAGTACTTATGCCGGAACTTCTGTAGAATAACACTGGTGAATTTTCAATTGCGAATCGTACAGATGAACTAGAATCGATCGCATTACGAGAGGAAAAGAGATGTTCGGAAAAATGCCCGCACTGCAAATCGGTGGTTTAACGGCTCGAATTCCAGTGATCCAGGGAGGAATGGGAGTCGGCATTTCGCTTTCCGGCCTGGCCTCTGCTGTCGCCGGGGAAGGCGGAATCGGCGTCATCGCCGCTGTCGGATTGGGGATGTTCCGGGACCATAACGGACGCAATCTTTACGAAGTCAATGCGGAAGCCTTAAGAGACGAAATCCGTCTGGCCCGATTAAAATCCAACGGTTTGATCGGTGTAAATATCATGATGGCACTGTCGGATTCCGATCTGCTGCTGGAAGTTGCAATCGAGGAAAATATCGACGTTGTCCTGATGGGAGCCGGTTTGCCGCTGAAACTTCCCTCTGCAATTATCGAACGGGGCTGGAAAAATATCCGCAGCCGCTTCGTTCCGATCGTCTCTTCGGGACGAGCAGCCCAGATCATCTTCCGACACTGGGCCAAAAAGTATAGGCACATTCCCGATGCCGTCGTCGTGGAGGGACCTTTGGCCGGTGGACATTTGGGCTTTAAAGCCGCCTCACTTTCGGACGAATCGAACCGATTGGAAATCTTATTGGCCGACGTGCTCGAAGCTGTGAAGCCATTTGAGACGGAATTCGGACAGAATATCCCGGTCATCGTCGCGGGTGGAATCTATGATGGATCGGATATTTATCGCTTTCTTCGTTTGGGCGCTGCCGGTGTGCAGATGGCCACGCGCTTCGTGGCGACCCACGAATGCGATGCGGACATCCGTTTCAAAGAAGCTTATCTTAATTCCCGGCAAGACGACCTCAGAATTATTCAAAGTCCCGTCGGTCTGCCCGGCCGGGCCATCAATAACGAGTTTTTGGAATCCGTTTCAGCCGGCGAGAAGAAACCATTCAAGTGTCCGTGGAAATGCCTGCGGACCTGCGATTATACGACGGCGCCTTACTGTATCGCCCGTGCCCTGATTTCCGCGCGACGCGGCGAGCTGAAACACGGGTTTGCATTCGCCGGGGCAAACGCCTACCGCGTCGATAAAATCATCTCGGTACGCGAACTGGTCCAAACCCTGGCAGCTGAATATGAGCACGAAGCTTTAACCGTCCGGCGGCTGCCCGAGGCCGATTATTTAAAGACAGCCTTATCGTATTTTGCACCGGAAAAGGCGGGAATCCATGCGCCCGTCTCTTCCGGGGTTACCCTGTAGGCAATTCTTTTCGGTACTTATTTCAACAGGATGCACTTCCTGACTGAAGAAAACTCCCCCGCCTGCAGCCGGTACATGTAGACTCCCGAACTCAGACGGCCAGCATCCCACTGCACGGTGTACATCCCCTCCTTTTGATTCTGTTTCACGAGCACGTCCACGAGCTGCCCGGCCATATTGTACACATCCAGCCGGACATCCTCCTCATGCGGCAATGTGTATAAAAAGGTCGTCGTTGGATTGAAGGGATTGGGATAATTCTGCTGCAAGGCAAAGGTCAGCGGGAGCAGACTTCGATCTTCGGCCAGGTCGGTAGCACAACCTTCGCAGAGCGCAATTTTAATCGCATCGGCCCGCAGGCAATATCCTTCGGTACTCTTGCCGGTATCCCACACTTTTACCCAGACGGTAGAATTGGCCGGTATCTCGTAACGCCATAGCGGAAACCATTCCCCGCTGCCTTGATTCTGGTCGACGATTACCGTGTCCATCGAGAGCCCGTTAATATAGAGAATATAGGCGGCGTTGTTAGAAGCGTTCACCGTCGTGGGTACGATCTCGGAAATGTCGTACACACCAGCTTCATGAATCGTGGCGCTGAATTTAGCGTAAGCCCCCCGCTTTTCCGCCAGGACTGAATAGCGGCTGCCCGGTCCGTAGGCCCAGGCGACGCTGTTATGCCAGACTGCGTATTCTGAATAACGCCGCGTGTCTTCATTGTCGATTACAACGAAATACGAGACGATATTCGCAGACAACGGAACACTAAGAACAGGTCGCAACGGATCGTCGCTGTGGATCACCAGGGAATCGGACAGCGTACCCTTTTCCGCGGAACTGACGGAAACAGGCACTTCAACCATCGCCATTCCGGGAATCACGATCGGGAAATCAGTTTCGATGATGACCGCATTCAAGGCGCATTCCATCGATGAGATCGTCAGTGAATCTTGTCCCAGGTTGCTCAATTCCAGGACCTTCCGTGAAGTGTCGTGCTGGCTGACATCGCCAAAATTCAGGCTGGCAGGATTGACCTGCAAGTCGCGTTCCTTGACAAATGCCGAGACTTTGATTACATCGGCGAGGAGCAGCTTCGCAACCTGATCGTCACCGTGGGCAACCAATTCCACATAGTTATTCGAACCGGATAAGAAATCAGCCGTGGCCAGATATACCCAATCGTGCGTCGCGGCTGTCCCGTCAAACGAGATTGTCTTGATGCATTCATCGCTAGCATAAACGCGAAACTCGAATTTTCCAGCTTGGTTGTCGATCTGTGGAATCTGCATGAATATATTATACGAGTGGGCCATCTCAACGTCGATATTCCAGCGTGCGCACACCGAATCATCGGCTGCCAGAACCGCCCGGCGCGAATTGGTACCCCAGGCACACTGGGCCTGATCGATCCAAGCTCCGCGTTGCTCGGAATATCCGGCATCCAGGTTATCGATAAACTGATCGTCCGGCAGATATTCGATGAACTGCATAGACTGGTTACCGAGCGTATCGCAGACGACCGCGCCGACTTTGACCGCCCAGCGCTGCGGAATTCCGCGGGTGGTCACCCAGATATTCTCACCGGCCGCTTCGCACGGCAAGAGCGTATACTGTTCATACATATCTTTGGCGGCTACATAAGGCACGCGTTGAAAGATCGGCTCATCGGTCTGGATCGTATAATAATACTCGTCGCCGACGGCATTTTCCGTCAGAGTTAAAACCGGTGCGACGGAATCGCGCGCGCCCTGCCAGATCTGCATGGCCTCAATCGCCGTGCAGTAGCGAAATTTCACATCCGGATAAGTATTCGCCAAATTATGCAGGATTGTATCGATGGCTACGATATTTTCCAGGAAATCGGTTTCGGGCAAATGCCCCCAGACGCAGGCCATCTGGTCTTCGCCGGTGTTGGCTTTGGCGAAAATCCGGTCGAAATTTTCACCCCATCTGAAAGTACTAAGGTGCGCCGAACGCAGGTTCCAGCCCGGTCCGTCGCCGGGTATCTGATAATTCTCGTAAGAGGGACGAAAGGGCACAAAATCCGCCGGAGCCTGAGCCCAATGATAAGTGTTGTCCATCGGCTCGATCAAATCGATGCGATCGCTCGGATAGTCGTTGTGCATGCTGTACATCAGGATTTCATCGAGATAATGCTGCCAGTTATTGTCCATGTAATGCCAGCCGCTGCGGAAGGAAACCGGAAAAGTCTGCTCGTCCAGCAGAAACTGCATCAGGGTAAAATCGAAATCATCCTTGCATTCCAGGAAATCCAGGGTCTGGTTCCAGTACCAGCGTCCGTCATTGTCGTAGTCCGTCCATTTCCAGGTATGATAATGTAATGATAGTTCATCACCGTCGGCGATTACGTTCTCTCCGTGGTATTTTTTCATGAGGTAAAGCGTCATGATATTCGGAATAGGTACATCCTTGTTGGTCGCATAGCGGAACTGCGCACCGGCCATCATCCACCAGGTCATCTTGAGCGGATTGCCGTAAGAATCCAGAAGCTGCGCCCGAAAAGCCGGATCCATCACAGCATAGGTATTGCCGGCCGGATTTGTGTATAAATCGCCGTTCAGCGTGCAATTAAACAGGCCGGTGCCCAAACCGTCCCAGATGGCCGTGTCGGAGCCCAGAACAAGGTAAACCTTGCCGGGCGTTGCGAGCAGAACCTGCTGGAGAATCAGAATCATTCCAACCATAAGTACCCATTTCGATTTCATTCTTTTACCGCCTTTCCGGATTTCATTTTCTCTCAGCATTGCCATCTAAACCACTAACCTCTATATCACAGCATCCAAATATCGAACAACTTTGCGAATACAATTATCACAGATTTCCTCGAATCGTCCCTCAATTTCCGCCTTCTGCCATGCCACTTCATTCAAGATGTCGATGCCCAGCAGGCCTCGGCAATTGAGATTTCCCACCTGCTCTTCAATCCGATCGAGAAATGCCCGAACTTTTAGCATCGTGTCTTCTTTCGTTTGCGCATCGATATTGCTCTCGTTCCCGTACTTCAGACTGATCAAAATTGCCCCGGCGTTAATAGCGCCGCAAACCAGCTGTTTGCGCCCCAGCCCGGCTCCCAGTCCGGTCCCGAGTCGATGCGCCAGTTCCGGCGACAGTCCCACCCGGTCGGCAAAGGAGCTTAGCACAGCCTGGGCACAGTTCGAGCCGTTTTCAAAAAGATCGAGCGCCTTTTCGATTCTATCCATACTGTCCTCAAGTTTTCAAGATTATTACCGGATTGTACATTATGGACATGATCTCATTAAATCAAGCTGAATGCCATAATTCAATGACAATTCCGGTAGTCCCTCAAGTCAAAAGAAAACGCGGCGGCCGTTATCTGGTTTTCAAACGGATTCATTCTCTGGTTCATCACTGCTTCAATTGCCCTGGAATTTAACATCAGGCGCCGTTTGCTCAAACGGGTATTTTAAATAATTGCATTCCGAATGCCATCACGGAAACTTTTTCGAACGAAAGCTTGTATAATTTTTAAAATTGCTACTCAGATCGATTAGGCCGCTTCCTATGTTACAGAGTTGATGCTCTGAGCGACCATACATTTTCATTGCCCCGGTGAAAACATCTTTTTATATTTCCATTAAATGGGGCAGTGACGATCCGGACAGACGCAAACCTTCCGGGTTGGTTCTTTGAAAACACAATATTTTTTCATTTTCACAACGAAAGATAAAACAAATCAATTGGAGGGGATTCAAATGAAACTCTTTAGGTTTTTTTGTGTATTTCTCGTATGCGCTTTCACTGTCCTGTTTGCCCAGCAATCAATCGGATTTTCCGAATCTGCCACTACACAATCGCTACTGGACTACCGCCTGCCCAGCTGGGGTATTTCGCTTCTAGCTTGGGATTTTGAGGTCAACACCAACAATAATTTCATAGAATCCGAAAACCGAAAACAAAGAAACGCCGAATACTCAATGATCATTAATCCATTCTATCATCAATCTTATGAGAGTGAAACAGTTTTATATGATTTCAATACCCAATTCAATATAAGTGGGGATATTAACATTACCGAAATCTCACATTCAAATGACATTCCTTATTATAGAAAACAGAACAATGAAGCTAATCTTGGTATTAATCTCGATTTCATGCAAAATCGTTACTGCGCAAAAAAATTCATACAAACTGCAACTACTTTAAATGGATTTCTATTTCAACGTAGGTCAAAATCCATCTCCTCCTATCCTGATCTGGATATACGACGGTATTTCACTGGCGCAGTAAAAGTTGGCCTCGGCATCGGTCGTGTTCGTAATGTCACACCGGTGATACGTGCGCTGCGATTTCGCGAACGGTTGCAATCCCTCGAAAAAGGGCTGGTTATCTCCGATGCACAGCTGCGGGATTTGGCACGTGTAATTGCCCAGAATTCTGGTTACTATTCCGTCTACGACCGCTCCGATAAATACTACTGGAGCGATTTCTTCGATGTTGTCCCGCACATTCGTCCGGCAGTCACGAATTATGAATATCACTATCTCTGTGACATGGCAGATGAAGTCATCGGTACGAGGTATGCAGGTTGGGAGACTGTTACCGGAATTGAGTTCCATGAAGTACATCAAAATGACAGCGGTTGGTGTAACGATAACAGGTTTCTAGGCCTGTATATCGACGCCCGTTTCTATAAAAACATCAATCTGAAACAGCAGGTTGGTATTACGGGAAGTATTTACTCGGCCGCAAATTTGCGAGGTGAACTCCTGAAAAAAACCGATGGTACCATTCAGATAAATCTAAGCTACCTGAATTCACTGGCCGACCGTTTTCTATTAAGGACCAATCTCAATACTAATATTCGCACGGGGAATTTTCTATCACACTATCAGGGTCTTTACTTGCAACGGATGCACTCGGCGAGCATTAGTCTGACATATTTCATCGAAAACCATCTACAGCTGAGCAGTTCGATCTCACTATCGCATAATACATACAATCAGTATACAACAACGGATATCAGTAGCGGTATCAACCTGACATATTATTTCGATCGGCAATTGCTGCATTAAGATTACCGTCCTCTAAAATTTTCAGAAAAGCGTTCCGGTGGAAATTCCGGGGGATGCTTCCATTTATAGCGAATTGCAAAAATAATGTCCGATGAATGCGAAAAAAAGGTAGCTTT
>CAZPRY010000014.1:0-89835 GCA_964589175.1 uncultured bacterium
TAAGCACGCCGCCAGCGTTCGTCCTGAGCCAGGATCAAACTCTCCGTTGTATTATCATTGAATTTTCTTTCGGGGTTACAATTAACCCTACACCTGTCTCAAACTATTCGCACTTTTTCTCACTTGTCAAAGATCTTATGCAATCAGGATAAGACTTTCGAGTCACGCCCTATCATTTGCTTGCTTTTTAAATAGCGGGTCAATTTAAAACAAAACATTTCCAGATGCAAATGCTTTTTTGACTCCGTTTTCAATTCAATCTTTTTTTCCAGGTAGTCAAAACGCAGCAGCATTTTCTCTGCTTCGCCTTGTCGTTTCCCAAATAGCGGGCTGAATATAAAACAAATTCCAAACCTGTGCAAGCCCTATTTTACGTCCTTTTTAAAAATATTTTTAGCGTCAAAAACAGCTGTCCGGCGTGGAATATCGGGCCTTCGAAGGCAGTTGATTCCGGCAAATTTCCCTGTCTCGCTTAAATATTTTAATCAACTTAATGATCACTGATAGGGCCTTTCCCGTGACCAAAGATCACCCTCATTTAATTAAGCCTCAAAAGGTTACCGAAGCCCCGTTATTTACAGAAGAGCATTTTTTTTATTTGTGAAAATGACCCGGATTCCAGGCGATACAGATAGATGCCGGTGGCGACCGGATTGCCCTGCTCATCCAATCCATCCCAATAGACCCGGTAGTTACCCGCACTTTCGGTCCGATCCACCAGTCGCCGCACCTGCTTTCCACGGACATCAAAGATGGTCAAATCTACCGTTACCCTCGAAGGCAACTGGTATTCAATCAGCGTTCCCGCATTAAAGGGATTGGGATAATTCTGCAAAAGCCGCCACACCCTGGGATTCGCGTCCTCCCTGTCCACACTAACCGCCCGCTTGCCGTCGCCGAACCATCGTAAACTGCGTGCCAGCAGGGTATCGAACTGGGCAACGTCCGTCGCAAGCTCAATCGGAAAGGTAAAAATGGCGGTTTTCCAATTCGTCCCCTCCTTGCGGTTCGCCATACCGCGGCTGCTCGGCAAACCTTCGAAAATGCCGATCCCGCTGCCGTACGGCTCGATATAATCACTCCAGTTCATCCAAACCGAATCGGGATCATCGAAGAGCAGCGGGCCATAGGATCCCGGAGCGCTGAAGATGCTGGTCACCGTATCGCCGGCCGCGCCAACCATCCTCAGATCGGCCGTTCCCACGCTACCTTGGGCGGGATCGTTCTCATAGTCGCCGATCCCCAGGTAATCGAAAGCAAAATCGCCGGCGGCGAAACTGCCGGTCACCGGCATTCCCCAGCCGTAGAAATAGTCCATGTCCACCAGCATCAGATTACCGCCGCTACTCAGAAAAGGTACGATGCCGTAGATGTCCTCTTCTTCAGCGTTCCGGATCGGCACGATGGTCGATCCCAGACCGACGATGAGCAGTGTCTGAAAGCCGTAATAGTTCACCACCGAGGCATCGATGCCGCGGTGCTCATGCGTCGTCCATTCATAGTAGTCGACGCCCAGGGCATTCAGCGCCCGGCGATATTGATCAATGGCAAAACCGTTCGTGTCATCCACCAATAGCAATGTCTTGCCCGAGGGCTGGCTCAGGCGAACAAAACTGTATTCAGGCGAGCGGCTGTGTGCGCCGCTCTGGTCTTCGGCATAGACATGATAATAGACCGTATCACCGACCGATGGTGTCAGTTCGCCCTGATACATTTGGTCGCCGGCATGATCCATGGAAAGTGTCTGCTCGGTTCCCGATCTCCCGAATCGGTATTTTAACGCCACTTCGAACGTTTGCCCTTCCATCTCGATGACCGAAGCCTGCACAACTTTGCTGGCCTCAAAAGTATCCGCAAAATAACTCACATCCGTAATGATTGGCGGCAGAGCATCGTATTCGACTTCGATCTGCATGAGATGCGCCACCCAGCGGCTGTTGTCCCCTGCAGCCGTGTTGCGGTACCAGCAGCCGGTTCCATCCGAACATTCCGAGTGGAGCGTGCTGAAGCTCCGGCATTCGCCCTCTTCATATATATCATGAAAAACACCGTCCTGCCAGATTGTCGGTCCTCCCGTCGCATCGAGAGCATAGCCAATCCAGAAATCGAGCTGCGTGGAATCCAGTTCAATCGCATGGCCGAAATGCCCCACAAAATCAAAAACATTCCACTCCGGCTGCCACTTCTTAGTTACAAATTGATCACTGGGATCCTGCGGTAAACAGGTCTGAATCACCGGCTCGGGCAGCCTCTGCTGCAGATTCTCCGAACCCGGAAACTGAAGATACCCGTCCGCATCCAGGGCCGACGTCCAAAGATTCAGCGTGGCGTTCCCGATTGTTTCATTCTGCATAAAAAACTGCGTGACGCGCCCCGGCGCCAGCAGCGTGAAACGATTGATGCAGGTATCCCCGGGATCGGCGCCCATCCCCTGGTGCGATGCCAGGTAGTCGTCGTAATAAGACGCGTTTTGGGGTGTCGTATAATAGAAAAGTGTGTCGGTTATCGAACCCTTGCTGCCGCTCTCCCGGTTCCATTTCAATTTGTGATAGAGGGTGCCGACCCGGATTACGGCGGCATCGCTCCCGTAGGAAACCAGCTGCGTCGGATATTTTGAACCGGCACTTAACGTCGTAAAGGAAGATGCGCCAAAAACCAAGACTGCAAACAAAAGACAAACTTTTTTCATGATAAGTAACTTTCTTTCTTCTCCGGACAAATCGCAATTTTCATATCCGTTTTTGTAACCATTCGTATCGAAAGATAACGAATATGGATACTTAATATAGCGTTTTCTTGAAATAATTCCCGAATGAAATATCGTGCGCAACGGCAACCTGCTCTTTGACCATTATATGCCTGAAATAAGTAATTGTTTTTGAACGCTTCAATTTTTAATATGGTGCCAGAAAATAAGGACTTCTTAATGACAAAAATTTCAACGATTCTACCAGCAGCAGTGCTGCTTCTCAATATACTGATTGCCCATCCGGGTCCGGGTCTGCAAAAGCACAATTACCTGCCGGACCGAATCATCATTAAAACCGTCGCGACAAGCGACAATCCCGCTTCCATCAAGGAACTCCGGGGCCGGCTGAATTTATCCAAAGGAATCGAGCAGTCGGTGCGCCCTGTCTTTGCAGCCGATCGAATCCGGTCTCCGCAACTAGCGCATGAATTGGGGCTTTTACATATTTATGAAATCGAAGTCGCCCGCGGCACCGATATTCAGCGACTCTGCCGGCAACTGCAGGCCCGCGACGATATTGTCTGGGCGGAACCCGTCTATCTTTTCCCCATCAACGCAACGCCCAATGATTCCCTATACGCGTTTCAGAACCATCTCACAAAACTTCACCTGCCGGAGGCCTGGGAAATCGCCAAAGGAGCGCGCAGCGTCCCGATCGCCATCATCGATACCGGCGTGGATTGGACTCACCCCGACCTTTTCACGCAAATCTGGGTCAATCCCGGCGAAGACATCAACCACGACGGACTGCTCAGCGCGATCGATTCCAACGGCGTCGATGACGACGGGAACGGCTTTTTTGACGACTTCATCGGTTGGGATTTCGTCGACGGCATCGGCGGTACGGGTAACACCGACGGGGCCGCCAATGAGGACAACGATATCCCGGACAACAATCCGATAGACATCAACGGTCACGGCACCCATGTCGCCGGCCTGGCTGCGGCTGCGACAAACAACCGTACCGGAGTAGCCTCGGTTTCCTGGGGTTGTACGATCATGCCTTTGCGAATCGGTTATCATGCCAACGACGGACGCGGCTACGGTCGCTCGGACTGGATGGCCCAGGCTTTTGTGTACGCCGCTGATAAGGGCGCCAAAGTAGCCAATTTAAGTTTCTCGAGCGGTAACGTCGTGCTGGAAGGCGCCCGTTACGCTTTCCAAAACGATGTCGCCATCACCGTCGCCGCCGGCAATGAACGCGCCCTGATAGGTGATCCTCTTTGCCTCGAACCCTGGTCGATGACCGTCGCCGCCGTTGATTTAAATGACCATAAGACCTCTTACTCCAATTACGGACCCGAGGTGACTGTCTGTGCACCGGGCGGCGACGGGTTCCAGGGCTTGCTGAGCACCACACCGAAAAATTCGTACAGTAGTTACCAAGGTACATCCATGGCCGCTCCGGTAGCCGCCGGATTGCTGGGTTTGGTGCGCTCCGCTCACCCCGAAATGTCGAATGTTCAGGCTTATTACCAGGTGGCCGGGACCGCCGACAATATCGACGATCAGAATCCCTCCTACCGCGGTTTTCTCGGCAAGGGCCGCCTTAACGCCTACCGCGCGCTGACGGAAACGGTTTCGCCGCAGCCGGACATCAGCCTGCATCATTATCAATTTCACGAAACCAACGGCAACGGTAACGGCCTGACCGAACCCGGCGAGGACGCCGGCCTGGTCGCATATCTGGACAACCGCTGGGCGCGCGCCCGGAATGTCGCCGCCCGCCTGATTTCCGACGATCCGCGGATCACGATTATCCGGAACGAAATTACCTATGAGACAGTCTACGGGCTCGAAGACTACCCGGCGCGCAGCGACAATCAATCATCCCCCTTTCTGCTCCATATCAGCGACAACCTGTTCCCTTCCCGCATCGAGATGACGCTCATTCTGGAAAGCGCCGGCCAATCCGATTCATTCCAGGTCTATCTGCCGGTCTACCCGCTGCTGCTTTTCGTCGATGATCATCTGGGCGGCGGCGACGGGACAAATCGGGAGATCGCCGAATATTACACCGATGCCCTGGATCAATCCGGGATCAGCTTTGACTACTGGCTGAACAACAGCGCTCCCGATAAAGAATATCTGGCAAACTTTCCAATTGTCATCTGGGGTTGCGAATGGGCATTCCCGTCATTGGATTCGCTGGACCGAGAAGCACTGTCGTACTACCTCACAAACGGCGGTAAGCTGTTCATCAGCGGGCAGGATATCGGCTGGGATTTGGCGGCTCCGGACGCCGACAACAACGAGAATTTCGCCAGCGACGGCGCTTCCCGCAGCTGGTACGAGCAGTATCTATCCACAGAGTATATAAGCGATGACGGCGGCTCAGGACCGTTGAAATCCCCGGATGGCGGCCTGTTCGCCGATCTGGGCAGTATCGATTTCTTTCAACCGGGCAGAACGGGATATATCTATCCCAGCCTGGTCCAGCCGAAGAATCAGGGCTATCCCGTGCTGCAATACAACGACGGACAAACCGCCGCAGTAGCCGCCGAAACGCCCTACAATACCATATACTTCGCCTTCGGCGGTTATGAAGCCATTAGCGATCCGGCCCGGCGATCCGCCGTTATGCAGAAAATCATCCGGCATTTCACCGGGATGGACGTCACGATGAACCTCCTGGAGAACACCCAGTTCGATGGCCCGTTCACCATTATGGCCGGAGTTCAGTCCGAAAAACCGGTTAAAAGCGCCACGCTTTGGTACCGCTTCAACACTGACGAGTGGCAATTCGTAACGATGGTAAAAGGCGAAAATAATTTCTACCAGGCTAGCATCCCGGCGATTTCGTCACCCGGAGCCTATATCGAATACTTCACCTTTATTCGAACGGACGACGGCCTCTATGATATTCATCCAAAACACAGATTCCACGCCGGCGCGGATCAGGTCGCGCCCACTGCCACGGCACTATTCCTGCCGGGCCGAAGCATTAACCGCTCCGGGCCTTACTATTTCGCCATCAATGTGACCGACGAGATCAGCGTCGATACGGCCAGCGTGACAATTCACCTGCTCGCCAACAGCCAGACGGAAGAAGCAATTTTGCCCCATCTGTTCGCCAGTAGCTGGGGCGGAACAGTCGATTGGTCGACGCCTTTGATGGACGGTGATATCCTAAACTACTATTTCACGTTTCAGGATTCCGCTGCCAATCCTAACACCGGCCGCCTGCCGCTCGAAGGCTACTACGCACTCAATATCGAAAAATCGGCAACAATCGACGATTTCGAAGCAGGCCTTCTGCTCTGGAATGTCGATCAGGATATCTGGCAGATTCACATTGATAAAAACATTGCCCACTCCGGACAAAACTGTCTCATTACCGGACCGGGGCAGTTTTATCCGGCCGGGACAAATACCGCGGTTCAGCTGCGCTATCCGTTGGATCTCAGCGTACGATATCAGGCTATTTTACGCTTCTATGAAAGCCATTTCTGGGAGCAGTTCGCCGATAGCGCCTTCCTTGAAGTGCGGGAAACCGGCGGCGATTGGCAGGCAGTCTGGACGTCCGCCGGAATCGCCCGGGCTTGGCAATTAATCGAGGTCGATCTTACCGCGTTCTGCGGCGGCAGCCATAGCCCGATCGATCTGCGCTTTCGTCTGCAGTCCGCCATACGCCCGGCTGATAACAACTGCTTCGGGATAACAATCGACGATATCGCTATCTATACCGATGACCAGATCACCGCCCTGGAACCATCCCCGGCGGCGTTGCCCGGCGAATTCGCCTTGCTTGCGCCCTATCCCAATCCGTTCAACGCCAGCGTGACGATCCCCTACCGTCTGCCCAAAGCAGGCAATGTAAATATCAGTATTTATAATCTCGCCGGTAACCGGGTATTTCAGACCACGCAGATTCGGGATCGCGGCGGTGAGTATCAAATCATCTGGCAGGGGGAATCGAACACGGGCTTGAGCGTTTCAACCGGAATTTACTTCATTCGGATCGACGCAGACGGCCGGACCGCCAGCGCTAAAGTTTTGTTTTTGAAGTAAATGAAAAGAAGCGGTTCTGCGAACCGGGGAAAAACCGCTCTATTTGAGCAGCAGCATCTTGCGCACTTTGTCGTAATCATCCGTCTGTAGTCGATAAAAATACACCCCGTTCGACATTGTTTTGCCGGACATATTCCTGCCGTCCCAATCCAGTTGATAGTTACCGGTTGACTGCCTGCCGTCCTGTAAAACCGTCACAACGGCGCCCCTGACATCGAAAACAGCGATCTTCACTCTGCTCTCGTGAGGCAAAGCGTACAAAATCCGGGTCGCGGCGTTAAAAGGATTGGGGAAATTCTGATCCAGCCGGTAATCTGCAGGAAGACCGGTCAAGCCTTCATCCCGAACATCTACCGTGTAGGCAATCTCAAACCAGTCCAGCGACTGCGTCTGCGGCGATTCCTGCGAAAAGCCCCACCAGGTTCCGGAAACGGAGCCGATCGCCAGCGGATCGAAAGCCAGGAAAACGACCTTGTCATCGTTGAGAGTGCGCGTGACTCCCACGGCCAACGGCGGCGCGGCGGCCAGTGTATCGGTCGTCATGCAAACCCTTGTGCGGCTTTCCGCAAGCGGCTGAAAACCGTCGAGCCAGTTGTCGCGGCCGGTGAGCGTCGCCGGATTATATTTCAGGGTATCCGCTGCGGCCGTGATCCGGTTATAGAGCGCACCCGTAACGGCATTATTATAAACCGGCGCAAGCGGACTGGCCGTACCGGCGCCGCCCTGATAGTAGGCGCTGACGTCGTTCCATATGCGGCCGATGCCGAGAATATCGAACTCGAAATCGCCGTAGGCATACTCCCGGTTCTGCCAGCCGGACAGCTTGCCCAGCCACTCGTCCCCGCACAGGAAATAATTCTTCGCTCCCGTTTTCAACCAGTCGCGCACATTCGCGCGGTTATCGAAAAGCGGTCCGCCGGTGGCAATTTCATACACGGTTTTATAGAGCGAAAGGAGCTCGGCGGTCAGGGCTGTATCCCAGACATCATAATGGAAATAAGCCGTATGTTCATTCTCGAAATCACCCACACCGAAAAACTTCTTCAGGATCGCATCTTTTTCCGCAGCTGTGTTCATGAAAACTAAAATATCGCTCGTCGCAACATAACGGTAGAAGACTTTGGGCTTCCGGCCGCGCGGCGGATAGAAGGAGATATCTCCGGCAGCCCTGGCTTCGATGGTCCAGTAGATGCTATCGGCTCCCGCAATTTCAGGAATCCCGGCCCGATATATCTGACCTTCGGCCGTCATAGCAACCGACAACCAGTTTTGACCGTTGGAACTGTAGCGCACGACGGCCGATACGTCGTCGCCATCTGCATCCCGGACACGCGCCTGTACTTCAAATGGTCCGGCGAGCACAAAAGGTCCGGGTCCCTGAACCTCGTCGATCAGCGGCGGCGTCGAAATCTCGAAATAGCGGACGATTCCACGGATCAGTTTTCCAAATTTCGTATAACTCGTATCGCCGGCGGCGCTGATCTCGATACCGGCCTGCGGCGCAAATCCCAGGTATAAAGTGCGATACGTACTCGTCTCTTTCGTACAACCGTACACCTGGCGGTCTTCCGAGCCCTGAAATATCGCTGTCGCGTCATCGCCAATGACAAAATAATCCGACCAGTAGGCGGCCGGATTGAGCCGCGGCCGGATTGTGTAGCCGCCCAGCGCTGCTGTAAAATCTTTATCAACCGGCGTCTCGTTGAGTCCGTAAAAGATCGTATCCACGGGCTGCGGATCGCTGCTGCCCGCGGCAATCCCGAAATAATCGTAGGCGAAATCGCCCACCCCAAATTCCGGCGTCTCACCCTGACGATGGCTGTAAAACCAGTCGGGATCGATCAAGGCCAGGTCTCCGCCGTTCCTTAAAAATTGTCCGTAGCCGGGATCGGTATCCGACTCCAGCAGCGGGACGGTCCGCGTCCCCGATCCGCAGACGATGATGTTTTTCGCACCGAATTGAATCACCGATTCATCGATGCCGTTGTGTTCTTCCACGTCCCAGAATTCGTAGACAAGTCCGGCTTCATCCAGAATCCGCCGATAAAGTCCCAGGCCGCGCTGCTGGTGCTCCGGATTATCGGCGATCAGGAGCAGATCGGCAAACGGATTCTCCGGTTCAAGTCGCCGGAATAACAACACCGTATTCTCCGCCGAAACGCTCCCCATACGGTCTACAGCTTCGAAATAATATTCGATCTCATCCCCGGGAATCCCGGGCGGGATCGCCGCCGATAAACTAAAAGTACGGTCGGGATTCTCCGTTACTTCTGCAACAACAGTATCGAAAGGAGCGCCGTTGATGCTATAGAGCAAGGAAGCCCCGGTCACTCCGCTTTGCAGCGAATCCAGCGCATAATCCGTCGCAACTGCTTCCAATAAAATGCTGCCGGTTGCATAGGTATCGTTCGTCTGTGTGGCGATTACTGCCGGCGGCGGGTCTTCATAATAGACGACTGCACAGCGAATCAGCGCTTCGAGGCCCGCGGACTTCCCCAAACGTTCCCAATCCTGCGTTTCGCCTTCGGACGGGAAATAGCCCCAGCTGTGCTGCGGATTTGCATTCCCATCGTCGGCCAGCAAAACGGGAGCGCGCCCGCGTTTGGTGAGCACTACCCAGAAAGCCTCGCGGCCGACATCGATAACCTGGTTGATGACACTCAGATCGATCCGCTCCCATTGCCCGCTGCCCGCGAATTCCTGTGTGATCACGCTGCCGATGATCGCATCACCAAACATCTCACCGTCTGCAATAGTATCGGAACCGGTCAGTTGCGGCTTGGCCGATGCCGCTACTTTTCTGACCTCAATGTCGAGCGTCCCTCCGCCCGGCGGCGCATAAAAACAGAACTCAAGCGCCGAGAGGTAACAGCCGGCAGCAGGCGACTGGAACCAGACCGCGATTTTGTCGCCGGCCTGGCCGCGGTCGATATAGTATTCCGCAATTTCATCGTCAAAATGATATAAATAAGGCCCGGCTGTGCTTGCAGATCGAACGGCAGGATAGCGCACCCGCCCGATCCCGTCCGCGGCCGATAATGCCGTAACGGTAAAGAGTAAAAGGAACAGCAGCCGGCCTGCGATGGAAAATCGAATTTTCATATACCCTGTGGCAGCTTAATTATCATGATCGAAATTGAATATAATGAATCACGGGCTGTGTTCAAATGTTTTCAACTCCGGGGGATTCAATCCGGCTGCAATCCAATTCCTTGTACCTATCTCAAATCGAGACTGGGCGCAAAAAAGCAGGTCGAGTATGATACGGGAAGAATCGCGATCAGAATAATCAGAAATCCTAAAAATGCGTTTTGGCCGAGTTATATTCCGCTTAGCATAGCGATACCGATAAAGAGTCCGAACATGGAAACATAAGCCCAGAAGAAAGGATCTTTGAGAATGAACATAACTTAGCTCCTGACCTGCAAATATTTTCCGCCCAACGAACTGCATGACCGTCGTTTCTGACCGGGACGCGAAGCGGCGCGGTTTGAAACGTACGAGTCGATGCTATTGTTGACCAATCTAAAGATATGTTTTCACCTCTTCGTGCTTGCTGGGGTGCATGGAAACGGCTCCAGATCTGCTCGACTTTTCCACGAGTCCAAGTCTCTCCAGTTCGGCGATAGCCGCGTCAAAATCGCGGACGTTCTTGCAGTAGTGATTGCGGAGCGTTGCGTAGCTGACCGTGTTTCTACCCCAGAACTTCTTCCTATACAGTGTGTGCAGCACTCTGCGAGCTTCGGTTGGGAGAGCTTTCCGTGTGGAGAAACCTGCTATCGATTCCTCAAGACTCTCGAGTATAGAATCGTACCCGTCGATTCCGAAGTAGTGGCTGTGCGTTCGTCGTATCATCGAGACATCAGAAGATCCGACGAGAACGACCTCGAAACCGGAAGGTTCGGCGTACTGATTCTCAATCCTAGTGTAGGCATCGTATGCCTCCACGGGGTTTTTGGAGATCGGCTCCCAGTTGACGAATTGACCCGAATTCCAGTCGAAGATGAGAATCCAGTTGTTGAAAGACGATCGGCGACTACGCTCCACTTCGGCAAGGGTGTGGAGAATGTCTTCGTTCACGCGACTGTATAGGAGTTCGCCCCGTCGAGCACGCGCGATGACCTCTTCGGCCGCCTCCCGTTTATCATCCAACTCCATCTTCTCCTGGGGCGTCGGTTCCCTGGAACATTCAAGCTCATGGAACACGTGCGAGAGTGTCTTGAAATAGCCATGAACGATTGGGTCGCCCTCGTTTTCTTTTAGGTGTTGACCATAGATTACTGAGGTCCGCTCTATTGCTTCCGCCCAGTGATGTTGCGCGCGACTTCGGACCTGTAACTCAATCTTCAAACCAGCACGTTCAAGGATGAGGTGGAGTGCACGGTAGCCGGTGTCATCCCGTCCCAATACGCGGTAGTCAGTCTCGCGTGAAAGAGTGAGTGTCTTTTCGCCCCGCACCTTCTCTAGAAAGTATTTGCGGAGCCCCTCGACATCAGCATTCGTATCGACAATGACCCTATTCCCGCCGATATCCTGAAGTTGAGTCAAACGAACGCTAAAACGTCGCATCTTGCGGAGAATCTGAGGTCGACGCTTCAGCCTCTGCGCGATGTAGAACTTCTTGTCCAACTGGGCGAGCCACCCCTGTACGAGGTAAGTGACTTCAGTCAGAGGCTCCAGATGCGCTCTGCGGTAGTCGTCGAAGACGATCTCCGCTTCGAGCTCCTGGTCTTCAGACTTGAAGACCCCTTTTGCAAGCGCTTGTCCGGAAGAGTCGATCTTTGTCTTTGAGTACATGTGTCCTATGGTCAACATCTGCTTAAGCAGCCCGGATAACTGCTTTTATACAGATTAATTACTTTGATAACATTCCGGATCACTATGCCGTATCCCTTTGTTTTTCCAATGCTAAGCATAAATATTCTACTTGTCAAATGGAATCTTATCATAGTCGGATAAGATCCCGCTTTTGCGTAATATTCCCGGAGCTCGCTACCATACGCAACATAGTTTGCTAATATGCGGTAGATAATTTTCTAATGTGCGCATGATAATTTCGTAACCTACGCTAGATAATTTTCTAACGTGCGCATGATAATTTGCTAAGATAGCGTAACTCTTGAAATTAACGCAGTCGGCACCGATTGTTTGGCCTTTTCTTCCATCCCTGGGATTGTCCCAAAAGTCTGAAAGCGAGTCATCCTGATTCCGTCTGGCGGGAGAAGGATCTCGTCGAAGACAACCAGATACTTCGACTACGCTCAGTATGACTGATCGGGACCAAAATGTGACTTTTGGGACAGCCCCAGAATGTTCAGTCATTTGGGCTTGAGTAACTATCTCAAGATTTCCGCTCCCAAATCAGAGTTTGGGGGCGAGGAGTGAAATTTTAAGACTGACAAATCCTTCGACGATGGTTCTACAGTTGGAGTTGAAAGCTTGTCAGGATCAGGGTATCATCTTTTACGGGCAAACGGTACATCCCTTTATGATAATTACGCGACAATCCCAGAATAAATCTTGCGTACATTCTCAATATCGGCACATTCTCGAAGGATAAGCTTGCGGAGTAGCCATAGAGACCTTCATGATAAATTTCTTTTGAATACGATACGCCGGAACATAATTGAATGTGGAAATCTCTCCCCGAAACTGATTCTGCACCCTTTTTACGGATGTCATCTTTCAGAAAATACAGGGAGCCATAAAAAAGTGCATAGGCCAGATCCATTTTATCGATATCGAAATAGCTTTCTAAACCTGCTGAAATAAAATTGAATGGGGTGAATTCATAGTACTTACCTCCGATTTGCCGGGTATCCAGAAATTTATAATAATTGAAACCGGGGCTCAGGAATCCCAGATTCTTGCTTAAACGAAAAATCTTTTGAGATTCAAAAAGATCGAACTTGAGTTCTGAGAAGCTATAAATCGTAAGAATATCAAAACCTTTTTTTCGCACCTGAAGGAACAAATTCTCGTTCTTCTGCTCTGCCCTGCCTATTTTGCCGTCTTCCTCATCGTAACCATAGTCGAACACTTTCTTCCCTTCGGAATCCGTAGTTATCAGTGGAGACAATTTTTGCATTACTCCGACAATCATTTTGGAATCTTCCACATTGCTTTTTATGATTAAAGTAGACAGTCGGTATTCATTGCTCCAAACTTCCGATGTAGTCGCCCGATAGAGATTTTCACCTATGCCGACTCCCATCGCAACGGTTAAAAAACCAACCGAGTAGTTTTGCGAAGATTTTGGCCGAAAATAGAGTGCTCCCGTATAATTCATCATTTCAACATTTTCTTGGCCGGTCGATGTCGGGGCTATATACGTTGTTTTCGACGTTTTAGTCAGATTGATATCAAACATAAATTTAAGATTTTGTGTTTCAAAGTGACTTTCATATTCCCTATAGGCCTTGGTTAAATTAAGAGAAGTCCTGGATATCCATTCAAAATATTCCGGGTTGACAAATTCATCTGCGTACAAGTAGCCGGAATAAATTAAATATGCGCAAAGTAAGCAAGATCCAATCCGAATCCTGTGTGAAAGTGTCATAATGAGCCTCAGCAAAAATCCCTGTCCGATGATTTATCGAGCTGCCCGGCGTCCTGTGCCCGGGTGCTGCTTAGCCTAAGTTGAATCGCTCAAAATCGCGCCGATGTCATTCGACCATCTGCGACCCGACACGCAATTGAACAGCGCCCATAACTACTTGTACACGAAGCATTTGCTCTAATCTGATCCGGGATCACTACGCCATATCCTTATCTGTGCCCAATGCTAATCAGAAAAAATCGACTTTTCAAATGGAATCTTGTCCCGGCCAAAAATAATTCCGCTTATGCACCTTCATTCACTAGTTTGCGCAAGATAATCTGCAAAGATACGCATGTAAGCCGGCGTAACTCTTTGAGTCAGCACGGCCGGCGCGGATATTTTAACTTGCGGTTTTGCGTCGGAAACTCACTTCTGACAGTCTTTTCCACGTGGGAACATCCGTAAAATTTCAACAAAAAAGGGCGGGAAAGCCCGCCCTTCGTGAAAGATGGATGCAATCTTATTTCATGAAAAGCATCTTGCGCACCGCCGTAAATTCGGGCGCCGTCAATCTATAGAAGTACACACCGTTGGCGACGCGCTGCCCGTTACGGTCCGTGCCGTCCCAGATCACGTTATAGCGGCCGGCAGCGAAATGCCGGGCGAGAATCGTTCTCACCCGGTTACCGCGCAGGTCGTAAATCTCGAGGCTCACCTGCCCGGCCTGTGCCAGGCTGAAGCCTATCTGCGTCAGCGGGTTGAATGGATTCGGGTAGTTCTGATCGAGGCTGAAAGCAAGTGGTATCGAATTTTCATTATCTACCGCAACGGCGACGTAACTCAGGACAAAAACTTCGAAGGCATCCGAGGCGACCATCGCACCGCTGCTGTCGCGGGCGGCAATCGACCACCGATAGGGCAAAACCCGGCCGTATTCGAGGGGATAGCCCGGAAAATCCGCCAGCGTGATTTGTGTCTGGCTCTCGATTATATTCAGTTTCCTGGTTGTGTCGACAATGGCGGGATCATCGGCAAATAAAGCGAAATCATAGTAAACGGTCTCGCCATCCGGATCGCCGCCGGACCAGCGGAACAGGTAGCTTGCAGCGCCGCTCTCAAATACCAGCGTATCGCCCCTCACCGGTGAAAGCAAGGCCGGAACTTCGGGTGCATGATTGATGCGGATTCGAATCATCAACTCTCTGACAGCACTGGTTTGTTCGAATTCACCGTCGCCTGCGATCACCCGCCAGTACAGGATTACATCGGAATCATCCCCGTAGCGCGACAATAAATTAGCACCGCTGAAAACGAATTCGGAATCGGGATAGACGGTTGCGGAGAAAACCATACCCGTGAAGGCCTGGTCTTCCGCCACCTGGAACTCATAATAAACGGGATCGCAATTCGCATCGAACGAAGCATTCCAGCGGAAAAGCCGCATATCTCCTTCCGACTTGATGACCCAATCCGCACTGTCGACGGGTTCGAGTAACTCGAATTCCTCCGGCGCGGACGGCGGAATCTCAAATTTTATCCGGTATGGTGTAATCGCCGAGGGTGTATAATGGGCGCCGTCGGTTGCCCAGACAACCGCATAAAGCGTCGCCGTGCCATTCGGACCAACCAGTTCGCAGGGCATTTGAAACGAAAACCCGGCGCTGTCGGTATTGGACTCCTGGGAAATCAGAATTCCATCGACCAGGCTGCTGTCCGAAGAGATGCGCAAAACATAGGAGATGTCATCGCCCTGCGGATCGACAGCGGCATTCCAGTCCACCGCTAAATCCAGGTTCAGCGATGTCAATGTATAGACATCGTCCGCAACGGGCAGCGTAATTTCCGCTTTTGAAGGGCTTTGGTTTTCTTCATGAAACCAGGCCAGCGAGCGCTGCAGCAGTTGCGTTTTACTGACCATCATCTGCGAACCATCGAAGATATCCTCGAACACAAATCCCGCCACGATCAGGTGCGCATCCGACTCGTGCCGGATCATCCCGTAGCCGTTGCTGCCGATCACCTGAAAGACGGGCACCGTGCGCAGGTCGGCATCCGGCAAGAGTACATCTTTCTGCGATTCCAGGGTTGTAATCATCATCAGTTGATTTTGCCCAATCGGATCGTCCGTAATTCCCTTTAAATACTGGTTCGCAGACTTCGCCCAAAACGAGCTATGGAGTTTCTGCCGCAGAAAAACAGAATCGGCCAAAAGACTCCCAACATGGTTACCGCTCAGAAAGAGGTTTCCCGAATTTGTCAGAAGAGAGTCCAGGAGATTTTTCTCAGACTGAAAAAATGGGGTCGTTCTTTCCTGATTCAGCCAGAGTACCGTAATTGGCGCCGGAAACGTGGATACCTGTTGCCAGGTGATGAACTGTCCCTCTTTGAAATTGTCCCAGAGATGGACGGTTGCACCGGCAGACTCGAAAAGCGGCGGGACCATGGCCCAGTCGTCCTCTCCTTCATCGCTGTCGATCAGCAAAACATCCGCGGGGCTCAGGCGCAGATCATAGACCAGGCCGTCTGACGAAATCGTAATATCCTCTGCACGTTCCTGCGGATAGGGCGGTCGGGGATAGACAGCCAGTGAATACCTGCCCTCCGGTAAAGTGGTTTTATAATTCCCGGCGCTATCGGTCAGAACGACCTGCACCGGGATATTGCCGGGATTGGAGGCGCTGAAAAATTCCAGACGCGCACTGATCGGCATGGCGTTCATCTTGTCGGCGACCAGACCGACTACTTTCACGCCGGGCCTGCTCTGCAAACGGATATCCATCGCTATCACTTCTGTTTCTTCAATTCCCCCGGGAGAATTAAAATGTACTTCCTGTACTTCCGAATGATAGAAAAAACAGTTGAATTCCAACTGTATATCCTGCGTTAAACTAGTAAACGAAAAACTGCCGTCTGTGCGTACGAAAAGCGAATCCGTGGCGATGTAGCCGGGCCACTCATAGACGGAGCGATCCCCCGTGCTCACCAATTCCAGGGCCTGCATGCGCACCGCCGATCCGCTCTTGATGAGAATATAACTGCTGCCGAGCGGGGCGAGGTTGGCGGAATCCGCGATGGTCCCGCTGATTTGCCAGACGGGATAAATCTCGGAAATCCCGGCAACATCCTGCGGGTGAAGGCTGCGCTTAGCCGTATCGCCCGGAGCGCCATATCCGTACATGGTCGCTTGGGGAACCAGTTCCCCGACTCCCGGGGGACTGCCATGCTCGCCGGCGTGTCCCAGTCCCAGGTGATGTCCGAATTCATGCGTCACGACACTCTGCAGATCCATCGTATCGGACGGACAATTATCCGGATTGGAACTGGGCGGGAAATCGCGGGCATTCCAGACCAGATCGGATTCAACCGCATGATAATCTTCACCTACGCCGTTTGTCCAGGTCATTGAAAAGGCAATCACATCCGTGTTGGGTTCGAAATTCTCGCTGCTGTCATTGGTGTCAAAATAGATCAGGTTCACATTATCGCGGCTTGGCTTCTGCTTTGGGCTTCGTTCTCCCTCTTCAAATACCCAATACGAAGTAGGCACGTTGCTCCAGGTATCGGCAGCGGCCTGGATCGCCGTTGTATAATCTTCACTCGTATCGACGTTTAGCTGATACTTAAATGGAAGGTATTGACGGCCGTCCGCGTATTGCAGATATCTCCGGTACGTTCCGGCAACGTTACTGAAAATCGAAAAAGCAAAGACCATAGTGCTTAGCATCAGCACCAGGCCGATTATTATTATCCCGGTTATGGGTTGGATCTTTTTCATATTCGAAGCACCTATTCGCTAATCGTACGGATACGGTTAATGAAGTCTTTGAAGAGCACCTGAGTGAGTTCAGGAGCCCGGCTGGATTTTTTCGCCAGGTCGATCCCGAAGATATCTTCGGCCGGCATGATCGTGCGAATTTTTTTCTCGCCGCCCGCCTTATCCGTATAAATCGTAAACTTGCCCAGCTCCATCGATTCGATCCGGTAGCGCCCCCGGAACCGGCGCACGAACAGAATGACTTCATCACCGGGCGCCAGCAATTCCACGCCGGGTACTTCCAGACCGGTATCCCCAACATGGCCGCCCAACTGCGAAATCGTAATTCGATTCTGGGTCCAGCTGCCTTTCAACACTTCATTGATCTCGACTTCCGCCTCGGTCCAGATGAACTCATGCTTCTCGTCCCAGTCCGCCCGGGTACTCTGTACGGAGCCGTAGATAACCAGATCGGTATTGCGTTGCAGTTTCTCCAGCGTTGTCCGCCGGAGCGTCAACGAAAAGAGCAGAAAGGGCAGGGATAAAAGCATAACCACAAACAATGTTTTCTTCATAAATAACCTTACTTTTATTTCGCAGCACGATAGACGATCGACAAAGCGCGCAAAATCACCGGTAATCTAACCAATTTGGTTTAAGAAATAATCAATTATTTGCCCGAAAGAATATTGAAGAAAAAAAAGGGAGTCCCGCGGACTCCCTTTTTCATATAAAAAGCCTGATGCTTATTTGATAAAAAACATCTTGCGGATCGCATTGAAGTCATTGGCTTTCATCTCGTAAAAATAGATGCCGGCCGCGACTTCCTGACCGTACATGTCGATCCCGTTCCACTCCACCGTATGGAGGCCGGCATTCTGCCTGGCGTTCACAAGATCGAGCACCTTGTTGCCCAGCAGGTTGTAGACCGAAATCGTCACATTGGCGGTCTTCGGAACCGAATACTGGATCTGCGTTCCGGGATTGAACGGATTCGGGTAGTTCTGTTGCAGCGAATACTCCGCCGCTACTGTGGGACCCTCCTGAATGTCGGTTTTGGTAATATCCAGCCAGGTCAGCGAGTTCTGCAGCAAGGTCTTGAATTTGCTGAAATCGGAGCACAATTCGATCGGGAAAGCGTAGGTGATCGTGCGGAAATTCGAACCGGCTTTCCGAATCGCCATACCGTTGCTGGCGTTCTTTTTCTCGGTGAAAATCTGCACAGCATCGGCATTGGCCTGAATATAATCACCCCAATTCGACCAGCTCATCAGGTCGTAATCGATCACGCCGTAGGTATCCGGCGCCGGGAAATTCTTCGTGATAGCATCACCACGGACACCGTACATTTCGATATCGGCGCTGCCGCCGTTGTCACCATTACCGTCGTCGTCCGGATCGTTCGAATAGGTGCCGATGCCCAGGTAATCATAGGCAAAATCACCGGCGCTGAAAGAGCCCGTAGCCGGCATGCCCCAGGCAAAGAGATAATCCATGTCCACCAGCATCAGGTTGTTGCCGGCATCCAGGAAGGCCTTCACATTATAAAAATCTTCGCTGGCATCGCTGCTGATCGGGAGCAACTCCGTGCCCCAGCCGAAATCGATGATGGTATGGAAGCCCCAGTGAATAACGGACAGATCGACGCCGTCATGCTCGGCCATATCCCAGAGAAAATAGCGGTAGCCCAATTCGTCCAGGGCCATCGTATAGAGTGAGTCATTGCTGCGTCCGCTGTCATTGAGCAGTAGAAGAGCAGTGCGCGGGTCCGGTTCGGGGACCCGCAGAATATCATAGTCATCGGAGGTCTTGGACAGGCCGTTCATATCCACGGCTTTGATATAATAATTGAGCGTATCGCCCACCGGCAGATCGATCGTACCCGTGTAGAGATCGCCGGCGACCAGCGCCATCGAGACCGAATCCCTATTGTCTTCGTCGCTATTCCACCAGTACTTAATCCAGGCATTGAACTGATCGCCGTCCATGTCGATGATCGTGGCCTGAATCGTGGTCTGCTGCTCGAAGGTATCCGACGGTTCGAAAACTTCTTCGACAACCGGCGGTACGGCGGCGTATTCGACCTCGATCTGCATCATGTGGAAAACAAACTGCCGTTCACCGTCGACATCCGCTCCCCAGTTGAACCAACCGGAATGGGCGCCCTGGCTATGCAGGGTTGAGAGACTGCGCGATTCCTCGTGATAATCGTTATCCTGTAAAATTTTGGGGTTACCGGTGCCGTCCAGCGAATAGCCGACCCAGCAGTAGCGATCGTCATCGTCCAGATAGATGCCCTGACCCAAAACCTGGGTCAGATCCAGGATATTCCAGGTCGGCGTCCATTTACCGGAAGTAAACTGCTCGGTCGGGGTCTGGGCGGCGCAGGACAGCGGAATCCCGAAAGGAACTTTCATTTCGCAGTCATAATCGCCGGGATAGGTATACCAAAGCGAATCCCAGTTGACGGCGTTCCAGATATAGCAGGTTGCCGTTCCGGCCGTCTGGTTCTGCATGAAAAATTTATTGATCGTTCCCGGCGCCAGCAGCGTGAAGCGATGGATACAGGTATCGTTGGCCGATTGGTAACCGCCCAATCCATCGTCATAATCGGCATAATTTCTGGGCACAGTGTAATAGTAGAGCGTATCAATGATCGTGCTCTTGCTGCCGTTCGGATTGGCTTTTACCGATAGGCTGTGGTAAATATCGCCGGTTTTAATCAGGGCCTTATCTTTGGAGATATGCAGGACTTCTTCCTTTTCCCCGATTTTTCCCTCGCGCGCCATCAGTAAAGCGGTAGCGGAGAACAAAAACACGGAAAAAACCAAAAATACAACTAACAATTTCCTCATGATTTACTCCTCTTGTAGGTTATTTTACATTCAACTATTTATAATAATTATGCTCAATAAGCTATCTCAATGCCGATCCGCTGGATGGGCTGCAGGTATTTGTGCGACTCCCAGGCGTACTCGATCCAAAAATCCTTGCCGGTAAATTTGCCGAAATTGATACCACCGCCGAAAGTCAATCCTTTCATATTCCCGCCGAGTTCTTCGTCATCAGTATTGGGCTTCAACAGGGCAATCAGGTTGGCATGTCCCAGCGCCAGGTAGAAGAGACCGGGATAGCGCCATTCCAGAGCGCTCAGGATGGTCTCCTTTTGATCGACGGAGTTGGCGGCTTCGAAATTATAATCCAGGAAACTCGTTTTGCCGAGCGGGAATTGCATTTTAGCGGCGATATGAAAACTCATCGGCAGCGAGTATTCCTCGGATATCAATTCATACTTCACATCCTCCTCGGCGAAGGGATTCTCCGAATCGGTCATCAGGCCCTGCAGACCTTCCCCCGCATAGCGCATATCCGGGCCGAAATTGCGGATCGCGAAGCCGATTTTCAGGTTGGCGAACAAGCCGGTCTTGTACATCGCCCCGACATCGCAGGCCCAACTGGTGGCGCTGACTTTGGCCAGGTTCTGGTTCACCAGTTTGATACTCACGCCGCCGTCGAATTTGTTTGTCATCGCCCGTGCGAAGGTGACTCCGACGGCATAATCGTTGGCCGTAAAGTAAGCGCCCGTGCCCTCGTCTTCGTACTCTGTCGTCTCTTCGATATCGCCGCTCAACAGGCCGATCCCGTAAAATCCCAATGTCCCGAAACTAAGTGGAATAGCCAGGGCGATATTTTCATATTTCATGCCGGCGAAGTAGTTCGCATGTGAAACCGCCACCGAACCGCTGGTGATGCTCCGGATACCAGCCGGATTCCAGAACATGGCCTGGGCGCTCCCATCGGAAGCCGTATAGGCGCCGGCCAGCGCGACCCCGCGTGTGCCGCCGAATATCTGGAGGAATTGCGCCCCGGCGCTGCCCTGTCCCGCGGAGGCCAGCTGCAGCCCGAAAAAACCAAGCAGAACTGTCGTTTGTAAAATCTTTTTCATATTCTCAACACTTCTATTTATCACTTCAATTATCCGACATTCTATCCCCGTTTGCCAACCTCACGGTCCCAAAATCACGGCGATTTTTCCAGTGTGCGTCAGGGTTTCGCCGTTGATTTTCGCCTCGACATAGTAGAGATACAGACCGCTGGCGACCTTCAGTCCTTCGTAATTGCGCAAATCCCAGGAGAGCGTGCCGTACTGATCGAGCACCTCGTTGGCCTCCACAATCCCGTTTTTGCGGAGATGCGCCACCATATTTCCGGCTACATTGAAAATACGCACATGCACGGGATTGTCGATGGTTCCCAACGGCATATGCCGGAAATCGATATGCTGCGTGTAGCGGTCGGTATCCCAGATCGCCCGGACATAATAGGGATTCGGGACAACCTTGATCTGATTCATGTCGACCTTTTCCACCGGGGTGTTCATATTGCTGGTGCCGAACCGAAAAATATCTTCGGTCGTAATCGGCCGGGAGGTGAAGATGTACAGGGTATCATCTTCCGACGGAATGTCCAGGTAATCCGCAGTCGCCAGGTTGGTATCAATCGGTACGAATACGACTTCAAAGGCAAAGGGATTGATGGCCTTCGCTTCACGCGTGGCCTCCGTCAGAATACGGGCGGTATTGATATTCAAACTGTCATAAGGCGCGCTCTGTTCGATGCGCCAATCGATTAGTCCGTCGATAATGAAGGCGCCGTTGGGATTGAACATGCGGCTTGTGACACCCAGGGTCCGGTTCCAGGCTTTCCACGGTACGCGCTGATTAGGTTTCGCGAAACTGGCGTAATCGACCATCGCCGTGGCGGCACCCGTATCCGGAAAAGTGATAAAATAATCGTACGGTTCGACCTGTCCCGGATTGATTTCGGTACGGAAGAGCGCCCCCTGATCGGAGGTCACGCCCCAGGCGACGGAATCGACCGAGAGCTGCGGCGAATCGACGCGGAACAGGAATCCGTGATCGATCAGGGTCGAATCAGCGGCCAGTTCTTTAGCGGCATAGATACGCGGATTGTACTTGACCGTTCCGGTCAGCGTGTCCGGTCCCCAATCCATCACGCGCAACTTCGAATACTGGTAATCGGCCAGAATCTTATTGGTCGATAAAAAAGTATTCTGATCCCGCTCCAGATTGATGACGCCTTTGCCGTAATGGATAACGCCCCGGACGGCGCCACCGTTGATCTGGCCCTGCAGATTGCCTAGGCTGTCATCCGTGACCGTCCCGGTTTCACCCTCAATCTGCAGGATTAGAGTACCCGGATAGACATCCATCTCAGCAACCCGCAGCCGGATTGCGGAAGCATCGTTGCCGTTACCGAGTTCTTCGCCATAGATAGCCACAGGTTCCAGATCGCGATCCCAGAGGATACCATAATCCGCGCCCAGTTTGCTGCTGTTGGGATCTTCCTTGTAGAAGCGGATTTCGTAGGCATGCCCCTTAAGATTGCGATGATCCAGAATACCGCGCGCAATTCTGCCGGTAGATTCACCTACATGCTCGACCCCGGTGAGTTCCGGTTCGCCGATCACTTCGAGCGGCTGATGCTGCGGTATCACGCTCTGAATATTCTGATAATAACTGCTCTCCAATGACGGGATGTTCAGATCGGGATAACCCTTGTCGTAAGAAGTCACCGCATAGTAATAAGTCATGCCGTCCGTCAATTCAGCGTCAACGTAGGTGTAGGCCAGATCCGTCTGGTTGCCGATGTCTTTCGTCAGATAGGTCTTTACCGTAAAGATATCACCGACGGCCGGTTTGAGCTTCTGCAGGGCTTTTTCCTCGTCTTCCACATCTACAAAGGGTTCGCCGCTATCCCAAATCCCGTTACCGTTCGAATCCGTAAACGGTTCGCCGCGGTCGCGGACACCGTTGCCTTCCCCGTCCTGATCCTTGTCCTCATACTGTCCGTTGGAAATCTGGATCAGCACGCCGTTGAAGTAGATATAGTATCCCGAACGATAGATATCGTCCTGAGCCTTATTGGTACTGCGGTTTCCGTTGAAAGTTTTATACAACGTAAAGCCGTAGCCGTAGGTTATCGCAAAAAAGTTAAACGGCACCAACTGCCGGTTGGTAACATCATAGATCACGACCCGCGTTGTGTCATAGTAATTGATGTTATCCGGTGTATAAGAAGTCTTAACCAGCTCAATAGTATATTCTGCCTCTTTGAATCTTTCGTAAAAGAGTTCCAGGAGTTTCTCATCCGTCTGGGTTCCAGACTCGATCGCCTGCAGGTCGCCCTCCGGCAGCAGGCCGGCCAGGCGGACGGTAGCATTGGAACTGCCGCGCGTATATTCAACCGTGGCGCTATTGTTCGTGCTGTCGCCCAGGACATCGTAATCGGCCAGGAGTTCCCAGCTGTCCTGCAGGCCGGACGTACTTTTATAGACCCGGAAGCCTTCGAAATCCTGTTGCCCGGTGTAAGGATCGATATCATCGAGCGGATCGCTCGTCCAGGAAAGATAGGCCCGGTGGTGTCCGGGGATCACGGTTAGTCCCGGCGACGAGGGCGGTTCGGGACCGATAAAACCGGAATTGTACTTCTGGACGGCCGCGCGCGTATTGCTCTTCAATTCAGCCAGGGAAGCGCCGCCGACAATGGCCAAGGTCACACTGATCTCTTCACCCGGATTCAAGCGTTTCACCGGTCCGGAGCTGGTCAACTGGCGCACATCCTGCGGATTTTCGTAAACCTCGAAACTGTCCACCAGGGCCAGTTCGGCGTATTTCAGGTGATCGGTGGCATCGTCGTCGACATCACCGGGAAAGCCTTCGCTGACACCCAGATCGGAGCGAATCCAGGTCTGAAAACCGGTCAGCCCGATCTGCTTCAGTTCGCCGTCGATCGTGTCTTTGGGGGTTTCCACAAAGATCGATCCTATATAACCGGCCGAGGTCTGCCAGCCGGTTTCCATAAGATCGAAATCGTAGGAGTAGCCCAGGTTCAACTGCTTGTCGAATCCAATCAGATCATCGTCCGCAAAGCCGATATCGTTATCCATGAAATAACCGATAAAGACCGAATCCAGCGGGAAGCTGTTCATGTTTTTAATCTTATAATTGATGTAAAGATAGTCGTCAATGCTCCATGAGTAGGTGCGTTGTTCGACGCGCACGCCCAGCGGCCGGACATCATATCCCGTAGTCCATAGAAAATCGGCGTAGCGATCGTTAATATAATCGCCGAAAACCGTATAAGTATCTTCATCAGAAACGATATCGCCGACCACATTGCCGGCCTGGTCTTTCCGGAACGGATTCAGCAGAATCAACCCGGGATCCAGGCTGCTGTTTTCAGCCAACACCTGCCGGCGCTTGGCATTGATTTCCTCATAATCCAGGCGATAGATCGTATCCTGTTCGGTATAACCGTAGACATCGCCAACCCGTGGTGCAAAAAACGCCCAGACATCCTGATATTCCTCGATATTTTTGTTTTTTTGCCCAAAGAGAAACTGCCCTTCGTTGGTCGGACTTTTACCGTCTGTCTGTCCGTTGATCGTTTGGTTGGACTGCCACAGGCGGGCCACTGTGCTCTGGTCGGAATAGTAGGCCGCGGCTGCTACCCTGACATTCGAGAATGTACGGGTACCGCCTTTATACTCAATGATGACCGGTTTATCATCCGGCGTATTAAAATTGGGCGACTTGGCGCCGATCCACAATCCGGCGCCCCAAACGTAAAATTGGTTCGTGCCGCGTGGAAATTCCGCCGTGCGCCCGTTGTAGAGACCATAGCCGGTCGGCCACATGCCGTCGTAGCCGGTCCAGCCGGGAGGCGCCTCGAACAGGCCATTCTGGCCGGTATTGCTGATCGTATATTTCGTAAGGTACCCGGCGCCAACCCAGGAGATCATGGTCGACGGCGGCGTCTCCGCCGTGATCTTGGCCAGCGGGGCCCGGTTCACGTCATGCAGCAGCGCGCCCGGTTTCAGACGCCCGAATCCGTATCCCGTCAGAACTGCCGAGACCAGCAGCAGGCCGGCGCTCCGTTTTATCCATACATTTCGTAATAACATCCGTAATATTCCTGTTCTTTAATTAAAACCTCAGGGACACACCCAGCCTGATGATTCTGGGAATGCTGTAATTATAAGGATTGGTATAATAGGCCTTCCGCAGATTCATGTGCACTGCATAAGCATCCTCGGCCGAAGTGATCCGCCGGCCCGTCATGGGGTCGGTCTGACCGATATAACGTGCATAGCGCGAACTTTCGAACACGGGATTGCGCCCGGGATCATCGGCCAAGCCGGTATATTGATACACCTGCGCAATATTGAGCTTGGCAAACAGGTTGCGCACATCGGCATAGAAACTTAACACGGTCCTGCCGAAGAGCGGTAAATATTTCTCCACACGCAGGTCGAAACGCGTTCCCGACGGCATACGTTTGGAGCCCAGTTCAAGCGGCTTGTCGTAGATATCGACCGGCGTATAAGGCGCCCCCGAATTGATGATCGCCTGCAGGTTGGCATTGAAATTGGACAGCGGGTGCAGCCCGAAAATCTTCGGCCCTTTCTGCGCAGGAATGAAATAATTGATATTGGCCTTCAGCGAATGGGTAATATCGAATTCCAGCGGGTATTCCTTGGCCGGCAACGGACGGTCGGCCTCGTAGATATACATATAATAGTATTCGCGGCTCGACGAACCGGTGCCCTTGGCATTCAGGTAGGAATAATTGACTTCACCCGTAAAGCCGTAAAAATTGCGGAAGGTGAATTTGAAATCCATGCCCTTGATCTTGGCGAAATCCTCCACCTCCTGGAAGGTCACCGTAGCGACATTGCCTTCGAAAATCGTGTTGTAGGTCCGGGTCGCCAGCAGGTTTTCAACGTCCTTATAAAAGGCCGAAACCTCGATGGCCAGGTCCGGGGTGACGGAGTGTTTTAAACCGACTTCATAGGCCGTGGTTTTCTGCGGCTCGATATCGGGATTGCCGACCAGAGGATAGCCGCTGGTCAGGTCCGTATAGAGGTTCTGGTAAATTTCGCCCAATTCCGGCATCATGAAGAAATGGCCGTAGTTCGCAAACATGGCCGTTTGATCGGACACGGCAAAACTGATTCCGAAACGCGGGCTGATCTGATATTTGGGCTTCGCGTTTTTGTAATCGACATTACCGTCCCCTTCGGTCCCGCCGGGATTGGCGGTCACACTATAATTGTCGCCGTGCGGATCGGGATTCAGAATAGCATCGTAACCGGATTCTTTTTCATCGGTGAGGCCGTCGGAACCGGGATCGAATTCATCCGGGTCCCACAAAGCCTTGGCATGCGGATGGAAATAGTCCGTTCGCGCCCCGATATGGAAGATCAGGTCCTCGTATTCGAAGCGATCCTCCAGCCAGACGGCGGCTGTAGTCGGATGATACTTGTACGAATCGAAATAGGGATTGCGGTTCAGAAATTGCATATCCAGATATCTCAAATCGCTGAATTTCAGCAGCCCGCCGAATTTGATCTCGTTGTACATATTCACCTGTGAATTCAGGTGAAACTCGCTCGCATAATGTTTGGTGTCCTGTTTATGAAACCAGGGGGAACCGGGGCCATAGGTAAAAACGTTGAACAAATCCCTATCCCAGGAAAAACCGCTGTGCAGGTCGCCGTTGTAGCCCCACAGATCGTTAACCGTCTGCGAATCCGGGTGCGCGAAAAGATAATCCGAGTAGAGGTCGATGTCGAAATCGCGCATATAAACGCCGTTGTCACTGGGGTTGTACCAGGCGGATGTCGGTTCCAGATCGCTGGGAATATACCAGTAGGCCGCATCGTGGTAGCGCTGATTCAGAGCCTCCGCCTCGCTCTGCGGACTGTTCCAGCTGCCCGCCGCGAGATCGTAATAACCGCGGTTGGCATAGTAGTAATAAAAAGCCTGATCTTCGTAACTCGCGGAACTCAGCGCCGAGCCGTCCGGCAACCGGTAAAAATCTTTGATCAGCGGAATATTGCGTGCATCCACAATCGCGTTCCACTCGCGCGTCTCGGGATCGTACCAGCCATTGCCGATGGCTCCGTCGTTTTTATTCATCCAATCCAGGCGCGAAGACAGGTAATGAAAGTCCCTATAGTTCTGCCCTTCGCCGGAGCTGAAATTGCTGTAGGTATTGAAATAATAGGCTAAAAACTCCCAGGCCGTATTTTTGGATATGCTGTTTTGCACTTTCAGGCTTAGGCGGCTGTGGCCGTTTTCACGACCGTAATAGGACCGCAGCCAGTCGCCGTAACTGATATTGTGTTTATAGAGCAGTTCATCTTCACGGCTGAAACTGCCCTGCACCGTGACTTTGAAAGCCGAATTATCGGGGGAATAAACCAGCTTCGCCGTTCCGTTCGGCGCGAGGACGCTGTTATGCTGCTGCGGAAACGGTTTGGGATTGCGATCGGCCGTGTTCTCGTAGGTGCCCGAGATAAAATAGGTCAGGTTGCGCTTCGTAAGAGGAACCGGACCGCTGAGATTGGCACGTGTTTTATGATAGCCGAAATCGGCGTCCGGGTCCAGTTTGCTGCCCCAGGAGTCCGACTCATATTCGATGTTTCCGGCGTGACGGGAGCTGCGTCCTTCCTTGGTAATGATGTTTACCGCCCCGGACATGGCCTCGCCGTATTCCGCCGAAAATCCTCCGGTCGAAATCACGATCTGTTCGATGGCGTTGTTATCGATCTCAATCCCGACGCCCTGCGAAACGGGATCGTTGGTATTGATGCCGTCCACAAAGAAAGCCACCTCGCCCGCGCGCCCGCCGCGCAGGTGCAGGCCCCGCGAATTCCCGGCTTCGGTTTCGATGGCTCCGGCGCTGTTGGCCAACACCTCGGTAAAATCGGAAACCGGCATGCGTTTGATCTCCTCGCCCTTGACCTCGCGCTGGGCTACCGGTGAACGCACGGCAATGATGGCCCGCTTGGCTTCGGCGACCACCTCCACTGCCTGTCCTTCAATAGCCTCCACTTTCAGTTCCGCATTCATGACCGTTGTCTGCCCCGGAAAAACCGATAGCCCGGTTGTCAGTTTGCTACCGTAGCCGATGTAGGTGACGCGCACGTCATAGGTGCCGGCCAGTACGTTCGGGATGAGGTAATCCCCATCTTCGTTGGTCGCCGCACCTTTGGACAACTCTGCAGGAAGAATTATAACGTTGGCACCATACAGCGGATTGCCGTTATCGGCATCCACGACACGACCGCGAAGTTTGCCGGCGACACGATCGGATTGGGCATAGGCATCTGAGCCCAGCAGGAATATCAATAAAACAAAAAGTTGAGGAAGGTAACTCTTAAGTCTCAACTTATACCTCCTGACATATATATCTAATCTATTTTTTACGAATTGTGAACTGATACTATGATCGGCACAGTACCGAATTCACCCCTTGCTACGCAATTAACAAAAAAGCAGAATTTAAATCAAGAATAATATTAGTTTAGAACCGCAAATTGTGACATTACACAACCGTACACAGGCGCTGATCCGGGAAATCCGCCCGAAGAATGTAAAATTGTATTTAGGGCCGTCTATCGCGCTATAAAAACCGCCAGTTTCCCTGTTTTAATTCCGTAACTGCCCATATCGACATGGTAGATGTAAATTCCGCTGGCGACCGGCTTGCCGTATTCATTCTGCAAATCCCAGCGCAGAAAAGGTGTCGACGGATCGTCCTTCTCATAGCGGCGGATCAGGTTTCCGGCCAGATCGAAGATGCGAAGTGTGCATTTCCCCGGCAAATATGTAAACTGCACCCATTGCTCGTCGCCCTTTTCCTGATTATGCGCAACATAATAAGGATTGGGCACCACCCGAATTTTATCCAGATCCGCCGCTAAACGGGACGCATCGACGGTCCTGCCCGCAGGCGCCGTGAAGCAAAAGACATCATTTTCCGTCGGCGGTTTGGCGGTGACAATCCGAATCCATTCCCCGGCATGCGGTGGCCCCAGGAAAAACCCGTTGCTATCCAGATCCCCGGGTTGGGCATAGTGATCAATATCTGTGTACATGTTAATCATAAAATGATTAATGGCCGGATTGGTTCCATCCGACGCACTGAAACCGGGACTAAGTTTTCCGTTATCAGCGGCAATGTAAGCGGCCGCTTGCGCCGGTTTGTACTCGACATCATCATAAATATAGAGAAGTTCGAAAGCTGGCCCGTATTGCCCCTCCAGGCTCCTGCTCCATCGCCCGTCACCATTAGTATCGAGAATACAAACCGGCAGGCGTATACGCGTTCCGTCAGGATCGATACGCCAGACGACAAATGGGACAAAGTCCGCTTTCCCGCTCAGGGGACTTTTCAATACCCGGAACGTCGGATATTCCCACACCAGCGTGCTGTCCGCATCGCTGAAGATGAGATCATAATCCTTGGGCGTCATCCGGCCATATTGATCGATACGCGCGAGGTCCGTCCCGGTATCTTCCGAAATCACAAAAACCGGCCAGTGCTGCGAGCGTCCGTAGTTGTTCAAACTACTCCATAACCTGCTATCGTAAACTTCGCCGCTGGCCGGATCCAGTTCGACCATGGCTTTGATACCGGGAGATAACGAGGCTACTTTCACCAGGAGACCGTCGACGACCGTGTAGGCTTCATCACCCCGTATATTCGTCTGAGCGGCCAGCACCGTACAATCATCGGTTTCATCGATCAGATCCCAGGTCGGCCCTGTGCTTGATTCTAGAAAAAATACACGATATTCGTGCCCCGTCGTATGGGAAGGGTCGGCGACGATGACGATCAGTTCCACGTCATTCGCCACTAAATCAGGATTGATCGGCTCGTAGCGTACTGCAATCGTATCGCCGTAAGTTGAACCGTAGACCACGCCGGGCTCCGCCCGCGGGATTACCCGCAGAATCGCCGGCTTACTCTGCAAAATCTCCGGGTCGCTGTATCGCAGATATGATTCCGCCACAACACCGAAGTAATATTCCTTGCCATTCACCAACGGAAAACCCTCGTCTTTAAAATCCGGGCGATGGTTTTTCGTAATCCGGATATGACGCGGCCCCGTATATTCCTGCGCCTCGCCGGGATCGCTCAGATGCCAGCGTGCAATTTCCAACGGATCGCTGCCGTCCTCGTCGGCGTATTGATAAACCGCATAGCCGTAGAAATTGTAGACGGCATCATCGATGATATACTCTTCCAGCGTATCGCCACCCACTACCGTCCGCAGGGTATCACCGAGGTAATAGCGGGCAAACACATCCGGACTTTCGTAAGGTGTTCCGTCGGCGTTCTGTTCCGGCCCAGCGTCCCAGCTGAGTACACATTCATTAGCGTATTCAGTCATTGTAACTTGCGGAATGGCCGGTGGCCGGGCAACCTGGAAATCGGCATCGTAGAGGAGTTCCAGTTTTTGCGCCATTTTCTTGAGATGGGTGACGCTATTAAGATTGTTGCTTCCACGCGCCACCAGAACCGCCGCAATGATTTCCTGGACGCCCGGCTCGCCCAAATCGGGCCGCGCGTTGCCGTTCGCGTCCTCCCAGCGCGGCAGGTCGAAGGGACCGGTTCCGATCAGCATTCGTCTATCATCCGGATGACTATCCAACCAGCCGGTATGGGTCTCCGGATCGCCCGGGAACATATACCGCGTGGGCGGAGCATCTTCATTAGCCCCATGTTCCCCATCATTCGTCATATTTGTTCCATCTCTCCAGCGGCCGGTCAAATAGCGATAGGCATCGGAGGCAGTTTGCGGATTCCCATGAATATTATCGCTGCCGATATAATACGAGAAGGACGTCATTCCCATATCGTGATCGCCGGAATTCTCACCGGCGTCTGTCGTCGTGACACCTTCTAAAATCATAAAGCCAACGGCAGGCGGATCTTCCCCATAATTCTGATCGTAATTACTGGCATTATAGCAAAATCCCAGATTCAGCAGCGTATCGCAGCCTAGAAGATCATCCGATGCATCTCCTACGTCCGGATCAGCCCAAATGGCAAAATAAACAGCACTCCAATCCGAATCGCTTTTATTCACCAATTGCCACTTCACAAAGATTACATCTTGAAGTATATCCTTGCGATCATAAGCCCACACTGTTTGCCGAATTTCCACGCCCAGCGCCTCGCTGCCAAATTCTTTATGGTCTGTCAAGTCGTTGTATACACTGAAGATGGTCCGGTTGCCCAATAAAAACGGCTCGCCTCCTTCAGCCAGCGGTGCACCCTGATCGACCGGCCATTCATTCCAGTCGCCGCTCCTGTCGGAATATATTTCGTACCAACGATATTTCGGATCGTTTGAATCCGAGGCCTCGCCGGGTGAGATAATTTCTCCCGGTTTAAATTCCGTCGCTGAATGTTGAACTCCGGCGACTTTGATTTCATCTCCCTTCTTAAAGGCAATCCATTGTCCGGCGCCAAAGACCGGACTGAGTCCCGATCCCTTGGGCCATTCCAGACCCCAATCCCCCAGAGTCTTATCGTAAAACCAGATACCGTTGTTGTAAAATACGCCCTTCAGGCGGTTGATATCCATCCAGACTTCAGAGGCAGCGTCGGTCGCAGTGGCCCGGGATACCGAGTCGTTATGACCGAATACAGGAAAGCAGGGAAAAAGGAAAAGCAGGAAGATTATTTTCATCCGGGATTTTAAGCGCAGATCAACCAGATCGATCTTAAGAATCACCGGACACAGCATTGACGTTAAGAATAACAGGGTGGTCGTGACGATGGATACGTAATTGCGAGGATTTGACCTATTCCAGAGGATCGCGCAGAAGAGCGTCCCCGTGATAAAAAGGCAGCAGATGTATGCTAATCTCTTCATTCCCCCTCCATCGATTTAGCATACGGCCAGAGAACCGGCCACGGAAATTATCTTTAAGGCAATCTATAAACAATAATTCGAATTTTCAACTGCAATGATCCAGGGGCATAAAAAAAAGCGGCAGTGAAACCACTGCCGCTTTCAGGATGCTTTATGCTATCCAGTCAAGAACTAGAAGGCGAAGCTAACCGAGAAATACTGGTTGGCATCAAAAATGTCCATCGGCCGATTGGCATAATCGAACATGATTTTGTTGCCGCCCATATTCAGATTCAAACCGAACCCGAAAGTGAGACCATACTGTGCTTTTTCGTAGCCACTCTCGTAGTCCTCAGGATAGAGCGTCATCATGTAGCCGCCTCTGAGGAAGAGCATATCGTTCAACGAATACTCCGCACCGGTCGAGATAGCATCGAGCATGAACGTATTGTTGGAATAGGCGCCGGCCAGACTGAGTTTGTGCATAGTGCCAAAATTCATCGTGTAACCGAGACCCATGTTCATGCTGGCCGGCAGTTCTTCTTCGGCCAGATCCAGTTTGGTCTTACGGGATGTCGCAGTCGGACCGGCCCATGGTACCGAACTATCAAATTCGATACCGGTTCCGTCCCACTGCAGTTTGCTGCCGATATTTCTCATCGTTACGCCGAAAGCAATACCGAACGGCGAAACATACTGCAGACCGAAATCAAAGGCAACGGCGGAAGCGCTCATATTGCCAACCTTCTCGGATATCATCTTGGCATTCGTGCCAAAACTGATACGATCCGTGAAACGATTGGAATAGGTTGCCGTGACCGTCAGATAATCCGGGCTCAGCATCTCGCCGGTTCCTTCCGGCATATCAATCGTGGTGACTTCGATCTCGCCGATATCCATAACCTGGAAAGCGATACCGACTGCACCCGACCGGCCGACGCGTGCGCCGGCAGCCAGGTACGATACTTTCATATCCGCAAAATACTGCATGTAGTTGAAGGTTGCGGAAGCGACATTCATCTTGGCCAGACCCGCTGGATTCCAATAAATACCTTCTGCACCTCCCACATTGGCGATATTTGCTCCTCCCAAGGCCACATTACGCGCCCCCATAGGGATAAACAATTCGGGAGCAGCGCTTGTGCCGACCTTAGGAGCGCTCGCAAAAACGCTCTGCGAACCAATGAGGAGCAGTATTAAAAGCCCAATCAAAATATATCTTCTACTCATATTACATCTCCCATTTTTAAGTCCGTAATTCATTTTCATACCCATTAATAGGTATCCAATCGTTCGTTCGGGGCAAAGACGGCAATCTTACCAACCTTCTCACCGACATCCGGAACTTCAATATGGAAAATGTAGATGCCGCTAGCAACCGGAATCTCATACTCGTTTTCCAGGTCCCATTTCAGTAGGGTGTAGGTATCGTCTTTTTCCAACTTACGGATTGGGTTACCAGCCAGGTCGAAGATTCTGATTGTACATTTCGGCGGTACGTTCGTGAATTGGACCCACCGCTCGAAGATGTTGGCTTCACCGCTATGATATCCGTAGTACGGGTTCGGAACGACACGGATATTTTCCATATCGGCTTTCAGGTCCTCATTCGTACTTGTGACCGCCGCTGGAGCCGTAAACGTGAAGACATCATTCGTGGTATTCGGCTTATAGGTGTTGAGTCTCATCCATTCACCGGCATGCGGAGGTCCGTAAAAATAGCCGTCGGCATCCAGATCACCGGCCGCAGCGTACCCGTCAAGGTCGATATACATGTTGATCATGAAACGGTTGATTGCCGGATATACGACACCATAAGGGCCGTATCCAGGAGCAACGGTGCCGTCATTGGTGGAGATGTAGGTAGCGACATCGGCCGGTTTATACTCCGCATTGTCATAGATATAGAACATATCGAAAGCCGGGCCATATATACCGTCCGGGTTTCTATTCCAGATTCCATCTCCGGCGGCATCCAGCACGCAGACCGTAATCCGCATCCGGGTACCGTCCGGATCGATACGCCAGAAGGTAGCCGGTACGAAAGCGGGTTTGCCATTCGAATCAACCAGTACGAGATCGGTGTAGTAGTCCCAAACCAGTGTACTATCCGTATCAGTAAAGATGATCTCGTAGTCTTTGGGAGTCATCAAACCGAAGCGGTCCATACGGGCATAGTCGGTTCCGGCGCTTTCCGAAATAACGAATACCGGCCAATGCTGCGAACGTCCGTAGTTGTTCAGACTGCCCATCAGGCGGGTATCATATACCGCACCGGTGGCCGGATCGATTTCAACGATCGATTTGATGCCGGGCAGCGGACCTGCTACCTTGACCAACAGACCATCGACAACGGTGTAGGCATCATCGTTTTCCTGGTTGACCTGATCGGCAAGTACGACCGTATTGGTCGTCATATCCCACAGATCCCAGATGATATTGCCTTCGCCGTCATCCTTGAACTTGACGCCGTAGTCGTGTCCGGTAACTTCGGCAGGATCCACCACAATGGCGGTGACACCACCGTCACCGGCGGGAATACCGGCGTTCACCGGGACATAACCGACTTCCAGAGTATCGCCCTCGGAAGAGTTGTAACGTACACCCGGATGCTGCTGGGGCGTCACTTTTACTTTCGTGATCGGGCTGGGCAGGGTCTGCGGTCTGGCAAACTTACAATAGGAGTAAGCCTGAACGCCAAAGTAGTATTCTTTGCCGTTCGCCAGCGGATCGCCGACATTGCCGACCTTGGAGTTTTTATTGGTGCGCAATATAGCAAAACGCGGACCGGTGTAAGCCACCGCATCGGCCGGATCGGCAACCCCGTAACGGGCGTATTCAACCGGATCACTACCGGATCCATCCGTAAACTGCCATACGACGTACTCGGAGAAGTTGAAGGTACCGTCGGTAACGTCTACATAGTCATAACCGACGACGATCTTCTGACCGACGAGACCGTTGGCTACCAGGTCTTCAACGTCATAGAGGCTGATGCCGTCCGGCATATACTCTGAACGCTGGTCCCAGGTCAGGATGACATGTCCGTCGAGCTCGCTGGACTTTACGACCGGTTGAGCCGGCGCCGGCGGAAGCACGAAGTTAATGTCATACGCCAGCTGGGCGATTTCATCAACAGCCTTCAAAACAGTCACACTGTTGAGGTTGTTGGAACCTTTGGCCAGAATGATACCGCAGACGATTTCCTGCACACCGGTTTCACCGAAATCCGGCAGATTATTGCCGTTTTCGTCGTCCCACATCGGCATGGTGAAAGGTCCGGTCGTCATCAGGAAACGACGGTCATCCGGGTTCTGATCCAGCCAGCCCGTATCGCTCTCCGGATCGCCGGGGAACATAAACGTGGTCGCCGGGTAGGATTGATCGATGCCGTTACCTCCATCATTGGTGATGAAGGTACCATCGCGCCAGATACCGCGGAAGAAGTTCCAGACGTCGCCGCCGCTCTGCGGGTTACCCTGCGGGGAATCATTGTTATTATAGTACACAAAAGAGGTCATTTTGAGCATCGTGAAATCATCCAGAACCGTGCCGTCCGGCAGCGAAACCGTCGAGCCGGCTTCGGGGACGATCGGTCCCTGGAAAAAGTCGATACCCAAGGCCGGCGGCGCCGAACCGTAGTTCTGATCGGCATCCGTCGAGTTGTAGCACATACCCAGGCCGAGAAGACTATCGCAACCAACGAAGTCATCATTGGCGTCTCCCAGATCCGGATCGGACCAGATCGAGAAGTAGGTATCCGCCCAATCTTTATCGCTCTTGTTGGCAATCTGCCACTTGATAAAGATCATATCGCCGATAGCATCGGCGCGGTTGAAGGCCCAGGCCATCTGGCGAACTTCGGCGCCGAGTTTCGCGGTGGCGTACTCGGTATGATCGGCCAGATCGTTATAGACACACCAGGCCGTCTGGTCGCCGATCATCATCGGATTGCCGTCGGCATCCACCGGGGCGCCCTGATCGGTCGGCCAATTGCTCCAGTCGCCTGTTCCATCGGAACGCAGCTCGTACCAGCGATATTTCGGATCGTTGCGGTTGTCAGCCACGCCCGGGCTCAGGATCATACCCGGCATGAATTCCGTGGCGGAGTGCTGAATACCGGCAACGCGCGGTACACCGTCCACCATGGCCCCGATCCACTGACCGGCGCCAAAGATAGGGCTCAGGCCCGATCCCTGCGGCCATTCGAGACCCCAGTCACCCAGGATATTGTCGTAGAACCAGGTCCCGTTATTGCGCATAACCCCGTTCATTCGGTTGGCATTGATCCAGATATCACTGGTAACGCCGGTTTTCCCGAGATAGCGGGGTTGATCAATAGCTTCGGCACCGAATACCAGCGTCGAAACCATCAATAAAAGCATAGAGATTATTAGAATCTTCTTCATAAATCTTCCTCCAATATTACACAACATTAAATCCCCTGATTATATCCCACACTCTATTAGATTTCGAGCATCAGACCCAAACGGATCTGACGGGGAACACCGTAGTTGTTGTAATCCCATTCCCGCATCTTATAGAGGGATTTGCCGGTATCATCCAGGCTGTTCCAGTAAGTTTTTCCCGGCGCAGTTCCGAGATAACCGGTATCATTGGGTAATCCTGTTGTGATATAGACATCCTTAACATTGGCGGTATTCAGGAGATTGATCACCCACGCATAGGCCGTGAGTTTTGCCTTGCCAATATAGAAGCCTTTATCGATTTTCAGATCGATTCTGAAGACCCAAGGACTAACTTCCGAATTAACGGCTGATAGCGGTTGTTCGGAAAGGGCATCGTTATCATAACGACCGTTGAACGGGAAGTTATTCACGATCTTGGCTCGGGTAAACGGGTTGCCGGAATTGAAGGCAAACTGCATGTTAGCCCCGAAGTTTTTCAGAGCAGCCGGAACGGAGGCTTCCTGGCCCAGACGGTAATCCAGGTTCAATGTGCCGGTATGTCTCTGCTCGAAGGCCAGCGGCTGGGCATATTTCGGGAAATGTCCTCTTGCACCGCCCTGCCAGGCAATATCAAAGTTACCACCCGAAGCAGAACCGGTGCCATTGGCGAACTGCATTTCGTAGTTCATCGTCGCGGACAGATTCTTCCAACGTCTGAGCGTAAAGATCACATCCAGACCTTTGATCGTACCGTAATCACCGTTCTGATAGAAAGCGATGTTGGTGACATCGGTCGTTTCATTGATCAACTGGACCAGGTCTTCGGTCTCTTTGTAGAAGGCTGTCAACTGCAATGCGGCCATTTCGCCCAATCTCTGCTTGAAACCAATTTCATAGGAAATGGTTTTCGGCGGTCTGAGATTCGGGTTGTCCAGGGATGTAAAATAGCCGCCGGATTTTACGTATCTATCCAGGTAGAACGGGCTTGAGTAAAGGTCCGTAAGCCGCGGAGCCTGGTAGAAGATACCGTACTGGGCGTGAAAAACGGTCATATCGGTGACCGGGAAACTCATGCCCAGGCGGGGGCTGATGTAGTAATACGTTTCGGAATCAACGACATCTTCTCGCGTAAAAGCTTCGTCGCCGCCGAACATACCGGTCCCGGCCACATAGGTGCCGTTGCCATTGTAATTGACCTTACCATCCGCATCAATATACTGGGCCGCGATCTCCTTGAACATCCAACCATTCGGATTGATATGGTCATAACGCAGACCGAGATTCAGGATCAGGTCTCTGAACTCGACTTTATCCTGCAGGTAACCGCTCATGATAATCGGGTTGTAGGGAGCCTGTTTTTTCCAGGCGTCGTTGGTCGGACTCAGGTTGGCATCGAACTCAGTGTCGAAATAATCACCGTCATCGACTTCGTTACCGTCGACATCATACCCGTAGAAACGGATATCCGCGGCGCGGTACTTTTCGATCTCGGTCGAATAATCGGGATCGGCCAATTTGGTCGGAGTATAAATTCGGATGGACCGGAGCGTATGATATTTATACTCAAAACCGGCCTTGAATGTGTGATATTTACCCTGCTGATGGGTAAGGTCAAAATCGATTCCCCAATACGTGGTGCGTTGCTTATAGTAAGAATCGTACTGGCTGTAGGGCTGGAAGAAATCCGGTCCCAAACGCCCCGTATAAGCTTCGCCGTAGTACTGAGCTTCATCCGGCCACGGATTGTAGGTCGGATCGCCGTATTTCTCAAGATCATCCTTGAAGGTCGGATCGTAGCACTTTACTTCCGTATCGAAGTGCATAAACTTCAGATCGTAGAAAGTGTGCCCCGACAGGGTGTGGGTCAAGGTCGTATTGATCGACTGGGTGTCGGTGAAATACAGCGGCCGATGCTCCGTATCAAAGAAGCGAATCGGCTGAATTGCCGCAGCCGTACCCAAAAAGTCCGCACTGAACTGCCGGTTGGTCTGCGAGATACTGCTCTTCAGTTCCATCTTCTTGCCCAGCTGCAATTTGATCTTTCCGGTGTAGGACCAATCCGAGCTGGCGTTTTTCGGCAGGCGGGCATTGAACTTGTAGTTCTTGATCGAGGTCGTATCGGAAGTAACATCCTCCACCGTTGTGCCGTCTGCGGCAAAGGTGGTGTCATAAGCTACCTGATACTCATCGAACAGACTCGGATCATAAGAGTTGTGCGTGTACGTATAATCATCGAGACGCCACGGATTATAAGCCCAGCCGTAGGACGGGGTAATATCCGCACGGTACGTACGAACACCACTGAAGAAGAAAGTGTGCTTCTTCTTCGGGATAATCGGACCGCTCAGTGTCATCGTATACTCGTTAAAGCCGTACGAATACGCGCCTAACGCTTCTTTGTCGGCACTGAGAAATTCATCGGTCACCGCTTCCACGGAAGCAGAATAGCGATCAGTACCGGCGTTGGTTGTAATGGCGATAATACCGGACATTGCCTCACCGTATTCCGCATTAAAACCACCCGTCTGAACACTCATTTCTTCGATCGCGCTGGCCGGCAGATGAATCCTGACCGCGTAATTGTAGGGGTCATTTACAAAGACACCATCAATATACACGGCGGTTTCGGACGAACGACCGCCACGGACATTCATCGCGCCGCTGTTTTCTTCTTTTACAACACCGGCGACCGTACCGACGATATCCTGAATCGACCGGATCGGAAGGTGTTGAATTTCCTCGGCGGACTTGATGATGTTCGTATTGGTTTCATCCTTACGAATCATCGGCCTTTGCGCAGTAACCATAACTTCTTCGAATTCCAGAGCCGTTACTTCCAGCTCGAAATTCATCTCAGTTGTCAGGTCCAGCGATACTCTAACGCCTTGAACTACTACATCCTTGTAACCGATGTAGGATGCACGAACCGTGTATCCGCCAACGGGCACATTGAGGATTGAATAGTAGCCTTCCGCGTCAGAAGCAGCTCCCAAAAACAGGGATTCATCATCGATGATGATATTTACACCTGTTAATGGCTCGCCAGTAGCCTTGTCAACAACTGTTCCTGCGATCTTACCGACCGTTGCTGCGAACATAGCAAATGGTAGCAAAATCACTAAAAAGCAAATCGAGACACGACGTACCATACCATTCCTCCTTATAATGTTAGAATATTTATTTAAACTTCCTCACCAATGGGAATGTAAGTATTTTGATTTAGCTTTGTCAAGTTTTTTTTATAACGGGGAACTTTATTTTTTTAAGCGCTTTTCCAGCACCTCATCGATTAGGCCGTATTCCCTCGATGTATGGGCTGACATAAAGTAATTTCGATCGGTATCCCTGGTGACCTTTTCGAGCTCCTGGGAAGTTAATTCCGCCAAAATCTGATTTAATTTAAGTTTCAAATTGACGATTTCTTTGGCATGAATCTCAATATCGCTGGCCTGCCCTTCAATTCCGCCCAGCGGTTGATGGATCATGATACGCGAATTGGGAAGCGCGGAACGCTTGCCCTTGCTCCCCGCGGCCAATAAGATCGCCGCCATGCTGGCCGCCTGGCCGACACAGATGGTCGCCACATCGGGTTCAATGAAGCGCATCGTATCGAAGATGGCCAGCCCGGATGTCACAACGCCACCCGGGGAATTGATATAGAGCGAGATATCTTTCTTCGGCTCCTCCGCCGCCAGAAAAATCATCTGGGCGATCACCACACTGGCCACATGATCATCAATCGGTTCGCCGAGAAAAATGATGCGCTCTTTCAGGAGCCGCGAATAAATATCATAGGCTCTCTCGTAATTTCCGCTACGCTCGACTACCATGGGAACGTACATCTGATTTTTTGATCTCATTGCTGTTCCTTCTTGCGCATTTCACTCGTTTTTTGGTTTTTTTTCTTGGTCTTGGCGAATCCCAGCAGAAGTTCATGAACCTTCTGTTCATAGATGTCGTTTTCCAGACGGTTGCGATTCTCCCGTTTGTGATAAAATTTAACGACCTGGGCGCGCTCCTGCTCACCGTACTTCCCGGCAATCTCCTCGATCTTCTTCTCCAGGTCTTCGGCGGGGACTTCGATCTTCTCCGTTTCAATCAGGGCCCGTTGAATCAGGTACCAGCGAATTTCACGGGTCGCCAGCGGTGTGTACATCTCTCTCAGCCGAGCCTCATCCACGTCTTTGTCCTCATTGCGTTTCCTGGTATCCTCGATGATACCATCCAGAAAGGACCGAATCCGGGAAGGCGCCACTTCAAAGCTGGTGTTATTCGTAAAATACTCCCGGATGCTGCGCTGCAATTCCGTATCCGCCCGGCGATCCCATTCGGATTGCAGGGATTTTTCCACCTGCTCTCTGAGTTCAGTATAGCTCTGCACGTCGTTGAAATTACCTTTGATGTAGTCATCGGTAAATTCCGGCTGCGTGTGGGATTCGACGCGTTTTACCTTGATTTCATAAAATACATCATCCCCTTTTTCCGGTGTGACCGAAATCCGAATCTGATCGCCCGCTTTGGCCCCGATCAGTTGAGCGGCTCCCGGTTTTCCGAAAATACCCTCGCCGATTTTGATCATGCGGTCCTGAATCCGTTTACCGACGATCGGCACTCCGTTCGCATCACACTCCTGGATATCGCCGGCGATAAAATGGCCGTCCTGGGCGCCGTCGGTCACCTCACCTACAATCGCATGCTGTTCCTTCAAATCCTCCAGATAGAGGTCGACATCTTCCGGATCGACGACATAGACGTTCCGGTCGACGGTAAAACCCTTCTTGTAATCGGGCAGTTCGACTTCGGGATCGACCTCAACGGTGATCGAATAGAGGAACTCGCCGCCTTCTTTGAAATCCACTTTCGAGATCTGAAAATCCACCGTAGCCGCCAACTTGCTTTCCTTGATGGCGTCCTGGTAATTATGTTCGATGACCTCATTCGTGAATTCGTATTTAATCTGGGGATCGAGCAGGCGTCGGGCCAGCGCTTCCGGCACTTTGCCCGGCCGGAAACCGTCTAGTTTCAGGTTCTTGCGCAACTTCTGAAATACGCGCATATATTCTTCAGCCACCTCTTTCCAGGCGAGCGTTACGTCAATTGTCTTCTCGACAGGGCTATTGCTGTTTACATTAATTTTCATGTTCCATTCCCTCTGATTTACACTTTCTGCTGTGCCGCGGGCGAGAGTCGAACTCGCACTCTAAATTAGAACTGGATCCTAAGTCCAGCGCGTCTGCCAGTTCCGCCACCGCGGCTCAAATAACCATAAAATTTAACCGCTGCGGGACAGTTTTCAAAGGGATTAGCTCCCGCTTGAGGATCGCAAGACGGAGGCCTACTGAACCAGGAGCATTTTATGAATGGATTGGAACGAAGGGGTAGTCAGGCGGTAGAAATATATCCCGGAATTCACTCTGCGACCGTCCGCCGACCGGCCGTCCCATGACACGGAATGCAGGCCTGGGTTCCGCCGGGCATCGATCAGCGTCAGGACTTTCTCCCCCACCAGGTTGAAAATCGTGATCTCCACCGGCGCGGCAACCGGCAGCTGGAAACGGATCACCGTCGAGGCATTAAACGGATTGGGATAATTCCGGTAGAGATAAAATCGATCGGGTAAAATATCATCGGCTTCAACGCCGGTTTGCACATCGAAACTGAGGTGAAAGCTGTCTGCGGAGGCCGCACTGAAAAGAATTTTATCGGCTTCCACAAACCAATTCACATCCAATAAACCGGGATATTCCGCGCCCATTTCCCGTAAAAGGCTCAGCAAAGTCGAATACGGGATCGTGAGAGTAGTGTCCGCCCCGTCCCGATCGGACGGAACCGGCGGCGAGATTTGCCCGGTTCCCGGAATCCCGAACCGGACGGAATAACGTGTGTACCCCGTTTGCGATGAACCGGCCGTCTGCCACCGGAATACGAGGCCTTCGTCGCCGAGCCAATCAAAATTGAGAGCTATCTGGCGACCGTCGGAAGGTTCCAGAAGACTGAATGACCGGGGACTTTCCACCAGGGTCAAGCGTCCGCCTGCCACCGCGGCCCGCAGCTTTTCGTTATCCGAATTCCGAAAAATATAATCAGCGACACCGATCCCATAGTCACCCTCAGCAATACCGGGTTTGGGTGTTCCGGTAATGTGAATGGTCGTTTCACTCCCGGCAGGAATCTCCTGACCGTTCGGATGAGATCCGATCAGTTGGTACTCATTCGCGGCGTTGGCGGTTAAAAACAATTGCCAGCCGGCGAGTGCGCTGCTCACGTCAGTCAGGTTCAGGACGGCACCGGAGTCGACCACGGTCAACTGGAAAAATTTGAGTGCCTCGCTGTTGGTGATATCGACGTTGATCTCAACGGGCATTTCGGTCCCGAGTGTATCATCGCGCAAATGCACAAAAACCGGCGGTTCTGTGATGCGGAACTGTCCGGCGTCTGCGACTGTCTCGAGGGTCAACGCTAGAGAATCACTGATGATAACATTTCGCAAATCCAACGTTATATTGCCGTAGGCCGCATCCTCATCAACCGCGTAGATGACTCTGGCGATCTCCTGCGCTCCGGCAGGGATCAGCCCGTTTCCCTGGTTCACTCCCAGAACGGTGTAAGTACCGTCCGTTTGTTCGGCGCCGGAGACCAGCCAGGGATTCTGCGGGTCCGTTTGCAGATCCCTGCCATCCAGAACAGCCACGCCGGACAGAAAATCCGGAATATCGCGGATGTCGAACTGGAAGGCTTTGATCGCCGCCGTATGCGTCAGACGCACCGAGATCGTATCCATCGCTCCCGGACCGGCCTCGCCGTCACTCAGCGCGAGAATCGTCTGTTCCATGATGGTTATACTTCCCGACCGCGCGATCAGCGGCAATGCCTCCCCGGAGGGATCGGACAGAAAGGCATTCGCAAAATCCAGGGTAGTAATGCTTTCCTTATATATAGAAGCTGTAAGGCGCAGATGGATAAGTGGGCTGTTTGTAACCGTAGCCCCCTGCATCCCGGAATAGTAAGCCAGAATGCGTAAGCCATCGCCCTGCACTTCCCTGCTGGCAAGCTTCCATGACGCCAGATCGTCCGGAAGTTTTACCTCAACTGCTTGAAATTTATCGGAATTGTCCAGGATATCGAACTGAAATCCGCCGATCGGTTGCTGGCAGTGATCCAGCCGGATCTCGAGATGGGCCGTGTCGCCCGGCAGGATTTCACAGGGATCAAATGTCAGAACCGTTTGCTCCTGGGCCAGTAGAATAGACAGCCCGGTAATCAACACCAGGGAGAACATTGTCCTGCTTACCATCTTCATCATAAAATTTATAAAGAAATAAGTCGCCCGTCGCGTGCTGTCGCCTTAAGAAGCGTCAGCCCCGTGGCATTTTTTATACTTCTTCCCGCTACCGCAGGGACAGGGATCGTTGCGTCCGATTTTATCTGCGACTTCTATCGGTTTGATTTTCTGCGGCCGGCCGTCATAACCGCGTTCCGGCGCAGCACTTGCCGCTTCCCGGGCGGCATGCGCCAGCCCCATTCCGAGACTGTCCTTATGCTCGACTTTGAATGGTTCGGGCCTTCTGCGCGGCGCCATCTGGGCTACCGGCGCATTGAGCTGCGCCCGGAAACAGAGTTTCAGGGTATCCTTGTTCACATCGTCCAGTATTTTGACGAAAGCATCAAAGGCTTCACCCTTGTATTCGAGCAACGGATCTTTCTGCCCGTAAGCGCGCCAGTTGATGCCCTCTTTAAGCTGGTCCATGGCATAGAGATGATCCCGCCACTTCTCATCGATGGTCCGCAAGCTCACAAATCTTTCCAGAAATTCCATCTGTTCGCGTCCCAGATATTGCTCTCTGCGCATATAGTAGTCCGTGGCCCTCTTCACCAGGCCTGCCTTTATTCCGGCTTCGGAGGCGTCGCTCAGGCTGTTCAGGCTGATATCGATTCCCAATGTGGAAGTCAGTTCCTCACGCAGGCTGCCCCAATCCCAGTCTTCCGGCATCGATCTTGAATCGGTATAGCGGTCCACCAGGCTGTCGACCCAATCTTCCAGAATATCCATAATTTCCTGGCGCAGATTCTCGCCGTTGAGGGCGTAGTTACGGCGATCGTAGATGATGACGCGCTGTTGGTTCATCACATCGTCGTATTCCAGGAGGTGCTTGCGGATACTGAAGTTGCGGCCTTCAACTTTCTTCTGGGCTCTCTCGATCGAACGGGTGACCATTGAGTGCTGGATTACCTGCCCCTCCTCAATGCCCATGCGGTCCATAATGGAGACAATCCGCTCGCTGTTGAACAGGCGCATAAGATCGTCTTCCAGAGAGAGGAAAAAGCGTGAGGCGCCCGGGTCGCCCTGGCGACCGCTGCGGCCGCGCAGCTGCAAGTCGATACGCCGCGACTCGTGTCGTTCGGTACCGATGATGTAAAGACCGCCCTTCTCCGTGACTCCCTGTCCCAACTTGATATCGGTTCCGCGGCCGGCCATGTTGGTCGCAATTGTCACCGCGCCGGGTTCGCCGGCCCGGGCGACGATTTCGGCTTCCCGCTGATGATGCTTGGCATTCAGAACGTTGTGAGGTATGCCGCGGCGCTTGAGCATACGGCTGATCGTCTCGGAGACCTCGACGCTTACCGTTCCAACCAGCATCGGCTGCCCTTTATGGAAAGCACTTTCAATCTCATCCAGGATGGCGTTGTATTTTTCGCGCTTGGTTTTGTAGACCTGGTCTTCATAATCTTTACGAACGCAGGGCATGTTCGTCGGAATTGCTACCACACCCAGTTTATAAATATCTTCAAATTCCCCCGCTTCCGTCAAAGCCGTACCGGTCATACCGGCCAGTTTGGCGTACATTCGGAAATAGTTCTGAATCGTCACCGTCGCGAAGGTCTGCGTCTCGGCCTCCACTTTCACCTTTTCTTTGGCTTCGATGGCCTGGTGCAAGCCGTCGCTGTAGCGTCGGCCCGGCAGAATTCGGCCGGTGAATTCATCGACGATCAGGACCTTGCCGTCCTGAACGACATATTCCACATCTTTTTCATAAAGCATCTGGGCCCGCAGAAGCTGGGAAATATTGTGATAGCGGTCGGAGATTTCGGCATGCTTCGTATCCAGATCCATCTTCATTTTTTCTTTTTCAGCCTCGGAAAGGTCTTTACGTTCATCAATTTTGACCATCTCTTCGGCAAGATCGGGAACGACCAATTCCTCCACCGGGATCCCCAGCATTTTGGCCAGTTTTTCTTCCCCGTTGGGCGTCAGGGTGATATTGTGCTGCTTCTCTTCAATCCAGAAATAGAGATCCTTAAAGTAGGCGTCTTGGCTAATCGAGCCGCCGCTTTTGGAACCCGTCAGCAGCAGAAAATCGCGCTCCCCTTTCTGGAGCAACTTTTGATAGCCCTGTTCTTCCAGTAGTTTGCGCAGACGCCGGTTTTTGGGCGCGCCCTGGGCTGCCACGTAAAACCTGCGCGCCGATTCTTCACTCTCGATATATTCTTCGAAATTATTCGGAAACTCATTCAAATCGGTCGTGATTTTTTCTTTCTGATAGCGAACCAGGTTCGAGATGGCCGGATTCAGCGTATCGTACTTTTCATGACGCGAACTGGAGACCGGCCCGGAGATGATCAACGGCGTGCGGGCCTCATCAATCAGGATGTTATCGACTTCGTCCACGATACAGAAATAATGCCCGCGCTGTACCTGGTCGTCCGCGGAAACGGCCATGTTGTCCCGCAGGTAATCGAAGCCGAATTCGTTATTGGTACCGTAGGTGATATCGCAATTGTAGATGGCGCGGCGTTGTTCGGAATCCATCTGGTTCAGGATACACCCGATCGTCAGTCCCAGCTCCTGGAAAATCCGTCCCATCCACTCGCTGTCGCGTAAAGCCAGGTAGTCATTCACGGTGATGAGATGCACGCCGCGTCCGCTGAGGGCATTCAGATAGACCGGCATCGTGGCCACCAGCGTCTTGCCCTCACCGGTTTTCATTTCGGCAATTTTGCCTTTATGCAGGACGACCGCACCGATTAACTGCACATCGTAGGGAATCATTTCCCATTTGATTTTATTGCCGCCCGCCATCCATTCCTGGCCTACCAAACGCCGGCAGACTTCCTTGACCATCGCAAAGGCTTCCGGCATGATCTCATCGAGAGCTTCCTGTTCGGCCTTAACCACAAACTTGTACTTATCGTCACGCGTCAGGTTGGCGTCGGCGATCTCGGCTTCCGCTTCTTCGCGCACCTGCCGAATGCTTTCCTTGAATTCTTCGGTTCGCTTGCGCAAATCCTCGATGGGTTTGTCCGACAGAGTGGCGTAGATCCCGTTGATCTCCTCGACCAGCGGCAACAGTTTCTTGATTTCCCGGTCCGAATCGGTCCCAAATATGGCTGCGAGTATTGAAGCTAATCCCATTTCTCTTCTACCCTTTTTTGCGAATCCTTAGCAACGTATATAAAATAAACAGAAATCGTCTGGGTTCCGGATTCATGATCTTTCCGCTTCCTGCCCGGAAGGATAAATCTGAATAAATGAAACCAGATATTCAAGCAAATAAATTTATTTCTTCTCTGGAACTTTGTCAGCGATCAGATGCAAAACGGCATCCAGAATGCCGTTCACGAAGGCGCTACTGTCGTCAGTGGAATACTTTTTAGCGATTTCGATCGCTTCCGAAATCGATACTTTCGGCGGGATGTCTTCGAAATATAAAAACTCGCTGATCGCCATGCGGATGATGAGCCGATCGATGATTGCGATACGCTCAAAATCCCAATTCTCGGATTTCTCCTTGATATAGTTATCTAGCTCGTCTTTATGTAACGTAGAAATTTGAAATAATGTACGGGCAAACTTTTTTAACTCTTCAGGAATATCTGAAGGATCTATAACATACGCTTCGACGTGCCGAATCGGATCATCGCTGAGTTCCCTGGCGTACATTGCCTGCAGGGCAAGTTCTCTCGCAGCTCGTCTTTCTCTCATGTTTCAACAAACCTTAATCTAACTGTCAATCTTCAATGCAATTTAATGCATTTTTTTGATCTTTGGGATAAAATATTACGCCTTTACCTTCTTATTGTTCCTTTCAGGTCGAGATCGTCAATTCCCAGTATCTCAACTTTGCGGAACTCGCCGGGTTTTAGGGTCCGGTCGCTTTGAATTTTCACAAGACAGTCGATTTCAGGAGCATCCCATTCGCTGCGACCTTCGTATAAACCCTCGCTTTCACGTTCGATCAGCACCTGCAAAGACTTCCCGACCTGCTTTTCGGCGAATTCACGGGAGATATTCCACTGCAGTTGGATCACGATCTCCCGGCGGCGTTCTTTCTCCTCTTCGGAAACGTCATCTTCGCTACGGGCCGCTTCGGTTTCCTCCTCCTGCGAATACGTAAAAACGCCCAGGCGCTCAAAGCGAATATCCTCGATAAAATCCAGCAACTCGTCAAAATCCGCTTCGCTCTCGCCGGGATAGCCGACCATTACCGATGTTCGCAAGGCCACATTCGGGATTTCACGGCGAATCCGCTGCAGGATCCGGCGGATACCCGGCCCATCCTGAGCCCGCCGCATTTGTTTGAGAATGCGGGGCGCGGCGTGCTGCACGGGAATATCGATATAGGCGCAGAGACTGTCGTATTTCGTGAACAGGCGATTGACCCGCGGGTCCCAGAAATCCGGGTTGGAATAGAGTAGCCGCACCCACGGAAACAGCTTGGCCGCCAGCAGTTCTTCCAGCAATGCGTATAAAGTCGGTTTTCCGGGGAGGTCCGAGCCGTAGCGCGTCAGATCCTGTGAGATCAGGATCAGTTCCTGCACGCCCAACTGGTTCAGGTAGCGGGCCTCCTGGAGAAGGCTTGCGATGCTGCGGCTGCGCTGTTTGCCCCGAATCAATGGAATCGAACAGAAGGCGCAGCGATTGTCGCAACCTTCGGCAATTTTCAGATAGGCATAATGCCCGGGCGTCATAAGCGAGCGCAGCTCTTCGGGTCCACAAACGCCGGACGGGCGGCCGTGCAATTCGCGCAGCACTTCCTCGTGCGACTCGACTCCGGCGATAAAATCGACTTCGGGGAGTTCCTTGCGCAATTCAGTAGCATAACGTTGCGAAAGACAGCCAACAACGAAGACTTTCTGGATTTGACGGCGGGACTTCAGGTCGATCACCTCCAGGATGGTCTCGATTGACTCTTCCCGGGCCGGCTGGATAAATCCGCAGGTGTTGATAATCACTACCTCGGCGTCTTCCGGCTCCGGCCGGTACGCAAAATCGGAACGGATCAGGCGCCCCTTCAAAATCTCCGAATCGACCGTGTTCTTGGGGCATCCCAGGGATATAATGGAAAAAGATTCTTTTTTAGACATTGGATAAGGTACCCTGTTTCGGACCGGCCGGGATCAGTTTGCGACGCTGAGAAGCGCGTCCACATAACTGCCCGGATCAAACTCGACCAGATCGTCCAGTTTCTCACCGATACCGAGGTATTTGATGGGAATATTAAATTTCCGATGGACGGACAGAACGATGCCGCCCTTGGCGGTTCCGTCCAGCTTCGTGAGAATAACGCCGGTAATCCCGACTGCGCTCATGAACTCCTGCGCCTGCGCCAGGCCGTTCTGCCCGGTTGTGGCATCCAGCACCAGCCAGACATCCTGCGGCGCTCCGGGAATGACCTTGCCGATCACCCGTTTGATCTTGCCGAGCTCTTCCATAAGGTTGGATTTGGTGTGCAGACGGCCGGCCGTATCGATAATTACGACATCCTTGTCCCGGGCAACGGCGGCTTTCATGGCGTCAAAGACTACAGCGGACGGATCTTTGCCCTGCGGATTGCCCATCAGATCGACATTGGCGCGCTCGGTCCAGACCTGGAGTTGCTCAAAGGCCGCTGCCCGGAAAGTATCAGCCGCCACAACTAAAACTTTCCGACCGGCAATCGCAAATTTCGCCCCCAGTTTACCGATGGTCGTGGTCTTCCCGGTACCGTTAACGCCAACAATCAGAATCACGTGCGGTTTGGCGAGTGTGGTCTCACCATGGTTGTCCGATCCCATCAGGGCCTTAATTTCATTCTTCAGAATCTCGTCCAGGCGGCTCGCCTCCTTGCGGTCCACAGCCCGCAGGCGTTCCATCAGGATCTCCGTAAATTCGACGCCGACATCCGCACCCAGGAGCGTATCCTCAATCTGCGCGAGGACATCGGCTTCGATGCGAAAATATTTTCCCAGCAGCGGCAGGCGCGCAGCTATGCTCTTTTCCGTCCTGGCGAGACCGAGGGTCAGCCGGGATGACGGACCCGCTGGCCGGGTTTCAACTTTCTGATAAGCCTTATGCAGGTAAGTTTGGGCATAAATAATCCAGGAAATCGTCAGGAATACCATCGAAGTCAGCATCAATGGCCTCTGCCACGCGATAATATCGTAGAGATACGTCATGATCGTCGCCGCAGTAAGGACGATCGAGACTTTACCGAGGAAATTGGCGCGCGGCGTATGACTGCGGTAGCGATACATACAGAAGCCGGTCACGGATATCGTCAGATCACGCAGTAAAAGGAAGGCAAAATAGTAGAGCGGCATGTTGCCGTGCAACCATAGAAAAAGCATCACACTGAAGATCACGACCTTATCCGCTATGGGATCGAGCACTTTTCCGTAATCGGTGATGGCGTGGCGTACTCGCGCCAGCCAGCCGTCAAGAGTGTCCGTAACAATCGCGACGGCAATATAGATAAGCGCGGTCTTCTTATCTCCGATGTACAGGTAATAGATAATGGGAATCGCCAGGAAGGCCCGGAGGATCGAAATGAAATTCGATAATGTCCAGAAACGATTCTGATCGTTTGAGTCAATGGTCGTTGTTGCCTGCGCGATCACATTCACTCCCGTATTATGCTCTTCCAGTCAATATTCCGGTGTCGGTTGCTAAAAATCGAGTAATCCGGTACGGTCCTTAATCTGTCGATTTTTATCCAATTCTCCAAAACCACCCCTAAAAATAATCTCTCCGGACTGCAAAATCCAAACATGAATGCAAATTTTTTTGAGTATTTCGTAATCATGCGAAATTACGATCAAATCCCGCTCGCGGAGATACAGGCCGGCAATCCGGGCCAATTCCGCTCTGCCGCCCGGGCCCATGCCGATCGTCGGTTCATCCAGGATCAGCAGCCGCGGACCGAAGGCAAAACCAAGCGCCAGGGCGAAGCGGCGCAACTCTCCGCCGCTCATCTCAAAGCCGTTCTTATCGGCAATATCCCGATAATTCAGCGAAAATTCGCTCAGAAACGCCGCCACTTTTTGCTCCAGGCCATCACACGACGGGTTGGCGGATTGAATCAGGGCGACCGTTTCGGCCGCTTTGGCCCCTAGAAAATTACGTTCCGGGAACTGGTTGAGGTAAAGCACCCGCGACTTATCGGCCGGTCCCTCGAAAGCAAAGCGGCATTCCGGGCCGCCGTACAGAGCAGCCAGAATTTTCCCGAGCGTGGTTTTACCGGAACCCGAAAGGCCGTAAATACCCAGCGCCCCCTCGAAGCGATGCCGGATTGCCGGAATTCGCAGATGAAACGCCGACACCCCGGAATAGTGGTAATCAATTCCCTGGATATCTAATCCGAGACGGTTAAGCATGATCAAACCCGTTTTCCTGGAAGAAAAGTTTGCTTTCCCCGGCGAACGTCACTTCGCCGTCGTGAAGCCGGATGATATAATCCGCCAGGCGCATCTCCCGCGGTTCCTGGGTGATCCATACGATTCCGGTGCCTTTTCGGCGCAAAGCCCCAATGGTCTCGATCAATTTTTTCTGGCCGGGAATATCGAGATAGGCCGTCGGCTCATCCAGAAATAGCATCCCAGGTTCCGCGATCAGCATACCGGCCAGGGCCAGACGCTGCTTTTCACCGCCCGAGAGTTGATTGGGTGAGTCGCTCCGGCGCTCCCAAAGCTCGATCTCTTTCAGGGCTGTTTCCACTTTACGAGCGATTTCCGCCGGCGATACTCCCCGGTTTTCAAGACTGAAGGCCAGTTCTTTCTCAATATTGAAATGCACGAACTGGTCTTCGGGATTCTGGAAAAGGTAACCGAACGGGATGTCGCGGTCGTTCCACGGAGAGATAATTTCGCCCGAAGCAGGTTGCAGCAAACCGGCCATCAACTTCGCCAGGGTCGATTTCCCAGAGCCGCAATCCCCGATAATACTGACCCAGTTACGGGCCGGGACTGAAAGGTTGATTTTTTCGAAGAGGGTTTTTGAGGAAGGATATGAAAAACTCAACTCTCTCAACTCAATCTTCAATCGGACTCCAGAATCTCTTTTACGGTACGGGCGGAAGCCCCCAGATTCTTCAGAATCACCTGGCGGGAAGCTTCGGAGGCCGTCCGATAAGCGTTATCATCCGTCAGAAGAGCATGTATTTTACGATATAAACTTTTGTCATCCTCACAACAGAAAGCACCGCCTGCCGAGACCAGCAACTCGGCTTCATGCGAATTATGATAGGTCGGGCCGAAAAGTACCGGCAAACCGGCGACCGCCGGCTCCATAACATTGTGGATCGAACCCCGGAAACTACCGCCAACAAAGGCCAGGTTGCCCTGGTGGTACAGCTCAGCCAGAATGCCTACCTTATCCACCAGGAGTACCCGGATCGTATCCAGTACGGTATTAAACTGCGATAAGCGCTGCGTTTCGAAACCGTTATTATGGAAACCGTCCTCCAGCATCTCGATGGCGTACTCGTTGGGCTCATGCGGGGCAACGACGACTTTCAGCCGTGGATGGCGGTTCAGCGCCTTGTATGCGGCGGGCATCAGATGGCGTGTGTCCTGCGGCCAGACACTCCCGGCAATCAGGATGAACCCGTCTATGAACAGATCTGGAATTTTTTTATTGATCCGATCGTGCGCGCGTTGCAGGACCTGATCGTAGCGTGTATCGCCAAGAGCCAATACCTGAATCTTCACACTGCCGACCAGTTTCTTGACGCTCTCCCGGTCCTCCTCGGAAATCGCATAAATATAATTAAACGAACGATACATGGCGCTGAAGAAACTGCGAACCACCGGTTTCCATTTCAGGCTGCTCCTGCGGATGCGGGCCGATATCAGGTAAGTGGGAATATGGTGCCGAACCGTATTTAAAATCATATTCGGCCAGAGTTCATACATCACGAAAATGACTTTTTTCGGACGCAAGCGTTGCAGAAAATGACGGGTGCCCAGAAACGTATCGATCGGTAAATAGAGAAAAAGATCCACCTCGGGGATACGGACGGCATTTTCATAGCCGCTCGGAGATGTGAAACTGGCCGCGATAAGGACATCGGGCCGCAGGGCTTTCAAACCACGGATCACCGGCTTCGCCTGCTCGAACTCGCCCAGTGAAGCCGAATGGATCAGGTACAGATCGCGGTGCGGATAGCGCCTGCGGAAGCGGTTGAGTTCACTCCTGCTCTGACGCCTGCCCGTCAACCCCTTGCGCACCTTTTCGTTAAAGATGGATAGAATAAGCAGACACAACAAACCGATCGGAATCACGACGATATTGTAAAAGATAAACCAGAAAAAATCCAATCCGTTTACTCCTCAATTCTATGAAGCACTGCCCGCTAAACCAACCGTCGGACGCGTTTAGTTCAAGCGCTTTTGATTAAATAACACGAAGCCGCACAGGCATTCTTTGATTTCGGAATCCGGAAACATATCCAGCTGCTCCAAAGCCTGCTTTGAAAATCGGTCCAGAACCTGCCGGGTGTAGTCGAGCCCGCCCTGTACGGCAATCAAAGAATTGACCCGCGCAATCTCTTCCTCGTTCAAATCGCTGCGGATCAACTTCCGCAGCCTCTGCCCCTCACGAGGCGGCAATTTCTGCATGGTATAGAGCAGCGGCAGGGTAATCAGATTGGCCTTGATGTCCCGGCCGATCGGTTTACCGATGTCCTTTTTGGAACCGGTAAAATCAAGCAGATCGTCCTTGATCTGGAAGGCGATCCCCAGATATTTGCCGTACAGCCACAGCTTTTCCGTTTTTCCTGAATCGGCGCCAACCGTCATGCCGCCCAGTTTACACGCCGTAGCAAACAGGGAAGCCGTCTTGGCCCAGATCATCCGGTAATAAATGTCTTCATCCATGCCGTTTGTGTAACTCTTGCCCAGCTGCAGCAGCTCGCCGGAGCTGAGCAATTCGGAAGTTTCCGACAGCATCTCCAGGGCCTCGAAATTCTTTAAACGCAGCATGCTGCGCAACGATTTACTGAAAAGATAATCGCCCAGCAGGACAGACACCTTATTTTTCCAGAGGGCCTTAACGGAGGGCTGTCCGCGCCGCTCTTCCGACTCATCCACGATGTCATCGTGAACCAGTGTCGCCGTATGCAGGATTTCGACCAGGCTGGCCGCAATATAACTGTCGTTATTGGGCTGACCGCATAACCTGGCCGACAGCAGCAACAGGCTGGGACGTATTTTCTTCCCCTCCTGAGAAACGATATAATGACTGATGGTATTGATTAATTCGATATCCGAATGCAGGGCGTTCTCAAATTCTCTTTGAAACTGCTCCAGTTCCTTTTCAATCGGCTTTATCAGATCTTGGATGGTCGGTTCTATCATGCTCTTAAATTTATCACCGCGCTCCCGGAATTCATATCACGAAGTTTCTTCCTCAACTTTGGAGCGTAAAGCCAGACGGGAAACAAAGATGCTGAGTTCGTACAGGAACAGCAGCGGTATGCCCATCATGATCATGCTCACCGGATCCGGAGGCGTTAAAAAGGCCGCTACGATAAGAATAATCACAACTGCATAGCGCCAGTATTTACGCAGAAATTTGGGGGTGAGCAATCCCATTTTCGTCAGAATAAACGATAAAATCGGCATCTGAAAAATCGCACCGGACGCGATCATCAGTTGCACTACAAATTTCGTATAATATTCAATCGAAATATTTTTCTCGATTTCGGCCGTTCCGATGCCGATCAGGAACCGGATCGCAAAGGGCACCAGAATGAAATAGGCAAAAGCAGCGCCGGCAATGAAAAAAAGTGAAACGCTGACGACCAGCCAGGGAGCCCATCTTTTCTCGTCGGGGAGCAAGCCCGGGCTCACAAAAGCCCAAAACTGGTACGCCAGCACCGGAATCGACAGAACGATTCCCATCGCAAAAGCCACCCACATCTTGAGCATCAGCACGCCCTGTACTCTCAAAACCTGGATAGTCATATCCGATGCCAGGTTTTTCGAGGGCAGGAGAATCAGATCGATCAAGCTGTCGGAAAAGACAAACGAGCCGACGGCGCAGATGATAACGGCCGCCAGAATTTTAAAAATCCGGGTTCGCAGCTCTTCGAGGTGATCCAGGAATCCCATTTCGAGCGAATCGCCGGTTGCTTGGGGGGGCTTACTCACGATCGGTTCTATCTCTTCCTTTCGTCACTTCGAAGGCCCGGCCAGAGAGCTGAGGGGCCTCGCTGAATTGCCGTGAAATTTACGAAAATTTGGGATGAAATCACCCATAATCCGCAATTCCGCCGATAACCGAAAATCCGTCCGGCATAGCGAAGTCGGATTCGGGATGCTGATAACCAGGGAACGATAATGGGGAAATGGGGCCAATATCAACCGAATTGATTGATAAATTCCTCGTAATTAGGAATGACCAGCCTGCGGCCGCGTTTCTCGAGATAGCCTTTGTCCTGGAGCAATTTCAGCATGCGCGAGACGGTTTCGCGCGAGGTGCCGGCCATGTTGGCGATATCCTGCTGATAGGGCAGGTTCTCGATGACCACTTTGCCCATCTGGATCACGCCCAGCTCTTCGGCCAGACGGATCAGGGTGATGGCAATCCGATTCTCGGCATCGCTGAGAGACAAGCCCTCAATTTGCTGATCCGATTTGCGCAGGCGGGCCGCCAACTCCTGTAAGAGCACAATCGCGATCTGGGGATGCCTCTCCAGCAGATCCAGGAAATCGCCCCTTTTCAATACCAGGACCTCGGTATCCTCCAGCGCAATGACGTTCGCGGAGCGACTCTCGCCGTCGAAGATCGACATCTCGCCGAAAAAATCACCCTCTCCTAAGATAGAGAGGATCACCTCGCGCCCGTCATCACTGAGCCGGGTGATCTTGACACTTCCCTGACTGAGAATAAACAGCGTATCGCCGAAATCTTCTTCCATCAGAATCATGTTATTTTTCTTGTACCTGCGCCGCTGCATGAGCGCATAGATCTTCTCCAGCGCATCTTCTTTGAGGTCCGCAAACATGGGTATATTCTTTAGCATTAAATGTTCCATCGCCGCTCTATCCTTTTGAAAAAAATAGGTTTCGCCGTCATTAAAAACAAGGAAAAGTTTTTAACGGTTTTATTTTTCTGCTTTCGGACGCTTTGAGTCGTCCCCGGATTTGCTGAATTTTTGGATCAGGTCCGGAATCATATCGACGATTTTCATATAATTCGGTCCCTTCTCCTTCAGCGAATGGACCCGAATTTCTTTCTCGTTGACGGTGATGATGGCAATCGGTTCGATAATGGCGCCGCCGCCCGTCGCACTGTTCGGGTGCTCCCCTTTGGCCTCTTTGCCCAGTTCGCCGCTGCCGGCTCCAAAGCCCAGGGAAATTTTCGTCACCGGGATGACCGTCGTCCCGGCCGCCTCGATGGGATGCCCGATAATCATTTCCGTTGAAACGATGTCGCGCAGTTTTCCAAGCAATGTGTCCACTAAAGCTTCGATCATTTTATACCCCCCTTTGATGTTTTATCGTGCGTATATATTGTCGATACCCAAAAATAAGGACAGGAACGATATGAATCAATCGGATTGAGCCGTCAAAGGCCATATTTCCCGTAAATTCTTTGTTAAGAAAAACGGGCTGAATGCTGATGTCACGCAGAATCGGAAAGGAATATCTCAGGCCGGCGATGGCTCCCATCAGAATCCCGGTATAGGCCGGGTTGCCGGTTCCGACGCGCAGATCCGCTGTGAGTTTCTCGATCCGTACGATGCCCAGCAGCCGGCGCAGAACCTCTTTGCCCAGGCTGATCCAGTCGCGCAACGCAGATAATCCGGGACGTTTCCCTGCTTTGCGCGGCTTTTTCTTCTCCGCAGCTTTCTTTTCCCCGGCACCGGTCGGCCGGTCGAATATTTTCATCCCGTAAATGTAAATCCGCAGGCGATGGCGATCTCCGGATTCGTCCCAGACTGCCCGGATGGCCAGAAGGCCGGAAAAGAGTCCCACCCGCGCACTCCATTCGGTTTTCCGCTCCGAAAGCGCCGCCTGCAAGGAAAAATAGCTGCGGGTCAGAAATGCTATGATTACGAACAGAATCGGCAAAAAGAGCAGCCAGCAGATTATTTTTAGTACAAAAATCAATTATTTCCCTTGATTTTTCCTTTGAATTTCAGCAATTATATAGATAACTTTGCACCGCTTTTTTGCTGGATAATATTTGAAAGGAATTAAATGAGCAAGAACCAATCTGTCCAAAAACGAATTAGACAGGCAGAAAAATCGAGATTACGGAACAAGCATTATAAATCCCTCATGAAAAACGTGATCAAGCAGGTAAAAAGCGCCGGTACCAAAGCCGAAGCCGAAAGTCTGTATCCGGAAGCAGCCTCGATCATCGACTCGATTGCGGGTAAAGGGATTATCCATAAAAACAACGCTGCGAACAAGAAATCGAGACTCGCTGCTCATCTAGCCAAGTTGTCGTAATCGCTTGTTCGGTTTTTTCCTACTCCAATAATCTTATCAATTTTCAGTTCTATAATTCGGAGCCTCCTTACTGATTTTAACATTGTGAGGATGGCTCTCCTGTATTGAGGCTTGTGTAATTTTTATAAATTTCGCACGCTTCTGCAGGTCCGTTATATATTGGGTTCCGCAATATCCCATTGCAGAGCGCAGGCCGCCGATGAGCTGATGGATCGTATCCTGCAGGGCGCCCCGGTAAGGCACCAATCCTTCAATCCCTTCCGGCACCAGTTTCTTGGTATCTTCCGTATCCTGGAAATAACGCTCTTTACTGCCCTTGGACATGGCCGAGAGCGATCCCATACCGCGGTAGGACTTGTAAATCCGGCCTTCGTAGAGCACCTTTTCCCCGGGACTTTCATCCATTCCGGCCAATAACGAACCGAGCATCACCGTGTCCGCCCCGGCGGCCAGCGCCTTGGCAATATCACCGGAATAGCGGATTCCACCGTCCGCAATGATGGGAATATCCTGTTTCCGGGCCTCCTCCGCGCACTGCAGAATAGCCGTCAATTGCGGGACACCGACTCCTGCAATGACCCGCGTGGTACAGATCGCGCCGGGTCCGATACCAACTTTTACGGCATCCACCCCGGCCTCAATCAGCGCTTTGACGGCTTCGGCAGTTGCTACATTGCCGGCAATGAGTTCCACATTGGGAAATCGCCGCTTGACATTACGAACTATGGCAATGACAGCCTCCTGGTGACCGTGCGCCGTATCCACGACAAGCACGTCAACCTGCTCTTCGATGAGACGTTCAGCGCGTTTGATATTTGACTCACCGACACCGATTGCTGCCCCGACCCGCAAGCGTCCGAACGAATCCTTGGCGGCGTACGGAAATCTCTTCTTTTTCAGGATGTCCTTAACCGTGATCAAGCCTTTCAACTGCCCTAGCGTATCGACAATCAGGAGCTTCTCGATCCGATGTTTCTGCAGGATTTCCTCTGCCTCTTCGAGCGTCGTTCCGACGGGCGCCGTCACCAGATTCTCTTTGGTCATTTTGCTGGAAACAAGGTGATCCAGGTTGGTTTCGAAACGGATATCGCGGTTGGTCAGGATTCCCACCAGATGCTCGTTATCAACGACCGGAATCCCGGAGATCGAATATTTGGACATGGCCGCCAGCGCTTCCCGGATGGTTCGGTCGGAAGACAAAGTAATCGGTTTTACGATCATGCCGCTTTCCGAGCGCTTCACGATGTCCACATTGGAGGCTTGTTCCTCAACACTCATATTCTTGTGCAGGATTCCGATACCGCCCTCCCGGGCAATGGCGATCGCCATTTCACCTTCGGTTACCGTATCCATAGCCGCGCTTAGAACCGGAATATTCAGCTGAATGTTACGCGTCAGACGGGAAGTTAAAACAACCTCCTTGGGTAGAACATTCGAGGCAGCCGGAATGAGTAAAACATCATCAAATGTTAATCCTTCGGCTGTAATCTTTGTATTCATTGTTCACCTCAATTGGTTTGAGTGTTAATTTATTGATAAAGTAGTGACAATCTCTAGAAAGTTTTTAAGATTCCTGATCGGCTATCGCAGAAATTTCGGAAATGAAGAGCTGGTCGGAGAAGAGTTCATCCGCTTTGGCCAGGTCGGGGTACATGACCCGGTCGTGGCTCAGGAAATCCACCATCTCGCGAATTCTGTCATAGCCGCGCTGGGTGGCCCGGCCGCCTTTACGCGGTTTGCGGAAATCCATTCCCTGCGCCGCCACCAGCAATTCAATCCAGACGATCGTTTTGAGATTCCGGATAACCTGCAGCAGTTTCAGGCCGGCGTTTGGAGCCATGCTGACGTGATCCTCCTGGTTCGCCGAGGTCGGGATATTCTGCACCGATGCCGGATTGGAGAGCGTTCGGTTTTCCGCACAGAGAGCCGCCGCCGTCACATGCGCGATCATAAAACCGGAATTCACACCGCTGGCCGTCACCAGAAAGGCCGGCAAATTGCTCATGGCGCTGTCGGTCAGGTTGGCAATGCGCCGTTCACTGATATTACCCAGTTCGGTCAAGGCGATGCAGAGTTGGTCGCCGGCAAAAGCCAGAGGCTCGGCATGGAAGTTACCGGCCGACAGAATTTCACCCTGGCCGGCGAAAACCAGCGGATTATCGGTTACGGCGTTGAGCTCATTTTCTACGATGTCCTCAGCAAAGCGTAACGCATCCCGGGACACTCCCAGGACCTGCGGTGCACAGCGAAAACTGTACGGATCCTGTACCTTTTTACAATGCAGGTGTGATTTCACAATCTCACTGTCCCGCAGAAAACTGAGTAAATGCTTTGCGGTGGTGATTTGCCCCTTCTGACGGCGCAATTTGTGAATTTCCGGGCGGAAAGGCACATCAGTGGCCAGTTCCGCCTCGACACTCATGGCCACCGCCAGTTCCGACAGCAGGACGATTTTGGCAGCCTCCAGTACGGCAAACGCAATTAAAGTCGTTGAGTATTGCGTTCCGTTGATCAGCGACAAACCGTCTTTGGGTCCCAATCTCACCGGTTCGTAAATCCCCTCCGCCACCAGCCGCTGGGAGGCCTGTCGTTCACCATTATAGAAGACATCTCCTTCGCCAATCAGCGGCAGACTCATGTGCGAGAGAGGCGCCAGATCGCCGCTTGCTCCGACCGAGCCGCGCCGGGGCACCACCGGAATGATGCGCTTATTCAACAGTTCAAGCAGTTTCTCAACCACCTCCATTGAGCATCCGGAGTAGCCGGCGGCCAGATTATTGACCTTCAGCAGCATCATCAACACAACCAATTCCTCGTCGATGGGTTCCCCAACGCCACAGGCATGGCTGCGCAACAGGTTCAGTTGCAGCGTATCCAGATCATCGCCCGAAATCTGCACCTGGGCCAGCTTCCCGAAACCGGTATTAATGCCGTAAACCACCTGGTGTTCACGGATGTTCTTCAGCACCAGGTCGCGGGCGGCCTGTACCTGTTTGCGAACCCCGGGCGCCAGGCTGACTGGGCCTTGTTCTGCAAGAAATGTGGATATGATTGTGAGATTGAGATGCTTGCCGGTGAGTTCGACCGATTTCATAGTGCCTGAAAATTTATAAAAGATCGGCTTCTTTGTCAAGCAATTGCCGGCCTCTCACTTAAATTATTTAGGCCTCATCCCCGCGCCATTGAGCCGTTCACCATTTACTTCCATTCCGATAGAATAAGTGCTGCGGCGATTTGAAATATCGGATCGATTTCAAATTACTTAAGATCTTTATCTTCGAGCAGTTTTTGTGTAACATCGGCCAGTTTACGATAGAGATCTTTGATTTCGGGAGATTTCTCCAGATAGTCCAAATGCTGGCGGACTGTCCGTCTATCGCCGCGTGCAATCGGCCCTGTCAAGGCCTCCCGGAGCGGCTTCTGCCAGCCGTTCCGGACAGCCTGCTCCGACAATCCCAGCAACAGTTCCCGCGTCAGATCACCGTCCAAACCGGCCTCACGGCAGAGCACTTTGACCAGAGCGATCAGACTGACACTATAATTGTTCGCAAAAACCGCCGAAATATGCACGGCTTTCTTCTGCGCAGCCGTCAGCACGACGGATTTTGCGCCGAATGAAGTGACCAGCTGCCGGAGATCATCCTGAATTTCCCCCTCGCAGGTAAACAGCGATTGAGCCATCTGAGCTATGCCCGTTTCGAGATCGGTCACACTCAGCACCGGGTGGAGAGAGCCAGTCGCAGCGCCGATTCTCTTCAGTTCGTGCAATTCGCCCGCATCCAGGAATCCCGACGTATGGAAAGCGTTGACGCCCTCGAGTCCTGTCATCCTGCCCGCAAGATCAGCGGCCACTTCAGCGATCACATCATCCCTCACGGAAATAATGAGCCAGCGATTCTCCCGGGAAATCCGGTCCGGGTCAGTGGAATTCCCGTCAAAGGCCACGTATTTAAGCGCACGTTGAATTCCTTCCGGGCTGCGGTTCCAGACGAAACCCGGCCGGAATCCCGCCCGGGAAAGGTGATAGGCCAGCGAAATGCCTACCCTGCTTGCCCCGATCAGCGTGAATGACTCCTGCTTTCCGTGATATTTTATTTTCGGAGGATGATCCGAAAAAGGGATTGACGGCGGCACTCTATTCATACACCGCCGCTGAGAGGTAGCCGACCACCTGGGATTTCATCCCGGATGTATCGCCGGAATTGCGGTAATCCAGTTCCGTACAGTGCGGCTTCCCGCGAGATTTTGCGTAATGCATCAGGGCCAGAACCGGCCCCAGGCCACACGCCTCCAGGCTGCGATCTTTATAGCCCTTTTCCAGAGCTTCCAGATCATAGGATTCCAGAAGCGCAATAAAATGGCGATCCAGACGAGCGGCCAGGTCGTAGCTGTGATAATGCGACAGATCGGAACTCGCCACCACCAGAAATTCATGCTCTTCGGCGACCCGGGCCAGCGCATCGGCAAATTTACGAATGGATTCCACGCTGTTATCACCCATGACCACCGGAACCAGTTGAAAAGGGCCATCAAGCGCCATCTGCAGAAAGGGGAGTTGGACTTCCAGGGCATGTTCATTGCGGTGCCCGCTGTCCGAATAGTAGGCAATTTCATCGGAACAAAGCCGGTCGCAAATGTCACGGTTGATCTCAATACTGCCCAGGGGTGTCTCATAGGCGCTCCCGCCGAAGATCGAAAAACCTTTGAAATATTCGCTGTGACAGGGTGCAATCACGACGACATTGGGGAGAGCCTGTCCCTTCAGCAATTTAAAGCCGGCCGCAGCGACGATGCCGGAATAGACATAGCCGGCATGCGGAGAAATCAAACCATACAGTTTTTTGTATTCCGGGGCAACCTTCGACGATTCGTGAAAATAGTGATTGATGGTTTCGCTGAGCTGATGCCGGGTTCCGGGATAGAACATCCCCGCCACCACAGGGCGCCGCATGTGTTGCTTGGGAGCCGGCATACTTCCTCCGATTGAAAGAATAAAGTATTCAGCTTTTTGCCCAAAGTCAAGCCTGATTCCGTAACTCCCGGCTAATTTATCAAAGAAATACCCGCCCCGAATCACTTCCGGATCGAAGTTCAGCTGCCGGTGAACCAGGCAAGCGGTAACCAACCCTTGTATCAAGTGATTCAATCAATACTACGGACCCGGGTAGAAAATTTCCAATGAATCGTCTAATGCAAGAGCCTGAGTAAAAATAATGTTGACAAAGCCCACGAATTGCTCTAATATTTCGCTGTAACCATGGCAATATTCGAGGCGGATTTGAGCAATTCCCCTTTCTTCGTTTGTTTGCGATCCATTCAGAGGGAATTCTTTATCTTAAATCCGAGTTTCACCGCTCATTTTTATTGTCCAGCAAACAATTTGGCGAACGAACGGGGGAACGTCGTTTCTACCCGGTGGAAGCCCGCTTTATTATGGTGGAAGTTCATTTCCCAGTGGTGGAAATCCATTTTATTGCGGTCGGAGTCCATTTTCTTATGGTGGAAGTTCATATTATCACCGTCGAAGTCCATTTTCCGATGGGAAAAGTTAATTTCCCTACGGCGGAGGTCCACTTTTCAATGAGGGAATATCATTTTACAGTGGTCGAAATTCATTTATTCCGGGTGGAATCCAGTCCAGGAGGGAAATGAGCCATTGGAAGGATGGTCTTTCTCGTTATTTTACTGGTGTCACGCGAGACCGGGGATCAAGGCCCGTCCCGCCAACGGCGGGTCCGTTAGGATTCCTCTGGAGAAACCTCCGGGAGCTTGGATTTGGAGGGCTATAGAAGTACCTAAAGCGAGGGAATAATGCGAAAACAAATCGCAACGGTTTTCTTATTGTGTGTAATATGTGCCATTTCAATTTCAATAGCCCACAGCGCTGACGGGAGCGTCTTCGGGATTGTCAAAGCCGCAGGGACGCTGGAACCGCTGGCCTATGTCAATGTCTTCCTGGCGGACACCGATCTGGGTTGTTCTTCGGATCGGAACGGCTACTTCACCCTGACAGGCATCGCACCCGGCGATTACCGGCTGTTTGCCACGCATATCGGCTTCGCGGCTTTTAAAGACTCGATCAAAATCCGGCCCGGAGCAAAATTGTTCGTGGAAATCAGCCTGAAACAGTCCGCGGTGGCAGGCGATACCGTTTCCGTGACGGGAACCCGGAGATATCAGTCGGGACTGGAAAGCGATCAGATTATGCTCGGCGAGTCCGAACTCAACATCGCTCCCAGGCTGGGCGAACCGGACCTCTTTCGGGTGATCGAAACTTTTCCAGGCGTTACGACCGTGAATGATTACAATATGGGTTTGTACATCCGCGGCGGCAACGCCGACCAGAACCTGATCCTGCTCGACGGCATGCCGATCTACAATCCGTTCCACCTGTCGGGTCTATTCTCGACCTTCGATGAGGAGGCAATCCAGTGGAGCACGGTTTCCAAAAGCGGCATCGATCCGGTCTACGGGAACCGCCTGAGTTCCGTCATCGATATCAATATACGGGACGGGACGGCCGGGGAGCATGCGGGCTACGCAAATGTCAGTTTTCTCAGCGCCAAACTGCGCGCCGAAGGACCGCACCCCTTTGGGACCTACCTGTTCACGATTCGCAGGACCTACGCCGATAAATTTGTGGATTTGCTGCACAAATGGAAAATACTGGCGTCCGATATGAAATTGCCCTATTATTTTGTGGACGGGATGGGAAAAATCGTAATCAAGCCGGGCGATCGGCAGCGCCTGGAAATCACGTCTTACCTCGGCCGCGATCTTTATGATATGTCCGTCCTTGACGACAACCCCGGATTGGGGCAATATATCTGGCAGAATTCGGCAACCGGTATGAATTATACGGCGGTTCTGTCGCCGCAGCTGGCGTTTCATCTCAGAGGAAGTTTCAGCCGTTTTGAAGCCCAATGGCTGCAGCCCGACACAGCCAATTCCGAGCGCATCGATAATGTTTTTACCGGCAACACGCTGAATGCCTTTTTCAAATTCGACAATCCTCAGATCGGCCAGGTCAAACTGGGAGCAGAGTATTGTTTCCATCGTTATCACCTGCAAACCAAAGGATTCACCTACCAACCGCTCGATTTTAATGAGGACGAGTCCCGCGAGAATTCCATCTTCGCCGATGTATACCGGCCTTTGGGTGCCCTGTTGTACGTGAGAGGCGGGATTCGGATGACCCATTTTTCGCTGCAGGATACGCTGACCTTTTCGCCGCAGTTTTCCTGCGGTGTGAAGATATCGCCAAAGCAGGAAATCCAGTTGCATTGGGGTCGCTATCACCAGGATCTGATCACGATCGGGACCGAGGAGGTCATTCTGTCGATGTTCGATGCCTGGGTGACGGTGCCGCAATATTTCCCGGTGATGGCGTGCACACAGTACGCCTTGAGTTATCAATGCGAAATCCGCCGGCATCTTGAACTGAACGCCTCCGTATTTCATAAATATTTCAGCAACCTGGTGGAGTACAACACAACCAAATTCTCGACCCTCGACCCGGATTTCGTCAACGGTACCGGGATGGCCAGCGGACTGGAACTTTCTTTGCGGGGCGTGCTTGGCCCGTTCCAGGGCTGGTTGTCTTACACCTTATCACAGGTCCGGAAGGAGGTTAATGGGGTGCGCTACCCGCCAAAATACGATAAACCGCATGACCTTGACCTGATCGTCAATTGCCGGCTTTCGAAGAAATGGTCGATGGGCGGGCGTTTCGTGCTATCTTCGGGAACGCCGTTCACCAAGATTATCGCCTACTCACATCAGCCGTTTCTCTCTGCTACTAATGTTATCGGATGTAATGAATTTCCGATATACAGCGAGCGTAACGCCTGGCGCTTGCCGGTCTATCATCGCCTGGATATCAATTTTATCAAACGGTTCTGCATGTTCTCTCGACCAATGGAATTCTATATCGATGTTGCCAATGTTTATGCGCGTTTGAATGTACTTGCTTATACAAGAGATCGCCAGACATGGATTCAGATGCCGCCATTGGCGACGCTCGGGATCAGGGGGAAATTATGGTAAAGCGATTTTTATTACTGGGAATTTCGGCGTTGTTCCTGCTATACGGTTGTCCGGCGGGACCGCCTACCGGTCCGGATGTCGATATCAGCTGCAAGCTGACGATGACCAGTTTGCTGTCTTCGCGTGACGACACGTTGTACGTTTATGTGTCGGAATGGAACAAGTTTAGCGAACACGATAGAGATTTTGATTATGAATCGATTGATAATCCTTACGGAGATTTCTGGAGTGTCAGCGGTGCGACGGTTAAAATTGAAGTAGATGGTAGTTCCCAACTAGCGGAAGCAGATACAGCGAAAACCCCCTGGCAATTCTATATCCATAATTGGATATACCGATATATCGTTCGATCTCCGGAGATCCTGCCCGGGCAGCATTGGGAGATAAGCGTAACCCACCCGGATTACGACAGCGTTTTTGCGGAGACGACGATTCCCGATTCCGTCGAATTCCGGGAGTTTCCGCAAGATACGATCCGGAGTGACACAGGCATCCTGCGATTCAGCTGGAATCCCGCTGACGCAACCGAAGGGTATCTGCCCGTATTGAGTTTTACGGCTGTAAGAAATGACGGGATGCTTTATCAACGTGAAATGCTCCAGGAATGGAATCCTGAACACCGGTCTGGTGCCGATACCCGATCGCAGGAAAACTGTGAGATTCAATATGCGCTGGCTTCGATCATGGACCAGGCGAGACTTTCCATCAAGCACAAAAATGATCTGTATCCCAATCCTGACTCCTGCGAATGTTTTTATTTTCAGATGGATGTCTTTTCAATGGATGACGGGCTGTACCATATAGAGCTCAGTCCTTACCGTCCGGATGAACTGAGCAGCTTCAGCGTGCCGGTACAGATGTTTTCGAATGTTCATAACGGGAGCGGTGTCCTGGCAGCATACCAACGCAGTTCTACTCCCAGAATCATCATCGATCGGGAATTTTTCATAGATTATATTAAGGAGGAATGATCGATCGGCTCATGGTATTTATCGGGAAAAAGCCGTCGATTCATTGGCGATTATTTGCCGGCATAGCACATACGGGAATCGGAGCGAGGAGGAAAACGAGTTTCCCGAAACCCAAATGTCCGGCTGCCGACCGAACTCCACGGAAAAAACTTGTCTTTTGATTAAAAAGTAATTACAATGTATCCATGAAAACGCAGATTGTGAAAATCGGAAATTCTCAGGGTATTCGAATTCCCAAGATAATGATCGAGGAAAGTCAGTTGGGGAAAGAGGTCGAACTCATCGCCGATCACGAACAGATTATCATTCGTTCTATTAAAAAACTCCGATCCGGATGGGAAGAATTCTTTGAGGCAATGTCCAAGCAGGGTGATGACCAGCTTATCGATCGGGATGTATTGGCCAGCCAATCTTCCTGGGATGAAAATAAGTGGATATGGTAAATGGTCGTTGAACGCTTCGATGTTTTTCTGGTGAATTTAGACCCGACGCAGGGCTCTGAGATTCAAAAGACCAGACCTTGCTGCATCATCTCACCTGATGAAATGAATAGGCATATTTCTACGATCATTATTGCACCGATGACTTCCGGCGGCAGATCCTATCCATCGCGGGTGACATGTTCATTCGAAGGAATAGAAGGTCTGATTGTCCTGGATCAGATACGAACCGTCGACAAGTCAAGGCTTGTTAAAAAACTGGGCCGCATTTCGGAAGACGATCAGCGCCAGGTGCTATCGGTATTGCTGGAGATGTTTTCAAAATAATCCGTGATAATTGTGACCGGCCCTTGAGTCGAAACCAATTTAGTTCGGCTGCGCCTCATGGAAATTGGTTTCCGACGCGCGGATTGTTACTAATCCCCCTCCGGGCGGATCTCCATCACTGAACCTAATTGACTCTCAAGCCAGTTCCAGACGCGCCGGTAACTGGTCAAATGGATTTGAACTTTGCCGTCCTCATACGATTCCTCAAGAATGGCTGTATGGTTCCGCAAAATGGAAATCGCCCTGGCTTCTCTCAACGGCATCTGCACCCTGACATCCACCATCTCCTTTTGCAGTTCCGTCAGAATCGCTTCTTTCAATGTATTCAATCTGAGCTGGCTCTGGGCAGAGATAAAAACCGCGTCCGGGTAATCCCGGCGAGCCTGCTTCAGGTTCAGTTCGTTGATAACATCGATCTTATTGAATACAATCAGCGACGGCTTGGTGTGCAGGTTGATCTGCTGCAATTGTTCGTCTACGGCTCGCAACTGGTAAAAACACTGCTCCGAGCTCAAATCGACGATCTTGATCAGCAAATCCGCCTCTTCCAATTCCATCAGGGTGCCGCGAAAAGAGGCGACCAGTTTGGCGGGCAGTTTGCGGATGAATCCAACGGTATCGCTCAGTAAAACCTGGTGATCGTTGTCGATACGACAGCGCCGCACCGTGGTGTCCAGCGTCGCGAACAGTTTATCTTCCGCGAGCACATCGGAACCGGTCAGGGCGTTCAGCAGGGTGGATTTTCCGGCATTCGTGTATCCGACGAGTGAGACGTTGAAGTCGTGCCCGCGGCCCTTGCTGCGGACCTTACGCTCCCCATCGATTTTCTCGAGTTCGCGTTTCAGTTTGGAAATCCGGGTGCGGATCAGGCGGCGGTCGACCTCAATCTGCGATTCTCCGGCGCCGCCACGGACCCCGATGCCACCCACCTGTCGTTCCAGGTGCGTCCAGCGGCCCGCCAATCGCGGCAGGAGGTATTGCAGCATCGCCAGATCGATCTGGGTTCTGGCCTCCTTCGTGCGCGCGTGTTTGGCGAAAATCTCGATAATGATCCCACTGCGATCGACGACTTCCCGGTCGATAATGCGGGCGATATTGCGCGCTTGCGTCGGAGAGATGTCGTCATCAAAAATCACATCCTGAATATCGTGCAACGTGACCAGAGACTTGATCTCTTCGATTTTTCCCTTACCGATGTAAGTGGCCGGATCGAAGATTTTGCGGTTGACGATAAATTGGTCGGCGACTTCATAATCGAGCGTTTTAACGAGAAGTTGCAGCTCGGCGAGATGCTCTTCAATCACCTTGCGGGAACTGACCGGGGTTACAACCCCAACTAAGAGAACACGATCAGCCAATCGATTTTCTCCCTATGCTTTTACGATTAATTCTTCCAATATACATCTCCAGGCAGGCCATCAGGATAACCAGCAACAGGAGATAGCCGCTCCATTCCGAGCGTCCCAGCAATTCGCCGCCCGTCTCGTTCCCCGGGGAATAGATGGCCAGATTCACCGGGCGGTCTCCGGGAATTTTCCGTAATTGCTCCGCATTGTAAAATCCCGGCAGGGCTTCCGCCGGGTCAATATTGACCGCATAACGGCCACGTTTCTGCCCGGCCGCAAAAAACTCGTAAATCCCCGGTTCATCCGTCCGGGTAAAGATGAAGGTCTTGCGCTGCTCGTCCGGAGTCGGGATATAGCGACGGGCCGAGGGCGAAAGCACCAGCGGCTCTTTGAGCGGAGCGCCGTTTCCGGCCGGGATTTGCAGTGTATCGCCGGTTTGGTAATCCGAAGTCTGCAAGGAGAAGCCCGCCAGATAAAGCATCATCCGATGTAAGAGCACCGGGAAAAGACCGGTGATTTGCAAATCGGACCAGGCGCCGCTGCCGGACGTGGCGACGGTCAGGGCGCGGCCCTGCGCCAGCTGCGTTTCCATGATCAACGGCAGCCCGTTGCTGAAATTCATGAGCGCACGATTTTCGCCGCCCAGATCGAATTCAGGAATGGTGAAAAAAAGCGGTGAATTGGCCGGATTGCCGGCGGCCCGCCACACCCCTTGAAAAAGCGGGTGCAGTTCGTCCAGCGAGCCGATTTTGAGGTATGCCTCCGACGCGGCTGAGCGACTGTTTGTCCAGCGCGGCAGCTGCAAATTCTCACTCCAGAGCGAATTATAACGATTGATTTCGCAATCTTCCCCCGGAAAGACCAGAACGCCCTTGCCCTCATCCATATGATCCTCGACCTTGTGCAAAGCGCCGGCGCTCAATTCATCCACATTCGAGAAAATCAGAACGCTGTAATCGCGGCAATCTTCCAGGGCAAACGAAGCCGGTGAAACAAAGGCAACGTCGATCAGTGAAGAATTTTCGAGGCGCAGGGCTTTGACCAGGAAGCGCCCGTCTTTCACCTGCGGACCGACAACCAGTACGCGCACAAGCTCGGGAATATTAATTTCGAAAAATCGCCGGTTATCATAAGGCAGATCGTCATCGGGTATCATTGCATAACCGCTAAGCATTCCGCCGCTGTTCGGGATAAACTGAAACGAAACGGCTTTGGATTCGAGCGGCTCCAGCCCGACGATCGTCTGGCCGATCCTTTCCCCCTCCAGAAACAGGGAAACGGGCACATCTTTGGCCCGATTCTCCCAGTTCCCGAGGACAACCTGCAGCTCCGAAATCTTGCCCTTCTCGTGCAATTGCCGCGGAATATCCAGACGTACGACAGCGGCGTTGCGTCCCTCCGGGAGCGCCGGGAACAGCACGGTCCGGGTTCCTTCCGTTTGCAATAAGCGCCGCATCGGATGCTCGCTTTGCTCCAAATCGCCCCAGGTTGATTTCTGAAAATCGCTGACGATCCAGACGCAATGCGAAGTTTCTTCTGAAACGGCCAGGTCGTCAAGAATGGAATTAAGAGCGGTCTTCAGCGAGCCGCCCCGCGCCTGCACTGTGATGCGCGCCAATTCCTGCTCCAGCTGTCCCGCATCACGCAGCAGACCCCGATCCTGGACAAATTTTGCCTGAGTCGATTCGACCAGCTTCAGTAAAACCGGGTACTCGACATCGATCGGAGCGCGCAAAATCCGGTGCAGTTCCCGTTGCAGAAGATCTTCGCCTTCAACCTGCATTGCCATCGAGGCGGAATTATCGACGACAAGATAGAGCGTCTCACCCTGGTTGAGCAACAGGCCGGGCACTCGATTCGTGCGATAGGGCCGGGCAAAACTCAATACCAGAAACAATAACAGCAATGTCCGGATAATCAGCAGAATAATCTGCCGTAGTTTCAATTTTTGGATCAGGTCCTGCTGCAACTCTTCCAGAAAGCGCAGCGAACTGAATTTTACCTGACGGTAACGGTTCCGGCCGAACAGGTGAATGATCGTTGGTAATGTCAGGACCGGTAAAAACCAGAGAAATTGGGGATATAGAAACGACATATGGCTAGGGTTTAAAAACTCCTGAATTCAATTTTATTCGATTCCCGGAAAAACAGGCGCGGAACAAGGCCTATCGTAACGCAGGATTGGGCGTGTGCCGGGGCGTGTGATTCGAATCTCATTGCGTCAATTTCGCGGATAACTGCCGGAAAGACTCAGCCGGTCGTCCACCGCTGAAAACGGCGGAACCGGCGACAATCAAATCCACCCCTTTTTCAACAGCCAGACCGACAGTTGCAAGATTTACGCCGCCGTCGATCTCGATCGGGAAGTGGTATTTCTGCTGATACGGTTTAGCCAAAGTGACTTTTTCAAGGGCTGATTCAATGATCTTTTGCCCGCCGAATCCCGGGTTGACGGTCATAACCAGCAGATGCTCGATTTCTTTCAGATAAGGTTCGATCGTCCTGAAGTCGGAGGGCGGATTGATTACGATGCCCGGCAAAGCGCCCATGTTCCGAATCGTCTGGAAATCAGCCAGGAGATCTTTGCTGGATTCGATATGAATGATGACCGTGTTGCTGCCGGCGTCGATAAAACTTTTCAGAAAGCGTTCCGGATTTTCGATCATGAGGTGCGCCTCCAGGTGCAGGTCGGTCACCCTGCGGATCGCCTCCACGATAAACGGTCCCAGCGTAATATTCGGCACAAAATGGCCGTCCATAATATCCAGGTGAAGCCGCCGCGCGCCCGCTTCCTCAACGGCCCGGATCTCCTGGGCCAATTTGCCGAAATCCGCCGAAAGCAATGATGGTACGATTTCCGCCATTCGCCCTACTTTCCTTCCATTTCGGTTGTGGTAACCTCCAGATCAATCGGAATCGCATTATCTTCCAGCGTACCGGTTTCGGGATATTGCCCGATCACGGTGTAGGGTGTCAACTCCGTCGAGGGGATGGAGCGAACGGTACCCATCCGGAATCCCGCGCGCCGGATGACCTTTTTAGCCTCTTCGAGGTTCATGCCGAACAGATCCGGTACCACCAGCTGATGCGCCGGCGGTCCATCGCTGACCGTTAATATGACCGATGAATTCAGCGAAACCTTGAATCCCGGCGGGATTGACTGATCGGCAATGACGCCCTTCGGTTTGTCCGATGAAAAACCGTAGATCAGCGAATCGATAACGATATGGTGCCGGTCAAGTTCCAGCTGGGCCGCCTTCAGCACGGTGCCGACCAGATTGGGCATCGGAAAATAGCGAACGCCGCTGGTCACGACCAGGCGCACTACCCGTCCGCGTTTGACACGATAGCCGGGCGGCGGCTGCTGATCGATTACCGTCCCGGACGGCAGATTCGGATTTTCCACCGAATCCGTGACCTCAACCTTGAATTTATTGGTCGTCAGGATGGCCCGGGCTTCATCCAGGTTTTTTTGCTGTACATCCAGCAGGACGACTTCACTGCCGTGGCGGGTATAGATCGGCATGACGATCTTGTCCATGACCAAGGCAAAAACCAGCGTGAACAGCCCAAAGGCGACGATAAAGCGCAAAATATTTCTCAGTCGTATCGGCATCGCGGAACCTTCATTAATTACGATCGCTATGTTCTTTTTTCAACAGCCTGACCGCAAAGCCGCCGGTCATGTTATGCTGAAAGGGTAATATACGCATCGAACGGCTTTCGTCACAATATTTCCTGTCCACGTAGTTTTCGGCCGGATCGATCTGAAATTCGGGATGTCTTCCGAGAAAAGCAGCGACAATATCGTCATTTTCCTCCGTCTGGATCGAACAGGTGCTGTACACAAGCACGCCTCCCGGCCGGACAAAGCCGGCCGTATTTTCCAGGATAGCGGTCTGAATTTCGTTTAATTTCAGGATATCCTCCGGCCTGCGGTTCCAGCGAATATCGGCCCGCCGCGCAATCACGCCGGTCCCGGTACAGGGCGCATCCACCAGGATTTTATCAGCCATGTCGAATTGGGCCTCCCGGGCATCGGCAACCGCAAGCGTGACGGAATCGATTCCCAGACGACGGCACTCATTTTGAATCAAGGCAATCTTATCCTCGGAAATATCGAATGCTGACAGATTGATCCGGTTGCTGCCAAGCTGGGCGATCATCGTCGTTTTTCCGCCGGGCGCGGCGCAGACATCCAGGATCGTTTCGCCGGGCTGCGGATTCAGCAGCATGACTGCCAGGGCCTGGCTGTAATCCTGCACCGAACAGGCACCCTCCGCAAAGAGCGGGCTCTTCAGCAAAACGCCGGGCTTGTCCACGCAGAAAAAACGGACGTTGCCGAGTTCCGATTCAGATAGAACTGCCATTTCGCGATCCAGCTTCGCGCGCAGCTGCGGCCACTCGATTTTCAAGGGATTATGCCGGAAATATATCTCGGTATAGGAATTGTTGAATGCGACCAGTTTGATCGTGTTCGCTTCCCCGTAGACGGAAATCCAGTTTCGGATCAGCCATTCGGGATGAGAATGCAGGATGGCAAGCTGCCCGATCCGGTCTTTTCGTTCCAGCGCTTCGCGCCACTTTTCTTCGGGAGGCAAGTTGCGCAAAACTCCGTTGATAAAGGGCACGAGCTGCAGGCGTTTCAGTTGCCGGGCGGCCCGCACAGTTTCATTCACGGCGGCATGCATGGGCGTTGCCATAATGCTTATCTGGAGAATGCCGATGCGCAGCAGATTGAGCGCCGTGATCTCCAACTTTTTGGCGGAACGGGTCACGGCAATATCGATGATAAAATCCAGGAAGCTTTGATGCTGAATCGCCCCCTTGACGAGCGCGTAGATATAATCCTGATCCTGCTGGCTGAAATTCTTTTCGCCTACAAAATCCGCGATGCGCTTCTCGTAAGCAAAATAGTTATTGCGCAGTGAATTCAGAATTTTGACGGCAGCGGCGCGTGTATTCACGATGTAAAACGATCTCCAATTTGGCCCGCAAAACCGTTCAGAAATGCCGCGACCGGCAGCGCCCGCTTGCCCTCCGTCTGCAACACTTCCGGGCACAGCAACCCGCGGCCGGTTTGAATCGCCAGGGCGCTTTTATCGAGATGCACGATCGTTCCGGGAAGCTCAGCGGCCGGGTCTTCCTTCCAGCTTGCTTTCAGGATTTTCAGCCGTTTTCCTCCAAAAAGACAGAATGCACCCGGTGAAGGCGACAACCCGTGGATCAGATTTTTGAGCGTCTGCGCCGGTTGCGACCAGTCCAGTTTGCCCATCTCGGGATAAATTTTCGGTGCGCTGCTGGCCAGGGAATTGTCCTGTGCTAATTTCGTGATATGGGCGTTTTCCAGATCATCGAGACTTTGGACGAGCGCTTCTGCGCCGATGCGGGACAGCTTTTCGGACAGCGATCCGGCCGTGTCGTCCTCGCTGATCGTCAGCCTGCGCCGGGTAATGATGGCGCCGGTGTCCACTTTCGGTTCAATCTGAAAGATCGTGATGCCGGTTTCACGATCGCCGTTGATCAGGGCCCAGTTAATAGGCGCAGCTCCGCGATATTTCGGTAAGAGAGAAGCATGCAGGTTTATGGAACCGAAGCGCGGCACTTCGAGGAGCAGCTTCGGCAAAATCCGGAAAGCCACCACGACGAACAGATCCGGATCGAGTTGACGAAGCCGGCCAGCCAATTGCTCGTCCCGCAGGGATTCGGGTTGTAGGATCTCCAGGCCCAGCTCTCGGGCCAGGGTTTTAACCGGGGGTTCGTCAACCTTTCGTCCCCGTCCTTTGGGAACGTCCTGCCCGGTAACGACCGCCAGAATCTGATGGCGGGAGGCCGCGAGGGCTCGCAGACCCGGCAGGGCAAATTCAGGCGTACCCATAAATACGATTTTCACGTAGGTCCCAATCCTTACACGTTGGCGTACTGCCCGTTGGCAGCGTCTTCCGCAATTTTCTTGAGTTTCGAGGCGAGGAAACTTTTGCGTAGCGCGCTGATGCGATCTACAAAAAATACGCCGTGCAGGTGATCGATCTCATGCTGGATTACGCGCGCCGGGAAATCGCTGAACTCTTCCTCGATCACGTTGCGATCCAGGTCTTCATAGCGCAGTTTTATTCGTTCGGCCCGGGTAACCTCTTCATGGATTTCCGGTATGCTCAGGCAGCCTTCTTCCAGCACGCATTCGCCGCTCGACTCCAGGATTTCCGGGTTGATGAATACCTTCTTCGTCTGCTTTTCATCATGTAGCGAAAAGTCCGCCACGAAAAAGCTCTGATCGATGCCGGCCTGGTTGGCGGAGAGGCCGATGCCGTCATCGTCGTACATGCTCTCATACATATCGTTCAGGATCCGGCTAAAATCCGCCGGCAGTTCAGTTACCGGCTGAGTTGGCCGGCTCAGAATAGGACTTCCGTAGAGATAGATCTTCATCAAAGCCATTAGAACGTAACCACCTTTTTATCCAGTTTCTCGGCAACGGCGGAGCGCGAGATCTGAATCTTGATGTCTTTGGCAATCTTGACGATGACGACATTCTCTTTTTCGCGCAGGCCTTCGATCTTACCGAAAATACCGCCGATCGTCAGGATATCGTCGCCGGGCTGCAGTTCCTGCAACATCTTCTGTTTTTCCTTCTGCTTCTTGGCCTGGGGGCGTATCATCAGAAAATACATCACCAGGATAATCAGAAGAAACGGCAATAGATTCAGGATGGGGTTTCCCGTTCCACCGGAACCGCCCATTTGTCCGCCGGCTGCATAAAGTAAATTATTCACATTACCTCCAATTTCTTGTTTATCATTTCCATTCAATTTATACGATAATGGCAGCCGAGACTTCCCTTGTGCAGTTTTACGGCATGTAAAACCAGCAGCGAAGTCGTAGCCGCATTGCGCAGACCAAGCAGTTTATCACTCAGCCTGCCCTGTGCGTAGAAAGGTTCGATCTCTTCTTTCAGGCGGGAGAGTATTCCGTATGCCCTTTCAATCTTCTTCGAATTCCGAATAATTCCCAGGTAATTCCACATTGTATGCCGGATGGTCAGCCAATCCTGCTGCAGGACTTCGGGATCGACCTCTTCCTCCCGCGCACGCCAGGCCGCCACACGCGGCATGATCATTTTATTCTCCCTGATCCGTTCCAGACAGTTCCTGCCGGCCAGGGTCCCGAAAACCAGGCACTCCAGCAAAGAACTGCTGGCCAGGCGATTCGCCCCGTGGACACCCGTGCAGGCGACTTCGCCCACAGCCTTGAGGCGCCGGATCGTCGTATTGGCCCACATGTCCGTCGCCACGCCGCCGCATTCATAATGGGCCGCCGGAACCACGGGAATGCTTTCGCTCGTGATATCGATTTTATGCTCCAGGCAGCGGGAATAGATCAGCGGAAAACGACGCCTGATCCAGTCCGGATTGCGATGGGTAATATCCAGGTAAACGAACTGCGCGTTGTTGTCGCCCATTTCCTGCATGATGCTGCGGGCGACAATATCGCGGGGCGCCAGATCGGCCTCCGGGTGGTGGCGTTGCATGAAGGCCTCACCCGCTTCATTACGGAGTACGGCTCCTTCACCGCGCATGGCTTCCGTGATTAAAAAGCGCTCCTCGCCACTCGATGTAAAAAGGGTTGTAGGGTGGAACTGCACATATTCCATATTCATCAAGCGCGCACCGGCGCGATAGGCCATAGCGTAGCCTTCACCGCGGGCGGTCGGCGGATTGGAGGTGTGCAGGTAGAGACGCCCCAGTCCGCCTGTGGCCAGAACGGTTTGTTTGGCCAGAATGGGGTGAACCCGGCTGTCCTCCTGGCAAAAAACGTAAGCCCCGACGCAGGTGCTGGGTTCGTAAACATGCAACGGATTCAGGGAGTGATGGGCCAGCGTGATCAGGTCCACGCAGGTCGTACGCGTCAGAATCTCCACATTCGGCAGTGTCTGCAGTTTGCGATAAAACCGGCTCAGTATGGATTTCCCGGTTGTATCATCGACATGCACGATGCGCGCCCGGCTGTGGGAGGCTTCCTTGATGCGGTCGATCTTGTCCTGCTCGTTCTGCGTAAAAGGTACTTCGAGGTCGTCGATCAGGATCTCATGCACCAACTCGAGATGGTCATATAACGTTTTAATGGCCGCCTCGTGCACGATGCCGGCGCCGGTTCGCTGAAAGTCTTCCAGCAGCAGATCGAAACTTTCATCGATCGCTTTATAAATAATTCCACCCTGGGCGTAATAGGACGCTGACTCAATAAATTCCGTCTCCCGCGTGATGATCGTGACGTTCAATCCCAGCCGGGCTGCGGCGTAGGCCGTCGAGCATCCGGCCAATCCGGTCCCAATTACGAGCACATCGGTTTCGCGTATCGGTTCTGCGGCTACCATTTTATACCAGGCTCAACATTCGCTCCAGAGCGACGAGAGCATATTCCTTATATTGCGGTTCAACGATGACCTGGTTGATGAGCTTCCCGGCGGCCAGATTCTCCAGCTGATGGAGCAGGTGGTACTCGCTGACCATCTCCATGGTCGGGCACTGCGGCCCCTCTTCCTCCAGGAAATAGATTTTTTTGTCCTGGTAGATCGCCTGTAGTCTCTCCACCAGGTTCTTCTCGGTGCCGACACCCCACACGCTTCCGGCCGGGCTTTCCCCGACGCGCTGCAGGATGCGCTTGGTGCTGCCCAGTTCGTCGGCCCGCTGGGCAACTTCGAAATCGCATTCCGGGTGGGCGATGATGCGGATGTCCGGATGCATCTCACGCAAACGGTCGATATAGCCAACACTGAAACGCTGATGGACTCCACAATAGCCATCCCAAAAAATAATCGCTGCTTTTTCGACGTCTTCCTGCGTCAAACCACCCTGGGCCTGACGGCGCTCCCAGCGCGCCATCTTTTCGAGCGCAAGGCCCATTCCGTAAGCGGTATTCTGGCCCAGATACTGATCCGGGAAAAACAGGACTTTCTCGCCGAGTTTCCAAGACCATTCAAGGGCCTGCCGCGCGTTTCCGGAGGTGCATACGATGCCGCCATGCCTGCCGCAAAAGGCTTTCAATTCCACATTGGAATTGATGTAGGTCAATGGGATTATCCGGGCCGTGGTGAGCCGACTGATCGCTTCCCAGGCTTTCTCGACCTCTTCGATATTCGCCATATCCGCCAAGGAGCAGCCGGCGCCCACATTGGGTAAAAACACCTTTTGATCCGGGCGCGTCACGATATCCGCAGTCTCGACCATAAAATGAACCCCGCAGAACACGATCCATTTTGCGTCAGCGGCGGCGGCGGCTTTGGCCAGGTCGAAAGAATCGCCCCGAATATCGGTATGGCGAATCACTGCGTCGCGCATGTAATGGTGTCCCAGGATCAACAGCGACCCGGCGAGTTGCCTGCGCAATTCTTCAATGCGGCGATCCACCTGCGCAGCGCTTAGTGCATAACAGGCGTCCGACGGTAGAGATACATTTTTATTTATCGACATATCGATTCGTTATTGTTGCTTTCGATTATTCGTTCTCCAAACGGAGATTGGCAAAAATCCTCTTATCAAACCTTGGAATTTAAAAAATTTTACTCATTTATATGAGGATTTTCTCGAAGATGCTTGCGGCGCCGCTCTTCCCGGCGAACCTGGTTGATCTCCCAGTGATCCTTTTCCACCGGGTAGCGTTCGAAGAATTCTGTTTTCCAGGCCGTCCAACGGCCGGTATTCAGGGCTGTCCGCGCCTCTTCGGTCAATTGCAAAAAGAAATGGATGTTGTGCAGAGTATTCAGGCGCAGTCCGGTCATCTCGCCGTTCATATACAGGTGCCGCAGATAGGCTCGGCTGAAATTGCGGCAGGTGTAACAGTCGCAGTTTTCGTCGGGCGGCGTGTAGTCCATTTTGTAGCGCGACTGTTTCAGAACCACCCGGCCGCGATGGGTATAGAGTGTCCCGTTGCGCGCGTTCCGTGACGGCAGGACGCAGTCGAACATATCGATGCCAAGGTCGATGCCCATGATGATGTCTTCCGGTTTGCCCACGCCCATCAGGTAATGCGGCTTCTCCTTCGGCAGTAAGGGTGAAATACGTTCCAGCATCTCGAACATCTGTTCCTTGGGCTCGCCAACCGCCAGGCCGCCCACGGCGTAGCCGTCGAAGTCGAGTTCGCTCAGCACATCGATGCTCCGTTGGCGCAGATCCGGGTAGACGCTGCCCTGCACAATTCCGAACAAAAACTGGCGGTGCCCGTAGAGCGGCTCCATCCGGCGGAAATATTCGATTGAGCGTGTCTCCCAGGCATGCGTGCGTGCCAGCGACTCCTGGGCCTGTTCGTAGCTGCAGGGAAAGGGCGTGCATTCATCGAAAGCCATCACGATGTCCGATCCCAGCGTGCGCTGAATTTCCATCGAAATCTCGGGGGAAATCCGGTGCAGCGAGCCGTCGATGTGCGACCGGAAGGTAACATCCTCATCACGGATCTTGCCCAGGTGCGAGAGGCTGAAAACCTGGAAGCCGCCGCTGTCAGTCAGGATCGGCCGTTGCCAGTTGATAAAGCGATGCAAGCCCCCGCCGCCCTGGATAATTTCTAGCCCGGGGCGCAGGTACAGGTGATAGGTATTGCCCAGAATGATCTGGGCCCGGCTCGCCTCGAGTTCGGCCGGTGTGAGAGTTTTAACGACGCCATGCGTGCCCACCGGCATGAAAACCGGGGTTTCCACGCTTCCGTGCTCGGTTGTAAACCGGCAGGCCCTGGCCATGCCGTCCTCATCTTCGGCGACAATCGAAAATCCGATATCCGTTTTATCCTGATCCAATCGCTGCTTTCCACTATTATTTCAGTAAAATATTCAAAAGATGCCCGATGGAGTCCACACCGATCAGCTCGGTATCGGCCGGCTTTTTCAACATCTTAATATTGTTCTTGGGCAGAAAAATCTTGCGGTAGCCCAGCTTGGCCGCCTCCATCACACGCTGCTCGATAAAGGGCGCGGAACGCACTTCGCCAACCAGACCGACTTCCCCGATCAGGGCCGCTATCGGATCGATCGGTATGTTTTTAAAACTGGAAGCCAGGGCCGCTACCACGGCCAGATCGATTGCCGGTTCATCAATTTTCAAGCCACCCACCAGGTTGACGAAGATGTCCTGGCTGCCCAGCGGCAAACCTACCCGTTTCTCAAGAACGGCATTTAACATCGTCAGGCGACGGTAATCCATGCCGTTGGCGGTGCGCTGCGGCGTTCCGTAAGAGGTCTGCGTCACCAGCGCCTGAATCTCGATTAAAAACGGTCGGGTTCCTTCCATGCTGACGGCAATCGCCGATCCCGGTACATGCTCACGTCGTTCAGATAAAAAAACGTACGAAGGGTTACTGACCGCGATCAGGCCCTTATCCTTCATCTCGAAAATGCCGACTTCGTTGGTAGAACCGAAACGGTTTTTGATCGAGCGCAGGACGCGGAAAAAGTTGTACTGCGCGCCCTCCAGGTAGAGCACGGTATCGACGAGATGTTCCAGCACTTTCGGGCCGGCGATCATACCGCTCTTCGTGATATGCCCGATCAGGATCATCACGATGCCCTCTTCCTTGGCCTTGCGCTGCAGTTTACCGGCGCATTCGCGCACCTGCGTTACGCTGCCCGGCACGTTATCGAAGTCCTCCGAATACATGGTCTGAATCGAGTCGACGACTACAACCTGCGGAGCGTGAAGCTCGGTCTGGTGCAGGATATTCTCGAGATTGTTCTCGCAGGAGAGCCATATCCGTTCGTCATGCACCGCGAGGCGATCGGCGCGCAATTGAATCTGTTCTTCCGACTCTTCACCGGAAAAGTACAGAAATTTGCTGCCCGGCAATTTCTGCAGGATTTGCAGAATGATGGTCGATTTCCCAATGCCCGGCTCGCCGCCGATCAGGACCACCGAACCGGCCACCAGCCCGCCGCCGACAACCCGGTCGAATTCATCGATACCCGTTGTCAGGCGCTGCTTTGACGGAAATGTGCTCCGACCCAGGGCTTGCGGTTCGCGCGCTGCACTGCGAACGGCAGAGGGCGATTTTCGGGTGACCTTCTCCTCAACCATCGTATTCCAGGCACCGCACTCGGGGCAACGACCCGTCCATTTAGGCTGCGACGCGCCGCATTCTCTGCAAAAATAAACAGTTTTGACTTTCGTAGCCATGCGATCCACTCGTTCTTAGCTTAGGTTAGGATTGCTTAACGGCAATCAGACGGCGGAAGCCCTTCAGGTCGTAAATAAACAGACCGAGAAATATCAGCAAAACGCCGATAATCTCTTTGACCGTGATCAGCTCTCCCAGAAAAAACCAGCCGATCGCGGTAGCGAAAATGGGCGTGATAAACGTAATAAACGATAATTTGATTACCGCGATGCGCGTCAGGAGCGTATAATATCCGAAGAAAGCGATAGCCGAACCGAATATCCCCAGGTAAGCCGCCGAGCCGATATTCTTGATGTCCCAGACCATTTCCGACCATTCGCCGAAAACAGTCGCCGCCAGCGCATGGCAGGCGGCCGCAATACCGATGGACATGGCCGTCAATACCAGTGGATCGTAGACGAAGGTTCGGTTTTTGGCGTAGACGGTCGGATAGGCGGAAACCATCACACCGCTCAAAACCACCAAACAGCCGAAAAACACCGACCAGCTAAAGACTAACTTTTGGTCGGAAAGAATCCCGATCACTCCGAGAAGCGAAATGACAATGGCGATTGTGCGAATCGTATTCAGCCGTTCCGCTTTCACCAAAAAATGGGCGAAAATCCCGATACAAACCGGCAACGTAGCCCACAGGATGGCCGACAGACTGCTGGGTATGTAAAGGGTTCCCCAGTAGGTGCAAAAATAACCCAGCGCCATACTGAAGAATCCCACCAGCCCGTATAATTTCAACGAAGCGCGATCCATCGGGATTTTACGCCCGCTAATAAAAACTGCGGGGAAGAGAACCGCCGATGCAATGGTAAATCGCAGAGCCAATCCCACCAGCGGCGGCGTATCATCCAGACCGATTTTGATCATCGCCCAGGTTGTACTCCAGACCAGACAGAGGAATACCCAGATGGCAATATTATAAGCGGTCTTTCCTTTAGACATTCAATCTACTCCTATTGTCGACCAGCTTAATCTAATATAATGGCCTGATTGTACAAGAAAATTCATCCGCCAGAACTGGGAACCCGCTGGAAAGACTCGACCGAAAATCCTTGCCATCAGTATTTTGTTGACATTCACCCGGGGCCATATTAGAATACCTAGGCTATCGATGAATAAAATATGAGGAGGCTTCATGACTTCTGATAGAAATCAACCGGGTTCCAATATCATTCTGGGTCTTTTCCTGATTCTGATCGGGACGCTGATCCTGCTGATTCAATTCGGTAGACTCGATTGGGGCAATTTCTGGCCCTATTTAATCATCGCGATCGGATTGCTGTTCATTCTCGGATTTCTGTTTGACCGCTCCAAATTCGGCCTCCTGATGCCCGGTACTATCCTGATGATAATCGGTTCCTTATTCGTCTACATAGAAAACACCCATTGGCATTACATGGAAGAATTGTGGCCGACTTTTATCCTGGCTCCCGGTATCGGCTTCTTCCTGATGTACCTGTTCGGACCTCGCAATAATAAACTCTGGATTCCCGGTACAATTTTATTAACCCTGGCGATGGTCTTTTACGCGCAGGTGTGGGAATTCCTCAGGTACTGGCCGGTCATCCTGATCCTGCTGGGTATCTACCTGCTCACGACGACGGGCAGGGACAAAACGCCCAAAGAAAACGATTTCTCCGACAGTAACAAACCGAGTTTATAAAGCGATCGCGTATCTATTAGGTTTAGCCGGACAGGTATTGTCGCAGCGCTGGCAACAGCTATATCTGAATATCCAATTCGTCAATTTTACGATAGAGGGAAGAGAGCCCGATTCCCAGGATTTCGGCGCATTTGTTTTTATCGTTGGCGCAGCGCTGCAGGATCGATAAGATATGTTGCCGCTCGAAATTCCGGACGGCGGCTTTGAGTTCGTCGGGATACTGGGCGGAAGCTCCCGAAGAGGCGTGCGGGGGCAAATCCCTGAGTGTAATGTATTCACCATCGCAGAGCAGCACGGCCCTTTCGATGATATTCTGCAGCTCGCGGACTTCGCCTTTCCACTTATGGTTCATCAGAACCTTCATCGTCTCATTGTCCACGCCCTGAACCTTGCGCTTTAACTCCGTATTGTATTTGCGTACGAAGTGATCCACCAGCAAAGGGATGTCTTCCTTGCGTTCGCCGAGTGTCGGCAGATGCAATTCGACGATATTCAGGCGGTAGTACAAATCTTCCCTGAAATTTCCCTCTTCGATCTCTTTACTGAGGTCTTTATTGGTGGCCGAGATAATCCGGACATCCACATTGATCAGTGAGGGGTAACCGATCGGCTTGATCTCTTTGGCTTCGATCGCCCGCAGTAGTTTAACCTGGATATGAATAGGGATTTCCCCAACCTCGTCCAGGAAGAGCGTTCCACCGTTAGCCGCCCGGAAAACGCCGTCCTTATCGGCTATCGCACCTGTAAAACTGCCTTTCTTGAAACCGAACAATTCGCTCTCGAAGAGGGTCTCCGGAATTGCGCCGCAATTGATCGGAACGAAGGGCGCCTGAGCGCGTTGGCTGTTTTGATGAATCGTGCGCGCCACCAGTTCTTTGCCGGTGCCGCTGCGGCCCGAAATTAAAATATTCGAATTGGATGGCGCGACCTTATCGATCAAGCCAAATAAACTCCGGATTGCCTGACTTTCGCCGATGATCAGATTTCCGCTGAATTGGGAATGCACTTCCTTTTTAAGGTACTGGTTCTCCAGGAGCAATTGCTGAAAGCGCTGGATCTTTTTAATTCTCAGCACCAAGTCTTCCATTGCGACCGGCTTCACCATGTAATCCACGGCCCCCTGGCGTAAGGCATCGATGGAACTCTCGACCGTCGCGTTAGCGGTGACGATGACCGTCAGCGTGCGCGGACTGATTTCGGACGCTTTTTTCAGAATCTCAATCCCGTTCCATTTCGGCAACTTCAATTCGGTAATCAGAATATCGAAATTATCTTCTTGCAGCTTCGCGATCACGTCTTCGCCATCGGAGACTGCCTGACAGAAAAAGTCGGCCTCGCTCAGCACCGTCATGATGGAACCGGTATAAACAGTATCGGTATCCGCAATCAGAATCCGGCTGCTCATCAGATCACCTTCCATGAGTAAAGCGCAGGTATTATCAACTTGCCTGGTATTTTCACATATCAAATATATGCGGTTCCCGCCGGGAATTCAACGGATTTTTCCATTTTTAATATTCAACCGTGAAAAGTCGCTCCAATATTTTTATATCCGGGAAATTCCGATGAAAGCGCAGCAGCCCGATATTGCTCCGCCGCGTAGTTCCGGGCAGCCCGGGCACATAATTTTTACTGTAATTGGGAATGGCATGGGACCGTTAAAACGGATCGTTCCGTCCAGCAAGTTGCGAAGTCCGCTCTAGATTCATCGTCCGGTTTACTTCCGAATTTCCATTGACTTTAGCGGCAATTGAATTTAATTTCCATAAGCTTTTTTCTATTGAAAAATATGGTTATAAATCAGTCGGAACTTGATAAAAAAAGAGAAGCAATTATCATCCGCGGTTCTCTTCCGCGGCATATTGCGATAATTATGGACGGCAACGGCCGCTGGGCCAAGGAACGCGGCTTACCCCGTATCGCCGGGCACAATGAGGGCATCAATTCCGTTCGCGCGATTACGGAGGAGTGCGGCAAACTCGGCATCGAAGTACTGACACTCTATACTTTTTCCGTCGAGAACTGGTCCCGCCCCCGAACCGAAGTGTCCGCATTAATGAATTTGCTTCTGAATACAATCCGTTCCGAAATTGAAGAATTGCACAAAAACAATGTGAAGTTTACGATCATGGGACATGTCGACGATCTGCCGGAAGGTACGAAGCTCGGTCTGGTCGAGGGGGTCCGCAAGACCAGTAAAAATACCGGACTCAACCTGAATCTTGCGCTGAGTTACGGTAGCCGCCTCGAGATTCTCGATGCCGTCAAAAGCATTGCCGCTCTGGTTCAGACCGGAGAGCTAAGCGTCAATGACATCGACGAGGCAACATTTTCGAAGTTCTTGTATACCAAAGATATACCCGACCCGGATTTACTGATTCGTACCAGTGGAGAATTACGGTTGAGCAACTTCCTGCTTTGGCAACTCGCCTATACAGAGATCTATATCACACCCGTCTACTGGCCTGCCTTCAGATCTATGGAACTTTTTGATGCGATTTACGATTACCAGAATAGGGAAAGACGTTTTGGTAAAATTAGCGAACAGGTAAAAAAGAACAAATAGGCGATCACTATCGATGAAAATTGCACGATTCACGACTCTGACAGCTCTTATCATATTATATTTTTCTCTGGTATCTGGCCAAACTCCCGACGGTATCACTGTCCTGGGGGTTGCGGTTCAGGGCAATAAAACCATTTCCGAAAGCAGCATTAAAATCCAGTCCGGAGTGATGGAGGGCAATAAAGTCACTTTTGACGATATCTCATCGGCCATCGAACGGCTCTGGAAACTGCGCCTATTTTCAGATATCCAGGTCCTCGTTGACAAGGCCACCGAAGCCGGCGTGTTCCTGATCATCAAAGTAGAGGAGTACCCGCGCCTCGGGAAGTACGAGATCAAGGGCAATAAAAAAATCAAGAAATCGAAATTCAACGAAACCGTCGATCTGCTTCCCGGCAAAGTGCTTTCGCCGCACACCATAAAGGAGGCCATCCGGAAAATCAAGGATCTCTATTATGAAGACGGCTACCTGCTGGTCGAAATCACGGAGGAATTGAAAGACAGCGACCGGGAAAACACCAAGGACATGACCCTGCATATTAAGGAGGGCAAAAAGGTTCGCATCAAGGAAATCCACTTTCAGGGTAATGATCACTTCAGCGAGGCGCGCCTGCATCGCGTCATGAAAGACACGCGCACCCGTAACCTGCTGCTGCTCAAACTCGGTGAATTCGAGAAAGCCAAGTACAAAGAGGACAAAGACAAGTTGATCGCCTTTTACAAGAACGAAGGCTATCGCGATATCCAGATCCTTTCCGATTCCATTCATTATGATGAGAAGCAAAAGGGTATGTACATCGACCTCGTCCTGTATGAAGGCAACCGCTATAAATATCGCAATATCGCCTTCAGTGGGAACAATATTTACACATCGAACCAGCTCATGCCCCTGCTGCGTATCAAATCGGGGGACTGGTATGATGAAGAGGAATTCCAGAAAGCCATCTACGACCGCATCAACGGCGTTTATATGGACCGGGGTTATCTTTTCTTTCAGGTCAATCCGCGGATCACCCCCGTCAGCGAAGATGAAATCGATTTGCAGCTCGAGATTCAGGAGAACCATCAGGTTACGATCAACAGCGTCAACATCGTCGGCAACGTTAAAACTAACGAGAATGTCATCCGCCGCGAGTTAAGGGTCTACCCGGGCGATATCTTCAGCCGCGAAGCCCTCATTCGCAGTCAACGTGAAATCTTTATCTTGAACTATTTCAGTAACGTCGAACCCGACGTGGTACCCGTTAATGATAAAGAGATCGATGTCGAACTGACCGTGGAAGAGAAATCCGCTGACCGGGCCAATTTTTCGGTCAGTATCAGTCAAATGTATGGCTTGATCGGCGGTGGCGGATTTGAATTCAACAACTTTATGGGTCGCGGCCAGCAGGTCAGTATCAGCTATCAGCAGGGAACCCAGTACTCGGTTTTAAGGTCGGGAACCACGCCCTACCGATCCTTCTCGGTTGGTTTTACCGATCCATGGGTAATGGACACGCCGAACCTGCTCGGCTTCAATTTCACCTATTCAGAGCGCGGAGGCAGCAGTTATTATTACTATCCTTTCGATATGAGTATCATTGGCGGATCCTTGCGCTGGGGCCGCCGGTTCCGCTGGCCGGATACCTATTTCCGCGGCACCTGGATCGTCGGAGCGCATCACAAACAATACCGTAACGTCGATGAAGACTACCTTAAAACTTACCTGGAAGGTCACTCGAAAAGTCGCGGCGTCAGCCTTACCCAGGTGATTTCCCGCGACAGCCGCGACCGGCCCGAATTCCCCACCCAGGGCTCGGTATTCAATTTCACATCGACCTATTCCGGCGGAATCCTGGGCGGAACAGAACATTATCAGAAACACAATTTCAGCTTGCAGTACTATGTTCCGACCTTCTGGAAATTTGTGCTGTACAATAGCGTCGATTTCGGTATTATTAAAAAACTCAGACATGATGGCATCATACCGCCTGACGAGCGCTATATCATGGGCGGCAGCGGCATGATCTACGGCATGGCTTTACGCGGATACGACGACAACCAGGTCGGACCCACCAGCGGCAGTTCCTATTACTCCTACGGTGGCGAAACCCTGTTTAAATATTCCACGGAATTCCGCTTCCCCATCTCCGAAAATCCCACGATTTACGGCCTGGCCTTCATAGAAGCCGGTAATACCTGGAGAAACTTATCAAGCACCGATCCATTTGACCTGAAACGATCTGCCGGTATCGGCATACGCTTTTATATGCCGGCCCTGGGTATGATCGGCGTTGATTTCGGATACGGTTTTGATGATATCGACCCGGTCGGAGATTCGGGTTATGGAAAGCCGCAAGGCTGGAAGACACATTTTATTTTTGGAATGCCATTTTAAATCAGCGGAGGAAACAGTGAAAAAAATCACCTTATTTATGCTCGGAATTTGTATGATCGGCGGTTTCTCGACTTTTGCAAATGCTGAGGTCAAAATCGCCTACGTAAACTCTGACCGCATCCTGGCCGAGTTTGACGAGGCCAAAGAAGCGCAAAGCAATCTGGACATCGAAGCCCGTAAAATCGAAGACGAATACCGCGGCATGCTGGCCAAATTGGACAGTTTGAACCAGGCGTATGAGCGCCAGAAGTTAATCATGAGCGAAGCTCGCCGAAAAGAAAAAGAGCAGGAAAAAAACACACTTCAGCGCAACATCCAGGAATACCAGGTCAAGAAGATGGGGCCTGAGGGCGAAATCTATCAGAAGCAGGCCGAGTTAGTGGGTCCGGTTCTGGAAAAAATTAAGGCTGTCATCCAGAAAGTCGGCAAAGACAACAAGTATGACTACATTTTCGACACCGTGGCCGGCAACATTCTTTACGCCGAACCGGCTCACGATCTCACCGACAAAGTGATCTACGAGTTGCAAAGAACCAACTAATCCATGAAATTTTCGCTAGGTCAGATAGCCGAAATTGTTAAAGGTACTCTGGAAGGCGATCCCTCGGTAGTCATCAGCGAGATGGCCGAAATCCAGAATGCCGGACCGGGAGAGATTACCTTTCTGGGAAATCCGCGATACGCCAAATACCTGTCTGTGACAGGGGCGGAAGCTATCCTCGTGCCGCGGGATTTTACCGGATCGTATAAAAATCTCATTCGCGTGGATAATCCGAATTACGCCTACGCGCTCATTCTGGCGCGCCTCCGTCCCGGTCCACCGAGTCCTCAACCCGGTATCCGACCTTCAGCCGTGATTGCGGAATCAGCCAGTCTCGGCCGGGACGTGTACATCGGACCCAACGTCGTTATCGACGAGAAAGTCAGCATCGGGGACGGAGTGGTTCTGCACGCGAATAGCTACATCGGCTATGACTCCCACATCGGATCCGGGTCCGTCATTTTTCCGAACGTGACAGTCTATCACGGTGTCCGGATCGGTAAAAATGTTCGCATCCATGCCGGCGCCGTGATCGGCAGCGATGGCTTCGGGTTTGTGCGCACGGAAGCCGGCATCTCGAAAATCCCGCAGGCCGGCGGCGTCCTGATCGAAGATGATGTCGAGATTGGGGCGAATTGCGCCATCGATCGGGGCACCCTGGGAGATACCGTCATCCGTAAGGGCACCAAAATTGACAATCTGGTCCAGATCGCCCATAACGTTAAAATCGGGCAATACTGCTTTCTGGCCGGGCAGTCGGGAATCGCCGGCAGTGCGATACTGGAGGATTTCGTCACCGTGGCAGGGCAGGTTGGCATCGCCGGGCATATCACGGTAGGAAAAGGAGTGATCATCGCAGCTCAGTCGGGTGTGTCCAAGGACATAGCAGCTGGAAGCACGGTTCTCGGCTCTCCGGCCCAGGACATGAGCAAGGCCAGCCGCGAGCTGGCCCATATTCGCTCGATTCCCGATATAAAACAACGTCTGAAAGAACTGGAAAAACGCACTAGAGAGAGCTACCAGGCAACGCATGGCATTAAAAAAGCAAAAAACGATTAAAAATCCCGTATCGGTTTCCGGAGTCGGCCTGCATACAGGCGTCAAATCTACGATGACGTTCAAACCGGCGCCGGAAAACTCCGGCATCCGTTTCGTACGGACTGACGTTAAAAAATCACCAGAGATCATCGCCGATATCAATCACGTCGTTGACATTGCGCGCGGTACTACGATCGCCCAGAATGGCGTCCAGGTGCATACCGTCGAGCACGTTCTCGCGGCGGTCACCGGCTTGGAAATCGACAACATATACATCGAAGTCAATAATATCGAACCGCCCGTTTGCGACGGCAGCGCCATCGAATTTGTCCAAGCCCTGAAACGGGCCGAAATCGTCGAGCAAAACGCCCCCCGTGACGTATTGGTGATCGATAAGATCATCCAGTACACCGATCCTAAAAACGGTGTGGACGTGCATGTGCTTCCCGCAGATTCGTTTCGGGTAACGTTTCTGATCGACTACAACATCCCGGCTCTCGGCACTCAGTATTCCGCCCTCTATTCCATCACGGATGAATTCGAGGTGGAATACGCCTCGGCCCGCACTTTCTGCTTTCTGAGCGAAGTGGAAGCCCTCAAGGAACGCGGCCTGATCAAAGGCGGCAATGTCGGAAACGCCGTCGTCTTCATCGACAAGGAGATTCATCCCGAAGAATTCGACCGGCTCAAGAAAATGTTCCATATCTCGAATGACGTCGTCATCGGCCAAAAGGGTACCCTGAACGGCGTCGAATTGCGCTATTACAACGAACCCGTCCGGCATAAAATCCTGGACCTGATCGGTGATTTCGCGCTTCTGGGTGTGCCGATCCAGGGACATGTCATCGCCGCTCGCAGCGGACATGGACACAACGTCAACCTGGTCAAAAAAATCCGCAAGGAATACGAAAAGGTTCTGATTCGCAATAAATACCAGGATCAGAAATCGGGCGAGGCGCTCTTCGATATCAGCGCTATCGAGAAGATTCTGCCGCATCGTTACCCCTTCCTCCTGGTCGATAAAGTGCTCGATATGGAATTGGGCGAGACGATCACGGCAATTAAAAATGTATCGATCAATGAACCGTTTTTCCAGGGCCATTTCCCGGTAAGACGGGTCATGCCGGGCGTGTTGATTATCGAATCCCTGGCCCAGGCCGGCGGTTTACTCCTCTTGAATACGATCAAGGAGCCGCGCGAGAAACTGGTCTTCTTCACCGGCATGGACGGCGTGCGCTTCCGCAAACCGGTATTGCCCGGCGATCAGTTGCGGCTGGAACTTAAAATGCTGCAATACCGGCTATCCATGGCAAAAATGAAAGGCGTGGCCTACGTAAACGATGAGGTAGTCGCCGAGGCAACCCTGATGGCCACCGTTACGGATTTATAAAAATTATGGAAAAAATTCATCCTACAGCAATTATCGACAGTGAAGTCGTCATCGGCTCGAATGT